>CAVVQH010000012.1:0-23845 GCA_963750345.1 uncultured Actinomycetota bacterium | reverse complement strand
ACCAGACGCTGTGGCCGAGCGCCTGGGCTCTGGTCTGCGTGCCGCTCATCGTGGTGGTGGCCCGCTTCCCCATGGTCCTGGACAACGGCGACGGCGGCATCGAGGTCGGCTTCGACTCCAGCATCCTGATGTTCCTGCTGTGCACGCAGGACGCGCACGTGGCCCTCCTGCTGTGGTCGTGCGGCGTCCTGATCACCCAGGTCACCTCCGACAAGCGCGCGATGGTCAAGCTCTTCAACATCGGCGTCGGGATCCTCGGCGGGGCCGTGTCCGCCGTGGTGCTGTCCGCCGTGCGCGGCTCCGACGGCAAGGGCGAACCGGTGGAGCTGCTCGCGGTGGCCCTGGCGGCCGCGGCCTACTTCCTGACCGACTTCCTGCTCTCCGCGGTCTCGGTGGCCATCGAGACCTCCTCCTCCCTCCTGCAGCACCTGCGTCAGCGCGGCGTCCTGGTGGCCATCGCGTGCTTCGTGCCCTTCGACACCCTGGGCTACCTCAGCGCGGTCATCTCCCGGCTGGCCCCCTGGTGGGTGCTCATGCTGTTCGCCGTACCCCTGGCCACGCTGCTGGTGGCCACCCGCGCCGTCACCCGGGGCGGGGAGAACTCCCGCCGGCTCGGGGTGCTCTTCGACGCGGCCGTGCGCGCCCAGACCCTCTCCGACACCCGTCAGGTCGTGGACGCCCTCGTCGACGACGCGCAGCGGCTGCTGCGCATCAAGCAGATCGAGGTCCGGGCCACGCCGCCCGGCGCCCACGAGGTCGGCGCCCAGCTCCGCGACGGGCAGCGCGACCGCTGGATCGTCGCGCCGGGCCGCAACCGCGCCCGCTCCACCACCACCGCGGACCAGAAGGCGCTCGAGGCCATGGTGGCGGTCTCCTCCGACGCCTTCTCGCGGCTGCGGCTGACCGAGGACATGACGCACCTCGCGCGCCACGACCTGCTCACCAACCTTCCCAACCGCGGCCTCCTGCTGGACCGCGTCGACCACGCCCTCCAGATGTCGAGGCGTCGGCAGACGCGCATCGCACTGCTCTTCGTCGACCTCGACGGCTTCAAGCCGGTCAACGACCGCTTCGGCCACGCCGCCGGCGACGCGGTGCTCATCGACGTGGCGCAGCGGCTCACCGGCTGCGTGCGCCAGAGCGACACGGTGGCGCGGCTCGGTGGTGACGAGTTCGCGCTGCTGCTGGAGGACGTCCACCCGCCCGAGGTCAGCTCGGCGTGCGACCGGATCCTGGCCTCGCTGTCCAAGGGCGCCCACGTGGCCGGCCACCAGCTGTCGCTGTCGGCCAGCATCGGCGTCGCGTTCGGCGACACCAGCGAGACCGCCGAGAGCATGCTCCGCAACGCGGACCTCGCCATGTACGAGGCCAAGTCGCGCGGCAAGAACCAGTACGTCGAGTACGAGCGGGCCATCGGCCGGTCCCGCCTGCAGCGACTGGAGCTGGTGGAGTCGCTGCGCGCGTCCGTCGCGGCCGGGGACCTGCAGCTGGTCTACCAGCCCGTGGTGCGAGCCGCCACCGGTCGCATCACCGGGGTCGAGGCCCTGGCCCGCTGGCGGTCCAACGGCGTCGACGTCCCGCCCGACGTGTTCATCCGGGTGGCCGAGGAGACCGGACTGGTGGTGGCGCTGGGCGACGTCGTGCTGGATCACGCGGCCCGGGACGCCGTGGCCATCGTGCAGGCGGCCGGCGGTGACATCAACGTCAGCGTCAACATCTCGGCCAAGCAGCTGCGCGAGCCCGACTTCGTGGCCAAGGTGGAGCGCGCCATGGGCACCATGGCCGGTGCGGGCCTGGTGCTGGAGATCACCGAGCGTGACGGCATCGGCAACGACCCCACCTCGCTGGAGGCGATGAAGACGCTGGCCGGGCGGGGGGTGCCGTTCGCCATCGACGACTTCGGGATCGGCTTCTCCTCCATCGGCTACCTGCAGGACATGCCGGTGCAGATCATCAAGACCGACCTGTCCTTCTCCGAGAGCATCGACCGCGACGAGCGCTCCTGCGCGCTGCTGTGCTCGATCACGATGATGGGACAGGCCCTCGGCCTCGACGTGGTGGTCGAGGGCATCGAGCGGCCCAGCCAGCTCGAGCACCTGCGTGACCACGTGCACGCCCCCTTCGCCCAGGGTTACCTGATGCACCGGCCCATGCCGCTGGAGCAGCTGCTCGTCGTCCTGGCCGAGAACCGTGCGCTGCCGGGCTCGTGGCCGGCCGAGGCCAGCCCGGCCTCCGCCCCCACGCAGCTGAGCGGAGGGGTCAGGCGGGGGCGAGCGGCATCTGCTCGCGGACCACGAAGGAGTCCCCGGCGCTGACGTCGGCCGGTCGCTCCATCAGGGAGACGTGCTCCACCGTCCAGGACTCGCCGTGGAAGCCCTCCAGGGCCTCGACCACGGTCTCGAGGTACGGCGCGGTGGTCTCCTCGGTGATGGTGCCCACCGACAGCCACGGCCGGAACTGGCGCCGGTCCACGAAGTACCCGAGCCGCTGCACGACCTGCGGCACGCCCCGACCGATGGTGAGCAGCTCGTCCACGTCGCCGACCACCTTGGCCCACACCGACTCGTCGCCCTTGAACTCCAGGGCCGTGCCACCGGCCAGCGCCACCGTGGGCCGCGACCAGGTCGCGACGTCCTCGCGCAGCGCCTTGGCGAGCTTGACCGAGTCGCCGAGGGTGAGGTTCCCGAAGGCTGTGATGGGGATGTACATCTGGTCGATCGGCGGGAGGTCCAGCTCCCGGGCGACGGCGGCCGGGGGCTCGGCCTGGCCGCGCCGGCCGGATCGCCGGCCGGCGATCCGCCGCAGCAGACCCTGCGGGGGCGGCGGCTCCACCCCCGGCACGCGGGCCGCGGCGACGACCTCGCAGACCGCCTCGAGCGCGCTGACGGGCGGCACGATCGCTGCAAACAGTCGCATGCGGTCATCCTGCCACTGGCGGGGCGGCCGACCGGGAGCGGGGCGCCGGCGCGAGCGGGTCGCCGGCCGGAGGGGACGGGCCCCGCCGCGGGTCAGCCGCCGATGGCCGACATCGGGCGCGCGGGCTGGAGGAACGAGGTGTCGTCGATGCCGTGGCCGGGCCGCTTGGTCATCATCGCCGCCCGCCACCGGTCGGCGATCTCGGCGTCGGCGGCCCCGCCGCGCAGGGCGGCGCGCAGGTCGCTCTCCTCCCGGGCGAACAGGCAGTTGCGGACCTGTCCGTCGGCGGTCAGGCGGACGCGGTCGCAGTCCCCGCAGAACGGGCGGGTGACCGAGGCGATCACGCCGACCGTGTGCGGCCCGCCGTTGACGGCGAAGAGCTCGGCCGGCGCGCTGCCGCGCGGCTCGGCCGCCGGCTCGAGCATGAACTCCTCCTGCAGGGCGGCGAAGATCTCGTCCGCGGTCACCATGCCGTCGCGGCTCCACTGGTGCTGGGCGTCCAGCGGCATCTGCTCGATGAAGCGGAGCTCGTAGCCGCGGTCCATGCACCAGCGCAGCAGCTCGGGGGCCTGGTCGTCGTTGACGCCCCGCAGCAGCACGGCGTTGACCTTGACCGGGCCCAGCCCGGCCAGCGACGCCGCCTCCAGGCCCGCGACCACGTCGGCGAGCCGGTCCCGCCGGGTGATGGTGTGGAAGTCCTCTCGACGCACCGTGTCCAGGCTGACGTTGACGCGGTCCAGGCCGGCGGCGGCCAGCGCGTGCGCCGTCCGGGTCAGACCCAGGGCGTTGGTGGTGATGGAGGTCTCCGGCCGTGGGCGCAGCGCGACGGTGCGGGCGATGATGTCGGGCAGCCCGCGCCGCAGCAGCGGCTCGCCGCCGGTGAAGCGCACCTCGGTGACCCCCAGGCGCTCCACGGCCACCGTGATCAGGCGTACCACCTCGTCGTCGGTCAGGACCTCCTCGCCGGGCAGCCAGTCGAGCCCCTCGGCCGGCATGCAGTACGAGCACCGGAGGTTGCAGCGGTCGGTGAGGGACACCCGGAGGTCGGTGGCCACCCGACCGAAGGTGTCGAGGAGTGCGCCTGTGCTCATGGGCGTCAGTCTAGGTGCTGCCCGTCTGCGGCTGCTCGTCCCCGGCTCGCCGGGTCGTCCCGGTCGTCCGGGGCTGCGGGCTACTGTCGTGGTGTGAGGTTCATGGTCAGCCGGCGCTGGGTGCTGTTCGGCATCACGGTGGTGCTCCTGGCCTACGGGGCCTACCTGCTGGGGCAGTGGCAGTTCCACCGGCTCTCGGACCGGGAGTCCAGCAACGCCCGGACGCGGGTCAACCTCGCTGCGCCCGCCGCGCCGGTCGCCGACGTGCTGCGCCCCGGCCGCCCGGCCTCCTCCCGCGACGAGTGGCGCCGGGTCAGCGCGACCGGGACCTACTCCCCGCAGGAGTCGGTGGTGATCCGCTACCAGACCCGCGACGGCGCGTCCGGGGTCGACGTCGTCACTCCCCTGGTGACCACGGACGGCACGGCGCTGCTGGTGGACCGCGGCTGGCTCTCCACCGACAACAAGGGCTCCGAGCAGGTGGACGCGCCGGCACCGCCCCAGGGGCGGGTCACCGTGGTGGGCTGGGTGCGCGTCGACGCCACCGGCGGGGCCGCGAAGGTGAGCGACCGGTCGGCCCGGGCCGTCTCGAGCCGGGAGATCGCCCCCACCCTGTCCGAGCCCGTGTACGGCGGGTTCGTGGACGTGGAGAGCGAGAGCCCGCCGGCGGCCCAGCCGCTGACCCGGGCCGAGCTGCCCGACCTGGGCAACGGCCCGCACTTCTTCTACGGCCTGCAGTGGTGGTTCTTCGGGGTGCTCGCCGTCTTCGGGTTCTTCTTCCTGGCCTGGGACGAGCGCAAGAAGCTGCTGGCCGCGGCGCGGCGAGCAGGCCCGGCCGTCACGGCGGCGCCGCGAGCGCCGGCGGTCGGCACCTCACAGGGCGCCTCACAGGGCACGGAGCATCCCCCGTCGACGGGCACCATCGCGCCGGAGACGAAGCCCGCAGCGGGTGAGAGCAGGAACGCGGCGACCGCCCCGAACTCCTCGGGCCGGCCGTAGCGACCCAGCGGGATGCTGGCCACGGACCGCTTCCGGGCCGCCTCGGCGTCACCGGTGCCCTCGTCGAGGGTGCGGGTCCGCTCGGTCTCGACCCGCCCGGGCAGCAGCCCGTTGACCCGTACGCCGCGCGGTCCGAGCTCGTCGGCCAGCCCCTTGGCCACCATGGCCAGTCCTGGTCGTAGCCCGTTGCTGATGGCCAGGCCCGGCAGCGGTGCCTTGACCGACGACGACAGCACGAACGCCATCGCGCCGCCCTCCCCCAGCTCGCGCCCGATCTCGCGGCCCAGCCGCACGCCCCCCAGCAGCACCGACCCCACGGCCGCGGCCCAGTCGTCGTCCGAGGTCTCGAGGACCGTGCCGGCGGCCGGCCCGCCGACCGAGACCAGCGCCCCGTCCAGGCGTCCGTAGGCCGTCCGGGCTGCCTCGACGAGACGGGCCGGCGTCCCCGGGTCGGCGTTGTCGGCGACGACCCCGGTCGCGTGCCCGGCACCGAGCGCCTCCACGGCCCGCTCCACCGCGTCGGCCCGCCGCCCGGTGAGCACCACCCGGGCACCGTCGGCCACCAGCGCCTCGGCGGTGGCGCGGCCGAGGCCGCCCGACCCGCCGGTCACGACGTACACGCGGTCTCGCAGGCCCAGGTCCATCGGACCAGCCTAGCCAGCGACGGCGGGGGCGCTCGCGAACTGCGTCTCGTACAGCGTCGCGTACAGGCCGCCCTCGGCGAGCAGCGACGCGTGGGTGCCGGACTGCACGACCCGCCCGTCGTCGACGACCAGGATGAGGTCGGCGTTGCGCACCGTGGAGAGGCGGTGCGCGATCACCAGCGAGGTCCGGCCCTCCAGGGCCCGGTCCAGCGCCCGCTGCACGGCGACCTCGGACTCGGAGTCCAGGTGGGCCGTGGCCTCGTCGAGCACCACGATGGACGGCGCCTTCAGCAGCAGCCGGGCGATGGCCAGCCGCTGGCGCTCCCCGCCGGAGAGCCGGTAGCCGCGGTCCCCGACGACGGTGTCCAGGCCGTCCGGGAGGCTGCGCACCAGCGCGCCGATCTGGGCGGCGTCCAGGGAGTCCCAGATCTCGCGTCCGTGGCGCCCGGCGGGCGTACCGCAGGTTGGCGCGGATGGTGTCGTGGAACATGTGCGCGTCCTGGGTGACGTAGCCGACCGCGTCCTCCAGGGACTGCAGGGTCACGTCGCGCACGTCGTGCCCGTCGACCCGCACGGTGCCCGAGGTGACGTCGTAGAGCCGGGCCACCAGGTGGGTGATCGTGGTCTTGCCCGCCCCGGACGGGCCCACCAGGGCGACCATCTGGCCGGGCTGCGCGGTGAAGGTGACGTCGTGCAGCACCATGCTCGTTGTCGCGGGACTCGGCCCGGGCCACCGATCTCCAGGCTGGCCAGCGACACCTCGTCGGCGCGCGGGTAGCGGAACGCCACGTGGTCGAACTCCACGCGCGCCGCCGTCGGCGGCGAGCACCACCGCGTCCGGGCTCTCGTCGATCATCGAGGGCAGGTCGAGCACCTCGAAGACCCGCTCGAAGCTGACCAGTGCCGTCATCACGTCGACGCGGACGTTCGAGAGGCCCTGCAGCGGGCCGAGCAGGCGCAGCAGCAGGGTGGCCAGCGCCAGCAGGGTGCCGACGGTCAGGGTGCCGGAGATGACCAGGGCGCCGCCCACGCCGTACACCAGCGCGGTGGCCAGGGCGGGGATGAGCATGAGCGTGGCGCTGAAGACGCGGGTGATCAGCGCGATGCGGACGCCGAGGTCGCGGACGAGGCCGGCCTTGCTCGCGAACTGGTCGTCCTCCTCGGCCCGACGGCCGAACAGCTTGAGCAGCATGGCCCCGCCGACGTTGAACCGCTCGGTCATCGAGTTGCCCATCTCCGCGTTGCCCTGCATCTGGTCGCGGGTGAGACCGACGAGCTGCCGGCCGACCCAGCGGCTGGCCAGCAGCAGGAGCGGGAAGGTCAGCAGGCACAGCACCGTGACCTGCCAGCTCAGCGCCAGCATCAGCACGCCCACCACCACGACGCCGATGACGTTGGAGACGGTGCTCGACAGCACCGAGGTGAAGGCGCGCTGCGCGCCGATGACGTCGTTGTTGAGCCGGGAGACCAGGGCGCCGGTCTGCGTGCGGGTGAAGAAGGCCAGGGACATCCGCTGCACGTGGGCGAAGACGCTGGTGCGCAGGTCGTAGATCAGACCCTCGCCGATCCGGGAGGACAGCCACCCCATGCCCAGCGCGAAGCCGGCGTCGACGACCGCGACCGCGGCCATGGCCAGGGCCAGCAGGACCACGAGCCGGGTGTCCTGCGCGCAGGATCCCGTCGTCGACGATCCGCTTCACCAGCAGGGGGGTCACCACCACCAGGGCGGCGTCCAGGACGGTCAGCACGAGGAAGACCGCGATCGACGGACGGTGCGGCCGGGCGAAGCCCGCGACCCGCCGGATGGTGTCGCGGCCCAGCTTCTGGTGGGCCACGGTGCGGTCGGTGCGCATGTTGCGCCAGACCGGACCCATGCCGGAGCTCATCGACATCCGCTCACCTCCACCTCGTCCGGCGCGGTCCCTCCGCGTCCCTGCTGCCTGCTACGTCCCTGGTGCTGACTGCTGCCTGTGGTGCCTCAGCCCTGCGCCCGCGGGGCCAGGGCCCGGAAGCGGCGCACCTGGGCCTCCCGCTCGGCCTTTCGCTGCTCGTCCAGGTCGCGGTCGCCCGCGGCCAGCAGCAGCGCCTTGGTCTCGGTGACCGCGCCGTGCGACGGCGCCGTGAGCGCGTCCACCAGGTCGTCGACCGTCGCGTCCAGCTCGTTCGGAGCCACCACGACCGTCGCCAGGCCGATCTCGCGGGCCTCGGCCGCCCCCACCCAGCGGGTGGTGGCACAGATCTCCAGGGCTCGCGAGTAGCCAACCAGCGTGACCAGCGGTTTTGTTCCCGTGAGGTCGGGGACGAGGCCCAGCTGGGGCTCCCGCATGGAGAAGCGGGCCGTGTCGCTCAGCACCCGTAGGTCGCAGGCCAGGGCGAGCTGGAAGCCGGCCCCGACGGCCGGCCCGTGCACCACGGCGACCGAGACCACGTCGGGACGGCGCAGCCAGGTGAAGCCCTCCTGCCAGGCGGCGATGCGCTCGGCCATCTCGGCGTCCGGCAGGTCGAGCAGGCTGAGCACCGAGGGCTCCCCCGCCACGCCCGCGCCCTGCAGCATCCCGAGGTCCAGTCCGGAGGAGAACACCTCACCGGCACCGCGCACGACCACGACACGGACCTCGGGAGGCAGGCTCGCACCGATGACCCGCAGCGCCTCCCAGGTCGCCGGGGTCTGCGCGTTGCGGCTGTGCGGCCGGTCCAGGGTCACCGTGGCGACCGCACCGGTGCACGCGAAGCGCAGGCCGCCCGCGGCCAGCACGCCCTCGTCCACCGTCGTCCCTGCTCCGTCGTCCATCCCAGGCAGCGTAGTGGGCGCCACCGACACCTCCGGCCCGTGCGGACCGCGGGTCAGGCGGGTCGGGCGGGTCAGGCCAGGGACACCAGGTCGGCGTACCCGGCGTTCCAGAGGTCCTCCACGCCGTCGGGCAGGATCAGCACGCGGTCGGGCTCGAGCGCGGCGACCGCGCCCTCGTCGTGGGTGACCAGGATGATCGCGCCCTGATAGGCGCGGATGGCGGCCAGCACCTCCTCGCGCGAGGCCGGGTCCAGGTTGTTGGTGGGCTCGTCGAGGAGCAGCACGTTGGCGCTGGAGACCACGAGGATGGCCAGGGCCAGCCGCGTCTTCTCCCCGCCGGACAGCACCGAGGCGGGCTTGGTGGCGTCGTCGCCGCTGAACAGGAACGAGCCGAGCACGCTGCGGGCCTCGGTGTCGGCCAGCTGGGGGGCGGCGTGCCGCATGTTCTCCAGCACGGTGCGGCTGGTGTCCAGCGTCTCGTGCTCCTGGGCGTAGTAGCCCAGCTTGAGCCCGTGGCCGGGGTTGACCCGTCCCGTGTCGGGCGCGTCGACCCCGCCCAGGATCCGCAGCAGGGTGGTCTTGCCCGCACCGTTCAGCCCGAGCACGACCACCCGGCTGCCCTTGTCGATGGCGAGGTCGACGTCGGTGAAGACCTCGAGCGAGCCGTAGGACTTCGACAGCTCGGCGGCCGTCAGCGGGGTCTTGCCGCAGGGCGCCGGCGCGGGGAAGCTGATGCGTGCCACCTTGTCGGCGCGGCGCTCGCCCTCCAGGCCGCCCATCAGCTTCTCGGCCCGCTTGAGCATGGACTGCGCGGCCTGGGCCTTGGTGGCCTTGGCCCGCATCCGGTTGGCCTGGTCGGTCAGCGTCCTGGCCTTGTTCTCGGCGTTCATCCGCTCGCGCCGCCGTCGCTTCTCGTCGGTCTCGCGCTGGGCCAGGTACGTCGTCCAGCCCATGTTGTAGAGGTCGATCTCGGCGCGGTTGGCGTCGAGGTGCAGGACCTTGTTGACGCACGCCTCCAGGAGGCCCACGTCGTGGCTGATCACGATGAGCCCGCCCTTGAAGGCCCGCAGGAAGTCGCGCAGCCACACGATGGAGTCGGCGTCGAGGTGGTTGGTGGGCTCGTCCAGCAGCAGCGTCTCGGCGCCGGAGAACAGGATCCGGGCCAGCTCGACGCGGCGGCGCTGGCCCCCCGAGAGGGTGCGCAGGGGCTGGGCCAGGATCCGGTCCGCGATGTTGAGGCTGGCTGAGATCTGGCGGGCCTCGGCCTCCGCGGCGTACCCGCCGCCGGCGTGCAGGGCCGCGTCCGCCTTCTCGTAGCGGCGCATCCCCCGGTCCTGGACCTCGGGGTCGGGCGAGGCCATCTCCTCCTCGGCCTCCCGCAGCCGGCGCACCACGTCGTCGAGCCCGCGGGCGGACAGGATCCGGTGCAGCGCGAGGACCTCGGGGTCACCGGTGCGCGGGTCCTGCGGCAGGTACCCGACGCTCCCGGCCCGGGTGACCGTGCCCGCCGCCGGCAGCGCGTCCCCGGCCAGGATCTTGGTCAGCGTCGTCTTGCCCGCTCCGTTGCGGCCGACCAGGCCCACCTTGTCCCCCGCGGCGACCCGGAAGGACACGTCGTCCATCAGCAGGCGGGCGCCCGCGCGGACCTCGAGATGGTGGGCGGTGATCATGGGGAAGCAACCTCGGAGCGGGTGGTGGACACGATGGACACGGGGGCCGGGTCGGACGGGACCTCCGACGGCAGTGGAGCGGTGTCCGGACCAGGTCCGTGGAGCACCTCACGGCCTCCAGTCTACGGGGCTCCTCCCGGCCCCCTCGCCACACGGTGAGGAATCGGACAATAGCCTCACGCGCTCGGCGCGAGCGCCGATCACGGACCCGTGACCACCGCCCGGCCCGCCGCGCCGCATCGGCGCCTGGGTGCTCTCCACCGCCACCCGGCAGGTCGCGGCCTGGCAGCGCGAGCTCTCGCCTGGGAGTCCCTGCAGGAGCGGCTGTCCTGAGCGGAGGGTCACCGCGGCGGTTCTGCCGCCCTGGGGGTGGGTACACCGCCCCGGGGTGGTCGTGCGCGGGGCGCGCGGCCCGGCGGACGGTCCGCCCGAGACGCGACGGAGGTACCGCAGTGCGCTACAACCCGAAGGCCCGGCTGGACACCAGCCAGGTGCAGCGCCGCAGCGGCGGGGGCGGTGGCGGCGGCGGGTTCCCGGTCGGCGGTGGCTCCGGCCTGCGGGTGGGGGGCGGGATCGGTGGCCTGATCGTGCTGGTGGTGATCTTCCTGGTGCAGAGCCAGCTCGGCGGCGGCTCCGGCGGCCCGTCCTCGGGGGAGGGCACCTCGCTCTCCCAGTGCACGAGCGGGCGCGCCGCCGACCAGGACGCTGACTGCGCCCTGGTCGCGGACGTGAACTCCATCCAGGCCTTCTGGGCCCAGGCCCTGCCCCGCCAGGCCGACGTGGCCTACACCCCGGCCCGCACCGACCTGTTCAGCGGGACCGTCTCGACCGGCTGCGGTGGCGCCAGCGCGGACGTCGGGCCGTTCTACTGCCCCGTCGACAAGCACGTCTACCTCGACACCACCTTCTTCGCCGACATGCTCGAGGGCCGGCTGGGCGCCGAGGGCGGCGAGTTCTCCCGGGCCTACGTCCTCGCCCACGAGTACGGCCACCACGTGCAGGACCTCCTCGGCACCATGGGCCGGGTGCGGACGCAGCAGGGGGCCGGCAGCGACGCGGTGCGGCTCGAGCTGCAGGCCGACTGCTACGCCGGCATCTGGACCCGGCACGCCACCACCGCCGACGACGGCAGCGGGCAGCCCTTCATCCTGGACCTGACCCAGGACGACGTGAGGCGAGCCCTGGACGCGGCCGCCGCGGTCGGCGACGACCGCATCCAGCAGCGGTCCTCGGGCCGGGTCGACCCCGAGTCCTGGACGCACGGCTCGGCGCAGCAGCGCATGGCGTGGTTCGAGACCGGCCGGACCGAGGGCACGCTCGAGGCCTGCGACACCTTCTCCGCCGCACGGCTCTGAGCCCGGCCGTGGCTGCGCCCTAGACTCCCCGCATGCCGGTCCGCCGCTCCAGCTCCCGCGACCTCGCCCTCATCGCGACCTTCGCCGGGCTGGTGGCTGCCCTGGGGGTCGTGCCGGCCGTCTTCCCGGTCGGCGACGCGGTCCCCATCACGGCGCAGTCGCTGGGGGTGATGCTCGCCGGCGCGGTGCTCGGCGCACGACGCGGCTTCTGGTCGCTGGTGCTGTTCCTGACCCTCGTGGCGGTCGGCCTGCCCCTGCTGGCCGGGGGCCGAGGGGGGCTGGGCGTCTTCGCGACGGCCTCGGTGGGGTTCCTGCTGGGCTACCCGGTGGCCGCCTTCGTCATCGGCTGGCTGACCGAGCGGGGCGGTCCGCGCTACCGGCTGGCCTGGGGCCTGGTGGCCAACGTGGTCGGCGGCATCGTGGTGCTCTACGCCCTGGGCACCGCGGGGGTCGTGCTGGTCGGTCACGTCGGCGTCTGGACGGCCGTGGCCCTCAACGGGTGGTACGTCGCGGGCGACCTCGTCAAGGTCGTCGTGTGTGCCCTGGTCGCGCGCGGGGTGCACGCGGCCTACCCCGGTCTGCTCGGGTCACCACGACCCGCACGGGTGGAGCGGGCCGCTGTCTGAGGTCACCGGGGCGGCGGACCCGGTCGCCGCGTTCCTCGAGCAGCACGACCGTCACGGCGGGGCCGGTGAGGTCGTCCTCGCCACCTCCGGCACCGCGGGCGCGGCGCGGCGGGTGCGTCGTACGACCGGCTCCTGGGTGTCCTCGTTTCCGGCCGTCGCGTCGCTCACGGGTCTGACCCCGCAGTCCCGGGTGTGGGTGCCGGGCCCGCTGGACGCCACCATGAACCTGTTCGCGGCCGTGCACGCCCGCCACCTGGGAGCCGCCCTCGTCGGTGCGCCGCACGACGCCACCCACGCCCAGCTCACCCCCACCGCCCTGGCGCGCACCCTCGACGACGGCCTCCCCCTGGGCGGGGTGACGGTGGTGGTGGCCGGGGACGCGCTGGCCGTGGGGCTGCACGAGCGGGCGGTCCGCGCCGGCGCCGTGGTGCACCACTACTACGGCGCGGCCGAGCTGTCCTTCGTGGCCTGGGGCCGGCACGCCGGTGACCTGCACCCCTTCCCCGGGGTCGGGTGGAGGTCCGGGACGGCGAGGTCTGGGCCCGCTCGCCGTACCTCTGCACGGGGTACGGCGGCCCGCCCGGCCCGCTGCGCCGCGCCGGTGACGGCTGGGCCACCGTGGGCGACCGCGGCCGCCTGGAGGACGGGCGCCTGCAGGTCGCCGGCCGCGCCGACGCCGTGACGGTCGCGGGCCGGACCGTGGAGCCCGCCGTGGTCGAGGCCCTGCTGCGCCCGGCCGCCCGCGGGGACGTCGTGGTGGTGGGCGTGGCCCGGGCCGGCCCCGGGCACGTCCTCGCGGGCGTGCTGAGCGCGGCCGACGACTGGCCCGCGGTGCGCACGCTGGCGCGGGCCGAGCTGG
The DNA here is from genome assembly GCA_963750345.1 of uncultured Actinomycetota bacterium. Classification (GTDB taxonomy): domain Bacteria; phylum Actinomycetota; class Actinomycetes; order Propionibacteriales; family Nocardioidaceae; genus Nocardioides_B. The sequence goes on along the minus strand of CAVVQH010000012.1, from coordinate 10,894 downwards.
AGGGGGCACACCGACCCCGGCTGTGGTTCCACCTCGAGGAGCTGCCGACCACCCCGGCGGGCAAGGTGGACCGCGACGCCCTGGTCCGCCTGCTGCAGGGACCCACCGGCCGCCCCCGTCGGCTGGTCTAGCGTGCACGCGTGAGCACCCCCGCACGGCCCCGGCAGGACCGGCGGGACGCCCCGGTCGTGGTCGCCGCGCTGCGCACCGCCATCGGCACCGCCGGGGGTGCGCTTGCGCGAGGTCACCGCGGCCGACCTGGCCGCCCCCGTGCTGGCCGGTCTCGCCGCCGTCCACGCGGACCTGCCGGTGCGCGAGGTCGTGCTCGGCAACTGCACCGGGCCGGGTGGCGACGTGGCCCGGGTGGCCGCACTGCGGGCCGGTCTGCCCGTCGAGGTGCCGGCGCTGACCGTCGACCGGCAGTGCGCGTCGGGGCTGGCCGCCGTGGACCTGGCCGCGACCGCGCTGCGGTCCTCCCCGGGAGCCGTGCTGGCGGGCGGGGTGGAGTCGGCCTCCACGGCCCCCCTGCGGTTCTGGCCCGGTGACCCGCCCGTCCGCTTCGAGCGGGCTCCCTTCGCCCCGGCCGAACGGGGAGACCCGGAGATGGGGTGGGCCGCCGACCTGCTGGCCGAGCGGGCGGGCATCGCCCGGGTCCGGCAGGACGCCTACGCCGCCCGGTCGCACGCGGCCGCGGCGGCCACCCGCGACGCCGGTGGCTTCGACGCGGAGGTGGTGGCCCTGCCCGGGCTGGCCCGCGACGAGCGGCCGCGGCGGGGCCTCGACGCCGTACGGCTCGCCCGGCTGCGACCGGCGTTCCGGCCCGAGGGGGACGGCGGCACCGTCACGGCCGGCAACGCCTGCGGCGTCAACGACGGGGCGGCGGCGGTGACGGTGGTCGACGCCGCCACCCACCGGCGGCTCGACGTGCCCGGCCTGCGGGTGCTGGCCACGGCCACGGCCGGGGTCGACCCCCGGCTGCCCGGCCTGGGGCTGGTCCCCGCCGTGCGGGCCGCCCTGGAGGAGGCCGGGCTCGGCGTCGACGACCTCGACGTCGTGGAGATCAACGAGGCCTTCGCCGGTCAGGTGCTGGCCTGCTGCGACGCGCTGGGGCTGGACGACGCGCGGGTCTGCCCGCAGGGCGGCGCCCTGGCGCTGGGGCACCCCTGGGGAGCGTCCGGGGCGGTCCTGGTGGTGCGCCTGTTCAGCCAGCTGGTGCGATCGGCCGGGGGCCGCTACGGGCTGGCGGCCGTCGCGGCCGGGGGCGGCCAGGGCGTCGCGGTGGTGGTCGAGTCGTGCCGGTGATCGAGCTGGCCGGGGTCGGCCACCGCTACGGCGAGCGGACCGTGCTCGAGGGCGTCTCGCTCTCCCTGACCGAGCACCGGATCGGGGTGGTCGGCGCCAACGGCTCGGGCAAGTCCACGTTCGCCCGGCTGCTCAACGGCCTGGTGCTGCCGTCGGTCGGCACGGTCACCGTGGACGGCCTCGACACCCGCACCGACGGCCGGCAGGTCCGTCGCCGGGTGGGCTTCTGCTTCACCGACCCCGACGCGCAGATCGTCATGCCCACGGTGGCCGAGGACGTGGCCTTCGGGCTGCGGCGCCGGGGCCTGGGCCGGGCGGAGGTCCGGGAGCGGGTGCAGCGCGCGCTGGCGACGTACGGGCTGGACGCCTGGGCCGACCATCCCGCGCACCTGCTGTCGGGGGGCCAGAAGCAGCTGCTGGCCCTGACCTCGGTGCTGGTCACCGAGCCCGCCCTCCTGGTCATGGACGAGCCGACCACGCTGCTCGACCTGCGCAACGCCGCGCTGGTGGCGCGCGCGGTGGCCGCCCTCCCCCAGCAGGTCGTCCTGGTGACCCACCACCTGGACCTGCTGGAGGGCTTCGACCGCGTGCTGGTCGTCGACGAGGGCCGGGTGGTGGCCGACGACGAGCCGGCCGCGGCGGTCGCGCGCTACCGGGCGCTGATGGCGTGAGCACCATCGGGCTGTACGTCCCAGGCACCTCGGCCGTGCACCGGCTGCCGGCCGGGGTCAAGCTGGTCGGGCTGCTGGTGGCCGGGGCCGCGGCGGTCCTGGTCACCGAGGTGTGGCAGGTGCTGGTCGCCGCCGGGCTCGTGCTGGTCGGCTACGGCCTGGCGGGGCTGCCGGTGCGGGCCGCCGGCCGTCAGCTGCGCCCCCTGGTCTGGTTCGCCGTGGTGGCCGGCGTGGTCAACCTGGTCGTGGACGGCTGGCAGCGCGCGGTGGTGGTGCTGGGCGTGCTGGCGGTGCTGGTGCTGCTGGCCGGCCTGGTCACCCTGACCACCCGGACCACCGACCTCGTCGACGCGGTCGTGGCCGGCTGCCGTCCACTGCGGTGGGTCGGGGTCGACCCCGAGCGGGTGGGGCTGCTGATCGCGCTGGGGCTGCGCTGCGTGCCGGTGGTGGTGGCGCTGGCCCACGAGGTCCGCGACGCGCAGCGGGCCCGGGGTCTGACCGCGAGCCCGCGCGCGTTCGCCGTACCCCTGGTGGTGCGGGCCCTGCGGCACGCCGACGCCCTGGGCGAGGCCCTGACCGCGCGCGGCGTGGACGACTGAGTCACCAGGCCGTGAAGCCGCCGTCCACGCGCAGGTCGGTGGCGGTCACGAACGACGCGGCCCCACCGAGCAGGAACAGCACCGGCCCGGCGACCTCCTCGACCGCCGCGAGCCGTCCCATCGGCGTCTGGCCGGCGAACATCTCGTTGACGCCCGGGGCGTTGTGCCGGGTGAGCTCGGTCAGCACGTAGCCGGGGCTGACCGAGTTGACCCGGATGCCGCGCGAGGCCCACTCCACCCCCAGACCCTTGCTGAGGTGGACGACCCCGGCCTTGGCGGCGCCGTACGCGACGTGCGGCTCGACGCCCCGGTTGACGATGTGGCCCGACATGGAGGCGATGTTGACGATGGAGCCGCCGTGCTCCCGCATGGCCGCGTGCTCGGCCTGGCAGCAGAAGAACACCCCGTCGAGGTCCACCTCCAGGACGCGCCGCCAGTCCTGGGCGCCGACGTCCTCGGAGCGACCCAGGGCGTCGATCCCGGCGCAGTTCACGGCGTACTGCAACCGGCCCAGCGAGGACACCGAGGCCACCGCGGCGTGCACCGCCTCCTGGTCCCCTACGTCGACCGGCAGCACCAGGTGGGCCGCCCCGGCCTCGCGGGCGGCCGCCTCGAAGGCGGTGGTGTCCGCCCCCGGCTGGTCGAGGCAGGCCACGGCCACGCCCTGCTCGAGCAGGGCCTGGGCGACGGCCAGGCCGATGCCGCGGGCGCCGCCGGTGACGAGCGCGACGGCCGAGGGGTCGAGGGAGGGCACCATGGCTGGTTCCTACCACCCACGGGTGCCCACGACGACCGTGGCCCCGAGCTCGTCGTCCTCCACCACCCGGGCGACGAGACCGGCCGCCTCCACGTCTCCCACCAGCAGCCCGACCTGCCGGTCGCTGGCCTCCATCAGGACCGACCCGCCCGCGGCGAGCCACCCCCGCGCCTCCCCGAGCACCCGGCGCGCCACGGCCAGCCCGTCCGCACCACCGTCGAGGGCCACCCGCGCCTCGTGGTCACGGGCCTCGGCGGGGAGCAGCGGGATCTCCGCCGTCGGCACGTAGGGCACGTTGGCGGCCAGCACGTCCACGCGCCCGCGCAGGGCGGCCGGGAGCGCGTCGAAGAGGTCGCCGGTGTGCACGGTCCCCCAGCCGGCGAGGTTGTCCCGGGCGCAGGCGCAGGCCACGGGGTCGACGTCGCAGGCGTGCAGCTCCACCGGCACCCGCCCGGCCACCACCCGTCCGACCGCCCCGCTGCCGCAGCAGAGGTCGACCACCAGCGGCCGCGCCGGTGCGGGCCCGCCGGTGCCGGGACGGGCGGTGGCGCGACGGGCAGCGGCGCCACGGGCGGTGGCGTCCCGGGCCAGCCGGGCGGCCTCGGCCGCCATCAGCTCGGTGCGCCGCCGCGGCACGAACACCCCCGGCCGTACGGCGATCCGCAGCCCGCCGAACGCGGCCCAGCCCACCACCTGCTCCAGCGGCAGCCCGCGGGCCCGCTCGGCCACCATCGACCTGAGGTGGGCCGGGGACGACGCCGCGCCCACGATGACGGCGGCCTCCTCCTCGGCGAACACGCACCCGGCCGCACGCAGAGCGGCCACCACCCCAGGCGATGGCTCAGGCAATGGCTCAGGGGATGGCTCGGGCGATGGCTCGGGCGAAGGGCCGGGCGAGGGTGCGGGAGGTGGGGCGGGCACCGGGCGACCCTAGTCCGCCGACGCCTCCGCCTCTGCCTCCGCAGAGGCCGGCTCGTGCACCCGGACCTGGACCGATCGGCCGTCGGTGACGGCCTGCTCCAGCACTCCCCGCCGAGGGTCGGGCACGTCGAGCCACGGCGACACCCGCACGGTGGCGGCGGCCCGCAGCCGGGCGTCGCCCAGCACCTGCTCGACCGCGGCCCGGTCCCCGCCGCAGACCAGCGCGTCGAGCCGGCCGGACAGGATCCGCTGCGCGTGCTCGGCGGCGGCCTCGTAGGCCTGCCGGGCCTGGTTGTCGCGGCGGCGGGCGAAGCGCTGCTGGCTCTGGCCGCCGGCCTTGGTGCGGCCCTGCACGTGGCGCTGGCCCACCTTGGAGACGGCCAGCACACCGTGCTCGACGGCCCCGACGGCGAAGCCGCCCTTGCGCACGAGCAGGACGCCCCACCGCGGCGGCATGGTGATCGCCGCGACGAAGGCGACGGGGTCCGCGGGACCGTCGTACGGCGTCCTCGAAGGGCAGCCGCGCCGCAGCCGTGGCGCCGTCCGCACCGTGCAGCCACAGGCCGTCACCGGTGGCGTAGCGGGCGCCCCCGTGCCGCTCGGCGAAGTTCTCGCACCAGCGCAGCACGCGCTCCCGCGGCACGAGGACGAGCCGCGAGGGCGCCGCTCCGGTGCTCACGGGATCAGCGGGCCTGGACATGCACGGGCAGGCTCGGAGGAGGTCAGACGTTGAAGCCGAGGGCGCGCAGCATCTCTCGGCCGTCGTCGGTGATCTTGTCGGGGCCCCACGGCGGCATCCACACCCAGTTGATCGTCACGTCGTTGACGATCCCCTCCAGGGCCTGGTTGGTCTGGTCGGTGATGACGTCGGTCAGCGGGCACGCCGCCGAGGTCAGCGTCATGTCCAGCACGACGTTGGTGCCCTCGTCCAGGTGCACGTCGTAGACCAGGCCGAGGTCGACGACGTTGATCCCCAGCTCGGGGTCGACGACGTCCTTCATGGCCTCGTAGACCTCCTCGCGGTCCACGGTCATCGTCCCCCCGGCTGCGGCTGCGGCTCCGGCCGCGGGCACGTCGGGGAGGTCGCTGTGGTCGGGCGTGTGGGTCTCGCTCATGGGGTCTCCTCGGTGGGGGTCGGGACGGGGCCGGCGGCGACGACCTGGGAGGTCGCGTCCTTCCAGGCCATCCAGGACAGCAGGGCGCACTTGACGCGCGCCGGGAACTTGGCCACGCCGGCGAACGCGACGGCGTCCTCCAGGACGTCCTCGTCGGGCTCCACGCCGCCCCGGCTCTGCATGAGCTCCAGGAAGCTCTCGTGCACGGCCATCGCCTCGGACAGCGTCCGGCCGATGACGAGGTCGGTCATCACCGACGCGGCGGCCTGGCTGATCGAGCAGCCCTCCGCGTCGTAGGAGACGTCCTCGACCACGGGCTCGGACCCGGCCACGCCCACCCCGCTCAGGTGCACGCGCAGGGTGACCTCGTCGCCGCAGGTCGGGTTGACGTGGTGCACCTCGGCCTCGAACGGGTCGCGCAGGCCTTGGTGGTGCGGGTGCTTGTAGTGGTCCAGGATGATCTCCTGGTACAGCGAGTCCAGGTGCTCGGCGGTCACGGCTCCTCAATCCACCTTGAAGTACTTCTTGGTGTACTCCAACCCCTCGACCAGGGCGTCGATCTCCCCGGGGGTCGTGTACAGGTACGACGACATCCGCGTCGAGCTCTGCACCCCGAAGCGCCGGTGGGCCGGCTTGGCGCAGTGGTGCCCGGCCCGCACCGCGATGCCGCGGCTGTCCAGGACCTGGCTGACGTCGTGCGGGTGCACGCCCTCGATCTCGAAGGAGATGGCCCCGCCACGCTGGTCGGCCGTCTGCGGGCCGAGGACGGTCAGGCCGCGCACGGTGGCCAGGCCCTCCAGCGCGTACGCCGTGATGGCCTCCTCGTGCGCCCGGACGTTGTCCATGCCCAGGGCGGCCAGGTAGTCCACGGCCGCACCGAGGCCCACGGCCTCCACGATCGGCGGCGTCCCGGCCTCGAACCTGCTCGGGATGTCGGCGTACGTCGAGCGCTCCATGGAGACGGTGGCGATCATCTCGCCCCCGCCCAGGAACACGGGCAGCTGCTCGAGGACCTCGCGGCGGCCCCACAGCACGCCGATCCCGGTGGGGCCGGTGACCTTGTGGCCGGTGAAGACCAGGAAGTCGGCGCCGGAGGCCTGCACGTCCACCGGCATCTGCGGGACGGCCTGGGCGGCGTCCACCAGCACCAGGGCCCCGACCTCGTGGGCGCGCCGGGCGATCTCGGCCACCGGGTTGACGGTGCCCAGCATGTTCGAGACCCAGGTCAGCGCGACCACCTTGGTGCGCTCGTTGATGAGCTCGTCGATCCGCGACAGGTCGAGCTGGCCGTCGTCGGTCAGGCCGAACCACCGCAGCGTGGCGCCGGTGCGCTCGGTGAGCAGCTGCCAGGGCACGATGTTGGAGTGGTGCTCCATCTCGGTGATGAGCACCTCGTCGCCCTCCCCGACCGCCAGCGGCCCGCGGGCCCAGGCCAGCGTGCCGGCCACCAGGTTGATCGCCTCGGAGGCGTTCTTGGTGAAGACCACCTCGTCGCGCGAGGGCGCGTTGAGGAACGCGGCGACCCGGTCGCGGCCGCCCTCGAAGCCGGCCGTGGACTCCGCCCCGAGCTGGTGCATGGCACGGGCCACGTTGGCGTTGTGCCGCTCGAGGTGGTCGACCATCGCGTCGATGACGACCTGCGGCTTCTGGGAGGTGTTGGCGCTGTCGAGGTACACCAGCGGGTGGCCGTCGGCCATGGTGCGCGACAGGATCGGGAAGTCCGCGCGCACCAGGTCCAGGCCCTCGAGCAGGCCGGGCAGCGGGGCGAGGTCGACGCTCATGCCGGCGTGCTCGTGAACCGGTCGTAGCCCTCCGCCTCGAGCCGGTCGGCCAGCTCGGGGCCGCCCTCCTCGGCGATCCGACCGTCGACGAAGACGTGCACGAAGTCGGGCGTGATGTAGCGCAGGATGCGGGTGTAGTGCGTGATGAGCAGCACGCCCCGGTCGCCGCGGGCGCGGTAGCGGTTGACGCCCTCGGAGACGACCTTGAGCGCGTCGATGTCCAGGCCGGAGTCGGTCTCGTCCAGCACCGCCACCTGGGGGTCGAGCAGCTCGAGCTGGAGGATCTCGTGGCGCTTCTTCTCACCGCCGGAGAAGCCCTCGTTGACCGAGCGGGTCGCGAAGGCGGGGTCCATCTTCATCGCGCCCATGGCCGCGTTGACGTCCTTGACCCAGGTGCGGAGCTTGGGGGCCTCGCCCGCGATGGCGGTCTTGGCCGTGCGCAGGAAGTTCGACACCGAGACGCCGGGCACCTCGACCGGGTACTGCATGGCCAGGAACAGGCCGGCGCGGGCGCGCTCGTCGACGCTCATGGCCAGCACGTCGACCCCGTCGAGGGTGACGCTGCCGCCGGTGACGGTGTACTTCGGGTGGCCGGCGATCGAGTAGGCCAGGGTGGACTTGCCGGACCCGTTGGGCCCCATGATCGCGTGCGTCTCACCGGGTCGGATGACGAGGTCGACGCCCTTGAGGATCTCCTTGGGGCCGTCGCCGTCACTGCCGGTCTCGACGGTGACGTGCAGGTCGCGGATGTCGAGCGTTGCCATGTGGGTTCCTCTGTCCTGTGGTGCGCGTCTGGTCGTGCAGGTCTCGTGGTGCGGGTCGGTGGTGGGGGTCAGTCGTTGAGCACGGCGGAGGTGTCGACGAGGACGTCGTCCCCGTCCACCTGCACCGGGTAGACGGCCACCGGGTCGGTGGCCGGCGGGCCGCTGGGCTTGCCCGTGCGGAGGTCGAAGCGCGACCCGTGCAGCCAGCACTCGATCTCGCAGCCCTCCACGTCGCCCTCGGAGAGCGGGATGGCGGCGTGCGAGCACTCGTCCTCGACGGCGTACCAGTCGTCCCCGTCGCGGACGACGGCGACCGTGCCCGAGCGCGGGCCCTCGACCTCGACCCGCAGGGCCGAGCCGGAGGCGACGTCGGCCACGCCGCACACGCGCACGAAGCTCATGCCCGCACCGCCTGCTCCGGCAGCTCGCCGGTGACGGCGCTGGGCACCGCACCCGCGGCGGGGGCGGTCACGTTCTTGGCCAGCTCGGCCTCGACGGTGGCCAGCAGCTTCTCCTCGACGGCCGGGACGCCGATGCGCCGGATGATGTCGGCGAAGAAGCCGTGCACCACCAGGCGGCGGGCCTCGTCCTCCGGGATGCCGCGCGACTGCAGGTAGAACAGCTGCTGGTCGTCGAAGCGGCCGGTGGTCGAGGCGTGCCCGGCACCCTCGATCTCGCCGGTCTCGATCTCCAGGTTCGGCACGGAGTCGGCACGGCACCCGTCGGTCAGCACCAGGTTGCGGTTGGACTCGTAGGTCTCGATGCCCTCGGCCACCTGGCGGATGAGCACGTCGCCCACCCACACCGCGTGGGCACCCTCGCCCTGCAGCGCGCCCTTGTAGTCCACGTTGGAGCGGGTCCGGGGCTGGTTGTGGTCCACGAACAAGCGGTGCTCGAGGTGCTGGCCTGCGTCCGCGAAGTACAGCCCGAGCAGCTCGGCCTGCCCCCCGGGACCCTGGTAGTGCACGTCGGTGGTCAGCCGCACGACGTCGCCGCCGAAGGAGATGGCCGCGTGCCGGTACGACGCGGCGCGACCGACCCGGGCCTCGTGCTGGCCCACGTGCACCGCGTCGTCGTCCCAGTCCTGGATGCTGACCACGGAGACGTTCGCGCCGTCGCCCACGATGACCTCGAGGTTGCCTGCGTGCACGCCGGAGCCGCGGTGCTCCAGGACGAACGTGACGTGCGCGTTGGCGCCGACCTCCAGCACGTGGTGGGCGTGGCTGTGCCGTCCCGCCACGCCGGTGACCAGGACGTGCACCGGCTCACCGAGCTCGGTGTCGGCGGGCACCTTGACGTGCAGCGCCTTCTCGGTGTTCGCCGAGGCCACCGCGGCGGCACGGTCACCGGGCACCAGGGCGTCGCCCCGGGGCGACTCCCCCGCCGCCAGGGTGCCGACCGTCAGCTCGTCGCCCGCGGTCACCTCGTAGGTCGCGGCCGGGCCGGACCCCTCGTCGACGACGGGCGGGTCGTCCAGCACGCCCCGCAGCCGGCGCAGCGGGGTGAACCGCCACACCTCCTCGCGCCCGTCGGGCATCGGGTGGTCGTCGAGGTCGAAGGACGCGACCGCGTGCAGGTGGCTCGCGATCGCCTCGGTCGTCTCCACGGCGCCGGCGACGGCGGGGGTCTGGGTCACTGTCACTGCTTCGCTTTCGTCGTGCTGGTGGGGTCGGGCCGCTGGGGAGGGGTGTGGAGGTCGGGTGCTACCCGACCGCCCCCTCCATCTGGAGCTCGATGAGCCGGTTGAGCTCCAGCGCGTACTCCATCGGGAGCTCCTTGGCGATGGGCTCGACGAAGCCGCGCACGATCATGGCCATGGCCTCGTCCTCCTCCATGCCCCGGCTCATCAGGTAGAAGAGCTGGTCGTCGGAGACCTTCGAGACGGTGGCCTCGTGGGCCATCGACACGTCGTCCTCGCGGACGTCGACGTAGGGGTAGGTGTCCGAGCGGCTGATCTGGTCGACCAGCAGGGCGTCGCACTTGACGATGCTGGCCGAGTGGTGCGCGCCGTCGTTGACCTGGATGAGGCCGCGGTACGACGTACGGCCACCGCCGCGGGCCACCGACTTGGAGATGATCGAGCTCGACGTGTACGGCGCCGCGTGCACCATCTTCGCGCCGGCGTCCTGGTGCTGGCCCTCGCCGGCGAAGGCGATGGACAGGGTCTCGCCACGGGCGTGCTCGCCCATCAGGTAGACGGCCGGGTACTTCATGGTCAGCTTGGAGCCGATGTTGCCGTCGACCCACTCCATGGTGGCGCCGGCCTCGCAGGTCGCCCGCTTGGTCACCAGGTTGTAGACGTTGTTCGACCAGTTCTGGATGGTCGTGTAGCGGCAGCGGCCGCCCTTCTTCACGATGATCTCGACCACGGCGGAGTGCAGCGAGTCCGAGCTGTAGATCGGCGCGGTGCAGCCCTCGACGTAGTGCACGTAGGCGTCCTCGTCGACGATGATCAGCGTCCGCTCGAACTGGCCCATGTTCTCGGTGTTGATGCGGAAGTAGGCCTGCAGCGGGATGTCGACGTGCACGCCCTTGGGGACGTAGATGAACGACCCGCCGGACCACACCGAGGTGTTCAGCGCGGAGAACTTGTTGTCACCGGTCGGGATGACGGTGCCGAAGTACTCCCGGAAGATGTCCTCGTGCTCGCGCAGCGCGGTGTCGGTGTCGACGAAGATCACGCCCTGCTCCTCCAGGTCCTCGCGGATCTGGTGGTAGACGACCTCGGACTCGTACTGGGCCGCGACGCCGGAGACGAGGCGCTGCTTCTCCGCCTCGGGGATGCCGAGCTTGTCGTAGGTGTTCTTGATGTCGGCCGGCAGGTCGTCCCAGGTCGCCGCCTGCTTCTCGGTCGACCGCACGAAGTACTTGATGTTGTCGAAGTCGATGGTCTCCAGCTCGCCGCCCCAGGTGGGCATGGGCTTGCGGTGGAAGAGCTTGAGGCCCTTGAGCCGCATGTCGAGCATCCACTGCGGCTCGCTCTT
>CAVVQH010000011.1:0-289968 GCA_963750345.1 uncultured Actinomycetota bacterium | reverse complement strand
GGACGACGGAGCCCCCGCAGCCGGCTGGCTGCGGGGGCTTGCGACGTACGGCGTCGGGGCGGGTCAGCCCTGGTGCGGCTCGTCCCCGGGGGTCTCGGGTCGCACGATGTAACGGTGACTGCCCGAGCCGCTGCCGGGGCTCTCCAGGGCACGGTCCTCGCCCTGGTCGGTCCCGTGCTCGGCGGAGCCCAACTCGTCGTGACCCTGGCCCGACTGCGCCTCCAGCTCGTGGGCGGCGTGCTGGTGTGCCTCCTCGAGCTCCTCACGCGTCGGCTTCTGGATGCTGCCGTCGTACCAGAACTGGTTGAGCCTGGCACGTAGCCGCTCGATGGCGGCCCCCCGGTTGGCCACCCCGTTCTCGTCCGTGGCGGTCGGGGCCTCCATGGCCTCCTCGCGGTCCCGGGCGGTGAGGGTGTAGGCCGAGTCCACCGAGATCGGCAGGTGCCGCTCGGCGTACGCGCCCTCGGGCGAGCGCATGATGACGCCGCTCTCGTAGCCGTGCAGCAGCCTGTTCTGGTCCGCCCGCTGCAGCGAGATGCACCAGCGCTTGGCGATCATGAACGCGATGACCGGCCCCACGAACACCATCACCCGGTTGAAGTAGGTGATCTGGTTGAGGCTGAGGTGGAACTTGATGGCCACGATGTCGTTGGCGCTGGCCGACCAGGTGATGCCGTAGAAGGTCATCAGCGCCGACCATGATGGCGGTCCGGTTCGGGGCGTTGCGGGGGCGCTGGAGCAGGTGGTGCTCCCGCTTGTCCCCGGTGATCCACGCCTCGAGGAACGGCAGCACCAGCAGGATCGTGAACATCAGGCCCGGCAGCACGATGATCGGCAGGAAGACGTTCCAGCTCAGTGTGAAGCCGAACAGGTCCGTCTCCCACCCGGGCATGATGCGCAGCGCACCGTCCGGCCAGCCCATGTACCAGTCGGGCTGGGAGCCGGCGGTCACCTGGCTCGGGTCGTAGGGGCCGAAGCGCCAGACCGGGTTGAGCGTCATCAGGCCACCCATGAGGGCGGAGAGGCCGAAGACGATGAAGAAGAACCCGCCGGCCTTGGCGGCGTAGATCGGGAGCAGCGGGTAGCCGACGACGTTGTCGTTGGTCCGACCCGGCCCGGGCCACTGCGTGTGCTTGTGGAAGACCAGCAGCAGCATGTGCGCCCCGATGAGCGCCAGCAGCACGCCGGGGATCAGCAGCACGTGCACGGTGTAGAGCCGCGGGATGATCGCGTCACCCGGGAACTCGCCGCCGAACAGGAAGAACGACATGTAGGTGCCGACCACCGGCATCGACTTCATGAAGCCGTCGGCGGCCCGCAGGCCCGTGCCGGAGAGCAGGTCGTCGGGCAGGGAGTAGCCGGTGAAGCCCTCCAGCGTGCCCAGGAGGAGCAGCAGCGAGCCGATCACCCAGTTGAGCTCACGCGGCTTGCGGAACGCGCCGGTGAAGTACACCCGCATGAGGTGCACGAGCATCGAGGCGATGAACAGCAGCGCCGCCCAGTGGTGCATCTGCCGCAGCAGCAGCCCGCCGCGGACGTCGAAGGAGATGTTCAGCGTGGAGGTGTAGGCCTCCGACATCGACACGCCGCGCAGCAGGTCGTAGGACCCGTTGTAGACGGTCTCGCCCATGCTCGGCTTGTACCAGAGCGTCAGGAACGTCCCGGTCAGCAGCAGCACCACGAAGCTCCACAGGGCGATCTCGCCCAGCATGAACGACCAGTGGTCGGGGAAGACCTTGCGGACCTGCTTCTTGGCCAGGCCGGCCAGGCCGGTGCGCTCGTCGGTCCAGGTCGCGGCCTTCGCCACGTGTTGGGCCTTCGGGGCCTTGGCGGCCGTACGGCCGTTGGTGGTTGCAGTGCTCATCGGTGTCACCCACGTTCCCAGTAGCTGGGGCCGACCGGCTCGGTGAAGTCACTCTGCGCGACGAGGTAACCCTCGCTGTCCACGGTGATGGGCAGCTGTGGCAGAGACCGAGCGGCTGGTCCGAAGATGACCTTGCCGTTGTCGGCGAGGTCGAAGGTCGATTGGTGGCAGGGGCAGAGCAGGTGGTGGGTCTGCTGCTCCCACAGGGAGATCGGGCACCCGACGTGGGTGCAGATCTTGGAGAAGCACAGGATGCCCTCGACGCCCCAGTTCTCCCGTGCCTTGGAGGCGTGGATGTCCTCGGGCTTCATCCGGACGATGATGATGGCGGCCTTGGCCTTGGCCTGCTGGAGCTCGACGCCCTCGTAGACCGGCTCGCCGTCCTTCTCCTCGTAGAAGACGGCCGGCTCGCCGTTGATCAGCTGGCCGATCTCGACCTCCGACGGCTTGATGGGGGTGCCCGCCACGTCGTTGGTGAGCCGCATCCCCTTCTTCCAGACCGTCTTGGAGAGGTCGTCGCCGGGCAGCGGCCCGAGGTCGCGCAGCACCAGCACCACAGGCAGGCCGAGCGTCGCGAAGGCACCCAGGAGGGAGTTGCGGATCAGCGGTCGACGCCCGATACCGGAGTCGGCCACGCCCTTGTTGAAGAGCCCGACGGCCTCGATGCGGTCCGCGTCGCTGGAGGCGGCCGGGTGCCGCATCTCGACGATCTCCTCGTCGTTCATCAGCTTGCGGGCCCACTGGATGGCGCCCACGCCGATGAGCAGCAGCGACATGCCGAGGCAGACGCCCAGCGCGACGTTCGAGGCGCCGTACCCGCCGACCACGGTGGGGTCGTCGCCCACCTTGAAGACGAAGTACGAGACCACGAAGAGCAGCGCGAAGACGCTGGAGAGCCCGAACATGGTCGCGACCTGACGCTCGGCCCGCTTGGCCGCGTGGTCGTCGACGTCGGTGGGGCGGGGCTCGTGCGCCGCGAGGCCCGGGTCGGCGACGGGTCGCCGGAGACGGCGATCTCGCCGGGGGACTCCTCGTCGCCGGTGGCCGGCAGGTTGTGCGGGGGCACGTTGCGGGTGCCTGGTTCGTCGGTCATGCCTTGGCTCCCTTCTTGGAGCGGACCGAGTGCGAGGCGATCCAGACGGCGAAGCCCACCAGCAGCCCGATGCCGACCAGCCAGCCGGCCAGCCCCTCGGTGACCGGGCCCAGGGAGCCCAGCGGGTTGCCGCCGTAGTTCGGGCTGTCCTCCAGGCTCTTGAGGTAGGCGATGATGTCCCGCTTCTCGTCGGGCTTGACGACGCCGTCGGAGAAGACCGGCATCTGCTGCGGCCCGGTGAGCATGGCCTCGTAGATGTGCTTGTTGGTGACGCCGGTCAGCGAGGGCGCGTACTTGCCGCCGGGCAGCGCGCCGCCCTGGGCCGCGAAGTTGTGGCAGGCCGTGCAGTTGGTGCGCCAGAACTGGCCGCCGCGGACCACGGCGTCGTTGCTCGACGTCCTTGGTGTCGTAGGCCGAGGCGTCCGGGACGGCGGGACCGGGGGCCAGCGAGGCCACGAACGCGGCCAGCTTGGAGATCTCCTCCTGGGTGTAGACCACGGTCTTGCGCGGGGCCTGCTGGCCCGGACGGGCCATCGGCATACGGCCGGTGCCGACCTGGAAGTCCACCGCGGCGGCGCCGACGCCGGCCAGCGGCGGGCCGAACGGGTGCCGCGCTTGGTGACGATGCCCTCGCCGTTCTGGCCGTGGCAGGACGCGCAGCCGACCAGGAACAGGGCGCGTCCCTCGGTGACCGTCGACTGGCTGGCCTGGCTCGGTCTCCGCCGACGCCGGCGACAGCAGGGCGTACGCGCCACCGCTCAGCAGCAGGCCGAGCACCACGACGACCAGGCCCGCGATCGGGCTGCGGCGTCTTCTGGAGAGTCGAGCGGAGAGGGGTCGCACGGGGATCCTTTGCTCGTCCTGGAACGGGGTCTGGGCCGGACCGTGGGGGCTACTGGATCAGGTAGATCGTGGCGAACAGCCCGATCCACACGACGTCGACGAAGTGCCAGTAGTACGACACGACGATGGCGCTCACGGCTTGCTCGTGGGTGAACTTGCGGGCCATGTAGGTGCGGCCCGAGGACCAGCAGGAAGGCGATCAGCCCGCCGGTGACGTGGAGGCCGTGGAAGCCGGTGGTCAGGTAGAACACCGAGCCGTACGACGAGGCGGGGATGGTCACACCCTCGTGGATGAGCTAGGCGTACTCCGTGGCCTGGCCGGCGACGAAGATCGCACCCATGATGATAGGTGAGCACGAACCACTCGCGCAGCCCCCAGCCCTTCGACGTCCAGCACGCTGCCGGAGCGGCCGACCTGGCCGCGCTCGGCGGCGAACACGCCCAGCTGGCAGGTCAGCGAGGACAGCACCAGGATGGTGGTGTTGAACGCCGCGAACGGCACGTTGAGCAGCTCGGTCTCTCCTGCGCCCACAGGCTCGGTGGAGACCGCCCGGATGGTGAAGTAGCTCGCGAACAGGGCGGCGAAGAACATCAGCTCGCTGGAGAGCCAGATGATCGTCCCGACGCTGACCATGCTCGGTCGGTCGTGGTGCCCGTGCAGTCGGGACGCGGGGATCGACAGTTGCTGTTGAGGCCACGGGCATCATTATGTCTGCTGGGCTGGCGAGTGCGGCACCCCGACCCCCTGTGTTTCGGCGTCGTCTTCACCACACCGAACGCGGCCTCGCGGACGCCTCGCCGGGACGCCGGTGGCACCCCTACCCTGGGCGGCTGTCGTCGGCACCCTCCGACGTCCGCCCGGCTGCCCTGGCGGACCTCGCCGCCGTTCCACCTCTGGCCGGGTGTTCACCGCCTGGGGCTGGACCCGTTGCTCTTCGTGGTCAGCGTCTGGGCCGCGGGGCCTACCTGGTCGGGCGTGTGGGTGCTCCACGCAGCGGGGGACCGCTGGCCGCTGCTGCGGACGCTCAGCTTCGTCGTGCGCCGGGATCGGGCGTCTTGTTCTTCGCCACGTCGTCCGGGCTCGGCGCCTACGACACCACCCTGCTCTCGGTGCACATGGTCCAGCACATGCTGCTCTCCATGCTGGTGCCGCTGTTCCTCGCGCTGGGCGCGCCGGTCACGCTGATGCTGCGCACGCTGCCGCCCCGACCCCGCGGCGTGGCTGCTCGCGGCTGCTGCACTCCCGGCTGGCCGAGGTGCTGTCCTTCGCGCCGCTGACGTTCCTGCTGTTCGTGATCAGCCCGTGGGCGCTCTACTTCACCGGCTGGTACGACGCCTCGCTGCGCTCGGCCTTCGTGCACGAGCTGATGCACCTGCACCTGGTGGTGGTCGGCTCGCTGTTCTTCTGGCCGCTGGTGGGCCTCGACCCGGTGCCGGGCCGGATCGGCCTACCCGTTCCGGCTGCTGCTGTCGTGCTGACGCTGCCGTTCCACGCCTTCCTGGGGTCACGATCATGGGCCAGCAGGACGCTGATCGGCGGCGACTGGTACCGCGTCGCTGCCGATGGCGTGGCTGCCCGACCCGGCCGCCGACCAGCACGTCGCCGGCGGCATCCTCTGGGGCTCCGGCGACCTGGTCGGGCTGGTCTTCCTGGCCGTCCTGTTCACCCAGTGGGTGCGCTCCTCGATGCGGGAGGCCGTGCGCGAGGACCGGCGGCTCGACCGGCTCGAGGCGACCGAGGCGCGGCGCGCAGGCCGGCCCGGTAGAGTCGCTCGCGTGACCGACGCCTGCGCCGCCGAGCCGCTCAAGATCCTCGTCTACAGCGACGACGCGGACACCCGCAGCCAGGTCATCCTGGCCCTCGGCAAGCGCCCCCACCCCGACCTCCCCGAGGCCGAGTACGTCGAGGTGGCCACCGAGCCGGTCGTGCTGCAGCAGATGGACACCGGCAAGATCGAGCTGGCCATCCTCGACGGCGAGGCCGTCCCCGCCGGCGGCATGGGCATCGCCAAGCAGATCAAGGACGAGATCTTCCGCTGCCCGCCGATCCTGGTGCTGACCGGCCGCCCGCAGGACGCCTGGCTGGCGACCTGGTCGCGGGCCGACGCCGCCGTACCGCACCCGATCGACCCGATGCAGCTCGCCGAGGCGGTGATCGCGGCTGCTGCGCGCCGCGCGTGCCGGCCGCCCGCTGACCCGACGCCGTCGCGAGCGCGCACACCTGGCCCGAGGTGCTCACCGCCCTCGTCGGCGGCACCGACCTGACCGCCGACCAGACGGCCTGGGCGATGGGGGAGATCCTCGCCGGCGAGGCCACCCCGCCCAGATCGCCGGCTTCGCGGTCGCGCTGCGCGCCAAGGGCGAGACCATCGACGAGCTCGAGGGCCTGGTCGACGGCGATGTACGAGCACGCCACCCCGCTCGCCGTCACCGGCCGGGTGCTCGACGTGGTCGGCACCGGCGGCGACCGGTCGATGTCGGTGAACATCTCCACGATGGCGGCGATCGTGGCCGCCGGCGCGGGCGCCCCCGTCGTCAAGCACGGCAACCGGTCGGCCTCCTCCAAGGCGGGTCGGCCGACGTGCTCGAGGTGCTCGGCATCCGGCTCGACCTGCCCGCGACCGCCGTGGCCCGGGTCGGGGAGCAGGCGGGCATCACCTTCTGCTTCGCCGCCGCCTTCCACCCGGCGCTGCGGCACGCGGCCGTGCCCCGCCGCGAGCTCGGGATCGCCACGACCTTCAACTTCCTGGGCCCGCTGGCCCACCCGGCCAAGCCCGCAGGCGCAGGCGATCGGCTGCGCCGACGCCCGGATGGCCCCGCTGATGGCCGGCGTCTTCGCCGCGCCGCGGCGTCGACGCCTGGGTCTTCCGCGGCGACGACGGGCTCGACGAGCTGACCACCACGACGACCTCGCAGGTCTGGGCGGTCACGGCGGAGAGGTCGAGCGCAGTTCACGCGTCGACCCCGCCCGTCACGGGCTCGGGGGCGGCACCGCCGAGGGCCTGCGCGGACGCGACGCTGACCTACAACGCCGAGGTCGTACGCCGGCTCCTGGCCGGTGAGCCGGGCGCCGGTGCGCGACGCGGTGCTGCTCAACGCGGGCGCCGCCCTGGCCGTGCACGCCGCCGAGGCGGGCAGCCTGGACGAGCGGCTGGCCGCGGGCATCGCGCGGGCCCGGGACGCGGTGGACGCGGGTCGCGGCGGCGGCCACCCTGGACCGGTGGGTCCGGGCCAGCGCGACGGCCTGACGGGCGGCCGCCTGACGCGCGGCCGGCCCGACGCGCCCGAGGCTCCGGCCGCTCAGGCCGGCTTGTGGGCCAGGACGGTGAACTCGTTGTAGAGGAAGAACCGCCCCGCCCACCGCGGGAAGGGGAAGCTGCGCCAGCGGCCGGCCCCAGCCCCACCTCGCGGGCGAGCGCCACCAGGTCGCTGCCGGTCGTGAAGGTCTCGTGCGTCGCGTCCGAGGCGTAGCCGCGCTCCTGCGGGCAGATCAGCAGCACCGTGCCGCCGGGGCGCAGGAAGGGCAGGTAGGCCTCAGCAGCGTGCGGGCCGCGTCGGGGGCCAGGTGCTCGATGACGTGCGCCACCAGCAGGGCGTCGAAGGCGCCGGGCGCGGGCGTGCTCGCCGGCGAGGAACTCCTCGACGGTCTCGGCGGTCAGCCCGCGGTCCCGGGCGACCTGGACCGAGGACGCGTTGTGGTCGACGCCGACCGACCCGGCGGGAGCGTGCGCGAGGTTGCGGCCGATCCGCAGCCCACGTCGAGGGTGCGCCCGAGCCGCTGTCGCCGCAGGTTCCACCGGTACGGCGCCTGCACCGGCAGCAACCGCTTCCACCAGGCGCCCTCGAGCGTCACGAGCCGGTCGGCGTAGTCGGGCGAGTCGGTTCCCATGCCCCCCATCATGACCGTCGGCGCGGCCCCGGGGAGGGCAGACGCGGGGGCCGTCCGGCGGTGCGTCCTGACCGAACGGGGGCATCGTCGAGAAGTCCCACGCCGGTCCGCCGGTCTCCCTAGACTCGATGCGTGTCCCTGTCGGTCCTGCACACCCGCCGCGTGCTCGTGGTGGTCCCCGCGTGGAACGAGGCCGCCTCCGTCGCCTCGGTGGTCCACGAGGTCCGTGCGGCCGACCCCGACCTACGACGTCCTGGTGGTCGACGACGGCTCCGGCGACGACACCGCGCACGGTGGCCTCCGAGGCCGGGGCCGTGGTCTGCCGGCTGCCGTTCAACCTCGGGGTGGGCGGGGCGATGCGCGCCGGCTACCGCTACGCCCTGCGCGCCGGGTACGACGTCGTGGTGCAGGTCGACGCCGACGGCCAGCACGACGCGCCGTACATCGCCGCGCCTGGTCGAGGGCCTGGACCGGGCCGACGTCGTGGTGGGCGCCCGCTTCGCCGGCGAGGGCGACTACGCCGCCGCCGGGCCCCGTCGCTGGGCGATGCTGCTCCTGGCCTTCGTGCTCTCCCGGCTGGCCCACCAGCCGCTGTCCGACGTCACCAGCGGCTTCCGGGCCGTCAACCGGCGCGGCATCCGGCTCTTCGCCACGCACTACCCCTCGGAGTACCTCGGCGACACCGTCGAGTCCCTGGTCATCGCCGTCCGCACCGGGTGCCACGTGAGCCAGGTGCCCGTGGCGATGCGGGCGCGCTGCACCGGGCGGGCCAGCCAGAGCACCCTGCGGTCGGTCCTCTACCTGGCGCGGGCCGTGGTCGCCCTGGGCCTGGCGCTGGTGCGGCGCTGGCCCACCAGCCTGGAGAGCGTCCCGGGGGAGCTGGTGTGAAGGCCAACCTCATCCTCGGCCTGCTGGGGTCGCTGGTCACGTTCACGCTGCTGTTCGAGATGATGCGGCGCCAGCGGCTGCGCGAGAAGTACGCCGTCTTCTGGGCCGTCGTGGCGCTGCTGACCCTCCTCGTCGCCGCGGTCCCCGCCGTCCTCGAGCACGCCGCGGCACTGCTCGGCGTCGCCGTCCCCGCCAACCTGCTCTTCTTCGGGGCCAGCATGCTGCTGCTGGTGGTCAGCGTGCAGCACAGCTCCGAGCTCGGCCGGCTGGAGGACCGCACGCGGACCCTGGCCGAGGAGGTGGCCCTGCTCCGCCTCGAGCTCGGGTCCCGCAGCGACCCGCAGGCCGCGCTCGCCGAGCGGGACGACCACCGTGAGGGCGCCTGAGACCTCGCCCGCTGCACGACCGCCCAGGGTGGCGGCGGTGGTGCTGGCCTACGGCGAGGAGCACCTGCTGGGGGAGTGCGTGAACGCGCTGACCGCCTCGGTCGGCGTCGAGGTCGAGGTGGTGGTGGTCGACAACGGCTGCACCACCGGTGCCGTGGGTGCCGTCCGGGGCCGGCCCGGCGTCAGCGTGGTCACCCCCGATCGCAACACCGGGTTCGCCGGCGGCTGCCACGTGGGCGCCCGGGCCTCGACCGCAGGGGTGCTGGCCATGGTCAACAGCGACGTGGTGGTGGAGCCGGACGCCCTGGCGGCCCTGGCTTCGACGCTGGCCGACCCTGGCGTCGGCATCGCCAGCGGCAGCCTGCGCCTGATGGACCGGCCCGGGACCATGAACTCTGCGGGCAACCCCGTGCACTACCTCGGCCTGTCCTGGGCGGGCGGGCTCGGTGAGCCCGCCTCGTCCTACGCCGTGGGACGTCCCGTGGCCAGCGCCACCGGTGCGGTGATGGCCCTGCGCCGGGAGACCTGGGACGCCCTGGGCGGCTTCTTCGAGCCGATGTTCGCCTACTGCGAGGACATGGAGCTCAGCCTCCGGTGCTGGCAGCGCGGCTGGTCGGTGCGCTACGTGCCGGAGGCCGTGGCCCGGCACGCCTACGAGTTCCACCGCAACCCGCTCAAGCTCTACCTCCTGGAGCGCAACCGCCTGCTCGTGGTGCTGACCCTCTTCGAGGCCCGGACGCTGGCGCTGGTGCTCGGACCGCTGCTCGCCCTCGAGGCGGCGGTGCTCGCCGTCGCGGTGCGGCAGGGCTGGGGCGGGGCCAAGGTGCGGGGCTGGTGGTGGCTGGCGACCCACGCCCGGATGCTCGTGCGGCGGCGTCGCGAGGTGCAGTCGGCCCGGACCCGGCCCGACCGTGAGGTGCTGGCACGGATGACCGGCTCCTTCAGCCCGGGGGCCGAGACCGGCTTCGCGGCGCCGCCCCTGCTGGCCGCGGTCTCGGCCGGGTACTGGCGCCTGCTCCGGAGATGGATCGGGGCCGTCCCGCCGACGGAGGCCTGACCGGGCGGGTTCCGGCAAGCGCCGTACAGGCGTCGTCGGCGTCCCTAGGCTGGACGGGTGCCCCCTCGCCCGCCGGTCCTCACGGTGCCGTCGCGGCCGGAGCGGGCCGGGGACGTCTCGACCGGGCGGTCGCCGAGACCACCCTCACACCGACGACGGCGCTGGCGCGGCGCCCTCCTCGCCTCGCTGAGCGCGGCCGCCGTGTACGCCGTGCTGGCCGCGGGAAGGGTGCCCGGGGGCGTCGGCCTCGTGGCCGCGGTGGTGCTGCTCGTCGTGCTGCCCTCGGACCGGGCACCGGCCCGCCGGGTCGCCATCAACGGGGCGCTGCTGGCGGGGTGGGCCCCCGTGCTGTGGTGGGCGCGCTGGCCGGTGCCGGTGGACCACGCCGGAGTCCTGGTCGCGGCGGGCGTCGGCACCCTCGTCGCGGTGGTGGCCGGAGCCGCCGACCCGCGGGAGGCGGCCCGACGACTGGTGCCACGGGTGCACCGCACCGGCGCGCTGGTCCTGCTCGGGGCCGCGCTGTCCCTGTCCGCCACCTGGCGCCTGGCCTTCGCCGGCTCGCCGCAGCGCGCGCTGGCCGTGCTGCTGCCGGGTCTCGACAGCTCCGCCCACTTCGCGATGTTCGCCGCCATCCGGCAGCTCGGGGCGACCACCGACGCCCTGGGCCCCACCCCCGACGGCTCGGGCTGGGCCTTCGCGGCCTACCCGCAGGGCTTCCACGCGCTGGCCGCCACCGTGAGCGAGCTGGTGGACCCCGGCCTGGCCACCGGTCCCGACACCGTGGTGGCCTACACCCGGGCGGTCGCGCTGGTCGTGGTGCTCGGCACCGTGGTGCTGACCGGTGCGGTGGTCTCCCTGCCCGGGCTGGGGGGCCGGCCGCTGCTGGCGCTGACGGCGCTGGTGCCGGCCTGGGCGGCGTTCCTGTGGCAGCCGGGCCAGGACCTGCTGGCGGACGGCTTCGCGAACTTCTGGCTGGCCGCCGTCGCCGCGGGGACGGCCCTGGTGCTCGCCCTGGGCACGACCAGGCGTCTCGCGGTGCCGGACGTCGCCGCCGTCGCCGGGCTGCTGCTGGTGGTGGCGCACGCCTGGGCGCCCCTGGCCGTGGTGGCCGCCCCCGCTGCCCTGGCCCTGTTCGTCCCGCTGCGGGCCACGCTGGCCGACCGCCCGCTGCGGAGCCGGGTCGTGGTCGCGGCCGGTCTGCTGGCCCTGGCCGCCCTCGGCGTGCTGAAGGCGCTGCTCGGGCTCGTCTCCAGCGTCGCGGTCCACACCCTGGTGGT
Source organism: uncultured Actinomycetota bacterium (assembly GCA_963750345.1). Lineage (GTDB taxonomy): Bacteria > Actinomycetota > Actinomycetes > Propionibacteriales > Nocardioidaceae > Nocardioides_B. The sequence goes on along the minus strand of CAVVQH010000011.1, from coordinate 278,671 downwards.
GGCTGAGGGCGGCATCACCGGGAGCAACCCGCTGCCGACCTTCCTGCTGCTCCTCACCGGCCTGTGGGCCTGCTGGGCCGCGCCGCGCCTGGTCGGCCGCCGCGGCGCGCCGGTGGTGGTGGCCGCGGCGTGGCGGGCCCGCTGGCTGGTCCTCGCCCCGGTGGCGGGAGCGCTGCTGGGGGCGGCGTTCCTGGCGGCCCAGCTGCGCACGCTGGGCACCTCGTCGTACTACTTCGTGAAGCTCTTCATGGGGCTGGAGCTCGTCCTGGCCGCGTTCGTCCCGGCCGTGGTCGTCGTGGTGGTCGCCGCCGTCGTGCCCCGGCCCCCCGCCGGGACGCCGGGTCCGTGGGCGCGACCGGTCGTCCGCGCCGGTACGGCGGTGCTGGTGAGCGTCCTCACCGCCCTGGCCTTCGGCTTCCCCTCGCGCGGACCGGTGCCCCTGTTCGACACCCACCGCCAGGGCACGGCCTCGGTGGGCACCCCCTACGCCGCCGACCGGATCGCGCACGGGGTGCTCGCGGCGGCGCGGGCCTCCGCCGGCGCACCCGCCTTCGAGGTCGACTACCTTGCGATCGGGCCGGACCGGGCCGCGCGCGCCTTCTACCCCGACGTGTGGTTCCACGCGGTGACGGTCAGCCTCACCGACCGCACCGGGGGCAGGCTGGCCGACCGGGACGTCCGGGTGACGGACCTCGAGGACGCGGTGACGGCGAGCCGCTCCCTGCTGGATCGCGAGCCACGGGTGACGGTGGTCGTCTCCCCGGTCTACGCCGACGCGCTGCGGGAGCGGCTCGGGGTGCCCGGCCCGGGGGAGCGCGTGCGGAGCTGGTGACCGGACTGGACCGGACCGGACCGGGCCCGGGTCAGTCGAGGCCGAGGGAGAAGGCTGACTCGAGGTCGTGCTGCGAGTAGGCCCGGAAGGCGATGTGCGTCTCGGTGGAGAGCACCCCGGCGACCTTGTTGAGCTGGTCGGCCACCACGGAGGCGACCTCGTCGTGGCTGCGGACCCGCACCAGGGTGATGAGGTCGATCTGCCCGGTCACCGAGTAGACCTCGCTCACGCCGTCGATGGCGGCGATCCGCTCGGCGACCTCCGGGATGCGAGCGACGTCGGCCTTGACGAACACGATGGCGGTGATCATGGGCGTCACGCTAGCCGACCTGCACCCCGTGGGGCGGGCCCGTCGTACCGGGCGGTCCGGGGGGATCGCGACCGTCACGCACGTCCCGCGCCGAGGCCGTGGCCGCGGCCCAGGCGGCGAACCCCAGCAGCACCAGGGCAGCGGCCACGGGAGCCGGCACGGGCTGCCAGTGGCTCGTCCCGGCCAGCGGGCTGGTGCGCAGCTCGGTGTCCAGGACGTGCAGCACCGACGCCGCGTTGGCCACCACCAGGCCCGCGGCACCGAGCGGGACCAGGACGACGGTCCACCGGTGGCGCGGTGGGGACAGCTCCAGGGCCAGCCCGGCCAGCAGCGTCAGCCCCAGGTGGTACGGCAGGCCGTAGCGTCCCTGCCAGATGGCCCCGGCCGTGCGGATGGTGGGGATGGTGAGGGCCAGCGGAACCGCGACCGCCACCACCAGCACGGCCAGCATGGCCAACCGTCGGCGCCGGTCCGCGTGCCTCGCGCCGAGGAGCACCACCGCGAGGAGCACGGCTCCCACCAGGACGTAGACCAGCCCGGGCGCGGCCGTGCCGCGGCGTGGGAAGGCGGCGATGCCCTGCAGGAACCACAGGGGGAGCTGGGCCAGTGACCCGGTCAGGCGGTTGGGGACGTCGGTGGGGAACGACTCGACCCCCGTCCCGCCGGCGGTGAGCGTCCACCCGACCCCGGCGAGCGTGGCCACGAGCACCGCCACCACGCCGACCGTCACGGTCCGCACCTCCACCCGGGCCATCCGGGCCACCGCCCGCGGCCCCAGCGGCAGCAGGGCGGTCAGCACGATCAGCACCAGCCAGAGCGGTCCGATCGAGCGCAGCGTGGTCAGCACGACCGCTCCGACGGTCGCCACCACCAGCAGGGACCGCAGGTGCTCCTCACGGCCCCGTCGGGTGTGCAGGCCGAGCAGTGCCGTCCAGACGCTGAGGGCGGCGGTCATCTCCAGGCCGTTGGGGGCGGCGACGGAGGTGCTGAACAGCATCACGGGGGTGACGGCCGCGACCATCGCCACCAGCGGCCAGGGCGTGCGCGCCCACCGGGTGGTGGCCCACCCGGCCAGGGCGAGGAACGCCGAGCACAACAGGGCCGCCGCCACCCGCATCGCGTAGAGGGCGGAGGCGCCGTCGAAGGGGGCCGCGACCGAGCCCACCACCCAGTAGAAGAGCGGGTTGTAGGTGGAGGCGGCACTGGCGACCTCGACCCGCCCGCGCCCGGCCGGACGGACGGCGTAGCAGTTGTCCCGGCCGGTGTACGGCAGGCTGGAGCACACGGGCTGGGCGGCGCGCACCAGCGACGCCGGCACCCGCACGAGCTGGCCCCGCCCGTCCTGCGGGAGCGTGCCGGGTGCCCGCCACTGCCCACCGGCCACCGCGGCGGCCCGGTAGGCGTGGTCGAACTCGTCGGTGCCGCGGAACGGCGGCAGGGTCAGGACCCAGGCGGCCTGCAGCAGCAGCGCCCCGAGCAGGAGCAGCAGCGGCACCCGCACCGCGGCAGCCACTCAGCGCACCGGCTGGTGGACGGTGCGGAGGGGGCGGCGCTCGTCGAAGGGCACCAGCGCGACGCCGGGACTGCTCCACCGCGTCGTGCACGCGCAGGTGCCGGGAGGCCCCCCCGACCGGACACGTCCACTCGCCGTCGACGTGCACCAGCCGGATCCCGTCGGACTCCAGCCACCGCAGGATCTTCTCGGTCTCCTCCGCGGTCGCGGCCGGCGTCGGCCCCGGACCGGGCATCACCGTCTCGGCCGAGGCCTGCAGCTGACGGACCCACTCGCCCGGCGTGCGCGCCCGGCGGGATCACCCCGGCCGCGGCCAGCCGGCCGTACCGCACGACGTGCACCGCCCAGCCGGTCGTCCTCGCGGCGGGCGGCGACCACCTCGGGGCACCGGGTCAGGGCGCGCAGCCGCTGGGTGCGCGCGGCGCCCCGCAGGAACGCGCTGAGCCGCTCGCGCCAGGACACCGCGTCCTCGAACCGGTCGGCCGCGGACAGCAGCGTCCATCCGCCGCGCCAGCGAGCTGACCACCGGCTCGGGGCCGGCCGAGCAGCGTGCGGCGGAGCTCGCCGACGAGCTCGGCGTACTCCGTCGCGCCGACGCTGCCGTCGCACGGCGAGAGGCACTGCCCATCTCGGCCAGCGCGCACGCGCTGAGCGCTGGGATGCCGCGGCATCCGGCCGCCGCACTGGCGGATCGGGAAGGTCTCGTGCAGCGCCGCGATCGCGCGCTCGGCCGCGCTGCCGGGAGGAGAACGGGCCGACGTAGTCGGCGTCGTCGTCGAGCACCTGGCGCACCAGGGACAGCCGCGGCCACGGCTCCAGGGTGAGCTTGACCCAGTGCACCCGCTCGGGGAACCGGGAGCGGCGGTTGTACTTCGGCTTGTGCTCGGCGATCAGCCGCAGCTCGCGCACCTCGGCCTCGAGCGGGGTGCGCGCACTCGATGCCGGTCGACCGTGGTCGGCCAGCGCCGACCATCTCGCCCATCCGGGAGCGGGTCTCGGAGGCCGTGAAGTAGGTGCGCACCCGGGTGCGCAGGTCCTTCGACGTCCCGACGTAGAGCACCCGCGCCGCGCTCGTCGCGGAACAGGTAGACCCCGGCGCGTGCGGCAGCTGCTCGGCCAGGTGCCGCTTGCGGCGCTGGGCCGGTGGTCACCCGGGCGCTGAAGGTCTGCAGCTCCTCGAGGGTGTGCACGCCGAGGTTGCCCAGCCGGCCGATCAGCCCGTGCAGCACGTCCACGGTCGCCCGGGCGTCGGAGAGCGCCCGGTGGTTGGGCGTGGTCGAGGCGCCGAACAGCGCCGGCCAGCGAGCTCGAGCTTGCAGTTGGGGGCCTCGTCGCGGGTGATCGACCCGGCGGGCCAGCTTGGCGGTGTCGAGCACCTCGAACCGCGGGCCACGGCCGCCCCTGCTGCGCGCGCGAAGTGCTTGAGGAAGCCGACGTCGAACGGGGCGTTGTGCGCCACCAGGACGCAGCCGCTGGGCGAACTCGAGGAACTGCGGCAGCACCTGCTCGATCGGCGGCGACGCCGCCACCATCGAGTCGGTGATCCCGGTCAGCACCGCGATGAACGGCGGGATCGCCTGGTGCGGGTTGACCAGGGTCTGGAACTCGCCGAGCACCTCCCCGCCGCGCACCTTGACCGCGCCGACCTCGGTGATCATCGACCCGCCGCCGCCGAGCCGCCCGTCGTCTCCAGGTCGACGACGCAGAACGTGACGTCGCGCAGCGGTCGCCCCAGCTCGTCGAAGCTGCGCTGCGCCTCCCACCGGCGCCGGGCGGCGTCGGCGCGCGGCGGTGCTCATGGCGCCGACGGTAGAGGCGTGCTCATGTCCGGCGACGCTAGGACGCGGCCACCGACAGACCGCTGGCCGCCACGCGACACGGCGGCCCGCCGCACCGGCCGCGCCGCTCCCGGACGCCTCGGTGCACCGCCCGCCAGGCTGCGACCAGTGACCGGTACCCGTGGACGACGCCCCTGGCCGAGCTCCCGCACGCCGTGCGGCCGCGGGTCGTGACCCTCGCGGCCGACGCGCTGGGCCGCGCTGGACCGCGAGCACGCTGCCCGGCGTCGCTGCGGCAGGTCGCGGCGTTCGCGCCGGCGCGCGGCGCCGGCTCGCGGCCCCCGGATCGCCGCCGGTCGCCCGGCGGACGACCGCGTTCCGCGAGCGGGTCGCGGTGCACGTCCGGGCGGCCGCGCCCGCGTCGCGCGGGCGCTGGAGGCGCCGGCGGTCCGACCCGGGCGAGGGCTGGGCGGACCGGGCGAGGAGGTCGTCGCGGGGCAGACCGACGCTGGCCGGGCGGCCGGAGCGCGGCGACCCGGTCGAGCGGGCGGCCGTGGCCTACCTGCTGCGCCCGGAGGGGTGGCGTGAGCGCGTGCCGGAGGCCGTCGTCCGCGTCGGGCGCGGCGGCCGGTGGCGACGCGGCCGGCGACGCGGCCGGCGACCGGGACCGATGCGGTGGCCGGAGGCCCTGGAGCGACCGCCGAGCACCCCGAGCACGCCCGGCGTGCGCGGCACCAGGACCGGCTGGTGCGGCGGCTGCGCGGCCAGCGTCGCGGACCTGGAGGAGACGCGTCGCCGGCACCGCGACCAGCTGGCCGCGGTGAAGGCCGAGAACGCCGAGCTGCGCCACCGCTGGGCGACGCCCGGACCCGGGCGCGCGCGGCCGAGGCCGAGGCCCCGCCGCGCGGCGCAGGCCGCAGGGCGAGCGGGCCGTCGCTGCGGCCGGCAGCTCGGCCCGGAGGCCGAGACACGCCGGCTCCGCGGCGCGGGTCGAGGAGCTCGAGCGCGGACCTGGCCGTCGCTCCGCCGGGCGGAGCGGGCCGGGCGGGGACGCGGCGACGCTGCGCGCCCGGCTGCTGCTCGACACCCTGCTGGAGCCGCCCAGGGCCTCCGCCGCGAGCTGGCGCTGCCGGCCGTCGACGGGTCCCCGGCCGACGACGTCGAGGCGCTAGTCGCCGAGCACGGCACGCGGGCCTCCTCCGGCCGGGGTCGCGTCGCACCGGACGACCCGGCGCTGCTCGACGAGCTGCTGGCGCTGCCGCGGGTGCACCTGGTCGTCGACGGCTACAACGTCACCAAGACGGCCTGGCCCGACCTCCCGCTGGAGCGCCAGCGCGACCGGCTGCTGCGCGGGCTCGCACCGCTCGCCGCCCGCAGCGGGGCCGAGGTGACCGTGGTCTTCGACGCCGCCGAGACCCAGGAGCGGCCCGGTGGTGAACCGCCCCGCGGGCGTGCGGGTGCTGTTCAGCCCGGTCGGCGTCATCGCCGACGACGTGATCCGCGAGCTGGTCGGCGCCGAGCCCCGCGGGCGGCCCGTGGTGGTCGTCTCCAGCGACCGGCGAGGTGGCTCGCGACGTCGTACGGGCGGGGGCCCGGGCGGTGGCGGCGTCCGCGCTGGTGCGGCTGCTGGCCCGCGCCTGAGCGGTCCGGCGTCGCCGGGAGGCGTCGGAGGTGGCCTGCCGGGACGTGCGTCGGAACTGTCGGAGGCAGCTGCCGTGGGTCGAGACCGACACGACGACGACTTCCCCGGAGGACCCCGATGAGCGTGCACATCGACTGCGACACCTGCCTGGTGCGCGGCCTGGCCTGCCACGACTGCGTGGTGACGGTCCTGCTCGGGCCCACCGCCGGAGCTCGGGTTCGACGACGACGAGCCCCGCGCGCTCGACGTGCTGGCCGGCTCGGGGCTGGTGCCGCCGCTGCGGATGGTGTCGCCGCTCGACGGGCCCGGACGTGGCCAGTGCGTGACCGGACGTGTGACGTGTGTGACAGGTGGAGCGGCCGTCCGGCAGCGACCCCGGTCGTCCACGACGCGCCGGCCGGGTTTGCCCCGGCGTCCTGGCCCCCTACCCTGGTGACGCAGGCGCCTGCACAAGCCGGCCAGACCGGGTCGGCTCAGGCGCCGCGTTGAGTCTGGACCAGGCCGGGGGAGCCGACGTCCGGAGCCGGGGAACCATGTTCCTGGGGTGAATCACGCGCGGACGTGCCGCACCACCGGGACGCGCTCCTGCGTAGGGTTTCTTTGCCGCCCGAACCCGTCAGCTAACCCGGTAGACGTCACGACAAAGAGGAGACCGTCCGCTCGTGACCGACGGCCGGAAGCGCACCGCCAGTGTGCTGGCGACCCTGTGCATCACCGCGGTCAGCAGTTCGATGCTCACCGCCGCCCCACCTTCGCCGAGCCGGACATCGACGACGTCCAGGCCCGCGTCGACCCGCTGTACCACCAGGCCGAGCAGGCCTCCGAGCGCTACAACGACGCCCGGCTCGAGCTCGAAGAGGCCCAGAGCCGCCTCACCGCCCTGCAGGCCGACCTCGCCCGCCAGCAGGACAAGGTCGACGCGGTCCGCGCCGAGGTCGCCGCGGCCGTGGTCGCCCAGTACCAGGGCCAGGCCCTGTCCTCGACCACGCCAGGTGCTCCTGGCCGACGACCCGGACGCCTTCCTCGACCAGCTCACGCACCGTGTCGGCGGTACAACGACCAGCAGACCGAGATGATGGCCGACTTCGCCGTCCAGGCCCAGCGCCTCGAGATGCGCGAGGCCGCCGCCAAGCGCGAGCTCGGCCGGATCGCCGCGACCAAGAGACGCTCGCCGCAGGAGAAGGCCGAGATCGACGACAAGGCCGCCGAGGCCAAGGCGCTGCTCGACCGGCTCGAAGGAGCGCGCCGCCCCGAGCCGCGCGCGCCGAGCCGCTGCAGCCGGCGCCGCCGCCGGGCCGCACCGCCGCCGCGCCCCAGCACCCCCGTCGCCGGCCTCCGGCTCGGGCGGGCCGCCGCGGCCGTCCGCTACGCCCTGGCCCAGGTCGGCGACTCCTACGTCTACGGCGCGGCCGGCCCGAGCGCGTTCGACTGCTCCGGCCTGACGATGATGGCCTGGGCGCAGGCAGGCGTCGGCCTGCCGCACTCCTCCAGCGCGCAGATGGGCTCCGGCACGCCCGGTCTCGCAGTCCCAGCTGCAGCCCGGCGACCTGGTCTTCTACTACAGCCCGGTCAGCCACGTCGGGCATCTACATCGGCAACGGGCAGATCGTCCACGCCGCCAACCCGAGCGCCGGCGTCCAGATCGCCCGGTGTCCTCGCATGCCGTACTCCGGTGCCGTCCGACCTGGCTGATCCCCTGCTCCGGCCGGCCGTCCCCGCACCGGGGCGGCCGGCCTCGTGCACGCTCGGCGCTGGTCCGCGCACCTCGCTGGTCGTGCGTCCTGGCGCTCGCTGGCCTGGTCGCGGTCCGTGGCGGCCGTGGTCAGCCGTCCCGAGCGGCCGTCCTGCCACGACCGGGGCGCCCGGGCCGCCGCCGGTCGACCCGGGCGACGGCGCCGCGCGCGCCTGCTGCTGGACGGCTGCGCCCGGCGCTGGAGTCCGGCACGCCGCGCCGACGTGGTCGCGCTGGCCGCGCCGGGCGACCCGGGCCGGCGCGCGAGCTGGCCGACGCTGCGCGCCAACGTCGCGGAGGCTCGGGCTCGCCGACCTCCGGCGATGCGCTACGTCGACGAGCAGCGCCGGTCGCCGTCGCCGGCGTCGCCGTGGCGCTCGGCGACCGGGCCTGGGTCGGGGACGTCGAGCTCGACTGGCGCCTCGCCGGGCTTCGACCGCGGCACCAGCTCGCATGCGAGGTGCCGATGACCTTCGCCTGCGGACCGGCCGGAGCCGCCTTCGTCACCGCCCGCACGCGACTGCGGGCGCCCGGCTCCGCTGTGGCTGCTGGAGCGGCTCGCCGTCGAGCGTAGCGGCGCTCGCTCGGTCCTCGTCGCCGACGACGCGAGCCGCCGGCTCGCGCGCGCTTCGCCGGGCTGGCCGACCAGGCCGTCGGCCGACGTCGCAAGGTGCTGCCGCGCTGGCGCGGGCGGCTGGTCGTCGAGGTGCCGGCGCGGCGCGGCCGCTGGCCGCGCGCGCTCGGGCTCGGCGCCCGGCGCCTACGGCGCGATCGCCGCGGTGACCACGACCGGCGGACGGCTCCGCTCCGCCGGGCAGCCCCGATCCACGTCTTCGTCAACCCGCGCGGTCTTCGGCCCGCTCGGGGACCACGGGGCCCAGATCGTGATGAGCCACGAGGCGCACCCACGTCGCCACCGGCGCGGCGCTCTCCTCGATGCCGACCTGGCTGCTCGAGGGCTTCGCCGACTACGTGGCGCTGGCCCACGTCGAGCTCCCGGTCGACGGTCACCGCGAGCCAGATCCTCGAGCCGGTCCGCAGCGACGGCCCGCCCCGCGCGGCTGCCCGGGTCCCGCGGAGTTCGAGACCGGCAGCGACGACCTGGGTGCCTCCTACGAGTCCGCCTGGCTGGCCTGTCGGCTGCTCGCCGAGGAGCTACGGCGAGCACCGGCTGATCGCCTTCTACGGGCCGCCGACGCGGACGGCTCGACCGCCGGACGCCTTCCGACGCGTGCTCGGCACCGACCGAGGCCGCCTTCACCCGCGCCTGGCGCGACTAGCTGCGGCGGCTGGCCGGCTGAGCCGCCGGCGGGGTGATGCGTGGCACCCTTGCGGCGTGAGGGATGCCGCAGGCAGGGTCGGCACCGACAGGCGCGCAGGACGGGACGCCTCGGGCCGGACGCGCACGACGGCGCCCGGCCTGGACCCTGGCGCGCGGGCCGCCCTGGTCGCTGGTGGTCTGGTCCTGCTGGCCGTGCTGGCCGCCTGCTGGTGCCGTGGCATGGGTCCCGGGCGGTCGCCTCGTGCCCCGGAGCGCCTCCGCGCTGTTCACCTCGCGAGCAGCTGGCCCGCATGGAGCGCTACTCCTAGACCAGGCGCGGGATCGGGCTGGAGCGCCTACGCGGTCTCCCTCGGCCTGCTGCTGTGGCTGGGCCTGGGGCCACGTCGGGAGGTCGGCTGCTGCGCCGGCTCGCACCGTTGCCGGCGCGTGGTGGCTCGCGGTCCCCGTCGGCGACCCTGGTGGCGCTCGTGATCGGAGCGCCTGGTGACGCTGCCGTTCGGCTCGCGCGGCCGACCGCGTCGACCTCGACTACGGGCTGACCCGGCAGGGCTGGGCTCCTGGTTCGCCGGACGCTGACCGGGCTCGGCGTGGTCGTGGGTGGGCACCTCGCTGGCCCTGCTGGTGCTGGTCGGGTGCGCGCGTCGCTCGCCGCGGCGGTGGTTCGCGTGGCCGGGGGCGGCCGCGGCGCTGCTCGCCTTCGCCGGCTCGTTGCTCTACCCGGTCGTGGTGGAGCCGCTGTTCAACCGGTTCACGCCCGATGGCGCGACGGGCCTTCAAGGACGTCCGTGCTGCGGCTGGCCGACCGGGAGGGCGTGCCGTCGACGACGTCCTGGTCGCCGACGCCTCCCGGCGCACCACGACCTTCAACGCCTATGTCTCCGGCTTCGGCGGCACCCGCCGGGTCGTCGTCTACGACACCCTGCTCGACGAGCCTGACGCCCGACCGAGGCCCGCGTCGTGATCGCCCACGAGCTCGGGCACGCCAAGAACGACGACGTGGCCTGCTCGGCACCGGGCTGGCGCGCGGTCGGGGTCGTCGGGGCGTGGCGCTGCTGGCCCTGCTGCTCGACGGCGCCGGCTGCGGCGTCGCGCCGGGATCGACGGGCGCGGCCGACCCCGCCGTGCGTGCTCGCTGGTGCTGGCCCTGGTCGCGCTCGGGTCCTTCGCTGGTCAGCCCGGGCAGAACACCGTCAGCCGCGCCATCGAGGCCCGGGCCGACCGGGTGTCGCTGCGAGACGACCGGCGCGGACGCCGCCTTCGTGCGCGATGCAGCGCCAGCTCGCGCTGCAGCTCGCTGTCCGACCCGTCGACCCGCCGGCGCTGAGCCAGCTGTGGTTCGGCACGCCACCCGACGGTGCTGCGAGCGGGCCGGCCTGCCCGCCGCTCGCTGGCCGCCGAGCGGCGAGCCCGTGAGCAGGGTCCTGGTCGTGACCAACGACTTCCCGCCGCGGCGGGGCGGGATCGAGTCGTTCGTGGCTGGCGCTGTGCGAGCGGATGGCCGCCCGACGAGGTGGTCGTCTACACCGCGTCGCATGCCGGGCGACCGCGCCCACGACGCGACGCTGCCCTTCCCGGTGCACCGCGACCCCGTCGGGGACCCTGCTGCCCACCCCGGCCGTGGGCCGCCGGGTGGAGGCGGTGCTGCGGGCGACGGGCTGCGACCGGGTGGTGTTCGGGGCCAGCGTCCCGCTCGGGCTGCTGGCCCCGCGGCTGCGCCGGGCCGGCGCCGTGCGGATGGTGGCGCTGACCCACGGCCACGAGGTCTGGTGGGCGCGCGTGCCGGGCACCCGGCAGCTGCTGCGCCGCGTCGCGGACGCGGTGGACGCGCATGACCTACGTCAGCCGGTGGTGCCGCGACCGGCTCGCACCGGCCCTGTCACCGGCCGCCCGTGGCCGGATGGTCCGCCTGTCACCGGGCGTGGACCCCGCGCCGCTTCCACCCCGGCGTGCGGGGGAGCGGAGGTCCGCGGCCCGGCTCGGCATCGCGGAGGCCGCGCCGGTGGTCGTGTGCACCGCCCGGCTGGTGCGCCGCAAGGGGCAGGACACCCTGCTGCGGGCGTGGCCGCAGGTGCTGGCCCGCCACCCCGACGCCGTGCTGCTGCTGGTCGGGGACGGTCCGGACCGGCGCCGGCTGGAGCGGCGACGCCGTACCGAGCGGGCTGGCGGGGTCGGTGCTGCTGACGGGGGGCGTGCCGTGGCGACGAGGTACCGGCGTACGTCGACGCGGGGGACGTCGTTCGGCGATGCCGTGCCGCACGCGTCGCGGCGGGCTGGAGCCGGAGGCGTGGGGCATCGTCTCGCTGGAGGCGCAGGCGTGCGGGCTGCCCGTGGTGGTCGGGCGCTCCGGCGGGGCACCCGAGACGGTCCACGACGCGTCGCGCGGCAGGGTGGTCGAGGACGCTGCGCAGCTGCGCACGGCGCTGCTGGACCTGCTGGCACCCCTGGAGGGGCTGGACGGACCGGGCCGGTGCGAGCGACGCAGGACGCGGACGGCGTCGACGCCCCGGTGGACCTGGGACGGTGCGGCGGCCCGCCTGGCCGACCTGCTGGCCTGAGGCCGGCGCCGAGAAGGCCCGCGTAGGCCCGGGAAGCGCCGAGAGGGCCTGACGGCCGGCCGGGCCGAGGAGCGGGTGGCCGCTCAGCAGGAGGCGCTGGCCGGGGGCACCGAGCTGCAGGCCACCTGGAACAGGTTGGCCGTCTTGGAGCCCAGCAGGGTCACCGCCACGACGATGACCACCGCGATGAGGGTGGCCAGGAGGGCGTACTCCACCGAGCTGGCGCCCCGTTGGGCGCGAGCCCGGCGGAGCCGGTCCGGTCCTCGCATCACACGTCCGATCTCACAGCACTGGCCGCCGACCGGTGCGGTGGCGGCCAGGCTCGTCCTACGGGGGATCAGCTGTTGATGCTGGAGCTGGTCTTGGAGAACACGGCCGAGAGCTTGGAGCCCAGCGTGGTGACGGCGACGATGATCGCGATGGCGATCAGCGAGACGAGCAGCCCGTACTCCACGGCCGACGCGCCGCGCTCCGTGCGGCACATGGCGGTGAGGCGGATGCGGACGTAGGTGGCGATGTCGTACATGAGATCTCCCAAGGGGTGAAGGCCGGCGCCGGCTGCCTGTCGAGCCAACACGACAAGAGTCTCAAGATCGGCGCAACGGGACATCAGGTGTTCGGTCCCACGTACGACGCCGGTCGGCCAGCGCCGTGACCACCCGAAGGGGCTATCAAGTCCGACGTACGTCAGTCGCGGAGGTCCTCGGCGAGCAGGCCGGAGCGGACCGCCTTCATGATCGCGTCCGCCCTGTTCGAGGCGCCCAGCTTCTCGTAGATCTTGGAGATGTGGGTCTTGGCGGTGGAGTCGCTGACGAAGATCGACCGGGCGATGTTGGAGACCGAGAAGCCGCGGGCGAGCAGGCTCAGCACCTCGGCCTCGCGCGCGGTCAGCTGCGGACCGGCGGGGGTCATCTTGCGGCGCATGGCGCCGGCGAGGTCCGCGGCCGCGAACGAGCGCGGGGAGACCAGGGCGTGCCGTGCGGCCGCCACCACCTCGTCGGCCGGGGCGTCCTTGGCCACGAACGCCGACGCGCCCGCCTCCAGCGCGGCGAACAGCTGCTCGTCGCCGGCGTACATGGTGAGGACCACGACGCCCGTGGTGTCGTTGCCCCGCTTGCGGATCTCGCGCACCAGGTCGAAGCCGAGCCCGTCGGGCAGCCGCACGTCGGTGATGACCACGTCGGGGCTGAGCTGCGTGAACTGCCGCAGGCCCTCGGCCACCGAGGCCGCCTGACCGCACACGTCGAAGTCGTCGTGCCGCTCGAAGGCCCGCGCGAGGCCCTGCCGGATGAGGTCGTGGTCGTCGACCAGCAGCACCTGCGTGGGTCGGTCGGTCATGTCGTCGCGATGCCTTCTTCGAGGAGGAGACTCTTCGCGGCAACAGTAACCTGTACGGCGGTCCCGTGAGTCCGATGCGTGTCGGACTCGGTGACGATGTCGAGCGTGGCGTCGATGCGCTGGGCGCGCTCGCGCATGATCGAGATGCCGTAGGAGTCGTCGCGGCCGCCGTGGATCCCGGTGCCGTCGTCGCGCACCACGAGGCGGGCCCGGGGCGGGTCGGTCCAGAAGTCGACCCACAGGTTCTCCGCCGAGGCGTGCTTGCGGGCGTTGGTGACGGCCTCCTGCGCTATGCGCAGCAGCTCGGACTCCACCGCGGGGGTGAGCCGCGTCGGCGCCTCGTCGAGGGTCAGGTGGACGGTGAAGTCGGACTTGGCACCGACCTGGCGCACGTAGTCCGACAGGGCGGCGCCCAGCCCGTTGGTGGGGGAGACGTCGCTGCGCAGGTCGAAGATCGACAGCCGCAGGTCGGCCACCACCCGGGAGAGCTCGCCGCGCAGGTCCCGCAGGCCCTGGGCCACCTCGGGGTCGTGGGTGGAGGCCGCCATGTGGTCCACGACGTAGCCCAGCGAGGCCACCTCCTGGGCGATGCCGTCGTGGATCTCGCGGGCCAGACGCTGCCGCTCGTCGGCGGTGGCCAGGGTGCGGATCTCGTCGAAGACCAGGGCGGTGTCGAGCTTGAGGCTGTGCGCGTCGACCTCCCCCATCAGCTCCTCCACCGCCGCGGCGGTGGCCGGCTCGGAGGAGGAGGCGAAGGCCACGCCGATCATCCTGGTGCCCACCCGCAGGGGCAGCGCCACGCGGTGCCGGGCGTCCCGGTTGCCCGAGGGCACCACGCCCTGGACCGGCGCCGCGTCCGACCAGCACCTCTCGACCAGGGGGTCGGCCGGGCTGAGGACCTGGGAGGCGCCCATCCCGCGGAACCCCAGCGGGATGAGCATCGAGGAGCTCGTCCGCACGAACACCGCCGCGTAGCGGACCTCGAGGTGCTCGTGGACGGTCTGCATGAGCTGGGCGGAGATGCCGTCGCTGTCCAGGCCGGCCGAGAGCCGGCGGGCCACCGCGCGCAGCTGGGTCAGCAGCTGGCGGGCCGACTCGTAGTGGGCGTCGCTGGTGGGGCTGATGCCCTCGGGGCTGAGGTTGCGCGCCCAGATCCCGAGCAGGCCGCCGCCGAGCGTCGTGAGCACCCAGGGGGCGAGCTCGATGGCGCTGGGGCTGTTGCCGCCGAGCCCCCCGGTCACCCACGGCACCAGGAGGATGCCGACCACCTGGGTGGCCATGGCCAGCAGCACCCCGGGGACCCGGGTGAAGAGCCCGGCCAGCAGGGTGAGGACCACGAGGTAGGGCATCAGCACCAGCGAGCCCGGGTAGGTCAGGCCCATCACCAGGGAGACGAGCAGGGTCTCGGCCGTGACCAGCACGAGGGTGGTGCCGCCGAGGACGCGGGCGACGTAGGTCGCCATCACGCCGATCACCAGCACCGCGATCAGGGCCTGCAGCGCGGCACCGTCCGGGCGGACGAGGGAGACCCCGAGGACGGCCGCGAGGCAGAACACCCGGCTGGTGATCGCGACCTGCTCCCGTTGGCTCAACTAAGCGCACCGCCCCCGCCGAAGACGCCCATCATCCGGATGATGGCCGGTCCGAGGACCGCGATGAAGAGCGACGGCAGGATGAAGAGCACGAGAGGGATCATAATCTTGACCGGGATCTTCTGGGCCGTCTCCTCGGCCGACTGGCGTCGCTTGAGCCGGATCTCGGTCGACTGGACGCGCAGGACCTGGCCCACCGGGATGCCGAACGCGTCGGCCTGCACCATGGCCGAGCAGAAGCTCCGCAGGTCGGGCAGGTTGCTGCGGTCGGCCAGTGCCCGCAGGGCGTTGGCCCGGCCCAGACCGATCTGCATCTCCTGCAGCACCCGGGCGAACTCCTCCGACAGCGGGCCGTCGGTGTTGCGGGCCACCTGGGCCAGCGCCGCGTCGAAGGCCAGGCCGGCCTCGACCGAGATCGACAGCAGGTCCAGCGCGTCGGGCAGGGCGCGCTCCATCTTGGCGGTGCGGTCGTAGCCCTTCTGGTAGATCAGGAAGTTGGGGGCGAAGTAGCCGGCCACCGTGGCGATCCCGGCGCAGGCCAGGGTGAAGGTCACCGGCTTGCCGAGCAGGACGCCGAACAGCGAGCCGACCACCAGGCCGACCCCGGTGCCCACGACCTTGAGCGAGAGCACCCGGTCGACGGTCCACCCCGGCGGGTTGCCGGCGATGTTGAGCTTGCGCAGGATCCGGTCGGTGTAGTCCGAGGGCGTCAGCCGCCGGCCGACCCCGATGAGGCGGTCCAGCGCGGGGTTGAGCACCCGCACCTGGAAGCCGGGCTCGAGCTCCTCCTGCATGGACTGCGGCGCGGTGCTGAAGGCGGCCATCACGGCCAGCGACCGGGAGACGCCCTTGGCCTCGTTGTCGAAGACGCCGACGGCGGCCAGGGACAGGAAGATCCCGGTGAAGACCCCGCCGATCCCCAGCAGGAGCAGCACGGTGGTGGGCGACATCTCAGACCTCCATCTTGACCATGCGGTTCATCATGAACGCCCCGGTGCCCATCAGCCCGGCCATCGCGCCCAGCAGGACCCAGCCCATGGCCGTGGTGTACAGCGGCCGGAGGTACGCGGCGTTGGTCAGCGACTCGAAGAGCATCACCGCGAACGGCAGGGCGAGCAGGATGTACGCCGAGAAGCGGCCCTCGGCCGAGAGCGACTTGACCTGGCGTCGCAGGTAGTCGCGCTCGCGCAGGGTGGCGGCGACGTTGAGCAGGAGCTCGGCCAGGTTGCCGCCGACCTCGCGCTGGATGCGGATGGCCATCACCGTCCAGCGGAAGTCGTCGCTCATCATCCGCTCGGCCATCGCGTCGAGCGCGTCCTCGATCTGCACGCCGAGGCGGGTCTCGACCAGTGCCCGGCGGAACTCGCCCGCCACGGGCTCGGCCCCCTCGCGGACGATGGTGTCGACGCCCTGCGCGATGGACAGCCCGGCCTGCAGGCTGCCGGCCAGCAGCTGCAGCGTGTTGGCGAGCTGGGAGTTGAAGGCCTTGAGCCGCTTGGCCTGCTTGCGGCCGAGGTACACCCAGGGCAGCACCACGCCGACCAGCAGGCCGACCACGGTGACGAGGGGGTTGCCGCCGCTGAGCACGAGGCTGAGACCGGTGACCACGACGGCCACGCCGCCGTGCACCAGCAGCCACTCGGCGGGCTTGAGCCCGAGGCCGCCCGCGTCCAGCTTGGCCGACAGCCGGGCCTCCAGGCCGTGGCTGCCCTCCAGTGCCTTCTGCGCGACCCCGACGGCCTGGGCGGTGAGGGACTGCGGCTGCTCGGCGGACTTGCGGGCGCCCGCGCCACGGCTGCTGTAGGGCGCGATCCGGCTCTCCAGGGAGTCGGGTCGACGACCCAGGCCGCCGAGGATCGCGACCATCAGCACCAGCAGCCCGAGACCGAGGGCGGCCACGCCGGCCAGCATCGTGCGCCGGCTGACCTGCAGGCCCGCGGGCGGGGCGCTGAGCCGCGTCGCCGTGGTGGTCGCGCCGCTGGCGCGCGGTCGGGGCGCACCGAGGGTGACGAAGGCGGAGTCGGTGACGTGGGTGCCCCCGACCTCGATGTCGAGGGACAGGGTGCCCTCCTGCGCGGCACCGGCCGGCAGAGGCGCCGTCACCAGGACCTGGCTGGCCAGGGTCTGCGCCTCGGCGGCGAAGATGCGCCCGAGCTGCTCGGGGTCCGCGGCGCTGATGACCTGTCCGCCGCCCGCCGTGGACAGCGGGGCCAGCAGGCCCTCGTCCTGCGCGGACTGGGCCAGGGCGATGACGTCGACCTTCACGTGCCGCTGGCGGACCAGGCGGGTGACGCCGGCCATCGGCGTGCCCGAGGTGTCGCGGCCGTCGGAGAGCAGCAGGACGCTGCGCTGGCCCTCGGCGCCGCTGGTGCGGGCGGCCTGGGCGAGACCGGCGTACAGGTGCGTGCCCAGCGACAGGTCCAGCCCGTCGACGAGCCGGCGGGACGCGGCCCGGTCCAGGGACGGCGCCTGCAGCACGCTGACCCGGCCCGCGAACGTCACGATCCCGACGTAGACGTCGTCGGGGGCCGAGTCCAGGAAGGTGCGGGCGGCCTGCTTGGCGGCGGCGAACTTCGCGCCCGCCATGCTGTTGCTGACGTCGATGGCCAGCAGCGTCGTACGACGCAGGGTGCTGCGGGCGTCCGAGGCGAGCTCCGCGGTGGCGTCCAGCCGCGTGCCGTCCAGGGTCAGGGCCACGCTGCCGAGGTCGGCGCCGGCCGGCGTGCCGTCCGGCAGGGAGTACAGCACCTGGATGCCGCCGTCCTTGCGCTGCACGTGGTCGATGCTGCCCTCGTCGGCGGAGGCCGGGGCCGCGCCGGCGAGCACGAGCACGCCCGCCAGGCCACCGACCAGGACCCCTGCGACGGTGGAGCGCCTCCGCCGCAGCGGCGAGGGGCGGTGCGCGGAGAGCCAGCGGCGCATCACTCAGCCACCGTCCATCGCGAAGAGCATGGGGTCGACCTGCACGTTGGAGTGGGCGAGCTTCTCGATCAGCTTGGGGCGCAGCCCGGTGGCCCGCAGCCGGCCGAGCGTGCGCCCGTCCGCGTCGAAGCCCGCCGAGTGGTCGTAGATGAAGACGTCCTGCAGGGTGATCACGTCACCCTCCATCCGCTCCACCTCGGTGACGTGCGTGATGCGGCGGGAGCCGTCCTTGAGCCGGCTCTGGTGCACGATCAGGTCCACCGCGGAGGCGACCTGCTCGCGGATGGCCCGGATGGGCAGGTCCATGCCTGCCATCAGCACCATCGTCTCGATGCGGGCCAGGGTGTCGCGGGGGCCGTTGGAGTGCACCGTGCACAGCGACCCGTCGTGGCCGGTGTTCATGGCCTGCAGCATGTCCAGGGCGGAGGAGTCGCGGACCTCGCCGACCACGATGCGGTCGGGCCGCATGCGCAGGGAGTTCTTCACCAGGTCACGGATCTCCACCGCGCCCTTGCCCTCGATGTTCGAGGGCCGGGACTCCAGGCGCAGCACGTGGTCCTGGTGCAGCTGCAGCTCGGCGGCGTCCTCGATGGTGACGATCCGCTCGTCGGTGGGGATGAACGACGACAGCACGTTGAGCGTGGTGGTCTTCCCCGAGCCGGTGCTGCCCGAGACGATGATGTTGAGCCGGCCCCGCACGCACGCCGAGAGGAACTCCGCGGTGCGCTGGGAGTAGGTGCCGAAGGCCACCAGGTCGGCCGAGGTGTACGGGTCGGCGGAGAACTTCCGGATGGTCAGCAGGGAGCCGTCCACCGCGAGCGGGGGGATGACCGCGTTGACGCGGCTGCCGTCGGGGAGCCGGGCGTCCACCATCGGGCTGGACTCGTCGACGCGGCGGCCGATGCGCGAGACGATCTTGTCGATCGTGCGGCGCAGGTGGGCCTCGTCGGTGAAGTGGCCCTCGACCTTCTGCAGCCTGCCGCCACGCTCGATGTAGATGCTGTTGGGCCCGTTGACCATGACCTCGGTCAGGTCGGGGTCACGCAGGAACGGCTCGATCGGGCCGTAGCCGAGGATGTCGTCGGAGATCTCCTGGGAGATCCGGCTGCGCTCCGCGGTGGTCAGCAGGATGTCCTCGGCCTGCATGGCCTCCTGCAGCGCGCCCTTGACCATGTGCTCCAGCTCGGTCTGGGTCAGCTCGGCGTCGTACAGCTTGGGACCGAGCTGCTGGAGCAGGGTGTTGTGCACCTGCGCCTTGAGGTCGCTGTAGTCGTCGGTCTTCTTCTCCGGTCCCGACCGACGCTCGGTCATCGAGGACATCGCGTCGTTCGAGGTGGGGGTGGCCACCCGGTCGCGGGAGGCCGCGGCCAGGCGGTCGGCCAGACTGCTCATGGCTCACCTGCCGTTTCGTCGCAGCAGCGAGCGCCGGGGCGCCTCGTGCTGCCGGGGGTCGGACTTCGGGTCCCGGCCGGCCGGGGCGCCGGCCAGCGAGGTGGCGAACGCGGTGACCGCCTGGCTGACCGCGTGCTTGGGCTGGGCGACGACGATCGGCTCGCCGGCGTTCGTGGCGTGCGCGACCTGGCTCGAGGTGGGGATGGACACCGCGATCTTCATGCCCAGCGTGCTCTCGACCTTGTCGGGGCCGAGGCCCACCTTGTCGTCGGCGCGGTTGAGCACGAGGTGGCGCTTGGGCTTGGGGAAGTTGAGCAGGTCCAGGGTCTCCACGGCCACCTTGACGTTCTTGAGCGTGGGTACGTCGAGGGTGGTGACGAGCAGCATCTCGTCGGTCTCGTCGAACGCCTGGAGGACGAACTCGTCGAACGTCGGCGCGGTGTCGACCACCACGAAGTCGAAGTGCTGCTTGAGCAGGGCGAGGATGCGGCCGACCAGGGAGGCCGGGATGGTGTCCTTGGCGTCGGGCTGCACCGGCGCCACCAGGGCGGACAGCACTCCCTGGTAGTCGGTGAGCAGGGGCTCCAGCACGGCGTAGTCCAGGCCGCTCTGCAGGTGCACGGTGTCGGCGATGGTGCGGGCTGGGAACAGCTGCAGGGTGATCGCCACGTCGCCGAAGGCCAGGTCCAGGTCGACCAGGCACACCTTGCGGGCGCCGCCCTGGCCCAGGCCCAGCGCCAGGTTGACCGCGACGGTGGTCTTGCCGACCCCGCCCTTGGGCGATGAAGACGGTGACGACCTTGCCGCGGGAGGTGGCCGGGCCGTCGGCCGTGGCCCCGGTCAGCGCCTGCCGACCTGCTCGGCGCGGGCGACGGCCGACGCCGAGCCCGGTCAGGTCGCGCTCGTCGACCACCTCGCGCATGCCCGAGCGCAGCGCCTCGGCCAGCACGCTGGTGTCGACCCGTCGACGGATCAGGATGACGCTGACGGTGGGCCGGGTGACCCGCAGGGTGTCGGCCAGCGCGGCGGCGGCCTCGAGGTCGACGGTCGGCCCGATGACGATGGCGTACTCCTCGGGGGAGTCCGCGAGCGTGACGCTTCAGCTCGTCCAGGTTGGCCACCACCCGGCTGCCCGCACCGGTCACGGAGCCGAACACGTCGGCGCTGGTCTGGCTGCTTTCCACGATGATGGGCATCAGTCACTCACCTGAAGAGGTTCTTGGCCGTGACGCCCGGTCCGGGCGGGCACCTTGGAGGTCTTGTTCAGCAGACCGAAGTCGAGCTCGCCGTGGGAGGCGGCGTAGACATCTTCTCGGCCTCCTCCTTGCTGACCGACAGCGTGAAGAGGGTCTTGGGCAGCTGCTCGGTGGTCTGCGCACCGTCCGCGGCGGTGGTCGTCTTGGCCACGGTGGTGGTGGCCCCGACGGCGATCACGGGCACCTTCGGCAGCAGCATCCGCGTCAGGCCGCCGCCTTCTGGCCCTCGGCGCCCGCGGAGGAGGCGAAGATGGCGACGTCCGCTCCGGGCGAGACGAAGCCGGACACCCGGCCGGTGTCGGTGAGGTTGACCGAGATCGCCATGTTCCCGTCCGGGATGGTCAGCGTCTCCTGGTTGCCCACGGTGCCGAACTTCGCGCTGACGATCTGCTCGTTGGGGAAGATCACCGAGAGGGCGACCTGGTCCTCCATGCCGGCGACCGGTTCACCGCCCCGGTCAGGACCTGCTTGCGGGGCACGGTGCCGAGCTGCAGCTTGCCCTCGGACTGGGCCTGGGCCAGGGTCTCGCCCGAGCCTCGATGCGGGAGACGGCCTTGAGCACCTGGACCGGCTGCTGGCTCGCCTCCGCGCGACCGTCCGCGCCGCGGACGTAGAAGAAGACCATGGAGGTCCCGAGCGCTGCGATGAGCGCTGCCACGATCAAGAGAACTGTCCTGCGTCCCATTGCCCTGTCCTCGGTAGCGTGCGTCCTCAGGGTGGCAACCGGGTCGGTGCGGGGTGCGACGGTTGATCTCCCAGGGGGGCTGGCTCAGCCCCTGAGTTAAAGGGTTGATCATGGCGGACGTCCACGTCTCGCAAACGCCCGAATTGCCCCGCGCCGGACGAGGCCGGCAGGTGCGGACCCCCCCCGTCCGGGGTTGCGGCGGCGCTCAGTGCGCGTAGAGCGTCTCGATGTCGCTGCGGCACTGGTGCATCACGATGGCGCGGCGCAGCTTGAGGCTGGGGGTCAGCTGCCCGCCCTCCTCGGTCCAGTCCGACGGGAGCACGACGAACTTGCGGATCGCCTCCGCCTGGGACACCGACCGGTTCGCCGCGTCGACGGCCTGCTGGACCTCCGCGCGCAGCTCCGGGTCGTCCACCAGGTCGGGGCCTGCCGCGGCCGGTCGTGGGTGCGCGCCCACAGCGGCACCGCCTCCCGGTCGAGGGTGACGAGCGCGGCGATGAACGGGCGGCCGTCGCCGACGACCATGCACTGGCTGACCAGCGGGTGGGCGCGCACGGCGTCCTCCAGCACCGTGGGGGACACGTTCTTGCCGCCGGCCGTGACCAGCAGCTCCTTCTTGCGGCCGGTGACCCGCACGAACCCCTCGTCGTCGATCTCGCCGACGTCGCCGGTGCGCAGCCACCCGTCGGGTGTCGATCGACCTCGGCGGTGGCCGCCTCGTCGCGCCAGTACCCGGTGAACACCTGGCGGCCGAGCACGTGCAGCTCGCCGTCCTCGGCGACCCGGACCGCCGTCCCGTGCAACGGCCGGCCCACCGTCCCGACCTTCAGGTCGTCGAGGCGGTTCACGGTGACGGCGCCGGCGGTCTCGGTGAGCCCCCAGCCCTCCAGGATGGTCACCCCGATGCCCCGGTAGAAGTGACCGAGCCGCTCCCCCAGCGGAGCGCCGCCCGACACGGCGTACCGGCAGCGTCCCCCCAGCACCCCGCGCAGCCGCTGGTAGACGAGGCGCTCGAACACCCGGTGCCGCAGCCGGAGCACGCGTCCCGGGGGGCCGTCCACCGAGGCCCGGCTGAAGGCGATGGCGGTCTCCACCGCGCGGTCGAACGTCCGCGCGCCCGACCGTCACGCGGCGGCCCGCTGGCTGGCGGTGTTGAACACCTTCTCGAACACCCGGGGCACGGCCAGCACGAAAGTGGGGCGGAAGCTCTCGAGGTCGGCGGCGCAGGTGGCGGGCCGCCCGAGGAGTGGCCGAGCCGGACCCGGGCCCGCACGGCGCCCACCGACACGATCCGGGCCAGCACGTGCGCCATCGGCAGGAACAGCAGCGTGGCCGCGTCCGGGCCCGGAAAAGCTCGTCGAGCTCCTCGGTGGCGACCCCGAGCTCGACCATGAAGTTGCCGTGGGTGAGCATGCAGCCCTTGGGCGTGCCGGTCGTCCCGGAGGTGTAGACGATGTGGCCAGGTCGCCGGCGTGACCGCGGCCCGGCGGTGCCTCCAGCTCCTCTCGTCGACGTCGCGGCCTCGCGACACGAGCTCCTCGACGGCCCCCGTCCTCGATCGTCCACACCGCGAGCGGACCGTCCTGTCCGGAGCCCGTCCCGCCCAGCCGTTCCCGGTGAGCGGCGGTCTCCACGAAGGCGGCGCTCGCACCGGAGTCGCGTCGGATCCAGGCGACCTGCTCGGCGGAGGACGTCTCGTAGACCGGCACGGTGACCGCGCCGACGTACCAGAGGGCGTAGTCCAGCAGCGTCCACTCGTAGCGGGTCCGCGACAGCAGCAGCGACCCGGTCCCCGGCCACCACGCCCGAGGCCAGCAGCCCGCTCGCCACCCCCCGGACCTCGGCGAGGAATCTCGCAGGTCACGTCGCTCCACCCGTCCCCGTCGCGGCGGGTGAAGGCCACGCCGCCCGGGTACCCGCGCCGCGTTCCCACCACGTCGTCGGTCAGGCTGCCCGTGGTCGGCAGGACGTACGTCGCCGGGCTGCTGAACTCACGCACGGGTGGCACCTCCTCCGGCCGGTGGTTCGCGCGACGCCAGGACGCTACAGGTCCGGGGCCGGGAGCCGGCCGTACCCATCCGCTACGCTCGCGTGCGACAGGCACCCGACCGGCAGCGACGGGCCGGAGAGCAGGGGAGGACCATGGCCGAGCAGACCACCTCGAGCATCATGATCGCCGCCCGGCCGGAGGCCATCATGGCCGTGATCTCCGACTTCGGGGCCTACCCGGTCTGGGCCCAGGGCGTGAAGCGCGCCGACCCGACCGTCCCCGGCCAGGAGCGGCCGTCCGAGGTCTACTTCGAGCTCGACGCCAGCCCCATCAAGGACGCCTACACCCTGCACTACGACTGGCACGGCGAGCGGTCGGTGGCCTGGACGCTGGTGGAGGGCCGGATGCTCAAGGCCATGGACGGGGCCTACGAGCTCGACCCGCGCGCCGACGGCTTCACCGAGGTCACCTACCGGCTGGCCGTCGACATCTCGATCCCGATGATCGGGATGCTGAAGCGCAAGGCCGAGAAGGTCATCATCGACACCGCGCTGAAGGGCCTGAAGAAGCGCGTCGAGTCGCTCGAGGAGTCTTGAGGGTCGTCCTCTTCACCGGCAAGGGCGGGGTCGGCAAGACCACTGCCGCGGCCGGTACGGCGGTGGGCGCGGCCCGGGCGGGTCACCGTACCCTGGTCCTGTCCACGGACGCCGCGCACTCGCTCGCGGACGCCTTCGCCGTGCCCGTCGGGGCCGAGCCCACCGAGGTCGCGCCCCTCCTGTTCGTGCAGCAGGTCGACGCCCAGCGCCGCTTCGAGCAGTCGTGGGCGGAGCTCTCCGGCTACCTGCTCACGGTCCTGGACGCCGCCGGGGTCGACCCGGTCACCGCCGAGGAGCTCACGGTGCTGCCCGGCGCCGAGGAGGTGCTCGCCCTGCTCGAGCTGCGCGCCCAGGTGGCCTCGGGGGAGTGGGACGTGGTGGTGGTGGACTGCGCCCCGACCGCCGAGACCCTGCGGCTGCTGGCGCTGCCCGAGGCGCTGGGCTGGTACATGGACCGGGTGCTGCCCGCCGAGCGCCGTGTCGTGCGGGCGCTGCGCCCGGTGCTCGCCCGCGCGGCCGGGGTGCCCGTCCCCGCCGACGACGTCCTGGGCGCGGTCGAGCGGCTGCACCGCGACCTGCGCGAGGTGCAGGCGCTCCTGACCGGGGAGAGCGCGAGCGTCCGGCTGGTGCTCACGCCTGAGGCGGTGGTGGTGGCCGAGGCGCGGCGCTCGCTGACCACGCTGTCGCTGTTCGGCTACCGCGTGGACGGCGTGGTGGCCAACCGGGTGTTCCCCACCGGGGGGTCCGACCCCTGGCGGGAGCAGTGGACCCGCGCCCAGGCCGCCGTGCTGGAGGAGGTGGAGCACTCCTTCGCGGGCCTGCCGGTCTGGCGCTCGACGTACCTGGGGGCCGAGCCGGTCGGGGTCGACGCGCTGGGGGCGCTCGCGGCCGCGACGTACGGGACCGACGACCCGCTGGCGGCGCCGACCGCGGGCAGCCCGATGACCGTGCGGCGCACCTCCTCGGGCGCCACGCTGCAGATCGCACTACCCTTCGTCACCACGTCCGACATCGACCTGGCCCGGAGCGGAGACGAGCTCGTGGTGACCGTTGGCTCCCACCGGAGGCTGCTCGCGCTCCCGGCGGCGCTGGCCCGGCACGACGTCACGGGCGCCCGGGTCAAGGACGGTGTCCTGCAGGTCCGGTTCGCCGACCGGCTGCGGGGCCACGGGTGAGCCCGGGGCCCCAGGACCCGGTGGGCGACGTCGGGGAGGAGGCGGTCAAGCTGCTGGCCGCGCTCTCGGACTGGGCCCGCGCGAGCGGGGGCGAGTACGCCGACGCCGCGGCGGCCGCCGCCGCCGGGGCCTCCGCCACGCTGGCGGACGTCACCGAGCACCTGGCCACGGGCGGTGCCGACTGCACGTACTGTCCGGTCTGCCGGGTGATCGCGGCGGTCCGGGGCACCAGCCCCGAGGTCCGGGAGCACCTGCGGTCCGCCGCCACCTCGCTGGTGGAGGCGGCGGCAGGGCTGCTGGCCACCACCACCCCCCGTCCCGACCCGGCGCCCCGGGACGGCTCGGTGCAGCAGATCCACCTCGACGAGGAGTGGGAGGACGACTGATGGGACTCACGGTCGGTATCGACGTCGGCGGCACGAAGATCGCGGGCGGGGTCGTCGACGAGCGGGGGACGATCCTGCAGACGGCGCGGCGCGAGTCCCCGGCGACCGACACCGACGCCATCGAGCGCAGCATCGAGGAGCTGGTCGGCGAGCTGCGGGTCTCCCACGAGGTCACCGCGGTGGGGGTGGGCGCCGCGGGCTTCGTGGACTCCACCCGCTCGACCGTGCTCTTCGCGCCCAACCTGGCCTGGCGGGACGAGCCCCTGCGCACGGACCTGGAGAAGCGCATCGGGCTGCCCGTCGTCATCGAGAACGACGCGAACGCCGCCGCGTGGGGCGAGTTCACCTTCGGCGCGGGCGAGGACGCCACCGACAGCCTGCTGGTCACGGTGGGCACCGGCGTCGGCGGCGGCATCGTGCTCAACGGCGAGCTGCACCGCGGTGCGTTCGGGGTGGCCGCCGAGATCGGCCACATGCGGGTGGTGCCGGACGGCCGGATCTGCGGGTGCGGCAACCGCGGGTGCTGGGAGCAGTACGCCAGCGGGTCGGCGCTGGTCCGCGACACCCGGGAGCAGGCCCGGCAGGGCTCGCTCATCGCGCGGTCGCTGGTGGACCGGGCCGGCGGCGACGTGGAGGCCATCACCGGACCGCTCATCACCGAGGCCGCGCGCGACGGCGACACGTTCGCCCGGGAGCAGCTGGCGGCGCTGGGCAAGTGGCTGGGGGAGGGCATCGCCAGCCTCACCGCGGTGCTCGACCCCGCGGTCGTGGTCGTCGGCGGCGGGGTCTCCGAGGCCGGGGACCTGCTGCTCGACCCGGTGCGGGCGCACTTCATGGCCAACCTGACGGGGCGGCACTACCGCCCCGAGCTGGAGGTCCGCGCCGCCCTATTGGGCAACAAGGCCGGGATGATCGGCGCGGCCGACCTGGCTCGACGGCCCTGACCCGCGGCCCCGCGGGCTGCGGGCCGATCCGGTGATCGCCCACGCCCGGGCGCCCGGGTGCTGATACTGGTGCGATGAGAACCGGCAGCCTTCCCCGGCTGCTGCTCGCGACCCTGCCGTTCGTGGTGCTCGGCCTGCTGCTGCTGGTGGTCCTGCGCTTCTCGGCCCTGCACCTCGGCAACGACGACACCTGGTTCCACCTCCTGCTGGGCGACCGCTTCCGCCACGGCGACGACCTGGCGCACCCCGCCGGCCTGACCCGCTTCGCCACCAGCCCCTGGGTGCCGACGCAGTGGTCCACCGAGGTCCTGGCCAGCCTCGTCAGGAGCACCTGGGCCTGCCGGGGGTCGCCTGGCTGTTCGGGGCGCTCTACCTGGCCCTCTTCGTCGGCACGTACCTCTCCTGCCGCCGCCACGGCCGCCCGTCGGTGGCCGCCGTCCCGGTGGCCCTGCTCGTCCTCGCCGCCGCCCCCGCGCTGTCCGCCCGCCCGCAGGTCGTCAGCCTGGTGCTGCTCACCGTCACGGTCGCCGCCTGGCTGGGCACGCTGGTGACGGCCGCCCGCGGTGGTGGCTGGTCCCGCTGACCGGCGTCTGGGCCACCGCCCACGGGCTGTGGTCGGCCGGCGTGCTGGTCGGGCTCGTCTGCTGGTTGGGGCTGCTGCTGGACCGACGGGTCACCGGACGCCGCTCGGTGGTCCTGCTCTGGTGCCCCGGTGCTCAGCCTGCCGCGACCGCCGTCACCCCGGTCGGACCACGGCTGCTCGGCTCGCAGCTCGCCGTCTCCGCCCGCACCCCGTTCATCGCGGAGTGGGGCCCCACCGACCTCCGCATCCGTGCCCGCGCTGGCCGTGGCCGTCGCTCGGCGGCCGTGGTGGTGGTGCTCTGGGTCCGCCGCGGTAGCTCTCCTGGACCCGGATCTGCCTGCTGCTGCTGGCCTGCGGCTGGACGGTGCTGGTCTCGCGGATGGTGGCGCTCGGCGGCGTGGTGGTCGCGCCCCTGCTGGCCGAGGCGCTCCAGCGGCCTGTCCTTTCGGTCCTCCCCGCGCCGGTCACACGGTCCCGCCCGGGCCCGGCCCGGCCTCGCGACCGGGCACGACCGGCGGGTCGCCTGCCGCGGCCGCGCTGACCTGGCTGGTGCTGCTGGCCGCTGCTGCTCCCGCGGCGGCCGCCGAGCCCGACGCCGTACCGCCCGGCTCGCGCCGCGGCTGGAGGCGCTGCCCGCGGGTAGCGCGCTGCTCGTGGAGGACGGGATCGGCGGCTGGCTGGAGTGGCGGGTCCCGGGGGTCGACCCGGTGATCGACGGCATGCTCGACGCCTACCCGGTGGGCTACATCCGGGACTTCTTCGCCGCCACCCGGGTCGAGCCGGGCTGGCGCAGCTTCGTGGAGCGCACCGGGGCGCGGGTCGCGGTCGCGACGCCGGCTCCCCGCTGACCGCGGCGCTGGAGCAGCAGCTGGGCTGGCACCCCGTGCAGCGCGACCGGGGCTGGGTCTACCTGGTCGCACCCCGACCCGCCGGCGGACGGGCCTGGCCGAACGGTCGAGCCGCGGCCCCCGATCGGACCACCTTGCCGGGAAAGCCGGCTCCGCCGGCCCGCCCCGCTCCTAGCCTGGAACAGGGAGGTATCACATGTTGTTCTCGCGTCTGCACTGCACCGGGTGCCCGCACCCGTGGCCGCGGCCAGCGGGGAGCGGTCGCGGTCGAGGCTGCCCTCGTGGTCCCCGTGCTGCTGCTGCTGGTCTTCGGGATCATCGAGTTCTCCCTCATCTTCAGCGACTACGTCGCCGTGTCGTCGTCGGTGCGGGTCGGCGCCCGGATCGCGTCGGCCGAGCCGCGCAACGCCGCCTTCGCCACGGACGCGGCGGCGCAGGTGGCGAAGGAGGGCAGTGCGCTCAACTTCGACGCGAACACCGTCCTGTGGGTCTACCGGGCCGGCACCAACGGCTACCCCATCGGCAAGACGGACTTCTCCTCCTGCCCCACCAGCTGCCTGAGCTTCACCTGGAACGCGGCCACCAAGTCCTTCGGCACCACGCCGACGGGCAGCTGGAGCGCCACCACGCAGAACGCCTGCCAGGGCGACTCGGGACACGACAGCGTCGGGCTCTACCTGTCGGTGAAGGACCAGGCCCTCACCAAGTTCTTCTGGGACTCGATGACGTTGAAGAGCCGCACCGTGATGAGCTTCGAGCCCATCCCCGTCTCGGAGACCTGCAAGCCGTGAGGCGGTCGCTGGGTCGCCCCGCCCGCCCCGGTCGTCTGGTCCCGCCTGTCCTGCCCGGCCTGACGCGGCGCCTGCGCCGACGGCGGCGCGACGAGGGCGGGGTCGTCGCGGTCTTCACCATCCTGCTGGTGGTGGTGCTGATGGCCATGGCGGCGTTCACCGTCGACGTCGGCAACTGGTACGTCACCTCGCAGCAGAACCAGCGCGCCGCCGACGCGGCCGCCCTGGCCGGCGTCACCTTCATGCCGGCCAGCTTCGCGGACGCCTCGAGCACCGCCCTGGACATGGCCACCCGCAACGGCCTGCCCCCCGGCACCGACGTGTCGGTCACCCGGCGGAGGTGGTCGGCCAGAGCAACCGCCTCAAGGTCACCGTTACCCGTCGGGTGAAGAACGCCTTCGGGGGTCTGTTCGGCCTGAACACCACCACGATCTCCCGCTCCTCGACCGCAGCGTTCAGCGGGCCACTTCCCCTGGGCAGCCCCTGCAACGAGTTCGGCAACGACCCGACCCCGGGCACGGCCAAGGCCGCCAACTGCAGCGCGGTGGGGCAGTTCTGGGCCAACGTCGGGTCGGTGGCCGCCGACAAGAAGTCCGGCGACGCCTACGCCAACGGGTACTGCTCGGCCAACGCCCCGACCTTCGACGGCTGCGCCAGCAACAAGAACACCGAGTACGAGAACGACGGCTACTTCTACACCCTGACCGTCAAGCAGGACCTGCCCTCCCTGACCGTCGAGGCGTTCGACCCGGGGTTCGTCTCGGTGGGCGACGCGTGCGACACGAACTTCGGCAGCGGTGCGGCCCTGGCCGCCAACGCCAAGAACGACTACGTCTACGACGTCGGTGCCGGGGCCTACCTCGCCGGGGAGAGCGCCGACACCACGACCGGCCGCTACGCCAAGGGCGGCAACGGCGCCTACTGCACCGGCGACAAGCTCTTCGGGGCCGCCTCCACCTCCCCGGACACGACCTTCACGGTCCGCAAGCCGGTCGCCGCCACGTCCCCGTGGGACCCGCAGTCCTACACCCCCGTGAGCGGCTGCACGGCGACGTACCCGGGGTACTCCGGTGACCTCTACACCAAGCTGAACCAGTGGAACCAGGTCAAGCCCGGGTCGACGTACGTCGTGGACACCAGCTCCGGGGCGCCCGTGGCGAACCCGTCCTACGACCCCGCGCTGGCCTCGACCTTCCGCCGCTGGACGCCGGTGTGCACGATGACCAACGTCACCAAGGGCACCTACATGATCCAGGTGCAGACCAACGGCCCCGCCGACCGGACGGGGGCCAACGGGCACAACCGCTACTCGCTGCGGGCCTTCGGCGCCTCGGCCTCGCAGAACAACGACATCGCGGTCGCCGGGTTCACCAAGATGGCCATCTACGCCAACCTGCCGGGCGCCGTCACCCAGTTCTTCCTGGCGCAGGTGCCGCCCACGGCCAAGGGCCAGACCCTCGCCGTCCGTCTCTACGACATCGGCGACTCCACCAACACGGGCACGATCAGCATCCTCCCGCCGCCGGACTCCTCGGTGAGTGCGTTCGACGGCTGCATCGGGAACGGCCCCCGGACCGGGGCGCTGTCGAACTGCTCGATCACCGCCAACGCCACGGACTTCCAGGGCCGGTGGCAGGTCATCTCCATCCCCATCCCGACGACCTACACCTGCGACAGCTCGGCGGCCACCGGCTGCTGGGTCCGGCTGCAGTTCAGCTACGGAGCCGGCAACACGCCCAGCGACACCACGTCGTGGCAGGCCAGCGTGGCCGGCGACCCGGTCCGGTTGGTGAGGTAGTCCCTGCTCAGCTGCGTGCCGTGGTGTAGCCCGGCACGAGCTCCCCGGCCAGCTGCTCGAGGAACAGCCCGACGTCGGTGACGATGCCCCGGGCCTGCGACGAGCCGCGGTCGGCCAGCTTGGTGACGGTGGCCGGGTTGATGTCCACGCACACCAGCGGGATCGAGGCCGGCAGGATGTTGCCGGTGGCCACCGAGTGCAGCATGGTCGCGACCATCAGGCAGAAGCCGACGTCGGTGAGCTCGGCCCGCATGGCGCGCTGACCCACCGAGCACGTCGGTGTGCACGTCGGGCAGGGGTCCGTCGTCGCGCACCGAGCCGACCAGCACGAAGCGTCCCTCCCGCTGTCACCAGGGCGTGCATGATGCCCTTGGTCAGCACCCCCGTCTCGACCGCGGCGCGGATCGAGCCCGCCTTGCGGATGGTGTTGATCGCACGGATGTGGTGCTCGTGCCCGTGCTCCACGCCCCGGCCCTGGGCCAGGTCGACGCCGAGCGACGTGCCGAACAGCGCCGACTCGATGTCGTGGGTGGCCAGCGCGTTGCCCGCGAAGAGCACGTCGACGAAGCCGGCCTCGACCAGGGCGACCATGGCCGGAGCGGCGCCCGGTGTGCACGACGCCTGGCCCGCCGACCCACAGCACCTTCTGGCCGGCCGCCTTGGCCTCGCGCATGCCGTCGGCGACCTGGCGGACCAGCACCGCCTGCGGCTTCTCGCTGGAGACGTCGGACTCCATGAACCCGAAGGACCCCTCGGCCTTGGTCATCACCGGAACGTCCACCCGGATGCCCGAGGCGCCGCAGACGACGTGCATCCCGGCCAGCACGTCCGACATCGGCAGGGTGTGGACCCGGGGCTGCGTCGCCGGAGTGCGTCGACGACCAGGCCGCAGTCCATCTCGGGGTTCTCGACCGCGACCCACCGCCCGCTCGAGCCGCACCCGGGTGGCGAGGTTGGTGGTGGAGTAGAAGAAGTCCGGGAAGACCCCGTCCGACCTCGCACACCGTCGTCTCGGCCTCCCCGGGGTCGACCTGGTTGACGCCGCGGCTCTGCAGCCGCATGAGCAGCCGCTGCAGCGACCTCCTCGTCCTCGCTGGAGATGGTGATGGTCGCGCTGGACAGGTCGGCGGCCTCGTGGCCCGACGTCGAACCGGTCGATGACCCAGTCGCCGCCGTACTCGCGGATGTCGTCGAGGACCCGGGACAGGATGCCGGTGTCGATGAGGTGGCCGGAGATCTCGACGGTCTCGCTCACGTGCACGGGGCTCCTCCGCGGTGGGGCTGTCAGGCTGGACGGGCCCGGCGGACGTTACACAACCGCGCCGTCGCCCCCAGCCGTCCCCGCCGTCGCGCGGCATCGTGGCGACCAGGAAGACGAAGCCGCCCACGAAGGCGGCGACCAGCGGCCAGGGAGAACCAGGGGGCGAAGGTCCAGCCGAAGACCACCGCGGCCAGCATCAGCAGGGGAGGCAGGAACAGGCCCGCCCAGGCCAGCCGGCGCGCGGGGGTGCCGCGCGGCACCGGGGGCGGCTCGGGTGGGACGAAGTGCTCCTCGTCCTCCCGGGCGGTCGGTCGGTCCGCCGTCGGGCCGGAGCCCTCGGACGGGTCACGGTCGGGGCGGGCGGCGTCGAGCGCGTCCAGGTAGGAGCGGTCGAACAGGCTGCGGCGCGACGCCTCGGTGGGCGGGTACGACGTCGGGGTGGGGCAGGCCGGGATCGTCGGCGGAGCCGGGAGCACGGGGGTCACGCACGGTGGCCGTCCCGACTGTCGGACCCCATCTCGGGGCGCTCGCCGTAGTTCTCGACGATCAGCCGCCAGGCCTCCTCCTCGTCGAAGGGTGGCGGCTCGCTGGCCGACCCGCGGGGCCGGCAGGACCCGTCCGACCCGTGGGCGCCGTGGGCGCGTCGTCACCGGGACCGTCGGCACGCCCGCACCCTCGTCCGGGGCCGGCCCCGAGTCGACCCCGGGTCGGCCTGGGTCGGGTCCTCGCGCGAGCTGTCGTCTGCAGTCATGGTCCGGTCACTCGTCGTACGAACGGGGTGGACCCCTCGACGATGGCCGGGGCGTCGTGGTCGAGCGTAGCCACGCGGCAGCCGTTCTCAAGCACGCGCCCGGTCAGGCCCGGCTCCGCGGCGAGGGCGAGGGACACGGATCGGCTCCTGGTCGGGCGTGCGAGGTGGGGGGTCGGGTGGTGTTCAATGACCGGATGCGCACGACGCGGCCCGTACCGGTGCGCGACGACACTGCGAATGGTCCCACGGGGTCGTGACGAGGGCTAGGGTTTCGCCCAGCGAGGAGGAGGTCGGGGGTTGTTCTACTGGTTGCTGAAGTGGGTCCTCATCGGCCCCCTGCTCAAGCTGGTCTTCCGTCCGCAGACCGAGGGGGTCGAGCACGTCCCCGCCGAGGGCGCGGCGATCCTGGCCAGCAACCACCTCTCCTACGCCGACTGGCTGTTCATGCCGCTCACCCTCACCCGCCGGGTGACCTTCGTGGCCAAGGCGGAGTACTTCACCACCCCCGGCCTCAAGGGCTGGTTCCAGAAGAAGTTCTTCTCCGGCGCCGGCCAGGTCCCCATCGACCGCTCCGGCGCCTCGGCGGCCGAGGGAGCGCTGGCCGCCGCTGAGCGGATCCTGGGCGAGGGCGGGCTGTTCGGGATCTACCCCGAGGGCACCCGCTCGCACGACGGCCGGCTCTACCGCGGCAAGACCGGGGTCGCCCGGCTGGCGCTGGAGACCCGGGTGCCGGTGATCCCGGTGGCGGTGGTCGGCACCGACGTGGTCGCGCCCGCCCGGCAAGAAGTTCGGTGCCGTGATGCGGCCCGTCGTACGGTTCGGGGCGCCGCTGGACTTCTCCCGCTACGAGGGCCTGGAGAACGACCGCTTCATCCTGCGCTCCATCACCGACGAGATCATGTACGAGATCATGCGGCTCTCGGGCCAGGAGTACGTCGACCTGTACGCCGCGCGGGCCAAGGCGCTCGACAAGGAGGCCAAGGACGGCCGCAGGGCCCGGTGGACGCCGGCATGCCGTGGTCGACGCCGTCGCGGACGCCGGTCCCGCCGATCCCGGCCCGGGTGACCCGGGAAGCCCCGCGCTCCGCGCCTCCTGACATGCCCGCCCGGCGGGACCTCTCGTCCCGGTCGCCGCGCAGGTCGAGACCACCCAGCTGCGCGCGCTGGTCGTGCGTCCGCCTGGTCGTCGCCACCTACGCGGTCGTCCTCAACCTGACCCGGTGGCACGAGTTCCAGCGCCCGGTGCTGGGCTGGGTCGCGCTGGGCGTGATCGTCGTCTGGACGCTGGTGGCGACCTGGGCCTACGACGCGCCGCGCCGACGCGGCCTGCCGCTGCTGGTGCTCGACCTCGCCGTGGCGGTGGCGCTCCTGCTGGCCACCCCGTGGGTGGAGGGCCCCGCGATGCTGGCCCGCAACGCCTCCACGCTGCCGTCCTTCTGGGTCATCGGCGCCGTGCTGGCGTGGGCGGTGCGCGCGTGGCTGGCGCGCCGGCATCGCGGTGGCGGCGCTGGTCTCCGCTGGTCGACCTGTCCGTGCGCACCGACCCCACCGGGACCACCTGGGGCAACATCTTCCTGCTGCTGCTCGCGGCCGGCGTGGTCGGCCACAACACCACGCAGACCCGCGAGGCGACCGAGGCGCGGGCGGCGGCCGAGCGGGTCGCGGCGGCCCTGCAGGAGCGGGCCCGGCTGGCCCGTGCCGTGCACGACGGGGTGCTGCAGGTGCTGGCGCTGGTGCAGCGGCGCGGCGCCGAGGTGGGTGGTGAGGCCGCCGAGCTGGGTCGGCTGGCCGGGGAGCAGGAGGTCGCCCTGCGGGCGCTGGTGCAGGGCACCGCCGCCGCCGGGGCGGTCGCCACCCGCGCCGCTGGGGCCGCGGGCGACGACGTCGACCTGGCCTCGGGCGCTGGCCCTGCTGGCCTCGTCGTCGGTCACCGTCTCGGGTCCGGCCGGGGCCGGTGCTGCTGCCCCCGGCCGACCGTCGAGGAGCTCGTGGCGGTCGTGCGCGCCTGCCTGGACAACGTGGCCCGGCACGTCGGGGCCGAGGCGCCGGCCTGGGTGCTGGTCGAGGACCTCGGGGACCGCGTGGTCCTCAGCGTGCGGGACGAGGGGCCGGGCATCGCCGCGGGCCGGCTGGAGGAGGCCCGGGCGCGAGGGGCGGCTCGGGGTGAGCGGAGTCGATCTGCGGGCCGGATGCGCCGACCTGGGCGGGTCGGCGCGCCTGGTGGCCGACCGCCGGGCACGGGACCGAGTGGGAGCTGTCGCTGCCGCGGCGCCGGGGTCCGGCCGTGCCGTGCCGGCGGTAGCCGCTGGGACCGGGAGGCCGCCGGGGCGGCCAGGGCCGGCTCGAGGGCCTGGTGGTCGGGATCCACTGCAGGTGCTGGTCGACGTCGTCGAGCGGCCACGACGCCGGAACCCCCGCGCCGCGCCACAGGCCGATGACCTCGTCGTCGGCGCGCGGCGACGCGCAGCTCGACCGTGCGGTCCTCGCGGGCGGCCTGGGCGCACAGGTCCGGACCAGGCGCGTGCCGATGCCCCGCCCGCGGAAGCGGCGCAGCAGGGTCATGTCGACGATGCGCAGCGAGCGGCCGTGCCGGTGCAGGTAGAGACGGCCGGCGTGGCGCGCCGTCCGCGATGACGACGAAGCGCTGGTGGCCGGGGTGGCGGCTGGCGAAGCGACGCTCCTGGGCGATGTGCTGGATGCGCAGGACGTGCTGGGCGAGGTTCTGGTTGGGCAGCGCCGCGACCTCGTCCTCCCAGGTGGTGGCGAAGACGTCGTGCAGGAACGCGTCGTCCGAGGGCCGACACGGCCTCAGATGCGTCAGCGTCCCCAGCTGCTGGTCATCGTCTCTCACTCTCCTCGACAGGAGTATCGGTCCCTCGTTCTGCTCGCTTTACCGGCGTCTTACGGACAAACCGGGGCGTGGATCGGCTCCCGGGTTGCTCTGGCGTCGTCTCGGCCCCGGAGCAGCAGGGCGCCGACCGCGGCCACCGCGCACGCCCCGTCTAGCCTGCGCTGCGTGACGCATCCACTCCGAGCACCCCTTCGCCGAGCCCGAGCCGGTGGCCGCGACCCGGTCCGGCGGCTGCGCGGGCGCCTGGGCGGAGCCGTCTCGCTGTGGACGACCGGCGGGGACGTCCGGACGGGCACCGCGGCCGGGCTGACCGTCTCCTCGGTGCTGGTGGCCGCGGGCGACCCGGCGCGGGTGCTGGGCCTGGTCGACCCCGACAGCGACCTGGCCGAGGCCTGCGGGTCGACCGGCACCGCGGTCGTGCAGCTGCTGGCCTGGGAGCACCGCGACCTCGCGGAGGCGTTCGCCGGCCAGGCGCCCGCCCCCGGCGGCGTCGTTCCGCCCCGGTCGCTGGACGGACTCCGACGTGGGGGCCGGTGCTCGACGGCGTGTCCGCGTGGGCCGGGGTCCGGCTGGAGGGGCCGGCGACGGACGTCGGCTGGTCGCGCCTGCTGCGAGGGCGTCGTGGAGCACGTCGAGGTCGGTCGAGGAGCGTCGCGCCGCTGGTGCACCGCCGGGGCCGCTACGTGCCGCCCGTCGGGGTCGGTAGCATGCCGGGGTGGACAGGGCGGACGGGGTGGACGCGGACGGCGGCGGTGACGGTGATGGTCGTCGACGACCACCCGATGTGGCGCGAGGGCGTGGCCCGGGACCTGGCCGAGGCCGGCTTCGAGGTGACCGCGACCGCGTCCACCGGCACCGAGGCGCTGACGCGCGGTCGCGCCGTACGCCCGCGGGTGGTGGTGCTGGACCTGCAGATCCCCGCGCCGGACGGGGTCGAGGTCACCGCCACCCTGGTGGCCGAGCGACCCGACGGTGCGGGTGCTGATCCTGTCCGCCTCCGGGGAGCAGGCCGACGTGCTGGAGGCGGTGAAGGCGGGGGCCACCGGCTACCTGGTGAAGTCGGCGTCCCGGTCCGAGCTGCGTCGCGGCCGTGGCCCGGGTCGCCGCAGGGGACACGGTCTTCACCCCCGGGCTGGCGGGCCTGGTGCTGGGGGAGTACCGCCGGCTCTCCGAGACGCCCGCCTCCGCGGTCTCGCGTCCCGACGCGCCGCGGCTGACCGAGCGGGAGACCGAGGTGCTGCGGCTGGTGGCCAAGGGACTGTCCTACAAGCAGATCGCGGCCCGGCTGTTCCTCTCGCACCGCACGGTGCAGAACCACGTGCAGAACACGCTGCGCAAGCTCCAGCTGCACAACCGGGTCGCAGCTGGTGCGCTACGCGATCGAGCAGGGCCTCGACGACGGAGCCTGAGGGACCGAGGTCGGGGCCCGGGGCGGTCCGAGGTCCGCTCGGGCCGACCGGCCTATCCTCGGCGGGTGGCCACCGACCCGCTGCTGAGCATCGCCGAGGAGCTGTACGCGCT
The DNA here is from genome assembly GCA_963750345.1 of uncultured Actinomycetota bacterium. GTDB lineage: Bacteria > Actinomycetota > Actinomycetes > Propionibacteriales > Nocardioidaceae > Nocardioides_B. The sequence continues at coordinate 242,347 of CAVVQH010000011.1, read as the reverse complement.
GCCTGCCGGGCGAGTTCACCGGCACCCGCAACCAGTGGGCCAAGCAGACCAAGGCCGACGGTGACCCCGAGCTGGCCGAGCGGGTCGACGCCCTGCGCAAGCCGTCGATGGCGGCCTGGGTGGTGAACATGATGATGCGGCACCAGGGCGAGCAGATGGCCCAGGTGCTCGACCTGGGCGCCTCGCTGCGCCAGGCGCAGGCCGACCTCGACGCGGACGCCCTGCGCGAGCTGACCCGGCAGCGCCGCCAGCTGACCACGGCGGTCACCGGCCAGGGACGGACGCTGGCCGCGCGAGCTCGGGCAGCAGGTCACCGAGGCGGTCGCCGACCAGGTGCAGGACACCCTGCACGCCGCGATGGTCGACGAGGACGCCGCCGCAGCGGTGCGCAGCGGGATGCTGGTCACGGCGCTCGCCGCGACCGGCGTCGGGAAGGCCGACGTGGTGGACGCCGTCGCCGTTCCCGCGGCGATCGGGATGACGCCCGCGGCCGCGCGACGCTGCCGGCCCCGAGCGCGGCCGGGCTGCCGCGTCGTACCCGACCCGGAGCCCGCTCCCGACGAGGAGAAGGCAGGCGCGGGACGGCCGCGGCTCGCGGCCGCGCAGCAGGCCGTCGACGCGGCGGCGGTCGCCCGGCCGACGAGGCCCGGCAGAAGGTCGCGCAAGGCCCACAAGCGACGGTCAAGAAGGTCGCAGGCGCGCACCCTGCAGGCGGCCGAGGAGCTGGAGGAGGCCCGGCGCCGGGTCGCCGAGCTCGAGCACGAGATCGAGATCCTCGACGAGGAGGCCGCAGCCACCGAGCACAAGGTCGAGCGCGCCCGGTCAGCGGTACGCCGCCGCGCAGGACGCGCTCGAGAACGGCCCGGCCGGACCTCGCCGCAGCGCCTAGACGCCTCGCGGGCCCTGACGTCCGGCTCGCAGGCGCCGCGCAGGGCGGCGACCACGATCGGTCCACCCAGCCCGTCCGGCTCCAGGTCGACCCGCATCTCGTAGTTCTCGGTGCCGACCCACGCAGCCAGGTCGGGCTGGCCGGCCGCCCGGGCCAGCTCCTCGAGCTCGGCGCGCAGGGTCTCGTCGAGAGGGACCCGCTCCTCCTCGGTGGAGCGGTCAGGTAGATCCGGTTGAGCTCCAGCAGCCGGGCCAGCTCGTCGCAGGGCTCCGGGTGGTCGTCGACCCGCAGGTCGACCGCGACGTCGTCCAGGCCGCCGTACCCGGCGCCGTCGCGCACCACCAGCAGCGCGGCGGACTGGCGGCCGCGCCGGTCGCCGCCCGCTCGGTCCCCGGCCCGCAGGGCGGCGAGCAGCCGACGCGCCGAGGTCGGGCTCGGCGCGACCGCCTCCCAGGCGTCCAGGCATCGCCGTCAGCACCTCGGGCCCGGCCAGCACGTTGCCCTGGCACGGCCACCCCCTCGCCCACGAGGTCACCCGCCCAGGGCAGGCAGTCCGCGCCGGTGTGCGCGGCGGCGGTGCCCTCCACGTCGACGAGGCCGACCTGCCGGTGGGACGGGGCCTCGTCGTCCGCGACCAGCCGCTCCAGGGCCACCGGGGCGGTCGCGCCCTCGTCGAGCAGCGAGAGGGCCTCCCCTTCCAGGCGACGTTCGCGTCGGCCTGGGTGGCGACCGCGCCGATGCCCGGCGACCGCGGCGGGGACCACGGAGCCGACCGCGAGGAACTTCGAGGCGACCGCCACGCCCCACGACTCGCCGTCGCTCGGAGCGGGCCACGATGGAGAAGGTCATCGCCCCACCCTAGGGACGAGCGTCGGGCGGCGGACTGCGGACGGGGCCACCAGGGTCGGCGTCGACAGGAGACATCGCTAGGGACGTCACGCCGAGACGAGGAGTGCAGGACATGCGCGTGGGAGTGCTGACCGGCGGCGGCGACTGTCCCGGACTGAACGCGGTGATCCGCGCGGTCGTCCGCAAGGGCGTCGACGGAGTACGGCTTCGACTTCGTCGGGTTCCGCGACGGCTGGCGCGGGCCGCTGGAGAACGTCACGGTCCCGCTGGGCGTCGACCAGGTCCGCGGCATCCTGCCCCGCGGCGGCACCATCCTGAAGTCCTCGCGCACCAACCCGTTCAAGATCGACGGCGGCGTCGAGAAGATCAAGGAGAACCTCGCCGCCAACGGCGTCGACGCGCTCATCGCGATCGGCGGCGAGGACACGCTCGGCGTGGCCACCAAGCTCGCCGACCTCGGCGTCAACGTGGTCGGCGTCCCCAAGACCATCGACAACGACCTCTCCGGCACCGACTTCACCTTCGGCTTCGACACCGCGGTCAACATCGCGATGGAGGCCATCGACCGGCTGCACACCACGGCCGAGTCGCACCACCGGGTGCTCGTCGTCGAGGTGATGGGCCGGCACGCCGGCTGGATCGCGCTGCACGCCGGGCTCGCCGGCGGCGCCAACGTCGTGCTGATCCCGGAGCAGCCGTTCGACATCGCCAAGGTCTGCGAGTACGTCGAGAAGCGGTTCGAGTCGCACTACTCGCCGATCATCGTGGTCTCCGAGGGCGCGGTCCCGGTCGAGGGCGGCGACATGACCCTGGTCAGCGGCGAGAAGGACGCCTTCGGGCACGTCCGGCTCGGCGGCATCGGCGACCGGCTCGCCGAGGAGATCGAGCAGCGCACCGGCAAGGAGGCCCGGGCCGTCGTGCTCGGGCACGTGCAGCGCGGCGGCACGCCCACCGCCTTCGACCGCTGGCTGGCCACCCGGTTCGGCCTGCACGCCGTCACCGCCGTGGCCGAGAAGGACTACGGCACGATGGTCGCGCTGCGCGGCACCGACATCGTCCGGGTGCCGCTGGCCGAGGGCACCGGCGAGCTCAAGCTGGTCAAGCCCGAGCAGTACGCCGAGGCCGAGGTCTTCTTCGGCTGACCGGCCGTCCACAGCCTGGCCCCGGCGCGGTCCGCGATGTCGGCGGCCCGCCCTACGGTGGGGCCATGGACACCACCGCACCCCCCTCGACCGTGCCCGCGCTGACCGGTCCCGTGCCGAGGCCGCCGACCGGGTGATCGCCGCCATGGCCGGCGGCCGGACGCCCGGCTGCGCGAGGACCAGGCCACCGCGGTGGCGGCGCTGTGCGAGCCGGCAGCCCGGGTGCTGGTCGTGCAGGCCACCGGCTGGGGCAAGTCGGCGGTCTACTGGGCCGCCACCGCGGTCCGGCGCTCCGAGGGCGCCGGGCCCGACGCTGGTGGTCTCGCCGCTGCTGTCGCTGATGCGCGACCAGGTCGCCGCCGCCGGACGGGCCGGGCTGACCGCGGCCACCCTGAACTCCTCCAACATCGACGAGTGGTCCGCGGTCGAGGCGGCGCTGCGCGGCGGCGAGCTCGACGTGCTGCTGGTCTCGCCCGGAGCGGCTGGCCAACCCGGGCTTCGGGCGCCGGGTGCTCGACGGGCTCGCCGGCCGGCTCGGGCTGCTGGTCATCGACGAGGCCCACGCCGTCTCCGACTGGGGCCACGACTTCCGCCCCGACTACCGCCGGGTCTCCGACGTCCTGCAGCGGCTCAACCCCGAGACCCCGGTGCTGGCCACCACCGCGACGGCCAACCAGCGGGTCACCGACGACGTCGCCGAGCAGCTCGGCGGGGCCACCACGCTGGTGCTGCGCGGCCAGCTCGCCCGGGCCAGCCTGGAGCTGTCGGTGGTGGACCGGCTCTCCCCGCTGGAGCGCTACGCCTGGGTGGTCGACCACCTGCCCCGGCTGCGCCGGCTCGGGCATCGTCTACGCGCTCACGGTCGCCGACGCCGAGCGGCTGGCGGCGGCGGTCACGCGACGTGCACGGGGACGCCGTGCCGGTCGCGGCCTACACCGGCCAGCTCGAGGCCGTCCGCGCGCCACGACCTCGAGGACGCCCTGCGCGACAACCGGCTCAAGGCGCTGGTCGCCACCTCGGCGCTCGGCATGGGCTACGACAAGCCCGACCTCGGCTTCGTGGTCCACGTCGGGGCGCCGCCGTCCCCGGTCTCCTACTACCAGCAGGTCGGTCGTGCCGGGCGGCGCCATCGACCACGCGCACGCCGTGCTGCTGCCCTCGGACGCCGACTCCGGCGTCTGGGAGTACTTCGCGACCTCGACGATCCCGGTGCCCGAGCAGGTGCGCGCCGTCCTCGACGTCCTGGACCGCTCCCCGGGCGAGGCGGTCGAGCGTGGTCGCGGTCGAGGCGCAGTCCGGCGTGCGCCGCGGCCGGGTCGAGCTGATGCTCAAGCAGCTCGCCGTCGACGGGGTCGTCGACCGGGTCGAGGGCGGCTGGCTCGCCACCGGCCGGGCGTGGACGCTACGACGCCGAGCACTACGACGGCGTGGTGGCGGTCCGTCGCCGCGAGGCCGACATCATGCGCGCCTACGTCCGCGGCGAGCGCTGCCTGATGGAGCTGCTGCAGGAGTCGCTCGACGACCCGGCGGCCGAGCCCTGCGGCCGCTGCTCGGTGTGCCGGGGCGGGCTGCCGGACGCCCTCGCCGGCTCGCCGCGACGCCGGCGACCGTCGCGGCGGTCACCGGCCTGCTGCGCGGGCGAGGTGCACCTGCTCGAGCCCCGCAAGATGTGGCCGGGGGGCGCGTTCGGCTCCCGCGGGCGGATCCCGGCCGACGCAGGCCCACGAGGTCGGCCGCACCCTGGTCTTCGCCGACGCCCCGGAGTGGCGCGAGACGGTCGCCGCGGTCGTCGGCCGGGCCGCCCCGCCGCCCGAGGGGGTCGCCGAGGTGACCGAGGCCTGCGTCCGGCTGCTCGGCCAGTGGCGGCGCAGCTGGTCGGCCCGCCCCGAGGTCGTCGTCGACCTGTCGGCCACCGGCGCGCCCGCCCTGGCGCGGCCGTGGCCGACCACCTCGCCGAGGTCGGCCGCCTCGACCGCGCCACGCTGCCGGGGCCCGCCGCTCCGCACCGACCTGCGCGAGCTGAGCTCCGCCGACGAGGCGGCCTTCTGGCGCGACCACCTCGACGGCGCGGCGCCGCGCGGCGGTGGCCGGCAGGACCGTGCTGCTGGTCGTCGACGCGTCCTCCTCGCTGTGGCCGGTGACCGTCGCCGCCGCGGTGCTGCGGCGGGCGGGCGCCCTCGGCGTGCTGCCGCTGCTGCTGCACCGGCGGCCCTGAGGTCGGCGTCGGCGAGCCGGTCCCGGCTCTCCCCTTCGCCGGCGGTCGGTGTGTGAGGGTGAGGGCACCAACCGACCGAAGGGGGCGCCATGAGCACCCATGTCGACGAGACCCAGCCCGGCCACGAGCGGCGACCGAGCCCGACCTGAAGCGGGTGATGGGGCCCAAGGCTCCTGCTGCTGTTCATCGTCGGCGACATCCTCGGCACCGGCGTCTACGCCCTGACCGGCCAGGTGGCCGGCGAGGTCGGCGGGGCGGCCTGGGCGCCGTTCCTGGTCGCCTTCGTCGTCGCCACCATCACCGCGGTCTCCTACCTCGAGCTGGTGACCCGCTACCCGCAGGCGGCCGGTGCGGCGCTCTACACCCACAAGGCCTTCGGGGTGCACTTCCTGACCTTCCTGGTCGCCTTCACGGTGATGTGCTCGGGGATCACCTCGGCCTCCACCGCCGCGAACGCGTTCGCCGGCTTCGTCAACGACGGCTTCGGACTCGACATGGCGGTGGGCGGGGTCGGCCATCACCGCGGTCGCGCTGGGCTTCATGCTGCTGGTCGCCGCCGTCAACTTCCGCGGCGTCGGCGAGAGCGTCAAGATCAACGTGGTGCTCACCCTGGTCGAGCTGTCCGGGCTGCTGCTGGTGATCTTCGTCGGGCCTCTACGCGCTGGCGGTGGCAAGGCGGACTTCACCGAGGTCGGTGATGTTCTCGCTCCGCGGACGACAAGGGCATCTTCTTCGCGGTCACCGCGGCGACCTCGTTGGCGTTCTTCGCCATGGTCGGCTTCGAGGACTCGGTCAACATGGCCGAGGAGTGCCAGGACCCGGGCCGCGACTTCCCGCGCATGATGCTCACCGGGCTGGGCATGACCGGTGTCATCTACGTGCTGGTCTCGGTGACCGCGGTGGCGCTGGTCCCGGTCGGCGACCTCACCGACGAGTCCAAGGGGTCGGCGCTGACGCAGGTGGTCGCGGCCGGGGCGCCCGGACCTGCCCTTCGACACGATCTTCCCCTTCATCGGCATGTTCGCGGTGGCCAACTCCGCGCTCATCAACATGCTGATGGCCAGCCGGCTGCTCTACGGGCTGGCCAACCAGGACGTGCTGCCGCGCTCGCTGGGCAAGGTGCACCCGACCCGTCGTACGCCGTGGGTCTCGATCCTGTTCACCACGCGCCATCGCCTTCGGCCTGATCATCTACGTCGTCCGGGCCAGCGCCTCGGAGAGCGGCGCGAGCAACGTGGCCCTGCTGGGCGGCACCACCTCGCTGCTGCTGCTGTGCGTGTTCACGGTCGTCAACCTGACGCTGCTGGTGCTCCGGCGCCGGCCGGTCGACCACGACCACTTCCGCGCGCCGGCCTTCCTGCCGGTGGTCGGCGCGCTGACCTGCGCGTTCCTGGCGGGGCCGTGGGCCCGCAGCGAGGAGCAGCAGCAGCAGTACATGATCGCCGGCGGCCTGCTCGTGGTCGGCGTGGGCCTGTGGATGCTGACCTGGCTGTGGAACAGCGGCGTCCGGGCCAAGCGCACCGGCTTCCGCGACGTCGACTCGCTGAGCGAGTGACGCCGGCCGGGTCGACCGGTGCGACCGGGCCGGCCGGCTCGGGTCCGGGCCGGGTCCGGGCCGGACGGACCTTGCCGCTCAGCGTGACAGGCGGCGGCCGAGCCCGACCGTGGTCGCGGCCGGGCGGTAGCCGAGCGACGCGTTGACCGAAGTGATCCGGGGTGGTCGGTGCAGGATCGGCGCCCAGGCCTCGCGCACGCCGGCCTCGGCCAGCGACGTCAGGGTGCGCCGCTTCACCCAGCCGGCCAGCCCGCGTCCCCGGTAGGACGGGGTGCGTGGCCGTGGACCGGCTCCAGGCCCGCCCCCGCTCACGGTCCACCTGCACGCTGGTGAACGCGGCCAGGACCGGCCCCGACCCGTCGTCGGCGATGCAGCCCCCAGGACAGGTCCGGCGCGTTGTCGGGACGGTCCCACCACTCGGCCCGCAGCTGGTACATCGTGAGCCGACGCTGACCGCTCACGGGGTCGTCGACCGCGGCCAGGTTGTTGGTCTCCAGCAGCATCCGCATGTCGGGCAGGGCCTCCAGCGTCACGGCCCGGAGCCCGGCGGGGGCCTCCCCGGCCGGCGCCACCTCGCCCGGGTCGATGCGGGCCACGGGCTGCTCGCTCTCGGGCAGGAACCCGTTGCGCACCGCGAAGGACAGGGAGATGGGGTCGCCGTTGCCGCGGCCCTGCAGGCGGTGGGCGCCCGGGAACGCCCCGGCGGCCGCGACGAGCAGGGCCGTGCCCACGCCCTGGCTCCCGCGCTCGGGACGCACCTGGACGTCGAGGGACACGTGCCGTTCGCCCCAGCGCTCGGTGACCGGCACGGCCGGTCGCGGTGCCGACCACCTGGCCGTCGAGCAGCCCCGACCCAGCGGCGTCGGCCGAGCCGTGCGTCGTCGGCCATGTCGGCCGCGACCCGGGCCGAGGAGCGGACCACGTGGGGGACGGCGGCCGCGGCCACGACCCCGATCGCGAAGGCGTCGCCGCGCTGCGCGTCTCGCACCGTCACCTGGGTCACCGGGGCAGGATACCGGTGGCCGTACCCTGGGGGGGTGAGTCTGACGCCCGTCCCCGACCTGGAGTCCCTGCGCGCCCGGGGAGCCGCCCAACAGCCGCACTGGCCCGACCCCGAGGCGCTGGACGCCGCGGTCACCAAGCTGCGCAGCGTGCCGCCCCTGGTGTTCGCCGGTGAGTGCGACGAGCTGAAGACCAAGCTGGCCGCCGTGGCCCGCGGGGAGGCGTTCCTGCTCCAGGGCGGGGACTGCGCCGAGACCTTCGACGGGGTGACCGCCGACAACGTCCGCAACAAGCTGCGGGTGCTGCTCCAGATGGCCGTCGTGCTGACCTACGCGGCCTCCGTGCCGGTGGTCAAGCTGGGCCGGATCGCCGGGCAGTACGCCAAGCCGCGCTCCTCGGACGACGAGACCCGCGACGGCGTGACCCTGCCGGCGTACCGCGGCGACGCCGTGAACGGCTACGCCTTCACCCCGGAGTCCCGGGTGCCCGACCCGCAGCGGCTGGTCGAGGTCTACCACTCCTCGGCCGCCACGCTGAACCTCGTGCGGGCCTTCGTCACCGGCGGCTACGCCGACCTGCGGCAGGTGCACACCTGGAACACCGACTTCGTGCGGTCCTCCGCGGTGGGACGGCGCTACGAGAAGCTGGGCCAGGAGATCGACCGGGCGCTGACCTTCATGCAGGCCATCGGCGCCGACCCGGACGAGTTCCACCGGGTCGACTTCCACTCCAGCCACGAGGCGCTGATCCTGGAGTACGAGCACGCCCTGACCCGCATCGACTCGCGCACGCAGACGCCGTACGACGTGTCCGGGCACTTCGTCTGGATCGGCGAGCGCACCCGCCAGCTCGACGGCGCGCACGTCGAGCTGCTGTCCCACATCCGCAACCCGATCGGCGTCAAGCTGGGCCCGACCACGAGCCCGGACGACGCCATCGCCCTGGCCGAGCGGCTCAACCCCGACAACGAGCCCGGCCGGCTGACCTTCATCACCCGGATGGGGGCGGGTCTCGATCCGCGACCGGCTGCCCAACCTGGTGGAGAAGGTGACCGCGGCCGGCGTGACCGCGGCCTGGGTCTGCGACCCGATGCACGGCAACACCTTCGAGGCCTCCTCGGGCTACAAGACCCGTCGCTTCGACGACGTCGTCGCGGAGGTCCAGGGCTTCTTCGACGTGCACCGGATGCTGGGCACCTGGCCCGGTGGCGTGCACGTGGAGCTGACCGGCGACGACGTCACCGAGTGCGTCGGGGGTGGCGAGGCACTGCTGGAGGGCGACCTCGGCCACCGCTACGAGTCGGTGTGCGACCCTCGTCTCAACCGGGTGCAGTCGCTGGAGCTGGCGTTCCTGGTGGCCGAGATGCTGCGCGAGGCGGCCCCGGTGAACGTCCCCGAGGCATGAGCGAGCCCCTGGTCGACCTGCGCAGCGACACCCTGACCCGACCGACGCAGGCCATGCGGGCCGCGATGGCGGGGGCCGAGGTCGGCGACGACGTCTACCAGGAGGACCCCACCGTCCGGCGGCTGGAGGAGCGGGTGGCCGAGCTCTTCGGCCACCAGGCGGCCCTGTTCTGCCCCACCGGGTCGATGGCCAACGTGCTGGCGGTCCGCACCCTGGTGGGCGTGGGCGAGGAGGTGCTCTGCGAGGCCTCCGCGCACATCGCCCGCGCCGAGCTCGGCGCGCACGGTGCCCTGGTCGGGCTGACCATGCGGACCTGGATGGGCCGGCCCGTCGAGATGGACCAGATCGAGCGGATGCACGCCCCCGACATGGGTCCGTTCTTCGTCACCACCCGGGCCATCGCGATGGAGAACACCCACAACTTCGGCGGCGGGGCGGTGACCCCGATCGAGGACATGCAGGCGGTACGCCGCTTCGCCGACGACCACGGGATCGGCGTGCACGTCGACGGCGCCCGGATCTGGAACGCGCACGTCGCCACCGGCACCCCGCTCACGGCGTACGGCGCCACGGCCGACGTGCTGGCCGTCTGCCTCAGCAAGGGCCTCGGCGCCCCGGTCGGCTCCCTGGTCGTGGGCAGCGCCGAGGCGATCGCGGAGTCGCGGGTGTGGCGCAAGCGCCTGGGGGGCGGGATGCGGCAGGTGGGCATCCTGGCGGCCGCCGGGCTGCACGCCCTGGACCACCACGTCGAGCGGCTGGCCGAGGACCACGCCCACGCCCGGCTGCTGGCCGACGCCTGCGGGCTGGACCCGGCCGCGGTGGACACCAACATCGTGGTCGTCGACGTCCCGGACGCCGCAGCGGTCGTCACCCGGGCCCGCGAGCACGGGGTCCTGGTCTCCGCGGTCGGCCCGCGAGCACTGCGCATGGTCACCCACCTCGACGTGTCCCGCGACGACGCCGAGGCCGCGGCCTCCGTGCTCGCCACGGTGCTGACCGACCGGTGAGCTCCTGGCGCGAGGGCACCAGCCGGGCGGCCCAGGACGAGCTCGACGAGCTGCTGGACGCCGCGCTGCGGGCGGCGAGGAAGCAGCTCGACACGGTCGGGGACTTCTACCCGTTCGCGATGACCCTGGAGCAGCCGGGGACCACCGCGCTGGTGACCCCCGAGGTGCGCACCGGTCCCCGGGAGGTCGCCGACCCGTCGGCGGTCCTGGAGCAGTGCTGGGTGGCGCTGCGCGAGCAGGCCGGTGGCGTGCGGGCCACCGCCGTGGTCAGCGACGTCACCCTGTCCGGCGGCGAGGCCGTCTCGGTGGACCTCGAGCACGCCGAGGGCGTGGCCCTCACGGTGTACCTGCCCTACGTCACCCAGGGCAAGACGCGCGGCAAGAAGCCCGCCCAGAAGCACCGGTTCGGGGACCTGCAGGCGGCTCCTGGCGAGCCCCGCGTCTGGTCCTGACGCCGAGGCGTCCCCTCCTGCGCGCCTGACCCCGCCGAGGCGTCCCGTCCTGCGCGCCTGACCCCGCCGAGGCGTCCCGTCCTGCGCGGCCGACCGGTCAGGGCACCAGCACGACCTTGCCGCCGGCGTGGCCCTCGGCCACCAGGGCGACGGCGTCGGAGGCCTCGGCCAGCGGGAAGGCCCGGGCCACGACCACCCGCAGCAGGCCCCGGTCGACGAGGGCGGTGAGCACCAGCCGGGCGTGGTCGCGGATCTCGGTGCCGGGGTCGGCGCCCGGTCCGTTGCCGAGCAGCTGGATCCCGGCGTCGCCCGCCCGACCGAAGGCGGCGATGCTGGCGATGCGCTGCTTGTCCTTCACCAGCTCGAGCGAGACGTCGACCGCCTCGTCGGTGCCCACCGTGTCCAGGGCGACGTCCACGCCGTCGGGGGCGGCGGACCTCACCCGGTCGGCGAGCCCCTCGCCGTACTCGACGGGGACCACCCCGAGGTCGCGCAGCTGGTCGTGGCGGCCGAGGGCGGCGGTGCCGACGACCGTGGCGCCGCGGTCGACGGCCAGCTGGGCCAGGGTCAGGCCCACCCCGCCGGCGACGCCGTGGACCAGCACCGTGTCGCCCAGCCCGACGCCGGTGGCCTCGAGCAGGTGGTACGCCGTGACGCCGGTCAGCGAGAGCCCCGAGGCCTGCTCGAAGCTGAGCGAGGCCGGCTTGGGGAAGACCGAGGTCGCCGGCACCGTGACGGCGCCGGCCCACCCGCCGGAGACCGGGTAGGCGATCACCTCGTCGCCGACGGAGATCTCCCCGGCCGGCCCGCTGGCCCCCTCCCCGGCGGCGGTCACCACGCCCGAGACCTCCATCCCCAGCGCCATCGGGAGCTGGGACTCGTCGCTGCCCATCTGGCCGCTGAACCGCTTGTGGTCGATGGGGTTGATCCCGGCGGCGCGGACCTCGACGGTGACCTGACCGGGGCGGGGAGCCGGTACGTCGACCTCCTGCACCTCGAGGACCTCCGGGCCGCCGAAGGCGGTGGCGAGCACTGCTGTGGTCATGGTTCTCCTTAGGCGGGCAGGTGCCGGTGAGCCGACGCTGTCAGGGCCAGGGTGCCCTACCGACGGGCCCTCACACGACGTAGAGGGTGACCGTGCTGCCCTTCGGCGCCAGGTCGCCCGACCCGGGGGACTGCCGGACGACGAGGTTGAGGCCGATGTAGACCTCGACGCGCAGCAGCCGGACGTCGAAGCCCGCCGCCTCCAGGGTCTCGGTCGCGCTGCCGGCCCTTGCGCAGCACCGAGGGCACCTCGACCAGGACCGGTCCCTTGGAGACCACCAGCGCGACCGGGTCGCCCTTGAAGCGGGTGCCGCGGTCGGGCGACTGCCGGATCACGTCGCCCTTCTCCACGGTGTCGCTGTTCTCCTCGCTCGTGCGGACCTCGAAGCCCCGCTTCTCCAGCGCGGTGGTGGCGTCCTTGGCGTCCCGGCCGGTCCAGTCCGGCACCGCGACCGGGCGGGGACCACGGCTGACCACCACGTCGACCACGCCGTCCCGGCGCAGGCGGGTCTCGGGGGCGGGGTCCGAGCGCACGACGACGCCGCGGTCGACCGTCTCGGAGTAGCGGTAGGTCGCGGTGCCGAAGCTGAGGGACGCCTCGGCGACCGCCGCCTGGGCCTGGTCCAGCGGCTGGCCGGCCAGGGTGGGCACCGGGTGCCGCTCCGGCCCCCGGGACAGGACGGCGGTCACCGTGCCGTTGCGCGTGACGTCCTCGCCGCCGGCCGGGTCGGTGCGACCACCGACCCCTTGGCCACCGTCTCGGACCAGGCCCGGCCGCCCACGTCGAAGCTCAGCCCGGCGGCCTCGACCTTGGACTCGGCCGCCGCCGCGGACAGGTTGAGCACGCCCGGCGTCGTCGTGAAGCGGCCCTGGCCGAACCACCACGCACCCCCGCCGGCGGCTGCGGCCAGCAGCAGCACGAGCACGAGCAGGAGGGGTCCGCGTCGGGACCGTCGGCTGCGCTGCGCCGGGCCGCGCACGGCCGTGGCGCCCGTCCGGGTCGCGGCGGCCCGGTCGTCGGCCGCCCGATCGGGGGACCGTCGGCCACTCCCCGCAGGTAGCGAGGACGGTGGGGCAGCCTGGGGATCGAGCCGCTGGCCGATGACGCTGGTGTCGTCCGTGCGACCTGCGTGCGCCACCTGCTCCGGGGTCAGGATCGTCGGCACCACGGTGGGCTCGTCCCGCACGTAGTCGATGGAGTCCGCGCCGTCACCGAGGCGCTGGACCGGCACGGTCGGCGTCAGGTCGGAGGTGAGCTCCGCGTCGTCGGGCACGCCCTGGGCCAGGGCCGAGCGCACCCGCCGCAGCTGGTGCAGCAGCACCTGCGCGTCGGCGGGTCGCAGGTCCCGGTCCCGGGCCGTGGCACGGGCGACCAGCGCGTCGACGTACGGCGGCAGCCCACGGGTCAGGCGGGAGGGCGGGGGCACGTCCTCGTGGACGTGCTTGTAGGCCACCGCGATGGGGCTGTCACCCTCGTGGGGCTTGCGCGCGGTGAGCAGCTCGTAGAGGACCACGCCGACGGCGTACACGTCGGAGCGGGCGTCGGCCCGACCGTCGACGACGAGCTCGGGGGACAGGTAGGAGACCGTGCCGATGAGCACGCCCCCGGTCGCGGTGTGCTGGGTCTCGGCGCTGACCGCGCGCGCCAGCCCGAAGTCGGCGACCTTGACCGTGCCGTCGTCGGCGATGAGCACGTTCTCCGGCTTGACGTCGCGATGCACGATCCCGGCCTGGTGGGCCGCGGCCAGCGCTGAGAGCACCGGGTCGAGCAGGGCCAGCGCCCGGTCCGCGGGCATCGGCGCCTCGGTGCGGATGACGTCGCGCAGGGTCCGGCCCTGCACGTACTCCATGGCCAGGAACACGGTGCCGTCGTCGTCCCCCTGGTCGAAGATGGCCACGACGTTCGGGTGGGAGAGCCGGGCCGCGGCCCGGGCCTCGCGGACGAACCGGCCGGCGAAGTCGTCGTCGTCGCCGAGCCCGACGTGCATCACCTTCAGCGCGCAGACCCGGTCCAGGCGCAGGTCGGTCGCCTCGTAGACGGTGGCCATGCCCCCGCGGGCGATGCGCTGACCGACGCGGTACCGACCCTCGAGCACGCGCCCGATCATCGGGTCCGCGGCAGTCCTGTCCACGACGGTCGTCCTCCGTATGCGCCCGCGCGAGGGGGAAGGGCCGGCCGCCCGACTGATTCTAGGTGCGTGGCGGCGGTTCCCGGTCCGCGGCCAGCGGTCGGCGTGGCGGTCAGGCCGGGTCCCAGCCGCGGTGGATGCGCCGGTACAGGGCGGCCACGTTGCGGACGTACACCCGGGTGGAGGGGTACAGCCCGTGCTCCCGCACCGCGCCCAATCCCTGGTAGTAGGCCGCGATCGTGCGCCTGCGGTCGACCTCGCCGCGCAGCACCCTGATCAGCACCACCCCGGCGGTGACGTTGTCGCGCAGGCCGTAGAGGTTGAGCCGCCGGCCGACGTACAGCGACATCCACGTGCCGGTGGCCGGCATCATCTGCATGGCGCCGATGGCGCCCGCGGAGGAGCGTCGCCGCTGCTGCCAGCCGGACTCCTGCCAGGAGATGGCCAGCGCCAGGTGCGGGTTCACGCCGTGGCGTCGGGCGGTGCGCGCCGACCAGTCGCCGTACCTGCGCCCGGCTGGCGTCCGCGTGGCGCCAGGGGTGCCGGTGGGCCCGGCGGTGCGCGGTGATGGCGCGCGGTGCTGCGCGCGGTGGGCGCGGTGGGCCCGGTGGGCCCGGTGGGCCCGGGGGTGGGTCGCGTGGTGGCGACCGGCGCTCCGGTGCGCCCGGCGGACGGCCGCGTCCACCACCGGGATGGTGATGCGTCGCCCCAGCAGGAGGGTGCTGCGCGGACCGAGGTGGTTGACGGCCCGCAGCTCGTCGGTCCAGGCGTGGAAGCGCACGGCGAGACCGGTGGCGGTGTCGCCGCGGCGGACCCTGTGGCGCACCAGCGTGCGACCCGGGTGGCCGTGCCAGGGGCGTCCGTGCGCGGCCACCAGCCGCAGGCCCGGGTCGCCCCCGGTGGCCTGCTCGGGCGAGGGGCCACGACCGGCGCGGGTGGTCGGGGCGGACGCCGAGCCGGGGGCCGACACGTCGACGAGTGCGCCCATCAGCAGCACCCCGCCGACGGCCACCGTGCCCACGCACCGGGTCAGCCGACGGTGCCACCGGCGCGTCCGCCCCGCCGCGACGGTCCGGTCGGACCTGCGTCCGGTGGACGGGGCGGGCGCACGGTCGGGCGCACGGTCGGGGGCTGGGTCGGTGGGGGAGGTCACCGGAGTGTCCCTTCGGGGTCGACGGCTGGGAGCCAAGTGACGACTGTTGCTCAGGAGGTCGGTGAGGTCAAGGTTCCGGCCGCCGTCGCGCCCGTGGCAGAGTGGACCCGTGGAGGACAGCCTGCAGGAGACCCCAGCCCCTACCCGTGACGCGCTGGCCGATCTCGTCGGCGAGTGGCTGGACTGGAGCCAGGCCGCCGCGCTGCTCCAGGTCAGCGTCAGCAAGGTCCGCCAGCTGATCCGCGAGAACCAGCTCGCGGCCGCCGTCCCGGTCCCCGGCGAGGGTCAGAAGGTCCCCGCCGACCTGGTCCAGGACGGCCTGGTGGTCAAGGGCGTGCCGGGGGTGCTGACGGTGCTGCACGACGGTGGGTACGACGACCGAGCGATCCTCACCTGGCTGTTCACCCCCGACGACACGCTGCCCGGCCGGCCGATCGACGCGCTGCGGGAGAACCGTGGGTCCGAGGTCAAGCGCCGGGCCCAGGCGATGGCCTTCTGACCCTGTCTGCCGCACCGGACCGCGGGGTCTAGCCTCGGTCGCCAGCTCGACGCGGGCGCCGAGAGAGGGACGGCACATGAGCGGACTCGCAGCACTCCTGGCGGGGCACAACCCGCCCGACCTCTACCAGTGGCACAGCGCGGCGCCGTGCCCGACGTGCAGCACGCCGTCGAGCACGCGGGGTGGCGGTTCGTGCACCTCGACGGCTGGACGATCGAGGACAAGGACGCCTTCCTCAAGGCCGCGGCGGCGCTCTCGGCGTCGGCGGACGACCGCGGCCGCGAGCTTCGACGCGCTGTCCGACGGCCTGGCCGAGGTCGACGCCCCGGGCCGCGAGGGGGTCGTGCTGCTGTGGGACGGCTGGAGCCCGCTGGCCCGCCACGACGAGCAGGCCTTCCAGGTGGCGCTCAGCGTGCTCGGCGGCCGGACCAACGCCGACCGGGGCTGCGCGTTCGCGGTGCTGCTGCGCGGCGAGGGCCCGCACCTCGACCTGCCCGAGCTGCCGGCCCAGCCCTGAGCCAGGCCCGACGTCGCCGGCCCGAACGCCGGTCGGACGCGTCCGGTCAGATGGTGCGCTGGGTGGCGGCCGCGGCCAGCTCGCGGAGCACCGTCGCGGGCCGGGTCGGTCACCGGGGCCTCGTCCAGCGCGGCCAGCGACGGTCGTCGGTCAGCTCGCTCGATCCGGCTGCTCCACCTCGGCGTGCGCCCCGGAGTCGTCGATGATCCGGCGCAGCTCGGTCGACCTCGCGGGCGTCAGCGGCGTGCCGAGGGCCGCGTCGAGCCGCCCGGCGTCGGCGGCGGCCGGCGCCCTGCAGCGCCAGCGCGACCAGCACGGTGCGCTTGCCCTCGGTGAGGTCGTCGCCGGCCGGCTTCCCGGTGACGCCGGGGTCGCCGTACACGCCGAGCAGGTCGTCGCGCAGCTGGAAGGCCTCGCCGAGCGGCAGGCCGAACGCCGGTGAGCGCGTCCAGCACCTCGGCGGCCCGGCGCCGGCCAGCGCGGCGCCGACGTGCAGCGGCCGCTCGACGGAGTACTTCGCGGACTTGTAGCGCAGCACCCGCATCGCCTGGTCGACGTCGGAGTCGCCCCGGGCCTGCACCGAGACGTCGAGGAACTGCCCGGCGATCGACCTCGCTGCGGGTGGTGTCGAAGAACGCGAGGGCGTCGCGGACGACGTCGTGCGGCAGGCCGCAGCGCGCGCAGCAGCTCGTCGGACCAGGACAGCAGCAGGTCGCCGAGCAGGATCGCCGCCGCGGCGCCGTACTGCTCCGGCGTCGCCGGACCAGCCCTGCTCGCGGTGCAGCGCCTCGAAGGCCCGGTGCGTCGCGGGCCGGCCGCGCCGGGTGTCGGAGGCGTCCATGAAGTCGTCGTGCACCAGCGCGCTGGCGTGCAGCAGCTCCAGCGCGGCCGCGGCCCGCACCAGCGCCGCCTGCGTCCGCGTCGTCCGCTCGGTCGCGGACCGCGCGGAAGCCCCAGCAGCAGAACGCGGCCCGGAACCGCTTGCCGCCGGAGACCGCGCGCCGGGCCGCCTCGACCAGCCGGCCGCGTCGTCGCCGAGCGGCTCGAGGCGCCGGCCCTGCTCGTCGACGAAGCGCGTCGAGGGCGGCCTGGACCGTCGGCGCGGAACGGCGTCCGCGTCCCAGGTCGCGGTCACGGCGCGAGCCTACGGTCGACCCGCCGCGCCCGGCCCGTCGGGAGTGGACACTGCCGGGATCCGTCGCCGGCCCGACCTATGCTGTTGCGTATGACGCTGCCTCCTCCTCCACCAGCCCGCTGGCGAGCGCGCCCGAGCGTCAGCGACCTGATCGCGGCCGGTGAGCGGTCGATCTCCTTCGAGTTCTTCCCGCCCAAGGACGAGCAGGGCGAGCGGCTGCTGTGGACGACGCTGCGCGAGCTCGAGGCGCTGCAGCCCACCTTCGTCTCGGTGACCTACGGCGCGGGCGGCTCGCACCCGCGACCGGACCATCCGGCTCACCGAGGGCATCGCCTCGCAGACCACGCTCACCCCGATGGCGCACCTCACCTGGTGGGCCACTCCCGCGACGAGCTGCGCTCGGTGATCGGGTCCTACGCCGCGGCCGGGGTGCGCAACGTGCTGGCGCATGCGCGGCGACCCGCCGGACGGGCCCCGGCACGCCCTGGACGCCGACCCCGGACGGGCTGACCTACGCCACCGAGCTGATCGAGCTGGTGACCTCGCTCGGCGACTTCTGCGTCGGGGCCGCCGCCTTCCCGGAGGGCCACCGGGAGGCCGAGAGCCTCGAGGCCGACGCCCGGGTGCTGAAGGCCAAGCAGGACGCCGGCGCGGACTTCGCGATCACCGAGCTGTTCTTCCGGGTCGACGACTACTTCGCGCTGCTCGACCGCTGCGCGCGGCCGGGGTGACCATCCCGATCCTGCCCGGGATCATGCCGATCACCAGCCTGCCGCAGATCCTCCGGATGACCGAGCTGTCCGGCCGCGAGATCCCCGCCGAGGTCGTCGAGCGGGTCTCGCGCTACGAGGGCGACCCGGCCGCCGTGCGCGCCGAGGGCATCGCGATCGCCACCGAGATGTGCGACGCGCTGCTCGCCGGCGGCGCGCCGGGGCTGCACTTCTACACGCTGAACCGCTCCAAGGCGACGCGCGAGATCTACGCCGGGTCTGCGCACGACGGTGGCCTGAGCCGCTGCGCTCAGGCCGGGCCCGATCCGCTCGGCGACCACGGCGGCGGCCAGCCCGACGAACGGCAGCCCCGCCCCGGCCGCGGCGTGCGCCCCGGCGCCGTACACCCCGTCGTACGGGAGGGGTGCGGAGCCTGGCCCGGACGCTCGCGCCGGCCCTGCCACCGCACGCCGTACGGCGACCCGCCCAGCGCCTCGACCTGCTCGCGCGGCGAGCGGTCCACCCGCACCGCGACCCGGCCGCGTACGTCGATCCCGCGCGCGGCCAGCAGGTCGAGCGACGTCCCCGTCGAGCCGGCCGCGGACCAGGACCGTCCACGCGGCGCCGCCGTCGGGAGCGGTGCCGCCGGTGCGCACCACCAGCGTGGGGTCGCCGTGCAGCACCACCTCGTGCGGCAGGTCGGGCACGGTCGCCGCGCAGGCCGAGGTGGTGGACCGCCGGGGGGTCGGCCGGCATCGTGCGGCGCGACGTGCGGCGCGAGCGCCGGGAGGCCGCGGGGGTCGACCGCGCAGACCACGACGTCGGCGTCCACGCAGCCCCTGGTCGGTGTCGACGCCGACCACCCGGCCGCTCCCGCAGCCGCAGGTCGCGGGCCGTGGTGCCGAGCAGCACCCGCACCCGCCGCTCGGCCAGCCGCCTGGTCATCGCCTCGGCCAGCGCGCCCAGTGCCGCCGGGCACCGTCCAGACGCCGAAGCTCTGCTCGACGTAGGCCCACAGGCCCACCCAGGCGGGCACGCGGCGCGGGTCCTGGCCGTCCAGCCGGGCGGGCAGCAGCGCGACCTCCCGCAGCCGCTCGTCGCGCGAGCGTGCTGGTCACGGCCCGTGTGCAGCGCTGCGCGCGGGTGCGCAGCAGCGCCTTCGTGCGCCCGGTCGACGTGGTCGGGGGACCAGGGCCGCTCGAGGTAGGCCCGGCGCAGCACGTCCCAGGTCTCGGCGAACCCGTGCACGTAGTCGACCCACTGCTCGCCCAGGCCCGGTCCCGAGCGCCGCGTCGACGGCCTCGAGCTGCGCGGAGCGGCTGCCCGAGGGCAGCGGCGAGCACGGTGCCGTCGGCGAAGCGGTGCTCGCGCATCGGCTGCACGCGGCACCAGCTCGAGCTCGCGCTCCAGGGGCCGCCCGGACTTGCGGAACAGGTCGCGCACCACGGCCGGCAGGGCGGTGGAGGTGGGCCCGGCGTCCCAGCGGAAGCCGTCCCGCTCGACGGACCCGACCGCGCCGCCGAGCCGGTCGCGCCGCTCGAGCAGCGTGACGTCGTGGCCCTGCTTGGCGAGCCGGGCCGCGGCCGCCGTACCCCCGAAGCCGCCTCCGACGACCACCACCCGCGACATGGCCGGAACCCTAGCCCGCGCCTCCCTCCCCGCCGAGGCGTCCCGTCCTGCGCGCCGTTCCCCGTCGAGGCGTCCCGTCCTGCGCGCCGTTCCCGTCGAGGCGTCCCGTCCTGCGCGCTACTCCACGGCGGTCTCGACGGCGCCGGTCATCGCGACCAGCTCGTCGTAGGTCGTGGAGAAGACCGCGGCCGGGTGTCCCGCGGCCGCCCACACCACGTCGTGCCGGCGCAGCCAGGGGTCGATGCAGGTCGGCACCGGCGCCGGGTGGCCGAGGGGTGAGACCCCGCCGATCACCTGGCCGGTGTGCTCGCCGGACGAACTCCGGCGTGGCCCGGCGCAGCGCCGGGACCCCGACGGTGGCGGCGACCTGGCGGTGTCCACCCGGTGCGCGCCGGAGGTCAGGACCAGCACCGGGGAGCCGTCGGCGTCGAAGAGCAGGCTGTTGGCGATCGCGCCGACCTCGCAGCCGAGCGCCGCCGCGGCCAGGGCGGCGGTGTGCACCGTCTCGGGCAGGACGACGATCTCGCCCCGCGCCGCCGCGCGGCCTCGCAGCAGCGGCGCGGAACCGGGTGACGGCCGGGGGTTCGGGAACGGTGTCCGCACTGCATCGTGGAAGCCTCACGGACCTCAGTGTCCCCATGCACCCCAGGGCGTCCTCGAGGTGTTGACGCCGTGTCGGAGAGCAGGTGTACCGTTCGAACACGTGTTCGAACGACCTGTGGAGGAGGTGACGCGATGCGACGGTACGACGACCCGGTGGACGTGCGCAGGGGACAGGTGCCGGGCACGGGTGGCGACCCGGTCGAGGGTCCCGAGCAGTTCCTGTGGAGGGGCCGGCTGTGGAAGGTGCACGCGGTGGTCGCCCAGTGGGTGGAGACCGGGCCGTGGTGGCAGTCGAGCAGCGTGCGCAGCGCCGTGCTCGGCGACCGACGACGGCGCCAGGACCAGCCCGGGCGCGAGCCGGCGACGGGGTCGGCGGGGCCGGTGGCGGACTCCGGGCCGCCGTGCAGACCGTCGACCTGGGCGCCGAGCGGGACGTGTGGCGGGTCGAGGCGGGCCGCGGTCCCGGCATCGGCCGCGGGGTCTTCGACCTGGTCTTCGACTGGGCCGACGGCAGCTGGCGGCTCACCCGCTGCCTGGACTGACGCGGCGCCGCCGGACTGCCCTGACGCCGCACCCTGCTCCACTGCCACGCTCACCCCTGACTGCCTCGACTGCCCTGCCACCCGACCGCTGCACGGACCGAGGAGAGCGACATGCACCAGCCCACCCCGCTGACCCCTTTCGACCTGCCGGCCGCGACGCACTCCTACCTCGCACCGGGCGGCGACCTCGCTGCAGGAGGCGATGACCACCTCGCGAGGTGCCGTTGCGCTACGCCTGCGCCCACGTCGCCGCGCTGCGGGCCACCGCCGCCCTGCTCGCCGCCCGGGCCACGCCGGCCCTCGCGCCGCGCCGCGGGCGCAGCAGAAGAACGCCTGGGTGCTGCTCGCCGAGGTGGCCCCCGAGCTCGGCGAGTGGGCGGCGTTCTTCGCCGCCGGTGCGGCCAAGCGGGCGGCCGCCGAGGCCGGCTCCCGCCGGGCGGTCACCGAGCGGGAGGCCGACGACCTGGTGCGCGACGCCGACCGGTTCCTCGGCCTGGTCGAGGAGTCGCTCGGCATGACCCGGCACGTGCTGTCCGGGAGCGGGACCGCGTTGCCTGACCCGTTCGTGCACCTGCGCGTGGCCTCCGGCTACTCCCTGCAGTACGGCGCCTCCCACCCGCACGTGCTCGTCGAGCGGGCCGTCGAGCAGGAGATGGACACCCTCGCGCTCACCGACCGGGACGGCACCTACGGCGCGGTCCGGTTCGCCAAGGCCTGCCTGCAGGGCGGGGTGCGCCCGGTGCTCGGGGTGGACCTGGCCGTCGCTCCCGTGCTCGGCGGGACCGTCCTGCGCGGGCCCGGGCTGGGCGGTCCGTCCCAGCGGACGTGCGGGTGGGCCCGGGCTGCGTGGGCCGACCGCCCGCGGACCCCGGTCCGCGGCGGGGCGTTCCGGGACCGCCGCGCTGCCCCGGGTGACGTTCCTGGCCGGCAGCCGGCGGGGCTGGGCGGCGCTGTGCCGGCTGGTCTCGGCCACCCACCTGGCCGGCGAGCGCGGCGACCCGAGGAGCTCGCTGGACCTGGTCGCCGAGCACGTCGCCGGGCAGCGACGTGCTGGTGCTGCTCGGCCCGGGCTCCGAGCTGGGCCGGGCCGTGACGCAGCGCCGCGAGGACCTCGCCCGTGGCCGCGCTGGCGCCGTGGCTGGAGGTCGTCGACCGCTCCGACCTGCTCGTCGAGCTGGTCTCCCACCGGCTGCCCGGGCTCCGGTCCCGGCTCGGCCCCGCACGCCGCCCGGATGGCGGGCCTGGCCCGCTCGACGGGCCTCGGCGGTGGTGCTCACCAACGCGGTCCGCTACGCCGACCGGCGCGGACGCGCCCGACCGTCGACGTGCTCGACGCCGCCCGCCGGCTGGTGCCGCTCGACCTGCGTCACGTCGACCGCGGCAACGCCGAGGGGTTCTTGAAGTCCGGCAAGCAGATGGCCGAGGTGGCCGAGGAGATCTGCCGCTTCGCCGGGCTCGGCTCGGACAGCGTCCGGGAGGCCCGCCACCTGCTGGCCCGGACCCGCGCGGTCGCCGACCGGTGCGCCCTCGACCCGCGCTGCCGACCTCGGGCTGGGCGAGGTGCACTTCCCGGAGTTCGACTCGCTGGGCGGGTCGCCGCGCGACAGCGGCAGGAGACCGCCGACGGGGTGCTGCGGGCCCGGTGCGAGGCCGGCGTCGGCCGGCGCTACGGCAGCGGCCCCCGGCAGCGGATCTGGAAGCGGCTCGACGACGAGCTGCGGGTCATCGGCGGCCTCGGCTACGCCTCCTACTTCCTGACCGTCGCCGACGTCACCGACCTGATCAAGGACATGGGGGTGCGCTGCGCGGCCCGCGGGTCCGGGGCGGGCAGCCTGGTCAACTACCTGCTCGGCATCTCCGGCGTCGACCCGCTGCGCCACGACCTGCTGATGGAGCGGTTCCTCTCGCCGCTGCGGCAGGCCCTGCCCGACATCGACGTCGACGTCGAGTCCGCGCGGCGGCTCGAGGTCTACGAGGCGGTCCTCGACCGCTACGGCGGGGAGCGCTGCGTGTGCGTCTCGATGATGGACACCTACCGGGTCCGGCACGCGGTGCGCGACGTCGGCGCGGCCCTCGGCATGCCGGTCGGCGAGATCGACGCGATCGCCAAGGCGTTCCCGCACATCCGGGCCCGCGACGCCCGGGTCGCGCTGCGCGACCTGCCCGAGCTGCGCGCCTCCGGGCTGGGGGAGCGAGCGTCTCGACCTGCTGTTCCGGCTCGTGGAGCGGCTCGACGGGCTGCCCCGGCACATCGCGGTGCACCCGTGCGGGGTGCTGCTCTCCGACGCGACCCTGCTCGACCGGACCCCGGTGGAGGCGTCCTACGCCGGCTTCCCGATGAGCCAGTTCGACAAGGACGACGTCGAGGACCTCGGCCTGCTCAAGCTCGACGTGCTCGGCATCCGGATGCAGTCGTCGATGGCGCACGCCGTCGACGAGATCGAGCGGCTCGAGGGGGTGCGGATCGACCTCGACGACGAGGAGCAGGTGCCCGTTCGACGACGCGGCGGACCTTCGCGACTGATCTCGCAGGCGAAGACCCTCGGCTGCTTCCAGATCGAGTCCCCGGGGCAGCGCGAGCTGGTCGGCAAGTCCGGGATCGACTCGTTCGAGGACATCATCACCGACATCTCGCTGTTCCGGCCCGGGCCGGTCAAGAGCGACATGATCACGCCGTACCTCGAGGCCAAGCAGGGCTGGCGGATGCCGCACTACCTGCACGACGACCTGCGCCCGATCCTCGGACCCACGCACGGCGTGGTGGTGTTCCACGAGCAGGTCATCGAGATGATCGCGACGTTCGCCGGCTGCGCCTACGACGAGGCCGACGAGGCCCGGCGGGCGCTCGGCGACGTCGAGGGGATGGCGGAGACCAGGCTGTGGTTCTTCCCGCGGGCGATGGCGCGGGGCTACTCCCGCCAGGTGGTCGAGGAGATCTGGAAGGTCCTCGCGGCGTTCGCGTCCTTCGGCTTCTGCAAGGCGCACGCCGCGGCGTTCGCGCTTGCCGACGTACCAGTCCGCCTGGCTCAAGGCGCACTACCCGGCGCACTTCCTGTCCGGGGTCCTCACCCACGACCCGGGCATGTACCCCAAGCGGCTGATCCTCGACGACGCCCGCCAGCTCGGCATCGCGGTGCTCGGGCCTCGACGTGAACAGCAGCGAGAAGACCTTCGTCGTCGAGCGGGTCGGCGATCGGCGACGAGCCCCCGCCCGAGGTGCTGGGGGAGCGCCCCTCGACGGGCACCCGCGGCCGGCCTGCCCGACGGGCGCGCCTACGGCATCCGGCTGGCGCTCTCGGAGGTCAAGGGCATCTCCGAGGCCGAGGTGGACCGGGTCGTCGCGGGCCGTCCCTACCACTCGCTGACCGACTTCTGGCACCGCGCGCACGTCTCCCGTCCGGTGCTCGAGCGGCTGGTGCTCGCCGGCGGGTTCGACTCGGTCTACGGCATCGGGGCGACCCTCGCGGTCCGTCGTCGCGGCCGGGTCACCCGTCGCGACCTGCTGCTCCAGGTGGCCGACCTCGACCGGCACTCCCGGGCCGTCGACCGGGCCGAGCAAGAGCAGGGGACGGGGCCTCGCGGGCCGGGGGCGCCGTCCGGTGGTCGGGTCGCCGCGGTCGAACGGGCCGCCGAGGCCGCTCGGACAACAGCTCCGACGCCCTGGTCCGGGACCGCGGTCCGGTCGGCGAGCCCGCACCCGCCCGGCAGCCCTGGGACACCCAGTCACCCGTCCTGGACCCGCTCGAGGCAGCGGCTGCACCCGAGCCGGCAGCACCGGCGTGTGGGGGCAGGCCGCCCGGCAGTCCCAGGCCACCCGTCGGGCCGCCCCGGTCACCTCGGTCCAGCTCGCGCTCGACCTGGGGGACGCGCCGGTCGACGGGGAGGTCAGCGGGCTGCCCGAGATGGACGACTCCGAGCGGGTCCGTGCCGAGCTCGAGATCCTCGGCCTCGACGCGAGCCGGCACGTCGTGGACGTTCTACGACCCGTTCTTCGACGCGCTCGGGGTGACCCGCTCGGCCGACCTGCTCACCGCGCGCAGCAGGTCCGAGGTGCTGGTCGCCGGGGTCAAGGTCGCCACCCAGACACCTCCGATCCGCTCCGGTCGACGGGTCGTGTTCCTCACCCTCGACGACGCCACCGGGCCGGTCGACGCCACCTTCTTCGAGGACGTGCAGGGCCCGTACGCCGCGACCGTGTTCCACTCCTGGCTGCTGGTCGTGCGAGGGGTCCTGCGTCGCACCGGGCGGCGCGGGGTCTCGCTCCGGGCCACCGGCTGCTGGGAGCTGCCGACCCTGCACGCCGCCTGGCAGGAGGGTGGGCCTCGCGGCCGTGCACCAGGTGATGGCGACGGTCCCCGAGGGGTTCGGCGAGGCGGCCGTGCAGGGCGCCGCCGAGAGCCGGTCCAGCCGTCCGGTGATCGCCCGGCCCGACCGGTGGCAACGCCCCCGACCCGGGCTCGACCGTGGGGGTCCCCGGGGGCAGCCCCGCCGGCGGGATGGGACGTCGACGGGTGCTGGTGCACTCCAGCGGGTTCGCCATGTCGCCCTACGCCGACATCAAGCCGCCCGGCGAGGACACCAAGACCGCGGGCGCCGCGGCCCTGTCCGAGGCGCCCCGCAAGCTGTGGCACTCCTCCTCGGGGAGCTCCGGTGCATAGCGAGGGTCGGCGTGCGACCCATCCCCTAGGGTGGGCGCCATGCCAGCCGACCGACGTGCGCCGGGTGCCGGTCCGGCCCCGAGCAGCCTCCAGCGGCGCAGTGCCACCCGGACGGCCGTGGTCTGGAACGCGCTGCGCGAGGTGCTCGAGTCCCCGGACCTGCGACGTCCCGGCCTCCGTCGTCGACATCGGCGGGGGCACCGGTGGGTTCGCCGTCCCGGTGGCGCAGCTCGGCCACCGGGTGGTGGTCGTCGACCCGAGCCCGGACGCCCTGGCCATCCTGGCCCGCCGGGCCGAGGAGAGCGGGGTGGCCGACTCTGGTCACCGGTCGCCAGGGCGACCTGGACGACCTGCTCGACCTGGTCGGTCCGAGCGGGCAGCCGGGCGGGGGCGTGGACGTGCAGCCGGGCGTGGACGTGGTGCTCTGCCACGGCGTCCTCGAGATCGTCGAGGACCCGTCGGCCGCCCTGGCCGCCCTGGCCCAGGTGCTCCGCCCGGGCGGCACCCTCAGCCTGCTGGTCAACCAGCGGCACGCGGCGGTCGTCGCGCGGGCGATGGCCGGTCACTTCGCCCAGGCGCGGGCCCTGCTGGAGCCTCCTGCCCCTGGGGCGGACCGCGAGGGTGGCGGCCCGCACCGTCGTTTCGTCGCCGACGAGCTAGCGCGATGCTCGACGCCGCCGGCTTCGACGCCACGGCGATGCACGCCGTGCGGGTGTTCGCCGACCTCGTCTCCAGCTCGCTGGTCGACCTCGAGCCCGGTGCCGCCCAGGCCCTGGTCGACCTCGAGCTCGCCGTCGCGACCCGCCCGGAGTACCTCACCCTCGCCACGCAGATCCACACCCTGGCCACCCGCCGCTGAGGCTCGTCCCGGGGCGGTGGCCGGTGACCCCCGAGGAGGCGTCCTGGCAGTGCCCGGTCCTGCACGTCGACATGGACGCGTTCTACGCCTCCGTGGCGATCCGGGACCGGCCCGAGCTGCAGGACCTGCCCGGTCGTGGTGGGAGGCGGCTACCGGGGGTGGTGCTCTCGGCCAACTACCGGGCCCGGGCCTACGGCATCCACTCCGCCATGCCGATGACCCGCGCCCGTCGGCTGTGCCCCGGCGTCGTCGTGGTCTCGCCCGGCTTCGAGACCTTCGAGGTGGTGTCCAGGTCGGTGATGGAGAACTTCCGGCAGGTCACCCCGCTGGTCGAGGTGCTCTCGCTCGACGAGGCGTTCCTCGACGTGTCCGGGTCGGTACGCCGGCTCGGGTCGCCGTACTCCATCGCCGAGCGGCTCCGGGCCCGGATCTACGACGAGCAGGGCATCACCTGCTCGGTCGGGATGGCGGCGACGGTCGCGGTGGCCAAGCTCGCCAGCCGCCGGGCCAAGCCCGACGGCGTCGTCGTGGTGCCACCCTCCTCGGTGACCTCCTTCCTGCACCCCCTCGACGTGGGGGAGCTGTGGGGGGTGGGGGAGAAGACCGCGGGCCTGCTCCACCGGCTCGGCCTGATGACCGTCGGCGACGTGGCGCACACCCCTCTGACCACCCTGCGACGGGCGGTCGGGACGAGCATGGCCACCCAGCTGCACCAGCTCGCCTGGGGGACGGACCGGCGGGTGGTCACCGCCCGCCGGGGCCACGACGAGCCGGACCGGAGCATGGGCGCCGACGAGACCTTCGGCAGGGACACCGACGACCGGGCCGTCCTGCTCCGCGAGATCCTGCGGCTCTCGGCCAAGGTCGCCGGGCGGATGCGCAGCGCGGGGGTGGCCGGCCGGACGGTGACCCTGAAGGTGCGGTTCGCCGACTTCACCACCATCACCCGCTCCAGGACCCGGGGGGAGGCTACGGACGTGACCCAGGAGATCTACCGGACGGCCACCGACCTGTTCACCGCCCTCGGGCTGCAGCGGGCCCGGATCCGGCTGGTGGGGGTGCGCGTGGAGGGGCTGGTCCCCCGGGAGACCGTCCAGCGCCAGCTGGTGCTGGGGGAGCGGGAGCACGGCTGGGCCGACGCGGACAGCGCCGTGGACCGGGCCACCCGCAGGTTCGGGGGCGCGGCCGTACGACCGGCCAGCCTCCTCGGCGGTGAGCGGGCGTGAGCTGCGCACCGCGTCCGGACGGACGCAGCGGCCCCGGGTCCAGTGGACCGGGGCCGCCGTGGCCGGCACATCGGGGGCAGATGTCCGGCACCGCGTCAACAGGGGGGTGCTGCGCGGTGGTCAGGGTCCGAGCGGGTGAACCATCTCCCAGGAACGGCACCGCCGCTCGGCCTTCCCCCAGAGTGTCGGCCGACCGAACGGGCTACTTGATAGCCCGTTCGGACCATGGATCGGGCCGCCCCGCCTCAAGAGTCGCCCTGCGGAGCCTCAGGAGTGTCCATTCCGGCCACCAAGGCAAAGGCGAGCAGGCATGATGAGGGAAGTAAAACCTCGGGTCGACCGGGGACGGGGACAACGGTGCAACGGAGACTCGAACGCACATGAGCTCGCACGAAGACAACGAGGGCGGCCTGGTCCTGACCCAGGTCGCGCCGCCCCCGGATGCCTGGGAGGACCTCACCCTGCCGGACCTGCGGATGTACCGCCGGGGCCTGGCTGAGGAGGAGGAGAAGATCTCCTACTGGCGGCGTCTGGTCCATGCCCGCATCGACGTGCTGGAGGCCGAGTCGCACCACGAGCGGCCCCTCCGCCTCGATGAGCTGATCCGGGTCCTCGGCGACACCGGCACCGGCCGCGCCCGCACGGCGCTGGTCAACGTCCGCGCCGCCGACGACCTCCCCGAGCTGCCGGTCCTCAAGGACATGTGGGTGACCGAGCTCGACCCCAACGACCACGCGGAGATCGCCGAGGCCGTCAAGCGGCTCAGGTCGGCCGAGCACCAGCTCACCGAGTACCGGCACGCGCTCCACCTGCGTCTGGACGCCGCCACCGCGGAGCTGATCGAGCGCTACAAGGCCAACCCCGTCAGCGCCCTGGCCGCCTTCGCCGCCCCGCACAGCGGCTCCAGCCGGGTCGGGGGTGCGCGATGAGCCCGAGCGAGGACCTCGAGCAGATCTGGCGCGAGTTCCGTGCGACCAAGGACCCCGGCCTGCGCAACCGACTGGTGCTGCAGTACGCCCCGCTGGTCAAGTACGTCGCGGGCCGGCTGCGCACGCGGATGCCCGAGTCGGTCGACCAGGACGACCTGGTCTCCGACGGCGTCCTCGGTCTGATGGACGCCATCGAGCGCTTCGAGCCGGCGCGAGGGCTGTCCTTCCAGACCTTCGCCGTCCCGCGGATCCGCGGCGCCATCATCGACGGCATGCGCTCGATGGACTTCGTGCCCCGGTCGATCCGCGACAAGCTCCGGCTGGTGCAGCGCGCCCAGGTGACGCTCTCCGAGCGGCTCGGTCGTCCGCCGGAGGAGGTCGAGGTGGCCAAGGAGGTGGGCATCCCGCTGCAGCAGCTGCGTGACCTCAGCCGGCAGGCCACCTCCAACCACGCGAACCTCGACGACTTCGACCTCGCCGACGAGATGTCCTCGGCGGCCGACCACCGGGTCGAGCAGGGGGACGTCAAGACCTCGCTCATGCGCGTCGTCGACCAGCTGGGCGAGCGGGACCAGGTCATCATCGCGCTCTACTACTTCGAGGGACTGACCCTGGCGGAGATCGGCCAGGTGCTCGGGGTGACGGAGTCGAGGGTCAGCCAGGTGCACCGTCGGGCCACCAGCTCGATGCGCCAGAAGCTGGACGAGCTCGAGTCGGTCTGAGTCGGGCGCCGCATACCCGTGCTCGAGCGAGCGTCGGGGCCGCCGGGCCGGTCAGCAGATTTCCACGAAGTTTCAGGGGCTCGGGTACCGGTTGCCACAAGTGCTGCCTAGACTGGAGACCGGAATTGTGCGGGAGGACAAATTGCCACTCTCGGAAGAAGAGTTGAGGCTGCTCGAGCAGATGGAGCGCGCTCTGGTCGCCGAAGACCCGAAGCTCGCATCCACGATGCGCGGGACCACCTTGCGGGCTGCGGCGCGCCGTCGAGTGCTGTTCGCCGGCTTGGCCTTCGTCGTGGGCATCGCCCTGCTGATGACCGGCGCCGTGTCCAACCTGATCCCGGTCGGTGTGGTCGGCTTCCTGGTCATGCTGGGGTCGGCGTACGTCGGCCTGATGGCCTGGCGGGGACAGAACCGCGCCCCTGAGCAGCCGGCCAAACCATCGGGCGGGCACCCGTCGTTCACCGTCGTGGACGGCGGCCGCAAGCGGCGCCCGGGCCGTCCCTCGCGCCCGACCCGCAACCGGAACCGCACGAGCGGCTCGATGATGGAGCGGTTCGAGGAGCGCTGGCGTCGCCGGCGTGACCAGAACGGCTTCTGAGCGGATCGCAGCACCACCGCGCTGAACGGCCCGCGCTTCCGCGCAGCGGGACATCTCGCCATGCTCCACGCGCGCACGAAAGGACGCCTCGGCGTTCATCCGCGCGCACGAAAGGACGCCTCGGCGGTGATCCGCGCGCACGAAAGGACGCCTCGACGGTGATCCGCGCGCACGACAGGACGCCTCGACGGTGATCCGCGCGCACGACGGGACGCCTCGGCGGTGATCCGCGCGCACGACGGGACGCCTCGGCGGGGTCAGACCGCGCGGTCGACCCCCGCGCCCCCGAGCCCGAGGCGACGCCCGCGCCTCGTGCCTCCTCGTCGCACCTGGTCCTGTGAGGTCACCAGGGACTGAGGCCACCACCGGGCCCGCACCGCGCGTCGACGACCCGCCCCGGCGTACAGCGCCCGGGTGCACCGGTCCACGTCGTCGAGCACAGCTCCGTGCGTCGTGGCGTCGGCCGGCAGCGTCCGGGCGTACCGGGCCCGCTCCAGCAGGCCCACCAGACGGGCCAGCGACGCCTCGGCCTCCGGGGCCACCCCGCGACCGTGCCGGGGCCGGGACGCCTCGCGGTCCGGGTCGTCGGGGTCGCCGAAGGCCTCGGTCAGACCGTGCGCCGTGGTCCGCAGCGAGACGTGGTCGTCCCAGGGCACACCGAGGTCCCGGGCGGTGGCCCTCAGCTCACGCCAGCCGGCCTCGGCCCACGAGCGCGGGTCGCCCGCAGGGGTCAGGCGCCGCCGGCGTACCACCCGCCGCAGCAGTGCGGGGGCCAGCAGCAGTGCGACGGCCAAGGCTGCCACGAGCGCGACCAGCGCCAGTCGCGTCCCGGTCGAGGAGGAGCCCGCCGCGGCGTCGGCGGCGTTCTGCCGGTCCAGCGGGCGGTTGGCGGCGTCGGTCGGCGGCGCGGTGCTGGCCGAGGCGCTGGCGGACGCGGAGGGCGCGGCCTGCGGGACCTGCTGGGTGGTGTACGCCGGGACCGACCCGGTCCGCCCCTGGGGGGTGGGCTCGAAGCGCACCCAGCCGACGCCCTCGAAGTACATCTCCGGCCAGGCGTGCAGGTCGTGGCTGCTGTAGACGTAGTCGTCGCCCTCGAGCTCGGGCCGCAGGAAGCCCACGGCCACCCGGGACGGGATGCCCAGCGTCCGACCCATCACCGCCATCGCCGCGGCGAACTGCTCGCAGTACCCGACCCGCCCGTCCGGCCCCGTGCTGAGGAAGCCCACCAGGTCGTCGGTCCCGTTGCCGGGGGACTGCCGCAGGGAGTAGCGGAAGCCGCCGTCCACCCGGAACCACTGCTGCAGGGCGACCGCCTTCTCGAACTTCGAGGTGCCGGTCGGCGGTGACGCTGCGGGCCAGGCGGCCCACCGAGGCGGGGAAGTCCTTGGGCAGCGCGGTGTCGGGCACCGAGACCGACAGCGGTGCCCCGGGGCGCGTCGGCCAGCTGGGCCGCGGTCGGCCGGACCTCGAGCGAGCGCACCTGGTAGGACAGTCCGGCCGCGGTCTGGTCCTCCGAGGCGTTGATGAAGTCCAGGGTGGACAGGTCGTAGCGCCAGTCGCCCGGTACGTCGACGTCGACGGACGGGTACGGCGTCGGCAGCCAGCGGGACCGGAAGTAGTCGCTGGTGCTGATCGTGGCGTCGTACGCCTTGGTGGCCACGCTGGCCCGCGAGACCGCCCGGGCGGGGGACCGCGCCGTAGGCGCGCTGCTCCACCGGGATGTCGCGGTCCGCGGGGCGCCAGGCGTTGCCGTCGAAGGAGTCCAGGACGGTGATCCGGAGGTAGGAGGGGTCGGGGTCGCGCGTCGAGACCCGCACCAGGTCCACGTCGGCGCCCCGGGTCAGGTCGCGCTTGAGGTCGACCATCGGGTTGGAGATCGAGACCGCGTCGCCCGACCCGTTCCCCGTGCCGCTGCCGCCGTCGAAGAGGGTGCCCGCGAAGGTGGGGAGGAGCAGCGGCACCACCAGGGCCAGGGCCGTGGCGGTCACGCCGATGGTGCGGGCCGAGGACCACACCCCGCCCGACCCGGCCGGCGCCCGCCCGAGGTCGAACAGCCGTTGCCCGGGCGTCAGTCGCTGGCCCCACCGGGCCAGCCGTCCGCCCTCGACGGCGGCCATCAGGAACAGGAAGCAGAGGGCGGCCGCCGCGAAGCTGATCCACGGGACCCCGCCGTCGAGGATGCTGACCGGCGCCGTGTACGCCGCCAGCAGCGGCAGCCCGGCCAGCGGCACCCGTCGCAGGCCGACCGCGAGCAGGTCGACCAGCACCGCGGTGGCGGCCCCCGCGACGACCAGCAGCGGGTAGAACTCCCGGGCCGCCGAGGGCACCGGGGCGGCGTACTCCTGCGCGGCCGCCGACGCGCGCGACAGCACGTCGCCCAGGGCGCGCAGGCCGTCGGGGGTCGGCAGCCACCCGCCCAGGGCCTGGGCCCCGGCGTAGCGGTGCTGCACCACAGCAGCAGCACGACGACCTGCGCCAGCGCGACCACCGCCACGGGGAGGCGCGCCGAGCGCAGCGCGGCGCCGAGCAGGGCCACCACCAGGCAGAGCCCGAAGAGCGGGACCAGGTAGCCGGCCGGCCGCTCGGCGAAGCCGCTCCAGGCCAGCAGCGGTCACCCAGGTGGTGAGCCCGGCCAGCAGGGAGACCACCAGGGTGCCGGCGCGGAGCTCGGCGAGGCGGCTCATCGCGCCACCGTCCACGGCGTGGTCGCCGGCGCCCGGGCGAGCTGCCGGCCGGCCCGGGGGTCGCCGTCGCCCGCGGGGCACCGCCCGGACCACCGTCCGAGCGACCACCGGAGCGACCGGCCTCCCGACCCGTGCCACGCTCCGAGCCGCGGCCGGTCGCACCGAGCTCCTGCCACACCGCGGGCAGCGGGTCCTGCGGGCCCGGCGGCGACGGCCCGCCAGCCGTGCGTCCCCAGCCAGGCCGCGGTACGCCCGGCCGGGGCGGTCGCCGCGCCGGGCGTCGGCACCCCACGCGGACACGTCGAGCGCGACCGCCATCGCGCTCCCGGCGGAGTGCCGCATCCGGCCCAGCGCCGCGGTGTCCGCTCGGCGACGGCGCCCAGCA
Organism: uncultured Actinomycetota bacterium; assembly: GCA_963750345.1. Classification (GTDB taxonomy): domain Bacteria; phylum Actinomycetota; class Actinomycetes; order Propionibacteriales; family Nocardioidaceae; genus Nocardioides_B. The sequence goes on along the minus strand of CAVVQH010000011.1, from coordinate 209,810 downwards.
CCGCGATCAGCAGACCGGAGTGCCCGGCCTCCGACGAGCCACCGGGTGTCGATGCGGAAGTGGTCGGTGGCCTCCAGCACGGCCAGCGACTCCAGGAGGGGCGCGCTCTCGGCGGCGGGCGCCGTGCTCGTGCCAGGAGTCCTGCGGCCGACGTGCGCCCCTCGGCGCCGGCGGTGACCAGCCGGACCATGAAGCCGCGCTGCACCAGGTGCACCGCGATGGACGCGGCCAGCGACACCGCGTGCTCCAGCGACGAGGCGGCGCCCTGCCCGCGGTGGGCGGAGCGCCGGTTGTCCAGGAACAGGGTCGCGCGGGACTGCCAGGGCTGCTCCTCGCGGCGGACCATGAGCTCGCCGGCGTGGGCGCTGCTGCGCCAGTGCACGCGACGCAGGTCGTCCCCGCGGCGGTACTCCCGGACGGTCACGTCCTCGGCGCTGCCGCTCGCGAACGCCCGCGGCCGGTTGTCCCCGGCTCCGGTCCAGGCCCCCGACAGCGGCACGGCCGGGAGCGCGCACCACCGCGGGGCGTCACCACGAGCGAGGAGGTGCTCACGAACGTGCGGTCCAGCATCGACGAGCCCGAACGGGTCGCTGAGCCGCACCCGCATCGGGCCGACGTCGAACTGCCCTCGCACGTCGGAGCGCACCGGGTAGCTCCACGGTCCGCGTCCACGTCGGACCCATCCGGTCGATCACGAAGCGCGGCCGGGTGCCCAGGACGTAGGGCATCTGGTCCTCCAGCAGCAGCAGCCCCGGTAGGCATCCGGCCGTCGTTGCTGAGGTCCAGCTGCACGGCGGCCTGCTGGCCGGCGGTCACCTGCGACGGGGACAGCGAGCGGACCAGGCCGAGCCGGAAGCGGCCGCGGCCGAGGAAGAACGCGGTGGCCAGGGGCAGCAGCAGCAGCAGCGCGCCGACCCGGACCAGCGCGTCCTGGCCGAGGAAGAGGGCGCACACCAGTGCGGTGACGCCCGCGGCGAGGAAGCGCCCGTCCGCGGGTGGTCAGGGCCGAGAGCGCCTCACGCATCGCCCCTCCCACCGCGGGTCTCGGCATCGGGACGCCGGCCACGATCTGCGCGCAGCGCCGCCTCCGGCGTACGGCCGCTCATCGAGGCCTCGACGGTGGTCAGCAGCCGGTGGGACAGCACCTGCACCGCCAGCTCGCGGCACGTCGTCGGGCACCACGTAGTCACGACCGTGGATCGCCGCCCACGCCTTGGCTGCCCGGACCAGGTGCAGGGTGGCCCGGGGGGAGGCGCCGAGCATCAGCTCCGGTGAGGTGCGGGTGGCGGTGGCGATGGCGACCGCGTAGCGCTGCACGGCCTCCGAGACGTAGACCTGCCCGACGATGTCGATCAGCTTGCGGATCTCGGCCGCGTCGGCGACCGGCTCGAGGTCGTCGAGCGGGTTGGCCCGGGTGTGGGTGTCGAGCATCGCGATCTCGGCGGACTCGACCGGGTAGCCCATCGAGACCCGCGCCATGAACCGGTCGCGCTGCGCCTCGGGCAGGGCGTAGGTGCCCTCCATCTCGATCGGGTTCTGGGTCGCGATCACCATGAACGGCGAGTCCAGGACGTACGTCGTCCCGTCGACGGTCACCTGCCGCTCCTCCATGCACTCCAGGAGCGCCGACTGGGTCTTGGGCGAGGCCCGGTTGATCTCGTCGCCGACCACGATGTTGGCGAAGATGCCGCCGGGCCGGAACTCGAACTGCCGGGTGTCCTGGTTGAAGATCGACACCCCGGTGACGTCGGAGGGCAGCAGGTCCGGGGTGAACTGGATGCGGCGCACCGAGCAGTCGATCGAGCGGGCCAGCGCCTTGCTCAGCATCGTCTTCCCGACGCCGGGCACGTCCTCGATGAGCAGGTGACCGTCGGAGAGCAGGACCACCAGCGCGAGCTGGGCGACCTCGGGCTTGCCCTCGATGACCTTCTCGATGCTCGCCCGGATCCGCCCGGTCACCCGGGCGAGGGTCTCCAGGTCGGCGCCCCCGTCGGGCCGGCCGGGCTCCGTCGGCTCGCGGAACGGACCCGGTGTCGGGGAATGAGCGTCACGCCGTCCTCTCTCTCGTCGCGGTCGCCGGCCGCGGCGCGACGCGAGCGCGACGGGCCGCCACCCGTGCTCGTAGTCAACCTCATCGCCCAAGCGCTGTCATCGGGTCGGCCACGGTGCCGGCTCCGACGGCTTCCCCCACCGCGCCCACCCGGCGTCCCCCACCGCGCCCTGACGTCACCGCGCACCGGCGTCCCCCACCGCGCCCCACCGGCGTCCCCCACCGCGCGCCACCGGCGTCGCGGGCGCCGTGGCACGCCGGCAGAACCGCCGCTCGGACACGCTCGAAATGGTTGACGGTGGGGGACTGGTGGAGTAGAGTGGTGCGCAGTGGAGGAGAGGGAAGCTCCTTCGCATCGAGCATGGGGAGGCAGCCGGTGTTCTTCGGCACCTACACCCCCCGGCTCGATGACAAGGGGCGGCTCTTCCTCCCGGCGAAGTTCCGCGACGAGCTGGCGGAGGGACTCGTGGTCACCCGGGGGCAGGAGCGCTGCCTCTACGTGTGGTCCATGGAGGAGTTCGGCAAGCTCACCGAGCGGCTGCGCGAGACGTCGGTGACCAACAAGGCGGCTCGCGACTACGTGCGGATGTTCTTCGCCGGCGCCTCGGACGAGACGCCGGACAAGCAGGGCCGGATCACGGTGCCGCCGATGCTGCGGGCGTACGCGTCCCTGGAGCGGGACTGCATCGTGATCGGCGCGATGAACCGGATCGAGATCTGGGACGCCACCTCGTGGCAGACCTACTCCGACCAGCAGGAGCAGGCGTTCGCGGACCTCTCGGAGGAGGTCCTCCCCGGCGTCTGAGCAGCACCCGGCACCACCCCGCACCACTCCGCTCCACCCAGCAGCACGAGAACCAGCAGCACGAGAACCAGCAGCACGAGAACCAGCCGCAGTCGTGGGACCAGGCTCGCGTCCGCTCGTCGCCCGTCGTCTGGCACACCTTCCCCGGTGCCAGAAGGAGCAGGCGAGCGAGCGGGCGGGGACCTGGCCCCGCGAGCGGGTCGGCAGCGCACCGCACCGCCACCGGCCAGCCACCAGGGGACGATCCTGAGTGACACACCCGTAGCGGCCCGCCGGGTCCGGCACGAGGTTCGCGACGGCGTCGTCGTGGTCGTGTTCTCCGCGGTGGCCTCCTCCAGCCTGGCCCTCGCGCTCCTGGTGCTCGTCCGGCTCGCGGGCTAGCCGGCCTGCGTAGCCCGAGCGACCGCCGAGCCGCGCCAGCCACGTCCCGGTCCTCCTCGACCGGGTGGTGGCCCTGGTGGCTCCCGCGCTGACCGCTCGCGACGAGGGCAGCGCCGCCGGAGGCGAGCACGGCAGCGGTCACCGGCTCCTGGTCGACGCCACGCTCGGGCTGGGCGGGCACACCGAGGCCGTCCTCGAGCGCTGCCCCGGGCCCACGTCATCGGCATCGACCGCGACGTGCACGCGCTGGAGCGCAGCCGCGCCCGCCTGGCGTCGTACGGCGAGCGGGTGACGTTCGTGCACGCGGTCTACGACGAGATCCCCGACGTGCTGGCCGGGCTCGGCCACCGCCCGTGGACGGCGGTGCTGTTCGACCTCGGCGTCTCCTCGATGCAGCTCGACCTGCGCGAGCGGGGCTTCGCCTACGCCGAGGACGCCCCGCTGGACATGCGGATGGACGACACCGCGGGGCCCACCGCGGCCGACGTCCTCAACGGCTACCCCGTCGGAGGAGCTGGCCCGGATCCTGCGCTGGTACGGCGAGGAGCGGTTCGCCCGCCGCATCGCCGAGACGGTCGTCCGGGAGCGCGACCGGGAGCCCTTCACGCGCTCCGCCCGGCTCGTCGAGCTGCTCTACGCCACGCATCCCGGCCCCCGCCCGCCGCACCGGCGGGCACCCGGCCAAGCGCACCTTCCAGGCGCTGCGCATCGAGGTCAACGACGAGCTGGCGGTGCTGCGGCGGGCCCTGCCCGCGGCCGTCGAGGCCGTCGGCGTCGGGCGGCCGCGTGGTGGTCATGTCCTACCACTCGCTGGAGGACCGGATCACCAAGCACGCCTTCGCGGCGCGTCACCCGCAGCGACCTGCCGCCCGACCTGCCGTTCGTCCCCGAGGGTCACGAGCCGGCGCTGCGCCTGGTGACCCGCGGGGCCGAGAAGGCGACCGCCGCCGAGATCGAGAGCAACCCCCGCGCCGCCTCGGTGCGGCTGCGGGCCGTGGAGCGCGTCCGCGCCGGAGCCGTCGGCATGACTCGACCCGACCGACCGAAGGGACCCCCGATGAGCACGCTGATGAACCAGGCCCGCAACCGGGTGCCCACGGATCGCCGAGGCCGCCGTCGAGCGGGCCCGGCTCACGCGTGGTGCCCCGCAGCGACACGCCGTCGTGCCGCGCGGGTGCCGTTCGTGGCCCTGGTCTCCCTGCTGCTGGTCGGTGGCGTCGCCGGGCTGCTGTACTTCAACACCTCCATGCAGCAGGCTCCTTCACCGCCACCTCGCTGGAGGACCGGGCGGAGCGGCTCGACGCCCAGCGGCAGGGTCTGCAGATGGACCTCGACGCGCTGCGCAACCCCCAGCGGGTCGCCCTGCAGGCCAAGGAGCTGGGCATGGTCCCCGCGAGCAGCCCGGCGTTCGTCCGGCTCGGCGACGGCACCGTGCTGGGCAAGCCCACCCCGGCGAAGCGCCGCCGACGCCGCTGCGGGTGACCACCCTGCCCGCCCGCAAGCCGGGCAACCTCAAGCCGCGCAAGTCAAGGTGCATCACCCGCGCTCCGGGTGCCCACGGCCGACCGCGGCAACGGCCCGGTCGGCCGGCGGCGCGGCACCCGGGGCGGCCGGCGCCGGCACAGGTACAAAGAAGACCCAGAACCGCTAGCAGGGGAGCCACCGTTGAGCCAGGACAGGCCGCAGCGTACCGGCGCCCGGGACCGCCCGCGCCGGGCCCGCGCTCGCGCCCTGCGCGGCACGTCGCTGCTCCGGCTGCGCGTCGGCTTCCTGCTCATCGCGATGATCGTCTCGGTCTTCGCGGTCCGGCTCTTCCAGCTGCAGGGCGTCGACGCCCAGGCCTACGTCGCCAAGGCGCGCGCCGAGGGCGTCGTGACCGTCGACCCTGCCGGCCACCCGCGGGGCGATCACCGACCGCAACGGCGTCGCCCTTCGCCGACTCCGTCGACGGCCTGATGCTGGTCGCCGACCCCACGCGTCACCGCCCAGCACGCCAGCGCCGATCGCCAGCGATCGTCGCGCGACGCCTCGACGTGGACTACTTCGACGTGCTCACCCGGCTGCGCAAGCCCTACACGCACTTCCAGTACCTCGCCCGCCGGGTGCCGGCCACCCAGGCCCGGGCCGTGCTCGCCGAGATCGACCGGCGCGGCTTCAAGGGCGTCGACACTGCGGCGCGACCCGGTCCGCTCCTACCCGGCCGACGACGTCGGCGCCAACCTGGTCGGGCTTCATGAACGCCGAGGGCCAGGCCGGCGAGGGCGCCGAGCTGATGTTCGACCGGCATGCTGGCCGGCAAGGACGGCACGGCGACGTACGAGGTCGGCGGCGGCAACCGGATCCCGCTCGGCGACAACAGCACCGTCCCGGCCCGCAGCGGCAAGGACCTGCACCTCACCGTCGACCGTGACGTGCAGTGGTACACCCAGCGGGTGCTGCGCTCCGCCGTGCAGGGGTCCCGGGCGGGAAGTCCGGCTCGCGCGGTGGTGATGGACACGCACACCGGCGAGCTGCTGGCCGTGGCCGACTACCCGACCTACGACGCCAACCAGCCGTCGCTGTCGACGAAGGCGGACCTCGGCACCCGGGCCCTGCGCGACGTCTACGAGCCCGGCTCGGTGGAGAAGGTGCTCACCGCCTCCTCGCTCATCGACGCCCGCAAGGTCACCCCCGCACACCCGGATCACCGTGCCGCCGAGCCTGCCCCGCCAGGACCGGGTCATCCACGACTACTTCGTGCACCCGAGGCTCCGCCTGACCCTGACCGGGGTCATCGCCAAGTCCTCCAACATCGGCACGGTGCTGGCCGCCAGCCGGTTCACCCACCAGCAGCTCTACGACTACCTGTGGAGGTTCGGCCTGGGCCAGCGCACCGGCATCGGCGTGAACGGGGAGTCCGCCGGGGTGCTCAACGACTGGCGGGACTGGTCGCAGATCAACCAGGACACCATCGCCTTCGGCCAGGGCGTGGCGGTCAACGCCGTGCAGATGGCCGCCGCGGTCAACGCCATCGCCAACGGCGGCATCTACGTCTCGCCCAGCCTGGTCAAGGGCGAGGCCACCACCGCCGACGGCGTCCGCGTCGGGTCCGACACCACCACCGAGCACCGGGTGGTCGAGCCGGCGGGCCGCCCGCCTCACGGCGCAGATGATGGAGGCGGTGACCAACCCGCTGAGCGGCACCGCCCCCGTCGCCCAGGTGCCCGGGCTACCGGGTCGCCGGCAAGACCGGGACCGCCCAGCGGGTCGGGAAGAAGTGCCGCTGCTACGACGGCACCTACACGGTCTCCTTCGCGGGCTTCGCGCCCGCCGACCAGCCCCGGTTCTCCGGTCTACGTGGTCGTGCAGGACCCGGCAACAGCGGCGGAGGCGGCTCCGATCGGCGGCCCGGCCTTCCAGCAAGATCATGAGCTACCTGCTGCAGAAGTACGCCGTGCCGCCGACCGGCACGGTGGCGCCACGCCCCGCATCACCTGGTGACGGCGCGTGGCCCGCCGACCCGTACCGGTACTCTCGCGGGCGTGCCCGACCCGATTCCGCTGCGACCCACCGCGCCGGTGCAGACCCCTCGGGCCACCGTGGTCGCCCGGCTGGGGGACGCCGTGCTGGAGGTGGACGGGGACGCCGGCACCGTCGGCGGCGACGGTGCTGACCGGCGTGTCGCATCGAGCTCGCTGCGCGTCGGCCCCCGGCGACCTGTACGTCGCTCCCGCGGGCACCCGGGCCCACGGCGCCGCCTACGCCGCCCGGGCCGTCGCCGACGGCGCCGTCGCGGTGCTGACCGACCCGGCCGGCGCCGCGCTCCTGCGCCCGAGACGCGGGAGGCGGCTCGCCGTGCCCTCCCTGGCCGTGCCGCTCCTGGTGGTCGAGCAGCCCCGTGCCGTGGTCGGCGACCTCGCCGCGCTCGTCCACGGCCGGCCCGACGGAGCGGCTGCGGCTGGTGGCCGTGACCGGCACCCAGGGCAAGACCACGACCACCCGGCTGGCCGAGGCGGCGCTGACCGCGGCCGGGGTGGCGGCGGCCGTGGTCGGCACCGTCGGCACCCGCGTCGCACGGCGTGGACGTGAAGACGTCGCTGACCACGCCGGAGGCCCCCGACCTGCAGGCGCTGTTCGCGGTGATGGTCGAGCACGAGGTGGTCGCCTGCGCCATGGAGGTCTCCAGCCACGCCCTGGTGATGGGCCGGGTCGACGGCGTGGTCTTCGACGTCGCCTGCTTCCTCAACCTCGGCCGCGACCACCTCGACTTCCACGCCGACGTCGAGGAGTACTTCGCGGCGAAGGCCTCGCTGTTCACCCCGCAGCGCTGCCGACGCGGCGCTGGTCAACCTCGACGACGACGTACGGCCGGCGGCTGGTGGCCGACGCGCACGGTGCCCGATGAGCACCTTCTCCCTGCAGCGACCCGGACGCCGACTGGCACGCCGACGACGTACGGCTGGAGCCGACCGGCTCCACCTTCACGGTGCACGCGCCGGCGGGGCGCACCTTCCCGGCCCGGGTGCCCGCTGGCCGGGGACTTCAACGTCTCGAACGCCCTGTGCGCGGTGGCCGCGCTCGGCGAGGCCGGCTTCGACGCCGCCGCCGTGGCGGCGGCGATGGCGGTCTCCGGCGGCGTGCCCGGCCGGCTGGAGCAGGTCGACGCCGGGCAGGACTTCCTGGCCGTCGTCGACTACGCGCACAAGCCCGACGCGGTGCGGGCCGCGCTCGCGGCCCTGCGCCCGCTGACCACCGGGCCGCCTGCTCATCGTGATCGGCGCCGGCGGCGACCGCGACCCCGGCAAGCGGCCGATGATGGGCGAGATCGCCGCCCGGCTGGCCGACGTGCTGGTGGTCACCGACGACAACCCGCGCAGCGAGGACCCGGCGCCCATCCGCGCCGAGGTGGCCGCGGGCGCCCGGCTGGTGCCCGACCCCGAGCGGGCCGAGCTGCACGAGGTCGGCGACCGTCGGGCGGCCATCCGGCTCGCGGTGCGCGCGGCGCGGGCCGGGGACACCGTGGTCGTCGCCGGCAAGGGCCACGAGACCGGCCAGGAGGTCGCCGGCACCACCCACCCCTTCGACGACCGGGACGTGCTACGCGAGGAGCTGGCTGCCCGATGATCGCGATGACCCTGCCCGAGATCGCTGCGGTCGTCGGCGGCACCGTCGTGCACGACGACGGCACGCACGGTCACCGGCGCCGCGTTCCTGGACAGCCGGATCGCCGAGCCCGGCGGGCTCTTCGTGGCCTTCGCCGGGCGAGCGGGTCGACGGGCACGACTACGCCGCCGCCGCCGTCGCGGCCGGCGCGGCCGCCGTCCTGTCGACCCGCGACACCGGCCGCCCCGGCGTGCGTGGTCGCCGAGCCCGTAGTCGCTCGGGGCCCTGGCCCGGCACGTCCTGGCCGTGCTGCCCGACCGGGGGGCCCGGACGCCGGCCCGCCGGCGGAGGCGACCCGGCACGCCCGCTGCGCGTCGTCGCCCTCACCGGCTCGCAGGGCAAGACGAGCACCAAGGACCTGCTCGCCCAGGTGCTGGCCGCCGGCGGCACCACCGTGGCGACGTTCGGGTCCTTCAACAACGAGCTCGGCCTGCCGCTCACCGTGCTGCGCGCCGGGCCCGGCACCGACTTCCTGGTCCTGGAGATGGGGGCCCGCCACGTCGGCGACCTGCGCGCCTCCTGCGCGGTCGCGCCACCGGACGTCTCCCTGGTCCTCAACGTGGGCAAGGCGCACCTCGGGGAGTTCGGCTCGCAGGAGGCCATCGCGCAGGCCAAGGGCGAGATCGTCGACGCCCTCGGCCGAGGCGGGGGTCGCGGTGCTCAACGCCGACGACGCGCTGGTGCGCGGCGATGGCCGGCCGCAGCCGCGGACGGGTACGCACCTTCGGGACCGGCCCCGACGCCGACGTCCGCTACGACGGCCTGGTCGTCGACGACCTCGGCCGGCCCCGCTTCGTGCTGCACGCCGGCGGCCGGGGCGCGCCGGTGTCCATGCGCCTGGTGGGCGAGCACCACGCCGACAACGCCGCCGCGGCGGCCGCCGTCGCGCTCGACGCTGGGCCTGGACCTGGACACGGTCGCCGGGGCGCTCTGGACGGCGCGACCGCGACGTCGCGCGGCCGGATGGAGGTGCGCGAGCGCGCCGACGGCGTGACCGTCGTCGACGACGCCTACAACGCCAACCCGGACTCGATGCGGGCCGCCCTGCAGGCGCTGGCCTCGATCGGCCGCGGCCGCCCGGGTCCCGCACCGTCGCGGTCCTCGGCGAGATGCGCGAGCTCGGACCGACCGCCCAGGTCGGAGCACGACGCCGTGGGCCGGCTCGCCGTGCGGCTCGACATCCACCAGCTCCTCGTGGTCGGGGAGGCGGCCCGGCCGCTGCACCTCGGCGGCGTGCCTGGAAGGCTCCTGGGGCGAGGAGTCGGTCTTCGTGGCGGACACCGACGCCGCCACCGCCTGGCTGCCCGAGCACCTGCGGCCCGGCGACGTGGTGCTGTTCAAGGCGTCCAACGCCGTCCGGCTGAGCAGGGTCGCCCACGCCGTCCGGGCGCTGCCCCGCCGACCGCCACCGCCGACCACCGACCACCGACACCGACGCGACCACCGCCGGGGAGGGCGAGCCGATGAGGGCGATCCTGCTGGCCGGCGGCCTGTCGCTGGTGTTCACCCTGCTGGGCACCCGGGTGGCGATCCGGGTGCTGGTGACCAAGGGCTACGGCCAGCTGATCCGCGACGACGGCCCCACCACCCACCACACCAAGCGGGGCACGCCCACCATGGGCGGCCTGGTCATCATCGTCTCGGTCGTGCTGGCCTACCTGGCCGCCAAGCTCATCACCCGCGACGCGCCGTCCTGGTCGGCCCTGCTGCTGCTGTTCCTGCTGGTCGGGCTCGGCGGCGTCGGCTTCCTCGACGACTACATCAAGATCGTCAAGCAGCGCAGCCTCGGCCTGCGCAGCAAGGCCAAGATCGCCGGCCAGACGCTGGTCGCGGTCGTCTTCGGCGCGCTGGCGCTGACCCGGCCCGACGACCGAGGCCAGACCCCGGCGTCGCTGCACGTCTCGTTCACCCGCGACTTCGACGACGTGACGCTGCCCGCGGTGGTCGCGGTGCTGCTGATCCTGGTGATGATCTCGGGCTCCAGCAACGCGGTGAACCTCACCGACGGCCTCGACGGTCTGGCCACCGGCGCCTGCACCATGGTCTTCGGCGCCTACACGCTGGTGAACATCTGGCAGAACAACCAGTGGTGCGCGCTGACCCAGGGCACCAAGTGCTACGACGTGCGCGACCCCCTCGACCTGGCCGCGGTGGCGGCCGCCCTGACCGGCGCCTGCTTCGGGTTCCTGTGGTGGAACGCCTCGCCGGCCAAGATCTTCATGGGCGACACCGGCTCGCTGTCCCTGGGCGGGGCGCTGGCCGGGCTGGCCATCCTCACCCGGACCGAGTTCCTGCTGGCCGTGCTCGGCGGGCTGTTCGTCATCCAGACGCTGTCGGTCATCCTGCAGGTGGGCTACTTCAAGGCCACCGGGGGCAGACGGATGTTCCGGATGGCGCCCCTGCACCACCACTTCGAGCTGAAGGGCTGGGACGAGATCACGGTCGTGGTCCGGTTCTGGATCATCACCGGCATCTGCGTCGCCGCCGGCCTCGGCGTGTTCTACGCCGAGTGGGTCACCGGCGCATGAGCGGGCGCGACCTGGCCGGGCTCGGCCGCCGTACCGAGTGGGAGGGCGTCACGCGCCGTCGTCGTCGGGATCGGGGTGTCCGGCTTCGCCGCCGCCGACACCCTGACGCACCTGGGGGCCTCGGTCACCGTGCTGGCCGAGCGGGCGGACGACCGGCCAGCGGGAGCAGGCGGCCCTGCTGGAGGTGCTGGGCGCGATGGTGCGCATCGGCCCCGGCGCCACCGCCTCGCTGCCCGCCGAGCGTGGACCTGGTGGTCACCTCGCCCGGCGTCCCGCCGACCGCCCCGGTCATCGTGGAGGCGGGCCGGCGGGGCATCCCGGTGTGGGGCGAGGTCGAGCTGGCCTGGCGGCTGCGGGACCCGGAGCACCCCGGCGCGTGGCTGGCCGTCACCGGCACCAACGGCAAGACCACGACCGTGCAGATGCTCGACGCCGATCCTGCGGGCCGGCGGGCTGCGCAGCGTCGCCTGCGGCAACGTGGGCCTGCCGATCGTCGAGGCGGTGATGGACCCCGCAGCCGTTCGCGGTCTACGCCGTCGAGCTGTCCAGCTTCCAGCTGCACTACACCTCGTCGATGTCGGCGCACGCCGCCGCCGTGCTCAACGTCGCCGAGGACCACCTGGACTGGTACGCCGGGCCGACCGATGGCCGACTACGCCGCCGACAAGGGCCGGATCTACGACCGGGTGCGGTCGGCCTGCGTCTACAACGTCGCCGACCCGGTCACCGAGCGGCTGGTCCGCGACGCCGACGTCGTGGAGGGCGCCCGGGCGGTCGGGCTTCACCCTCGGCACCCCGGGCCTCGGCATGGTGGGCCTGGTCGAGGACGTGCTGGCCGACCGGGCCTTCGTCGAGGACCGCGAGCACACCGCCGCCGAGCTGTGCACCATCGGCGACCTCGCCTCCGCCGGCGCCGCACTTCGTGGCCAACGCCCTGGCGGCGGCGGCCCTGGCCCGCTCCGTGGGGGTGCCGCCGGTCGCCGTCCGCGACGGGCTGCGCTCGTTCGTCCCCGACGGCCACCGGATCGCCGACCTCGGCCGGGTGGGCGAGGTGCGCTTCGTCGACGACTCCAAGGCCACCAACCCGCACGCCGCCGCCTCCTCGCTGCGCGCCTACGAGCAGGTGGTCTGGGTCGCCGGCGGCCTGGCCAAGGGCGCCTCGTTCGACGAGCTGGTCGACCGCCGTGGGCCCGCGGCTGCGGGGCGTCGTGCTCCTCGGACGGGACCGCGCGGTGATCGCCGACGCGCTCGCGCGACACGCGCCCGATGTCCCCGTGATCGTCGTCGACGGCGACGACACTTCAGTCATGGACCGCGTGGTCGGGGCGGCCGCGGGGCTCGCCCAGCCGGGCGACACCGTGCTGCTCGCCCCCGGGTGCGCGTCCATGGACATGTTCGCGAACTACGGCGCTCGCGGGGATGCCTTCGCGGAGTCGGTCCGCCGCCTCCGCGACCGCTGAGCGGCCGCCTCGGCGGACGGCACCGCCCGCGGGCGCGAGGAGGCCACTGCGTGACCACCACGACAGGGGAGCCACGCGGCGCCGTCGACGGCTGGCCCAGCCGGCGCCCGCGAGTCCGCCCGCCACCTGCTTCGACCGTCCGCTCACGTCGTACTACCTGCTGCTCGGCGCGTCCACGCTGCTGCTCACCATCGGGCTGATGGAGGTGATGAGCGCCTCGAGCGTCTACGTCCTTCAACCATGTTCGGCAACAGCTACCACGTGTTCCTCAAGCAGCTGACCTGGGTGCTGCTGGCCCTGCCCATCGCCTTCGTCGCCTCCCGGCTGCCGCACCGGGTGCTGCGGCTGTTCGCCTGGCCGGCGCTGCTGGCCTCCGCGGCGCTGATCTACCTCACCGGCACGTCGCTGGGCTTCGCGGTCAACGGCAACCGCAACTGGCTGGCGCTCGGCCCGCTGACCCTGCAGCCCTCCGAGCTGGCCAAGCTCGCCATCATCTTGTGGAGCGCCGACCTCTACGCCCGCAAGGAGCGGCTGCTCGGCGACTGGAAGCACACGCTGGTCCCGATGGTCCCGGTGACCGGCGTGGTCACCGGCCTGGTCGTCCTGCAGGGCGACCTGGGCACCGCCCTGGTGCTGATGGCCATCATCCTGGGCACGCTGTGGGTCGTCGGCGCCCCGGCGCGCCTCTTCGTGGGGTCGCTGCTCACGCGTCGGCGTCCTCGCGCTCTACCTGGCCACCACGAGCGCGGAGCGGCTGCAGCGGCTGACGAACTTCGCCGACCCGTTCAAGGACTACCAGGGCGCCGGGTGGCAGCCCGCCCACGGCCTGTTCGCGATGTCCAGCGGCGGCCTGTTCGGCAAGGGCATCGGCGCCAGCCAGCAGAAGTGGGGCAGCCTGCCCGAGGCGCACACCGACTTCATCTTCGCCGTGCTGGGCGAGGAGCTCGGCCTGGTCGGCACGCTGCTGGTGCTCGGCCTGTTCCTCACCATCGCCTACGCCGGGCATCCGGGTCGCCGTCCGCACCACGGACCCGTTCGTGCGCTACATGTCGGCCGGCATCACGATCTGGCTCACCGCGCAGATGATGATCAACGTCGGCATGGTGCTCGCCCTGCTGCCGGTCATCGGCCTGCCGCTGCCGCTGGTCTCCTACGGCGGCTCGGCGCTGCTGCCCTCGCTGGTCGCGCTCGGGCTGCTGGTCTCCTTCGCCCGCTCCGAGCCCGGGGCCCAGGCGGCGCTGCGCCGCCCGCCGACGTCGTCGCTCCGCGGGCGTCACCGCCGGCGGCGGACCGTCCCGGCGACGCGCGATGAGGGTCCTGCTGGCCGGCGGAGGCAGCGCCGGGCACACCTCCCCGCTGCTGGCCACCGCCGACGCGCTGCGTCCGGCTCTCCGACCCCGCCGACCCGGTGCGAGGTGACCGCCCTGGGCACGCCGCGCGGGCTCGAGGGCCGGGTGGTGCCGGAGGCGGGCTACCCGCTCGAGATGGTCCCGCCCGTGCCGCTGCCCCGCCGACCCTCCGTGGACCTGCTGCGGGTGCCCGGCCGGCTGCGCGGGGCCGTCGTCGGCGCGCTGGAGGTGGTCGACCGGGTGCGCCCCGACGTGGTGGTCGGCTTCGGCGGCTACGTCTCGGTCCCGGCCTACCTCGCCGCCCGCCGGCGCCACGTCCCGGTCGTGGTCCACGAGGGCAACGCCCGCCCCGGGCTGGCCAACCGGCTCGGTGCCCGCTTCGCCGCGCACGTCGCCACCAGCTTCCCCGGCACGCCGCTGCCGCACGCCGACCACGTCGGCCTGCCGATCCGCCGGATGATCTCCACGCTGGACCGCCCCGCGCTGCGCGCCGAGGCCCGCGCCACCTTCGGGCTCGACCCGGACCGGCCCACCCTGCTGGTCACCGGAGGCAGCCAGGGCGCCCGCCGCCTCAACCAGTCGGTCTCCGGCGGCCGCGGCCGCCTTCGCCGAGGCCGGGGTCCAGGTGCTGCACGTGGTCGGCGGCCGCAGGGCGAGGCCGACGTGTCGCGGCAGGGCCACGAGCCGGCGTACGTCGTCCTGCCCTACGTCGACCGCATGGACCTCGCCTACGCCGCCGCCGACCTGGTGGTCTGCCGGGCCGGCGCCAACACCGTCACCGAGGTGGCCGCGACCGGGCTGCCGGCCGTGTTCGTGCCGCTGCCGATCGGCAACGGCGAGCAGGAGCTCAACGCGCGGCCGGTGGTCGACGCCGGGGGCGCCCTGCTCGTCGACGACGCCGCGCTGACCCCGGAGTGGGTGGCCGCCACGGTGCCCGCGCTGGCGTGCGACGTCGAGCGGCTGGCGGCGATGTCCGCCGCGGCCTCCGGGCTCATGCCGCGCGACGCCGACGAGCGGCTGGCCCGGATCGTGATGGCCGTGGCCCGGGGGGAGGCCACGTGAGGGTCCCCGTCCCCGAGGTGCTGCTGCCCGCCGACCAGCTGGGCCGCGTGCACTTCGTCGGCATCGGCGGCGCCGGGCTGTCCGGCATCGCCCGCATCATGCTCGCCCGCGGCCTGACGGTCAGCGGCAGCGACGCCAAGGAGTCCCGGGTCCTGGAGGCCCTGCGCGCGCTCGGCGCCGTCTGCTGGGTCGGGCACGCCGCGGAGCAGGTGGCCGGGGCCGACACCCTGGTGGTCTCCACCGCGGTCCGCGAGGACAACCCGGAGGTGGTCGAGGCCGTCCGGCTCGGCCTGCGGGTCCTGCCCCGCTCGGCGGCCCTGCACGCGGTCATGCAGGGCCGGCAGGTGGTCGCCGTGGCCGGCACGCACGGCAAGACGACCACGACCTCCCTGCTCACCGTCGCCCTGCAGCACTGCGGCGCGGACCCGTCCTTCGCGATCGGCGGCGAGCTCAACGAGTCCGGCTCCAACGCCCACGACGGCAGCGGCGAGGTCTTCGTCGCCGAGGCCGACGAGAGCGACGGCGCGTTCCTGGTCTACTCGCCGTACGGCGCCCTGGTCACCAACGTGGAGGCCGACCACCTCGACAACTACGGCACCGAGGAGGCCTACCGCGCGGCGTTCGGCCTCTTCCTGGGCCGCATCGACCCGGACGGCTTCCTGGTCGCCGTCGTCGACGACCCCGGAGCCGCCGACCTGCTGGCCCAGGCGCGGCGAGCGGGGGCTGGCCACCCTGGCGGTGGGCGAGTCGCCGGCGGCCGACCTGCGCGCCGACGACCTGGTCTTCCTCGGGTCCGGCTCCCGCTTCGCCGTCGTCCACGAGGGTCAGCCGCCTCGGCGAGGTCACGCTGCGGATCCCCGGCCGGCACTACGTGCTCGACGCGCTGGCCGCCCTGGGCGCCGGGCTGCGGCTCGGCTTCGCCTTCGAGGACCTGCGCCGGGGTCTGGAGGCGTTCAGCGGGACCCGCCGCCGGATGGAGCTCAAGGGCGAGGCCGCCGGCGTCCGGGTCTACGACAGCTACGCCCACCACCCCAACGAGATCGCCGGCGACCTGCAGGCCGCCCGCTCGCTGGCCGGCGAGGGGCGGGTGGTCGTCGCCTTCCAGCCGCACCTGGTGTCCCGCACCCGCATCTTCGGCCCGGCCATGGGCGTCGCCCTGGGCGCGGCCGACGAGGTCGTCGTCATGGACGTGTACGTCGCCCGCGAGGACCCCGAGCCCGGGGTGGACGGCGGACTGGTCGCCTCCCACGTGCCGCTGCCCGCCGACCGCGTGCGTCTTCGAGCCCTCCTGGTCGCGCGACCCCCGCCGCGCTGGTCGAGCGGGCCCGCCCCGGGGACCTCGTGCTGACCCTGGGGGCGGGCGACGTCACCCTGGTCGGTCCCGAGGTGCTCGAGCTGCTGGAGCAGGGCGGTCCGGGTCCGCGGGGCTCGTCGGGGGAGTCCTCGGGGGAGTCCCCCGGGGAGTCGTCAGGAGCTGCGTCAGGGGAGTCGTCGCGGGACGGCAGCGAGGACGCGTCGTGAGGGTGCTGCCGCGCAGGCTCCGCCGGGAACGGTCGGAGGCTGGACCCCGGGTCGAGGACGGCTCCGGGGGCTCCGACGTGATGACCGAGGTCGAGGACCAGGAGGGGGCCGGGTCCTCCGCGGCCCCCGGGCTCCGGCCCGGGTCCTCCGGGCCTCCGGGTCCTCCGGGTCCCCCGGGTCCCCCGGGTCCTCCGGGCGACCGGGTCCGACGGGTCCTCCGGGTCGGACGACACGGAGGACACCGTGCGACTGCACCGCTCGGACCACGGGTCACCGGAGGGGTCGGCCCAGGGGTCGGCCACGGGGCGGCCACGGGGTCGGCCACGAGGTCGGCCACGGAGCGCGAGCACCAGGACGAGCGCCAGGGCGAGGACGCCCGCCGGCGCGCGGCCCGGCGACAGTTCGTCCGCCGGCAGTGGGCTCGACGCTGGCTGGCCTGGCGCCGCCTGGTGCTGGGCGGTCCTGCTCGTCGGCCTGGTGGTCGGGTCGCTGTGGCTGGTGTTCTTCTCCTCCGTCCTGGCGGTCTCCGGCGTCCAGGTGGAGGGCACCGGAGTGCTCGCGCCGAGCACGGTCCGCCAGGTGGCCGACGTCCCCACCGGCGCGCCCCTGGCCACCGTCGACCTCGGCTCCGTCACCGCCCGCGTCGAGAGCCTGCCGGCGGTGGGGAGCGTCGGACGTGTCGCGGGCCTGGCCGGACCAGGTCCGCATCGACGTCACCGAGCGACGGGCCGTGGCGGTGGTCGCGCCTCACCGGCGGGGGAGGCCGCTCCGCGGCACCGACGCCTAGGGCGTAGTGTTCCGCACGTTCGCGTCGCGGCCGGCCGGCGTGCCGCTGATCCGCACCGGCGGCGGACCGGCAGCCGACGCGCTCGCCGAGGCGGCGCGCCGTCGCCGGCTCGCTGCCCGCGTCGATCGCCCCACGGGTGGCCGACGTCCGGGTCCGCACCGTCGACACCATTGCGCTGCAGCTGCGCAACGGCCGGACCGTGCGGTGGGGGAGCGCCGACGGCTCGGCGGACAAGGCCCGGGTGCTCGCCGTGCTGCTGGGCCAGACGGCGTCGTTCTACGACGTCAGCGTGCCGGGCCAGCCGGTCATCCGCCGCTGACCCCGGCGCCACGCACGACTCGGCGCCGCCCGCGCCGAGGCCGACGTCCGCGCGGGAACGAGGAGTCGCCGACGAGGAAACTCGAAGCCGCGCCGCGCCGCGTGTCGGCGCGGTTCGCCGGTCGATCTCGCCTACCTTCTTCATCAACGCGAGGTTGACATAACTATAACCCTCTACTTCAGGGTTAGGGTTCTAGGGCTGGCAGGCTCGCGCCTTCCCCACCGACATACACCCCGTCTGCCCTGCACCGACCCCCGACCCGGAGGCCGAGGCAGAGCAGCCCAGCAGCGAGAGGCACCTGCCGTGGCAGCACCGCAGAACTACCTGGCCGTCATCAAGGTCGTGGGTATTGGTGGAGGTGGAGTCAACGCCGTCAACCGGATGATCGAGGTCGGCCTCAAGGGCGTCGAGTTCATCGCCATCAACACCGACGCCCAGGCACTACTGATGAGCGACGCCGACGTCAAGCTCGACATCGGCCGTGAGCTCACCCGCGGACTCGGCGCGGGCGCCAACCCCGAGGTCGGCGGCAAGGCCGCCGACGACCACGCCGAGGAGATCGAGGAGGTCATCAAGGGCGCCGACATGGTCTTCGTGACCGCCGGCGAGGGCGGTGGCACGGGCACCGGCGGCGCGCCCGTCGTCGCCCGCATCGCCCGTTCGCTCGGCGCCCTGACCATCGGCGTCGTCACCCGGCCGTTCTCCTTCGAGGGACGCCGCCGGGCCAACCAGGCCGAGGAGGGCATCTCCGGCCTGCGCGACGAGGTCGACACCCTCATCGTCATCCCCAACGACCGGCTGCTGTCGATCAGCGACCGCAACGTGTCGATCCTCGACGCGTTCAAGCAGGCCGACCAGGTGCTGCTGCAGGGCGTCTCGGGCATCACCGACCTGATCACCACCCCGGGCCTGATCAACCTCGACTTCGCCGACGTGAAGTCCGTGATGGCCAACGCCGGCTCGGCGCTGATGGGCATCGGCTCCGCCCGCGGCGAGGACCGTGCGGTGGCGGCCGCCGAGATGGCGGTGTCCAGCCCGCTGCTCGAGGCCTCCATCGACGGTGCGCACGGCGTGCTGCTCTCGATCGCCGGTGGCTCCGACCTCGGCCTGTTCGAGATCAACGAGGCCGCCGCCCTGGTCTCCCAGGCCGCGCACGCCGAGGCCAACATCATCTTCGGTGCGGTCATCGACGACGCGCTCGGTGACGAGGTCCGGGTCACGGTCATCGCGGCCGGCTTCGACGGGGGCATGCCCAAGCGTCGCGACACCGGCAGCGGTGCTGCGTCGCGAGCCGGTCGCGCAGCAGTCCCAGGCCGACACCCGCGCGGCCGCGCAGCGGGGCGCCGCGTCTCGGCCGCAGCCGAGCACCCCGTCGTACGGCGGTGCGCCCAGCGGCCCGGCCCGCACGCCGCAGCCCGTGGGCGTCGCCGGCGGACGGGTCGGCCCTCGGCCGGCTCCTCGGCCGCGCCGTCGCGAGCGGAGCCCGAGCGGGGTGCCACCTCGGCCCGGTCGGGCTACGGCTCGTTCACCGAGCCCCTCCGCCTCGGGCAGCCCGTCCGAGCGGCCGGCCTCGGCGAGCCAGCCGGCCCGAGGCCGCGGCGGTCCGCCTTCGACGACGACGACCTCGACGTGCCGGACTTCCTGAAGTAGCACGGCGGAGCACCGACGCGTGTTCGCCTTCCAGGACACGCGCAGCCCGGTCGACGTCGCGTTCACGGACCGCCACGGAGGAACCAGTGGCGGTCCGTTCGCGTCCCTGGACCTCTCCACCGGCTCTCCCGCCGCGCAGGGGGACGGGGACGCTCCGACCCCGCCGCGGTCCGCCGCAACCTGGACCTGGTGGCCGCGGCCTTCACCGCCGCCACGCCTGCGGGCCATGGTCGCCATGCACCAGGTCCACGGTGCCGACGTGCACGTGGTCGACGAGACGGCGGTGGCCGGCGGCGTCGTCCCGGTGGCGGACGCGATGGTCACCGCCCTGCCGGACGTCGCCCTGCTCGTGCGGGTCGCCGACTGCGTCCCGGTGGTGCTGGCCGACCCTGCCGTCGGGGTGGTCGGCGTGGCCCACGGCGGCCGGCCCGGGCTGGCGGCCGGCGTGGTCCCGCACGCGGTGCGGGCGCTGCGCGAGCTGGGGGCGGGTGACCTCACCGCCTGGGTGGGCCCGCACGTCTGCGGCGCCTGCTACGAGGTGCCGGAGGCCCTGCGCGCGGAGGTCGCCGCGGTGGTGCCGGAGGCGTACGCCACCACGGCGTGGGGCACGCCCTCGCTCGACATCGGCGCCGGGGTCCGCGCCCAGCTCGACCGCGAGGGCGTCACCGTCCTCGACGTCTCGCGCTGCACCCTCGAGGACGACGACCTCTTCTCCTACCGTCGCCAGGGCCGGCGCTCGGGACGGCTGGGCGGCCTGGTCAGGGTCCGCGGCGACGCCCGGGGCACACTGGCCCGGTGACCGACCGCCGCACCGAGCTCGAGGAACGCCTGAGGACGGTGCGCGGCAGGATCGCGGAGGCCTGCGCACGGGCGGGCCGGAGCGCCGACGAGGTCACCCTCACCGTGGTCACGAAGTTCTTCCCCGCCTCCGACGTACGGCTGCTGGCCGGGCTGGGGGTGCGGCACGTGGGGGAGAACCGGCACCAGGAGGCCGTGGCCAAGGCGGCCGAGTGCGCCGACCTGGACCTGTCCTGGCACTACATCGGCGGGCTGCAGAGCAACAAGGCGTCCGCGGTGGCCGACTACGCCTCGGTGGTGGAGTCGGTCGACCGGGCCAAGCTGCTGCGCGGACTGGCCGTCGGCGCGGAGCGCAACGACCGGGGGGCTGGACGTGCTGGTGCAGGTCGACCTCGACCCGGCCGGCTCCGAGGGCTCGGGACGCGCCGGCGCGCCCCCGGACGCCGTGCCGGCGCTGGTGGAGCGGGTCCTGAGCACCGAGGGGCTGCGGCTGCGGGGGTGATGGCGGTCGCCCCGCGTGAGGGTCGACCCCCGTCCGGCCTTCGCCCGGCTGCAGCAGCTGGCCGAGCAGGTCCGGGCCTCGGCGCCGGCGGCGCTTGGATCTCGGCCGGGATGAGCGGCGACCTCGAGGCGGCCGTCGAAAGCGGCGCGACACACGTGCGGATAGGCAGCGCGGTGCTCGGTGGCAGGCCGCCGCGGACGGTAGTCTCGACGCCGTGGCAGCGGCCCCATCCGGGGGTCCGCCGATGTAGCGAAGGGCTAGCTTCATGGGCAGCGCGATGCGCAAGATGGGTGTCTACCTCGGGCCTCCTCGAGGACACCGACCGCTACGACGACGCCTACGGCGAGGGCTACGACGAGCAGGGCCAGGCGTACGGCGAGCCGGAGCGCGGATCGACCCGCTTCCACCGCAGGAGCCGCGCCCCGCCGCCGGTGGCCCACATCGCCGAGCGTCGGCGCCCCCAGGCCGGTGCGCCCACGTGCCCGCCCAGGGGCACCGGTCGGGCCCGACAGTGTCGCCGAGCTGTCCCGGATCACCACGCTGCACCCGCGCACCTACAACGAGGCGCGCACCATCGGGGAGAACTTCCGCGAGGGCGTCCCGGTGATCATGAACCTCTCCGAGATGGACGACTCCGACGCCAAGCGCCTGGTCGACTTCGCCGCGGGCCTGGTCTTCGCGGTGCGCGGGACCATCGAGCGGGTCACCAACAAGGTCTTCCTGCTCTCCCCGCCCAACGTCACCGTGGCCGCAGAGGACAAGCCGCGGATCGCCGAGGGCGGCTTCTTCAACCAGAGCTGAGCGTGCGCGCCGGGCCGCCTGGCCCATCGCCTGGCCCGATCCGGTGACCGGGTGACCACCCCTGGCCCCGTCGGCACCCTCCTGTGCGTCCTGCTCAACGTCTTCCTGGGGTTGATGCTGGTCCGCCTCGTGGTGGACTGGGTGCAGATGTTCGCGCGGTCGTGGACCCCGCGGGGACCCGTGCTCTTCGTGCTCGAGGTCGTCTTCTCGCGCCACCGACCCGCCGATCAGGTTCGTCCGCCGGTTCGTCCCGCCGCTGCGGCTCGGCGCGGTGATGCTGGACACCAGCTTCCTCATCGTCCTGATCGTCGTCTACCTGCTGCGCTCCATCGCCCTGCGGCTGCCGTTCTGAGGCCCGTGCCCGCGACCGGCCGGCTGGCCGCTGCGGGCGTGGGCTCCCGCCGCGCGACCGTGCCGGCGCGGTAGCGTGAGCCGGTGCGCGGCTCGACGCGCGCCCGGTCGCATCCGGACACCGACGAACGACGAACGCACGAAGGTGGATCATGCCGCTGACGCCCGAGGACGTGAGCAACAAGCGCTTCACCCCGGTCCGGCTCCGCGAGGGCTACGACATGGGAGAGGTCGACCAGTTCCTCGACGAGGTCGAGTCCGAGCTGGCCCGCCTCACCCGCGAGAACGAGGAGCTGCGCGGCAGGCTGTCCGGCGGCGACCGCCGAGGTGACGCCTGAGCGGGCCGAGGAGCCGGCGACGACCGGCGGCCCCGAGGAGCCGGCGGCGACCGAGCCGGTGACGCCCGACCACCCGCGCCGAGCAGCCGCGCGGCAGCCGGTGGAGACCCTCGGGTCAGCACCGCCGCCGAGGCGTCCAGCGCGGCGGTGCGCCTGCTGGAGATCGCCACCCGCAACGCCGACGAGCTGGTCGTCCGAGGCCCGCCGAGGCCGAGCGATCGTCGCCGCGCCGATCCTCGGAGCTCGGGGCGCGCAGCAGCTGCCGACCAGCTCGAGGCGGACGCCCGCGAGCGGGCGCAGACCCTCGAGGCCGACACCGAGCAACGACGCCGGCAGCTGTTCGGCGAGCTGGACGCCGAGAAGCAGCGGCTGGACGGCGAGGTGGAGAACCTCCGCGCCTTCGAGCGGGAGTACCGTGCGCGGCTCAAGTCCTACTTCGAGCAGCAGCTCGCGGCCCTCGACGGCAGCGGCGACGGGATCCGGTCGGCCGACGACGGCCGGCCGCAGTCGCCGTCGCTGCTCGGCGACGACGGCCACGGCGACCGCACCTAGCCGCCTCGTCGTCGCGGTCGGCCCTGGCCACCGAGAAGGTCAGGTCGAGGGTGTCGTCGCGGACCACGGTGCCGGTCGGGCCGGCCCGGTGCATCGTCGACGGCAAGGACCTCGTCGGCGACGAGGTCGGCATGCTCGAGCATCGCGGCCGCCGTCTCGTCGCCCGCCTGCCAGGTCAGCACGATGCGGTCGCTGACCTCGAGACCGGCGCCCTTGCGCGCGTCCTGGACCAGGCGCACCACCTCGCGAGCCACGCCGGCCCGCAGCAGCTCGGGGGTGAGCTCGAGGTCCAGCGCCACGGTCTCGCCCTGCTCGTTCACCACCGACCAGCCCTCCCGCGGGCGCTCGGAGACGATCACGTCGTCCGGGCCGACCTGCACCTCGGCGCCGTCGAGCTCGACCACCGCCGTGCCGTGGGCGCCGAGCGCCGCCGCGAGCCCCGCGGCGTCGGCAGCCGCGATCGCCGCCGCCACCTGGGGGGTCTGCTTGCCGAACCGCTTGCCCAGCGCGCGGAAGTTGCCCTTGGCGCTGTAGTCCACCAGGTCCGCGCCAGCGCCGGACAAGGGCTCGACCGCACCGACGTTGAGCTCCTCGGCCACTTCGCGCCGCAGCTCGTCGTCGAGCCGCGCCCACGCCGAGGACCCGACCAGCGCGCGGCTCAACGGCTGACGGGTGCGCACCTTCGCGTCCGCGCGGGCCGCACGTCCGAGCTCCACCAGACGGCGGGCGAGCGCCACTCCGTCGGACAGCCCGGCGTCCTCGTCGGCGGGGTCGGCCGTGGGCCACGGGGCCAGGTGCACCGACTCCGGACCGGACGGGGTCGCCGGCCGGACGACGTCCTGCCACACCTGCTCGGTGATGAACGGCACCATGGGCGCCATCAGCCGGGTGAGGGTGTCGAGGGTGGCGTGCAGCGTGGCGAGCGCTGCCGGGTCGCCCTCCCAGAACCGCCGGCGGGACCGCCGCACGTACCAGTTGGAGAGGTCGTCGACGAACTCCGCCATCAGCGACCCGGCCCGCTGGGTGTCGAAGCGGTCCATGGCCTCGGTCACCTGCCGGACCAGCCGGGCCGTGCCGGCGTGCAGCCACCGGTCGAGCACCGGCCGGTCCGCGACGGCGGGCGCCTCGGCGCTCGGGTCCCAGCCGGCCGTGCCGGCGTACAGCACGTGGAACGCGACGGTGTTCCAGTAGGTCAGCAGGACCTTGCGGACGGTCTCCTGGATCGTCGTGTGGCCGACCCGGCGCGCGGCCCACGGTGAGCCGGAGGCGGCCATGAACCAGCGCACCGCGTCCGCGCCGTGCCGGTCCATGAGCGGCATCGGCTCGAGGATGTTGCCCAGGTGCTTCGACATCTTGCGGCCGTCCTCGGCCAGGATGTGGCCCAGGCACAGCACGTTCTCGTACGACGACTCGTCGAAGACCAGCGTGCCGATCGCCATCAGCGTGTAGAACCACCCGCGGGTCTGGTCGATCGCCTCGCAGATGAAGTCGGCGGGGTAGGCGCGCTCGAACCGCTCGGCGGAGCCGGGCTGGTGGGGGTAGCCCCACTGCGCGAACGGCATCGAGCCGCTGTCGAACCACGCGTCGATGACCTCGGGCACCCGCCGGGCCTCGGCGCCGCACTCCGGGCAGTCGAGGACCACCGCGTCGACGTAGGGCCGGTGCGGGTCGAGCCCCGACTGGTCGGTGCCGCTCAGCTCGGAGAGCTCGGCCAGCGAGCCGACCACCGTCTGGTGGCCCTCGCCGCAGCGCCAGATCGGCAGCGGCGTGCCCCAGTAGCGGCTGCGCGACAGCGCCCAGTCGATGTTGTTGTGCAGCCAGTCGCCGTACCGGCCCCACTTGATGGTGTCGGGGAACCAGGTGGTGTTCTCGTTCTCCCGCAGCAGGGCGTCCTTGACCTGGGTGGTCCGGACGTACCAGGACGGCTGGGCGTAGTACATCAACGGCGTGTGGCAGCGCCAGCAGTGCGGATAGCTGTGCTCGTAGGGCACGTGCCGGAACAGCAGTCCCGCGCGCCTGCAGGTCGCCGACCAGGTCGGCGTCGGCGTGCTTGAAGAACTGGCCGCCGACCAGGGGCACGTCGTCCGCGAAGTGCCCGTCGGGCCGGACCGGGACGACCACTGGGAGGTCGTAGGACTTGCAGACCGCCATGTCGTCCTGGCCGAAGGCGGGGGACTGGTGCACCAGGCCGGTGCCGTCCTCGGTGGTGACGTAGTCGGCGAGGACCACGAGCTGGGCCGCGCGGCCGGGAAGTCGACGAGCTCGAAGGGGCGCCGGTAGGTCCAGCGCTCCATCTCCCGGCCGTCGACGCGGGCCTGCACCGTCCAGCCGTCGCCGAGCACCGCCTCGAGCAGCGGCTCGGCGACGACCAGCGTCTCCGTGCCGTCGCTGGCCACCACGTACGTCACGTCGGGGCGTACGGCGACGGCGGTGTTCGACACCAGGGTCCACGGGGTCGTGGTCCACACCAGCAGCGCCGCGCGGCCGGCGTACGGGCCCGACGTCAGCGGGAACCGGACGTAGACGCTCGGGTCGGTGACCGTCTCGTACCCCTGCGCCAGCTCGTGGTCGGACAGCCCCGTGCCGCAGCGGGGGCAGTACGGCGCGACGCGGTAGTCCTCCACCAGCAGGCCCTTGTCGTGGATCTGCTTCAGCGCCCACCACACCGACTCGACGTAGCCCGGGTCCATCGTGCGGTAGGGGTGCGGAGGTGTCCACCCAGTACCCCATCCGCTCGGTCATCTCCTCGAACGCGTCGACGTGCCGCAGCACCGACTCCCGGCACCGGGCGTTGAACTCCGCGACGCCGTAGGCCTCGATGTCGCCCTTGCCGGAGAAGCCGAGCTCCTTCTCCACCGCCAGCTCGACCGGCAGCCCGTGGCAGTCCCACCCGGCCTTCCGCTCGACGAGGAAGCCCTGCATCGTCTTGTAGCGCGGGAACACGTCCTTGAAGACGCGCGCCTCGACGTGGTGGGTGCCGGGTCGGCCGTTCGCGGTCGGAGGACCCTCGTAGAAGGTCCAGCGGGGCCGGTCGACGCCGAGGTCCAGCGACCTCTCGAACGTCCGGTCCTCCCGCCACAGGTCGAGCACGTCGTGCTCGAGGGCGGGGAGGTCCACCTGGGGCGGGACGGGGCGGTAGGGGTTCACGTGTGGTTCCTTCGGCCTCAGTGCTGCGCGACTGCTGGGCTGAAGGGACGAGATCGGTCCGGCGCGTGTCGTGCGCCGTCAGGCCGGTCCCGCGGTACCACCCTCCTTGACGACCCCGGGCGTGCAGGCCGTCCACTCACCTCACCTCACCGCAGCCGGGTCTACCCGTCGGACCGCGGTGTGCAGGGCACTGCGGACCGTCGCTCTTCCGGCGGCTCGGGGCTGATCTTCGTTCCGGACAACACCCCCGGGCTCTCACCGTCCCCGGGTCGCTGTCGGCTGTTCTCGGAGCTACTCGTCCCGTCGACACCGTGCGGCAGGACCAGTCTGCCAGACCGGTCCCGGGCCGATTCCCGGCGCGGTCTGTTGTCACCCGTGCGGGTGCGGCATATCCTCGCCGCACACGTGACGCGGTGCGCCCGGACCGGGCCGTCGGGACCGCGGCTCGTTTCCTGGTGTACCCGGGCTTGAGGGGGCTGCGCGGACATGGCACGCACGAGAAGCACCGGCACGAAGGTGCCCGTTCCGAAGCAGGCTCCGGCGACCAAGTCCGCCGCCAAGGCCGCCGCGAAGAAGACCGTGGCGCCCGCGACGACGGCCGGCACCAGGGCCGCCTCGACGGCCTCCGCCCAGAAGGCTGCGGCGAAGAAGGCCCCGGCGAAGAAGGCCCCGGCGAAGAAGGCCCCGGCGAAGAAGGCCCCGGCGAAGCAGGCGGCGGCCACGAAGGTGCCGGCGAAGAAGGCCCCCGCCAAGAAGGCGGCCGCCAAGCGGACCTCGGCCCCGCACGCTCGCTGTCAAGCCCGGCGAGAAGCCCTGGACGGCGGCCGAGCTCGCCGAGGTCCGCGGCGAGCTGCGACGCCGACCGCGACCGGCTGCGCTCCGAGCTCAACCTGGCCGAGCACGAGCTCCACGACCTGATGCGCGACGCCGGCGACGGCGCCGGGCAACGACCAGGCCGACGTGGGGTCCACGACCTTCGAGCGCGACCACGAGATGAGCCTGGCCAACAACGCGCGGGACATGCTGGCGCAGACCGAGCGGGCGCTGACGCGCATCGAGGACGGCAGCTACGGCGTGTGCGAGAGCTGTGGCGAGCCCATCGGCAAGATGCGGGTCATGGCGTTCCCGCGTGCCACACTGTGCCTGTCATGCAAGCAGCGCGAGGAGCGTCGCTGAACCCCAGCGACCCGGCTCACCCCACGGCCCGGACGGCGGGCGCACGTCCGGGTCCAGGACCCGTTGCCTGGCGCTGCTCGCGGCCGTCATCGCGGTCCTCGGGTACGTCGTCGACCTGGTCACCAAGATCCTGGCCGTCGAGCACCTCACCGACCGGTCGGCCGGTGCCGTGTGGTCGGCGACCTGCTGACGCTGCGCCTGGTGCGCAACCCCGGCGCGGCGTTCAGCACCGGCACGTCGTACACGCTGGTGCTGACCCTGGTCGCCGTCGTCGCGGCCTGCACGGTGCTGTGGTTCTCCCGGCGGCTGCGCAGCACCGGGCTGGGCGCTCGCCCTCGGCTTCCTGCTGGCCGGGATCCTGGGCAACCTCACCGACCGGGTCTTCCGCGCCCCCGGGTCCCTGCGCGGCCACGTGGTGGACTTCCTGCCAGCTGCCGCACTGGCCGATCTTCAACGTGGCCGACATGTGCATCAACGTCGCGGCGGCCGTGATCATCGTGCAGGCGGTGCGCGGGGTCTCGCTCGACGGCACCCGGACCCGCGGACGCCTCCCGTGAGCGCCGCCGCCGCCGACCCGTGAGCCGGGCACGAGCACCGCACCGTCACCGTCCCCGACGGGCTGGCCGGCGAGCGCGTCGACGCCGCGATCGCCCGGATGTTCGGGCTCTCGCGCACCCGCGCCGCGGAGCTGATCCGCGCCGGGCACGTGCAGCGTCGACGGCAGCGCCGCCCGCGAAGTCCGACCGGGTCGAGGCCGGCGTCGATGCTCGAGGTGGCCATCCCGGCCCGGTCGACCCGGTGGCCGTGGTGCCGGAGATCGTCGAGGGCATCAAGATCGTGCACGACGACGACGCGATCGTGGTCATCGACAAGCCCGTCGGCGTCGCGGTGCACCCCAGCCCCGGGTGGAACGGCCCCGACCGTCGTCGGCCACCTCGCCGCCGCGGGCTTCCGCATCGCCACCAGCGGCGCCGCCGAGCGCCAGGGCATCGTGCAGCGCCTCGACGTGGGCACCTCCGGGGTCATGGTCATCACCAAGTCCGAGCGCGCCTACTCGGTGCTCAAGAACGCCTTCCGGCAACCGCACCGTCGACAAGACCTACCACGCCCTGGTCCAGGGCCACCCCGACCCGCTGCCAGGGCACCATCGACGCCCCGATCGGCCGGCACCCCAAGCACGACTACAAGTTCGCGGTGCGGGCCGACGGCAAGGCCAGCGTCACGCACTACGAGGTCCTCGAGGCGCACCGGTTCGCCAGCCTCCTGGAGGTGCACCTCGAGACCGGCCGCACCCACCAGATCCGGGTGCACATGGCCGCGCTGCACCACCCGTGCCTCGGTGACCTGACCTACGGCGCCGACCCTACGCTGGCCGCGCGGGTGGGCCTGACCCGCCAGTGGCTGCACGCGGTGCGGCTCGGCTTCGAGCACCCGGAGAGCAACGAGTACGTCGAGTTCGCCTCGCCGTACCCCGCGGACCTCGCCGACGCCCTGGACGCCCTGCGCGATGCCGTCTGAGCAGCCCGGCGACGACCTGGTCGTGCGGCCGGCGACCGTCGAGGACGCCGACGCGCTCGCCACCCTGTTCCTCGAGGCCCGCGAGGCCGCCTACCCGGCCATCCCGCGGCCGGTCCACCCGCCCGAGGACGTGCGCCGCTGGGTGCCGGCCTCCCAGGTTCGACCGCCGCGCACGACGGGCCGGCGCGTGTGGAGGTGTGGCTGGCCGAGCGGGACGCCGTACCCGTCGGGCTGCTGCTGCTCGAGGACGGCTGGGTGCACTCCCTCTACGTCGACCCCGGCGCTGACCGGGGAGGGGATCGGCACGGTGCTCCTCGACCTCGCGAAGAGCGTGCGCCCGGACGGGCTCGGGCTCTGGGTGTTCGAGACCAACGAGCGGGCCCGGCGGTTCTACCAGCGGCACGGCTTCGGGGAGGTCCGACGCACCGACGGCTCGGACAACGAGGAGCGGGAGCCCGACGTCGAGATGGCCTGGCCCGACCCGGCCTCGCTCGAGGGGCTGCGCCGCCGGATCGACGCGTCGACGACCGGCTGGCCGGGCCTGCTCGCCGAGCGGGCCCGGCTCACCGCGGCGGATCCAGCGGCTCAAGGAGGTGCCCGGGCACGCGGGCCGCGACCCCGAGCGCGAGGCCGCAGATCGTGGCGCGGATGGCCCGGTCGGCGCCCACCCTGGGGGCCGACCGGCTGGCCACCGGATCATGGACGCGGTCATCACCGCGAGCCTGGACGCCGCCGAGCGAGCCGACGAGCCGGGCCCGCCGGGTGACCGCTGAGCTGTCGGTGGGTCCTGCCAGCATCGTGGGTCGGGTCACGTAGGCTGACGGTCTTCCCCCAGAAGGTCGGCCGAGTCGTGCTCGGTCCATCGTCAGCGTGCACGTCCATGGGTTCGCAGGGTCCTAGTCGGCCCGGGAAGGGGTGGTCTCCCATGGCTTCCGGGTCCGCGATGAACGGACTCGTTCGTCCATCTGCACGTGCACACCGAGTACTCCATGCTCGACGGCGCCGCGCGGCTCGGGCGAGATGTTCGCGCGGACCGCCGAGCTGGGCATGGACGCCATCGCGATGACCGACCACGGCAACGTGTTCGGTGCCTACGACTTCTACGCCAAGGCCCGGGCCGCCGGCGTCAAGCCGATCATCGGCATGGAGGCCTACCTCACCCCCGACACCTCGCGCTTCGACCGCAAGCGGGTCCGGCTGGAACAACGGCGGCGACGACGACGTCTCCGGCAGCGGCGCCTACACCCACATGACGCTGCTGGCCGAGACCACCGCGGGCATGCACAACCTGTTCCGGCTGTCCTCCCGCTCCTCGCTCGAGGGCTTCTTCTACAAGCCCCGCGCCGACCGGGAGCTGCTGGCCGAGCACGCCGCCGGCCTGATCGGCACCACCGGCTGCCCCTCGGGGGAGATCCAGACCTGGCTGCGCATCGGCGACTACGACAAGGCCCGCGCCGCGGCCGGCGACTTCCAGGACATCTTCGGCCGGCGACAGCTTCTTCCTCGAGCTGATGGACCACGGCCTGTCCATCGAGACCCGGGTCCGCGACGGCCTGCTCCGGCTGTCGAAGGACCTCGGCATCCCGCCGGTCGCCACCAACGACTCGCACTACACCAACCCCGGCGACGCCGCCGCCCACGAGCACCTGCTGCTGCGTCTCCTCGGGCAGCACGATGGCCGACCCCAAGCGGTTCCGTTCTCCGGGCGACAGCTACTACATCAAGTCGCCGGCCGAGATGCGCGAGCTGTGGGGCGAGCGCAACGGCCTGCCCGAGGCGTGCGACAACACCCTGCTGATCGCCGAGCGCTGCAACGTCGAGTTCGACGAGTCGGCCAACTACATGCCGCGCTTCCCGGTGCCCGAGGGCGAGACCGAGGACACCTGGTTCGTCAAGGAGGTCGAGAAGGGCCTGGCCTACCGCTACCCCGAGGGGATCACCCCGGAGGCGGTCCGCGCGCAGGCCGACTTCGAGATCGGCGTCATCACCGCGATGGGCTTCCCGGGCTACTTCCTGGTCGTCGCGGACTTCATCAGCTGGGCCAAGGACAACGGCATCCGCGTCGGCCCCGGCCGCGGCTCGGGGGCCGGGTCGATGGCGGCGTACGCCATGCGGATCACCGACCTCGACCCGCTGCGGCACGGGCTCATCTTCGAGCGGTTCCTCAACCCCGACCGGGTCTCGATGCCCGACTTCGACATCGACTTCGACGAGCGCCGCCGCGGCGAGGTGATCCGCTACGTCTCCGACAAGTACGGCGACGACCGGGTCTCGATGATCGTCACCTACGGCACGATCAAGGCCAAGCAGGCGGTCAAGGACTCCTCGCGGATCCTGGGCTACCCGTTCGCGATGGGCGACCGCATCACCAAGGCGATGCCGGCCTCGGTGATGGGCAAGGACGTCCCGCTGAAGGAGATCTTCGACAGCGCCCACAAGCGGTACGGCGAGGGCGGCGAGTTCCGGGCGCTCTACGACGCCGACGCCGACGTGAAGAAGGTCGTCGACACCGCCATCGGCATCGAGGGCCTCAAGCGGCAGTGGGGCGTGCACGCGGCCGGCGTCATCATGTCCAGCGAGCCGCTGCAGTCGGTGATCCCGGTGATGAAGCGCGAGCAGGACGGCGCGATCATCACCCAGTTCGACTACCCGACGTGCGAGCGCCTCGGGCTGATCAAGATGGACTTCCTGGGCCTGCGCAACCTGACCATCCTCGACGACGCGCTGATCAACATCGCGAACAACCGCCAGGAGAAGGTGGTGCTCGAGGACCTCGAGCTCGACGACCCGGCGACCTTCGCGCTGCTCTCGCGCGGGCGACACCCTGGGCGTCTTCCAGCTCGACGGCGGCCCGATGCGCGCCCTGCTGCGCAGCATGCGCCCGGACAGCTTCGAGGACATCTCGGCGGTCGGCGCGCTCTACCGCCCCGGCCCGATGGGCGCGGACTCCCACAACAGGTACGCCCGCCGCAAGAACGGCCGCGAGCCGGTCGAGGCCCTGCACCCCGAGCTGGCCGAGGCCCTGGAGGACGTCCTGGGCGAGACCTACGGGCTGATCGTCTACCAGGAGCAGGTGATGGCGATCGCCCAGAAGCTCGCCGGCTACACCCTGGGCCAGGCCGACCTGCTGCGCCGGGCGATGGGCAAGAAGAAGAAGGAGGAGCTCGACAAGCAGTTCGCCGCCTTCTCCGCCGGCATGCACGAGCGCGGCTACTCCGCCGCCGCGGTCAAGGCGCTGTGGGACACCCTGCTGCCGTTCTCCGACTACGCCTTCAACAAGGCGCACTCCGCGGCCTACGGCCTGGTCTCCTACTGGACGGCCTACCTCAAGGCCAACTACGCCGGCGAGTACATGGCCGCGGTCCTGACGTCCGTCAAGGACGACAAGGACAAGATGGCCATCTACCTCAACGAGTGCCGGCGGATGGGCATCAAGGTGCTGCCGCCCGACGTCAACGAGTCCGAGGCCACCTTCACCCCGGTCGGCACCGACATCCGCTTCGGCCTGAGCGCGGTCCGCAACGTCGGGATCAACGTGGTCGACCAGATCGTGGCCGCCCGGCGCGAGCAGGGCCGCTTCGCCGACTTCGCCGACTTCATGGACAAGGTCTCGACCCTGGTCTGCAACAAGCGGGTCATCGAGTCGCTGATCAAGGCCGGCGCCTTCGACTCCCTGGGCCACCGCCGCCGGGCGCTGGTCACCATCCACGAGACCGCCGTCGACCAGTACGCCGACATCAAGCGCAACGAGGCCATCGGGCAGGACTCGCTGTTCGGCGCCCTCGACGACGACGGGGGCGGGTTCGGGGTGGCCATCGCCGTCCCCGACATCGCCGACTGGGACAAGCAGACGCTGCTGGGCCACGAGCGCGAGATGCTCGGCCTCTACGTCTCCGACCACCCGCTGATGGGGCTCGAGCACGTCCTGTCCGTCGGCACCGACTGCACCATCGGCCAGCTGCTGGTCGACGAGGAGCGACCCGACGGCTCCACGGTGACGGTCTCGGGCCTGATCACCTCGGTGCAGCGCAAGATCACCAAGCGCGGCGACGCGTGGGCCATGGTCACCGTGGAGGACCTCGAGGGCGGCATCGACGTGCTGCTGTTCCCCTCCGCCTACCAGCTGGCCAGCACGCTGCTCAACGAGGACGCGATCGTCACCGTCAAGGGCCGGCTCTCGCGCTCGAAGGACCAGCCGGAGCTGCACGGCCAGGAGGTCAGCGTCCCCGACCTGCAGCGGGAGGGCGGGGCCTCCTCGGGCCCGGTCGTCGTCTCGATGCCCTCGACCCGCTGCACCGATGCCGGTCGTCGAGCAGCTCAAGGAGGTGCTCGGCACCCACCCCGGGGTCACCGAAGTACGGTTGCGGCTGATGACCAAGACCTCGACCACCGTGATGAAGCTCGACGACCGCCTCCGGGTCGCCGCGAGCCCGGCGCTGTTCGCCGACCTCAAGGCGCTGCTGGGCCCGAACTGCCTGGCCGGCTGATCCGGTGGGCAGGGACGACGGGTCCGTCGACGAGCCGCGCCCGGCCGCGCCCGTGGCGTCTGATGCTGTCGGCGCGTCCGGCACCCGGGGTCGTGCGGGCGGTGCGTCCCGTGACGCCGTGGTGGTGCTGGGCGTCCTCCTGGCCCTCGGTGTCCTCGCGGGACTGCTGTGGTCCGTGCTGGTCAGCCCGGCCGAGTTCACCAAGCTCGCCCAGGGCGGCGCCATGGGCGAGGCCGAGCTCGGCAAGCGGTTCGGGGCGGACGGCTGGTTCGTGGTGGTCGGCGGGGTGGCCGGACTCCTGGCCGGTCTGGTGCTCACCGCCTGGCGGCACCGCGACCCCCTGCTGACCAGCGTGCTGCTGGTGGTGGGGGCCTGCGCCGCGGCCGCCGTGATGCGCTACGTCGGCCACCTCGCCGGCCCCGGGGACCCGCAGGCGGCCCTGCGCACGGCCCGCGTGGGGGCCAGGGTGCCGGAGTCGCTGACCGTGGACACCTTCGTGGTCTACCTGGCCTGGCCCTTCGGGTCGTTGGTCGGTGCCCTGTTCGTCCTCGTGGGGCACGTGCCGAGGACAGACCGTTCCGCGGGGATGACGACCGACTGATCCCGAAATGCCCCTGTCCTCGGGGGGTGGTCGCGGTTACGCATGGCTCCTCGGGTGCCGTGAGGTGCGGTGCCCGCAGACACGGCCGCACGGGCACACCGGGCGCAGCACGGCCCGGCGGGTCGTGGCGGGCGCTCCGTGGTCCGGTCGGGCCGCACAGGGGGAGAGCGCATGACCACGAACGACCCGTCCCAGCCCGAGTACCTCGGCCCGGAGTACCCCTACGTCACGGGTCCCGTCCCCGGGAGCGGCCGCCGCCGCCGCCGCACCGGCCTGGTGGCCGGGGTGGCCGTCGCAGTGGTGGGGGCCGTCGGCGTCGGCGCCTACGGCGTGACCCAGCTGATGGCGGGCGGCACC
Source organism: uncultured Actinomycetota bacterium (assembly GCA_963750345.1). GTDB lineage: Bacteria > Actinomycetota > Actinomycetes > Propionibacteriales > Nocardioidaceae > Nocardioides_B. The sequence continues at coordinate 176,128 of CAVVQH010000011.1, read as the reverse complement.
TCGCCGGCCACCGCGGTCCCCGCGGACGCGCTGGGCTACGTCAGCCTCGACCTGGACCCGTCGGCCGCCCAGAAGATCGAGGCCATCACGATCCTCCGCAAGTTCCCCGCGCTCCGCTCCGAGCTCAAGATCGGCAGCCGCGACGACCTGCGCAAGCGCCTGTTCACCGAGATCCGCAAGGACGGCAGCTGCCCGGACCTGAGCTACGCCGAGGACGTCGAGCCCTGGATCGGTGACCGGGTCGCTCTGGCCGCCGTACCGGGCAAGGGCGACAAGGTCCTGCCGCTGGTGGCCCTGCAGGTCACCGACCAGGACAAGGCCCGCACGGGCATGCGCGCGCTGGAGACGTGCGACAAGGACGACAGCACGCTGGGCATCGCCGCGGTCGGGGACTACCTGCTGATCTCGGAGCACCAGTCCGAGCCGACGCGATGGCCACGGCGGCCGAGTCGGCGTCCCTGGCCGACGACAAGGACTTCACCACCTGGATGGACCGGGCCGGGGACCCCGGCATCGTCAGCGATGTACGCCTCGAAGGACGCGGCCGACGCCGTCGTCGCCGAGCAGAAGGGCGCCCCGCGGGCAGTCCCGCCAGCTCGACCACGGCGATGAAGGACTTCAAGGGCGCCAGCGGGGTGCTGCGCTTCCGGGACGGGGCGGTCGAGGCCGAGTTCGCGTCCGCCGGCCTCGGGCAGGCGGTGGGCGGTCCGGCGGGTGGGGGGCCCGATGCTGGCACCCTGCCGGCGACCACCGCTGCCGTGCTGTCGGTGGCGCTGCGGGACGGCTGGCTCGACGAGTCCTTCGACTCGGTCCAGCTCGCTGCTCGGCGACCAGCTCGACTCGGTGCTCGGCCAGGCGCGAGCAGCAGACCGGTCTCCAGCTCCCCGAGGACCTGAGACCCTGCTCGGCCAGGGCTTCAGCGTCTCGGTCGACTCCAGCCTCGACCCCGACGCGCTGGGGGACCAGCCGGACCTCGTCCACGCTGCCCGCCGGCATCCGGATCAAGGGCGACGCGGACAAGATCATCGCCGTGATCGACAAGCTCAAGGCCGCGGCCGGGCCCGACGCCGACCTGGTCAAGGTGGCACAGGCGGTGACCTGGTGGCCGTCGGGACCGACGAGGCCTACGTCAAGCAGCTGCGTCGACCGAGGGCGACCTCGGCGGGTCCGCGTCGTTCCAGCGGGTGGTGCCGGAGGCCGGTCGCGCCAACGGGCTCTTCTACCTGGACTTCGACGCGGGCGACGGCTGGGCCACGCGCATCGCCGACGCTGGTCTCGAACGGCGACAGCAGGTCGTGGCGAACCTCGAGCCGCTGGACGCCGTTCGGGGTCAGCGGCTGGCAGGACGACGACCAGGTGCAGCACGGCCTGGTGCGGATCACCACCGACTGATCCGCAGCGGAGCGGTGACCGGTCGGACCGCCCGACCGGTCCGCCGCTGACCGAGTGGTCGGTCGGACCACACCGACTCTTGTCGCGGCGCTCCGGACAGCGATACGCTTCAACCCGCAATTGCGTATCGCGAAATGAGTTGCTTCATGCGCAACACCAAGTCACGGCGCCTTCCTGGCCGACATGCTCACCTCGGCCCGCTTCGAGGTGCTGCCGACCGCCACCATCGAGGACAAGATCCTCGAGCACCTGCCGCTCGGACCGGACCGTCACGGTCACCGCCTCGCCCGGCCAAGGGCATCGAGGCCGACGCTGGCGCTCACCGAGCGGCTGGCCCGGCAGGGCTACGCCGCCGTGCCGCACCTCGCGGCGCGGATGATCAGCGGCCGCGACGAGCTCGCCGAGATCTGCGCGCGGATGCGCGAGGCCGGCGTCCGCACGGTGTTCGTGCCCGGCGGCGACCAGGACCCGCCGGCCGGGAGCTACACCGCCGCGCTCGACCTGCTCGAGGACCTGACCGCGCTGGGCAGCCCGTTCCCGGAGGTCGGCGATCACCGGCTACCCGGAGTCGCACCCCACCATCAGCGACGACCTGACCGTGCAGGCGATGTGGGACAAGCGCCGCCACGCCACGCACGTGGTCAGCAACCTCAGCTTCGACCCGGCCGCCATCCGGGCCTGGCTCGACCGGATGCGCGCCCGCGGGGTCACGATGCCGATGCTGCTCGGCATCCCCGGCCCGATCGACCGCGCCAAGCTGCTGGCGATGGCGACCAAGATCGGGGTCGGGCGACTCCACCCGGTTCCTCGCCAAGCACAAGGGCACGTTCGCCCGGCTCGCCGCCCCGGGCGGCTTCACCGGCGAGCGCTTCCTCGAGCAGTGCGCGCCCGTGCTGGCCCGACCCGAGGCCCTGGTCACCGGGCTGCACGTCTACACCTTCAACCAGGTCGCCGAGACCGAGGCCTGGCGCCGGCAGCTACCTCGAGCGGCTGATGGCGGTCCGCTGAGGCGTCCCGTCTGGCGCGAAACGCTGAGGCGTCCCGTCCTGCGCGCGACACCCGCCGAGGCGTCCCGTCTGCGCGCGAACGCCCGCTGAGGCGTCCCGTCCTGCGCGACGCGGGCCTCGGGGGTCAGGCCTCCGGTCAGGCCTCGGGCGACGCGACGCTCACCGGCAGGACCGCCTCCAGGGCGCGCTCCAGGCCGGAGTGCCCGGTGGGCACGACGGTCAGCGGCAGGCCCGATCCGGTCCGCGGCCTGCCGCGCCAGCGCGCGGCAGCTCCGTCGTCGGGCTGCTGGGCCAGCCACACCATCCGGGTGTAGTGCGCGAAGTAGTCGTCGCGCAGCTCGGGGTAGCGGTCCAGGCCCAGCTCGACGACCACGCTGCGGTGGAACGAGCGCACCAGGAAGTCGGTGAGCACGTAGGTCCCCGGCTGGGCCTCGAACATGGCCCGCGACCCGGTCGGCGCCGCCGTACACGTCGTAGCAGTGCAGGCCCGGCCAGCCGGCGCAGCCCCCGCCGCTCGCACACCTCGTCGAGGGCGCCGTAGGTGCCGCAGTCGGCGTAGCCGACCGCGACCGCGTCGTAGCGGCCGGCGCAGGTCGTCGGCCAGCCGCTCCACCTCGCCGGCGATCCGGTCCGGGTGGTTGTGCAGCAGCGGCGGCAGGGGTACGACGTCCACCGGCCAGCCGCGCCGGGCGACCACCTCGGCGCACGGGCTGGGCGATCGCGCCGCAGGCGATCAGCGCGACCCGGCCGCGGACCGGCGTCAGCCGGGGAAGGCGAGCAGGTCGACGAACCGGTCGTTGAAGTCGGCACGGTCGGAGAGCTCGACATAGGCCACCTCCTCCAGCAGCGCCAGGGCACCGGCCCGCTCGCGGACGCTGAGCAGGCTCATCTTCGCGCCCTCGCCGGCGACGTTGCCGGCCGAGACGATCCGGAGCACCGGGATCTTCGGCACCAGCCCGATGCGCACGGCGGCCGCGGGGGAGAGGTAGCTGCCGAACGAGCCGGCCAGCAGCACCTGCTGCACGTCGGCCTGCTCGAGCGCCGAGCTGCTCGAGCAGCAGCGTCCACCCGGTGGCGATGGCGCCCTTGGCGAACTGCAGCTCGCGGACGTCGCGCTGGGAGAGGTAGACGCAGCTCCTCCGGCGGGCTGGTCGGGCTCGGGCCGGTGCAGCACGAAGACCCGCTCCTTGCCGATCGCGGTGAGCCGGTCGGCGACGTGCGGCGCGATCTCGCTTGGCCACCTCGTCGGTGACGAGCCGGCCCGAGGCGTCCAGCAGCCCGGCGCGGACCAGCTCGGAGACCGCGTCGACCAGCCCCGAGCCGCAGATGCCCTGCGGCTCGACGTCGCCGATCACGCCCAGCGTCGACGCCGCCCTCGACGTCGTCGTCGATGCGGACCACCTCGATGGCGCCGTCGGCGGCCCGCATGCCGCAGCGGATCGCGCCGCCCTCGAACGCGGGTCCGGCCGGGGCGGCGGTGGAGACGACGGTGTCGCCGTCGCTGAGCACGATCTCGCAGTTGGTGCCGACGTCGATGAACAGCCGGGTGCGCTTGTCGCGGTCCATGCCGGTGGCCAGCATCCCCGAGACGATGTCGCCGCCGACGTACGCACCGAGGGCGGGGAACACCACCGCCCGGGCCCGCGGGTGCAGGGCGCAGCCCCAGCTCGGTGGCGAGCAGCGTGGGCATCGTCGCGGTGGACATCACGAACGGCGCGACGCCCGAGCGGCTCCGGGTCGATGCCGAGCACCAGCGCGGTCATCGTGGCGTTGCCGGCCAGCGCGACCTCGTAGACCTCGCGCGGGCTCGACCCCGGCCTCGTCGAGCACCTCGCGCGGTCAGCTCGGCCAGCGTGTCCTGGGCGAGCGTCGCGCAGCCGGGGCAGCGCCTCGGGGTCCATCATCGTCGCGCTGATCCGGGTGATCACGTCGCCGCCGAAGGGCTGCTGCTTGTTGAGCATCGAGGCGACCGCCGCGGGCGTGCCGGTCGCGGTGTCGATCAGCGTGGCCACCACGGTCGTGGTGCCGAGGTCGAAGGCGATCGCGAAGCGGCGCGTCGGTGGTGTCGCCGGGCTCGACGTCGATCAGCGCCTCGTCGACGATGACCGCGGTGACCTTGAAGTCGGCCTGCCGCAGCACCGTCGGGCAGCCGGCGCAGCGCGTGCAGGTCGGGGGTGAGCTCGAGGTCGTCGATCGCGTCGTAGAGCCGCTGCAGGTCGGTGCGCTGGTCGGACAGCGTGGGCTCGTCGAGCTCGACGTACCGCTTCTGCACGGCCGGGCGCAGGATCACCTGCCGGCCGACGCCGAGGGTGGCGGCCTTGGGGCGGGTGGTCAGCGGCGGCACCTCGACCCGGAGGTCCTGGGTGGCCTGGGCCAGGCAGGCCAGCCGCCAGCCGGCCGCGAGCTGGTCGGGCGTGAACGAGCGCACGTCGAGGCGGTGCACCGGGCACGCGGCCCGCCCGAGCACCTGGATCTTGCACTTCTTGCAGGTGCCGTGGCCGCCGCAGGTGGAGTCGATCGCGATGCCGTTCCAGCTCGCCGCGTCGAAGACGCTGACGCCCGGTCGGCACCCGCACCTCGCGGCCGGAGGGGGTGAAGCGACAGCTGCACCCGGCCCGACCCGTCGTGCGGCGGCGGCCACGGGTCCGTCCGGCGGGTGCGATCAGCCCCTCGCGGCGCAGGTCGTCGACCTCGACGTCCGGTCGGTGCAGCGGACCGTCCGGCTCGTCGGTGCTCATCAGGTGCGCGGCGGCCTGCTTCTTGCGGTGGGCGGCGATCCAGGCCGAGCCCCACTCGTCGTGGCCCAGCAGCAGGTCGGCCGCCTTGACGGCGTCGACGATCTGCGGCGTGCGGGTGTCCATGATCGCGCTGGTCAGGCCGGCGGTCATCGCCATCGGCAGGAACGCCGCGCCGAGGGTGTGCCGGTCGGGCATGCCGAAGGAGACGTTCGAGGCGCCGCAGGTCATGTTCAGCCCGTGCACCGTCGCGGATCCGGCGCATCGTGTCCAGGGTGGTGTTGACCACCGACGGTGTCGGCGCCGATCGGCATCGCCAGCGGGTCGATGACGATGTCCTGCCATGGCGATGCCGTACTCCTTCGGTGGCGACGTCGACGATGTGCTGCACCAGCTCGAGGCGGCGGTCCGCCTCCATCGGGATCTCCTCGGCGTCGTTGGGCAGCGCGATGATCGCGGCGTCGTACCTCTTGACCAGCGGGAGGATCAGCGCCATCCGGTCGTCCTCGGCGGTGATCGAGTTGACCAGCGCGCGGCCCTGGTAGGCCGCCAGCCCGGCCTCCAGCGCCTCGACGACCGAGGAGTCGATGCAGATCGGCTTGTCGGTCAGCGTCTGCACGAGCGTGATCGCCTTGGCCAGCAGCTCGGGCTCGTCGGTCATCGGCACGCCCATGTTGACGTCGAGGACGTCGGCGCCGCCCTCGACCTGGGCGATGACGTCGCGCTCGATCGCGGAGAGGTCGCCGGCGCGCAGCTGCTCCTGGAAGATCCGCCGGCCGGTCGGGTTGATCCGCTCGCCGATCAGGCAGAACCGGCGGTGGTGGCCGATGACGACCTCGGCGGTCGTGCCGCGCAGCGTGGTCTCGAGCAGCTGGTGCTCAGCGCGCTCATGCGTTCACCAGGGCCCGCTTCTTCTGCAGCAGGTCCTTGGCGCGCTTGACGGTCGCGGAGGCGTCGGGGGCGTAGCCGTCGGCGCCGACCGCGTCGGCGTACTCCTGGGTGACCGGGGCGCCGCCGACCATCACGATGACCTGGTCGCGCAGGCCGGCCTTCTGCAGCGCGTTGAGGTTGGCCTTGAACATCGGCATCGTGGTGGTGAGGAACGCCGACATCCCGACGATGTCGGGCTGGTGCTCGATGATCTTCTCCACGAACTTCTCCGGGGCCACCTGGACGCCGAGGTCGATCACCTCGAAGCCGGCGCCCTCGAGCATGATGTTGACGAGGTTCTTCCCGATGTCGTGGACGTCGCCCTTGACCGTGCCCATCAGGAACTTGCCGATGGTCTGCACGCCGGTCTCGGCGAGCAGCGGCCGCAGCACCTCCATGGCGCCGGCCATCGCGCGGCCCGCGATCAGCATCTCCGGGACGAAGTAGTCACCGCGCTCGAAGCGGGCGCCGACCTCCTCCAGCGAGGGGATCAGGCTAGTCGAACAGCAGGCGTCTGCGGCTCCATGCCGCATCTCCAGCGCCTGGTGCGTCAGGCTCAGCACCTCGGGTGCGTTGCCGAGCAGCGTCTCGTCGTACATCCGCTGCAGGATCTCTCCGGTGTCGTGGGGATGTCATGCCGCGCCCTCCTTGGTCGGGCTCGTGCGGACGGAGGTCGTCCGCACGATGGTGGTGTGGGTCGGCCGAGCAGCCCCGACAGGGCGCCGGACTGCTCGACGAGGAGCCGGCCGATGGGGCCGACCCGGTCCTGGAGCCGGGCGGTGGGTCCGGAGACGCCGATCGCGCAGATCACGCCCTCCGTGCCCTCGACCGGGGCGGCGATCGCCGGACAGCCCGGTCTCGAGCTCGTCCAGGTGACGGCGTACCCGCGTGCGGCGCATCGGCGGCCAGCTCGGCGGCGAGCGCCTCGCGGGTGGTGACGGTGCGGTCGGTGCGCCGCTCGAGCCGACCGGGGGGCAGCGGGAGCACGTCGTAGGCGTAGAGCACCTTGCCGAGCGAGGAGCAGTGCGGCGGCACGTCGACCTGGTTCCAGTCGCGGGCCGACAGCAGGAAGGTCGACTCGACCTGGCCGATGTGCACGACGGCGTCGCCGCGGGCGACGCCGAGGTGCACGGTCTCGCCGGTGCGCTCGCCGACCGCCTCCAGCACGGGCCGGGCCAGCCGGGCCACCTGCGGCCAGGGGTCGTGGATGGCGGCGTGCAGCGCGAACAGCGGCCCGGCGACGTACCCGCCGGTGGGGTGCCGCTCGATCAGGTCGGTGCGCTCGAGGGCGGCCAGCAGCCGCGACGTGGTGGAGCGGGCCAGGCCGGTCTCGTCGCTCAGCTCGGTGAAGCTGGGCGGGCTCGTCGGCGCGCACCACGAGCTCGATCAGCGCCGCGGCGCGGTCGACCGCCTGCGTGCCTGCCGCCTGCCGGCGAGCTGCCCATGGCGAACCTCGGAGAACGTGTGCCGCGTCATGTTTCACATGGTGGAACCGACTTCCACAATGTGAGGCTAGGATGCCGACCAAGCGGGGTCAAGCACGACGCTCGAAGAACTTCTCTGGAGGTAGGAATGTTCCGCAACACCATGCCGAGGTACGAGATCCTCTCCGAGGACGCGATGGCCAAGCTCGACGCCGGATGGCGCCGGCTGGTCACCGAGATCGGGGTGGAGTTCGACAGCGACCGCGCGCCCGGAGCTGTTCCGCAAGGCCGGCCAGCGGGTCGAGGGCGAGACGGTCTTCCTCGACCCCGAGTTCGTCCTCGAGCAGGTCGCCAAGGCGCCGCGCGAGTTCGACGTGCAGGCCCGCAACCCCGCCAACAGCATCCACATCGGCGGCGACGCGATGGCCTTCGGCGCCGTCTACGGCCCGCCGTTCGTGCGCGAGGGCGACGTCCGCCGTGACGCGACGATGGACGACTTCGAGCGGTTCGCCAAGCTCGCGCAGACCTTCCCGGTGCTGGACTCCGCCGGTGGGGTGATCTGCGAGCCGAACGACGCGCCGCTGGACTCCCGCCACCTCGACATGACCTTCGCGCTCCAGACGCTGACCGACAAGCTGTACATGGGCAACGTGGTCTCCGGTGTCAACGCCCGCGACACCATCGCGATGAGTGAGATCGTCTTCGGCGGCCGCGAGGCCATCGTCGAGACCCCGGTGACGATCTCGCTGATCAACTGCAACTCGCCGCTGCGCTGGGACGAGCGGATGCTGGAGTCGCTGTTCGAGTACACGCTGGCCGGGCAGCCCTGCGTGCTGACGCCGTTCATCCTGATGGGCGCCATGTCGCCGGTGACGATCCCCGCCGCGCTGGTGCAGCAGATCGCCGAGGCGCTCTCCGGCATCGCGCTCGCGCAGCTGATCAACCCCGGCGCCCCGGTCATCTTCGGGTCGTTCCTGTCCAACATCGACATGCAGTCGGGCTCGCCCACCTTCGGCACGCCGGAGTCGGGCATCGGCCTGCTGTGCACCGGCCAGATCGCCCGGCACTTCGGGCTGCCCTTCCGCTCCGGTGGCGGGCTGACGTCCTCGCAGGTGGCGGACGCGCAGGCCGGCTACGAGGCGCTGATGACCATGCTGCCGACGTTCCTGGCCGGCGCCAACTGGGTGATGCACTCCGCCGGCTGGCTCGAGGGCGGCCTGGTCGCGGGCTTCGAGAAGTTCATCGTCGACATCGAGATCCTCCAGATGATGCAGGCCGAGTTCAAGCCGCTGGAGATCGACGACGACTCGCTGGCGTTCGGTGCGCACCAGGAGGTCGGCCACGGCGGTCACTTCCTCGGGGCGATGCACACCATGGAGCGCTTCCGCACCTGCTTCTACCGGCCGATGCTGTCCTCCTCCGACAACTACGAGAAGTGGACGCGCACCGGGGCCTTCGACGCCAACGCCCGGGCCACGAAGATCTACCAGAAGAAGCTCGAGGAGTACGTCGCCCCGCCGCATGGACGACGCGATCCGCGCCGAGCTGGAGGAGTACGTCACCCGGCGGCGGGCCGAGCTGGGCGACTGACCCCTTCCGCCGAGGCGTCCCGTCGTGCGTCGTACACCCCGCCGAGGCGTCCCGTCGTGCGTCGTACACCCGCCGAGGCGTCCCGTCCTGCGCCGGAAACCCCGCCGAGGCGTCCCTTCGTGCGACCTCCGTCGTACCGGGCGCCTCGGCAGGGGTACGACGGGCGTAGCCGGCGCCGCGCCGGGCAGCCGGCCGCGCACGGGCTCGCCGGGCCGGCCCGCTCGGCCGTGGTGAGCCAGGCCTGTCCGTCGTGCTCAAGCGGTCACGAGGGGATAGGGGCCTGCGAACCATCGGCTGCGCGGGCATCATGCCCGCACCCTGTCAACACTCGATCGGCCGCGCAGGACGGGACGCCTCAGCGCCAACGACGCGCAGGACGGGACGCCTCGGCGGCCAACGACGCGCAGGACGGGACGCCTCGGCGTCAACGACGCGCAGGAAGGGACGCCTCGGCGGGGTACGACGCGCAGGAAGGGACGCCTCGGCGGGGTACGGCGCGCAGGAAGGGACGCCTCAGCGGAAGACGACGGTCTTGTGGCCGTTCAGCATCACCCGTGACTCCGCGTGCCACCGCACCGCCCGCGAGAGCACCTGGCTCTCCACGTCCCGGCCGGCGGCGGCCAGCTCGGCGGCGTCGTAGCCGTGGTGCACCCGCATCACGTCCTGCTCGATGATCGGGCCCTCGTCGAGGTCGGCCGTCACGTAGTGCGCGGTGGCGCCGACCAGCTTGACGCCCCGGTCGAAGGCCTGGTGGTAGGGCCGCGCGCCCTTGAAGCTGGGCAGGAACGAGTGGTGGATGTTGATCGCCCGGCCGCTCAGCGCCCGGCAGGTGTCGTCGGAGAGCACCTGCATGTAGCGGGCCAGCACCACGAGGTCGACGTCGAGGGAGTCGACCAGCTCCAGCAGCTGCGTCTCCGCGGCGGCCTTGGTCTCGTGCGTGACCGGGATGTGGTGGTAGGGCACGCCGTAGGAGGCAGCCATGGCCTCGCAGTCCAGGTGGTTGGACACGATCGCCACCGGCTCGATCTGCAGCGCCTCCTTGCTCCAGCGGAACAGCAGGTCGTTGAGGCAGTGGCTGAACTTCGAGACCATGATGAGGGTGCGGTACGGCGCCGTGGCCCCCCACAGCTCCCAGGTCATCGCGAAGCGCTCGGCCACCGGGGCGAAGGCCGCGCGCAGCGTCTCCAACGTCCCGTCCCCGGCGACGGACCCCTCGACGGCGAACCGGACCCGCATGAAGAACCGGTCCTCCTGCGTGTCGTCGAACTGCTGGCTCTCCAGGATGTTGCCGTGGTGCTCCACGAGCAGGCCGCTGACCGCGTGCACGATCCCGGCCCGGTCGGGGCACTGCAGCGTCAGCACGAACGTGGCGGGGGAGGGCTGGGAGGCCGGTGCGGCCGACTGCGTCATGGCGCGTTTGTACGCCGTCGGAAGTCGTTGCGTCAACAGAGACACGTTCTGTCATACGCAACAGGTCTGCGCTACCGTCGGTCCATGCAGAATGCCACCGAGGGTCCCCCGGGTGTGCAGTCGGTCGACCGGGCCCTGACCATCCTGGGCATCCTCGCCCGGCTCGGCGAGGCCGGCGTGACCGAGATCGCCGGCGAGCTCGGCGTGCACAAGAGCACCGCCTTCCGGCTGGTGGCCACGCTGGAGTCGCACGACATGGTCGAGCAGAACGAGGACCGCGGCAAGTACCGCCTCGGCGTCGGCGTGCTGCGGCTGGCCGGCGCGACCACGGCCCGCCTCGACGTCGTGCAGGAGGCCCGCCCGATCGTCCGCAAGCTCGCCGCCGACTCCGGCGAGACGGTCAACATCGCCGTGCTCTCCGACCGCTCGGTGCTCTACCTCGACCAGGTCGCGGGCCAGTCGGCGCTGCAGGCGCACAACTGGGTCGGCCAGCACATCCCGCTGCACGCCACCTCCAACGGCAAGGTCCTGCTGTCCGCGCTCTGCCCCGACGAGGTCGACGCCCGGCTGCCGCGGCTGCCGTCGTACACCGCCGACACCGTCACCACCCGGGCCAGCCTGCGCCGCGACCTGGCCGCAGGTGCGCGAGCAGGGGTACGCCGTGGCGGTCGACGAGCTCGAGGTCGGGCTCACCGCGATCGCCGCCCCGATCCGCAACGCGCACGGCGACGTGATCGCCTCGCTCAGCGTCTCCGGACCGACCTTCCGGCTGCCGGAGACCCGGGTCAAGGAGCTGGTACCGGTGGTCGTGGACGCGGCCGACGAGGTCTCGCGAAGACTTGGTTACGGAACGTCCTAGATGTCTTGACGCCGCGCTGACGCCCATGCGGCGAGTCTGTTGCGTGCAGCACACGGGTTGCGACATACGCAACAGTATAGCCGGACGGATCGGACGGATGAACGGTGCCTGAGCTCTACATCGGGGGACGGTGGGAGAGCGCCCGCGAGGGCGAGCGCCGGGAGATCCGGTGCCCGGCCGACGGCTCGCTGGTCGCCGAGATCGACGAGGCCGGCCCCGAGGACACCGCGGCGGCGATCGGCGCGGCCCGGGCGGCCTTCGACGAGGGCACCTGGTCCAGCGGCTCCGCCGCTCGAGCGCGGCGCGCTGCTGCACCGGGTCGCCGACCTGCTGGTGCGCGACAAGGCCGCCGTGGCCCGGGCCGAGTCGCTGGACACCGGCAAGCGCCTGGTGGAGAGCGAGTACGACGTCGACGACGTGGTCGGCGTCTTCCGGCACTACGGCAACGTCGCCGGCCGAGGACGCCGGGCGCGTCGTCGACACCGGCCGCCCGGACGTGGTCAGCCGCATCGTGCACGAGCCGGTGGGCGTGTGCGGCCTGATCACGCCGTGGAACTACCCGCTGCTGCAGACCTCGTGGAAGGTCGCCCCTGCCCTGGCCGCCGGCAACACGTTCGTCCTCAAGCCCAGCGAGCTCACGCCGCACACCGCGATCCTGCTGATGGGCCTGCTCGAGGAGGCCGGCGTCCCGGCCGGCGTGGCCAACCTGGTGCTCGGGGCGGGCCCCGGGCCGGTGCCCTGCTCAGCGAGGACCCGCGCGTCGACATGGTCTCGTTCACCGGCGGGCTGGCCACCGGCAAGCGGGTGATGGCCGCGGCCGCGGCGACGGCCAAGAAGGTGGCCCTCGAGCTCGGCGGCAAGAACCCCAACATCGTCTTCGCCGACGCCGACCTGGAGACCGCGCTGGACTTCGCGCTGACCGCGGTGTTCCTGCACTCCGGGCCAGGTCTGCTCCGCCGGCGCCCGGCTGGTGGTCGAGGAGTCGCTCCACGACGACTTCGTCGACGAGGTCGTCCGGCGCGCCGAGCTGATCCGCATCGGCGGCCCCTTCGACGAGCGCGCCGAGACCGGCCCGCTGATCTCCGCCGCGCACCGCGAGAAGGTCGAGGCGTACGTCGAGCGCGGGCTGACCGAGGGCGCGAAGCTCCGCACCGGCGGCGCCCGTCCGGAGGGCGACCAGTACGCCGACGGCTTCTACTACCTGCCCACGCTGCTCGACGGCTGCGACCACGGACATGTCGGTGGTGCAGGAGGAGTCGTTCGGCCCGGTGCTCACCGTCGAGACGTTCCGCGACGAGGACGACGCGGTCGCGGATCGCCAACGACAGCATCTACGGGCTGGCCGGCGCGGTGTGGACCCCGACGCCGGGCGGGCCGAGCGGGTCGCCGCGCGGCTGCGGATGGGCACGGTCTGGATCAACGACTACCACCCCTACGTGCCGCAGGCCGAGTGGGGCGGCTACAAGCAGTCCGGCGTCGGCCGCGAGCTCGGCGCCGCCGGCCTGGAGGAGTACCGCGAGACCAAGCACATCTGGCACAACGTGCGGCCGGAGCCGCAGCGACTGGTTCGAGGGGAAGTGAGCGAGCAGTGGTCTCGAACGGCTCGCCCAGCGGGTCGGCGACGACACGCTCTACGACTACGTCATCGTGGGCGGCGGGTCGGCCGGCTGCGCGCTGGCCAACCGGCTCAGCGTCGGATCCCGGCACCTCGGTGCTGGTGCTGGAGGCGGGCCGCAGCGACACCCGCATCGACCCCTTCATCCACATGCCGGCCGCCCTGCCGTACCCGATCGGCAACAAGCTCTACGACTGGAAGTACGAGTCCGAGCCGGAGCCGTTCATGGACGGCCGCAAGGTCTACCACGCCCGCGGCAAGCTGCTCGGCGGCTCCAGCAGCATCAACGGGATGATCTTCCAGCGCGGCAACCCGCTGGACTTCGAGCGCTGGGCGGCCGACCCCGGCATGGAGTCCTGGGACTACGCGCACTGCCTGCCGTACTTCAAGCGCATGGAGACCTGCCTGGCCGGCGCCGACGAGTGGCGCGGTGGCAGCGGCCCGCTCATCATGGAGCGCGGTCCGGCCACCAGCCCGCTGTTCGGGGCCTTCTTCGAGGCCGTGCAGCAGGCCGGGCACCCGCTCACCGACGACGTCAACGGCTACCGGCAGGAGGGCTTCGCGCCCTTCGACCGCAACGTCTACCGCGGTCGCCGGCTCAGCGCGGCCCGGGCCTACCTGCACCCGGTGCGCAACCGCCCCAACCTCACCATCGAGACGCTGGCGCAGGTCACCGGACTGGTGACCGAGCGCAACCGCGTCACCGGCGTGGACTACCGACCGCCTGGGTCGCGGCACCCGCCGCGCCCGTGCGTCCGAGGTCATCCTGTGCGGCGGCGCCATCAACTCCCCCCAGCTGCTGCTGCTGGCCGGCATCGGGCCCAAGTCGCACCTCGACGAGCTCGGCATCGACGTGGTCGCCGACGTGCCCGGGGTGGGGATGAACCTGCAGGACCACCTCGAGGTCTACATCCAGTACGCCTCCAAGCAGCCGGTCTCCATCGGCCCGTGGCTCAAGCACCGGCACAAGCCGCGCATCGGGGCCGAGTGGCTGTTCCTGCGCAGCGGGGTCGGCGCCTCCAACCACTTCGAGGCGGGCGGCTTCATCCGCAGCAACGACCTGGTGGACTACCCCAACCTGATGTTCCACTTCCTGCCCATCGCCATCCGGTACGACGGGTCGCGGCCGGCCGCCGAGCACGGCTACCAGGTGCACATCGGTCCGATGTACTCCGACGTGCGCGGCTCGGTCCGGCTGAAGTCGCGCGACCCCTTCGAGCACCCGGCGCTGCGCTTCAACTACCTGTCCACCGAGAACGACCGCCGCGAGTGGATCGAGATGGTGCGGGCCGCCCGGGACATCCTCAACCAGCCGGCGTTCGCGGCCTTCAACGCCGGGGAGCTCTCGCCCGGGCCGTCGGTGGAGACCGACCAGGAGATCCTGGACTGGGTGGCCAAGGACGCCGAGACCGCCCTGCACCCCTCGTGCACCGCCCGGATGGGGGTCGACGACATGGGCGTCATCGACCCGCTCACCATGCGGGTGCACGGCGTGGACGGCCTGCGGGTGGTCGACGCCTCGTCCATGCCGTACGTCACCAACGGCAACATCTACGCCCCGGTCATGATGCTGGCCGAGAAGGCCGCGGACCTGATCATGGGCAACACCCCGCTGCCGCCCTCGGACGCGCCGTACTACCGCCACCGCCACGGCGACCCGCTCTACCCACCGTCCCGCACCACCCGCCAGGAGGAAGCGCGATGACGCAGTCACCCACCCGTCCGGTCAGCGACCACAGCAGTGCGTTCAGCGCGGGGGTGGGGGAGTCCGCCCTCTCCGTCCAAGGGCTCTGGAAGATCTTCGGCGACAAGGCCGACAAGGTGATCGGCACCCCCGACGCCGACCTGACCCGCAAGGAGCTGCAGGCCAAGACCGGCTGCGTGGCCGCGGTCAAGGACGTCTCCTTCGAGGTGGCCCCGGGCGAGGTGTTCGTGGTGATGGGGCTGTCCGGGTCGGGCAAGTCGACCCTGGTGCGGCTGCTGACCCGGCTCATCGAGCCCACCCAGGGCTCGGTGCGGATGGGCTCGGAGGACATCACCTCGGCCAACGAGAGCCAGCTGCGCGACCTGCGGCGCAAGCACGTCGCCATGGTCTTCCAGCACTTCGGGCTGCTGCCGCACCGCAAGGTCGTGGACAACATCGCCTTCGGCCTCGAGGTCCGCGGCGAGTCCCGGACCAGCCGTCGCGACCGGGCGCAGGAGATGGTCGACCTGGTCGGGCTCTCGGGCTACGAGAACAGCTACCCCGACCAGCTCTCCGGCGGCATGCAGCAGCGGGTCGGGCTGGCCCGTGCGCTGGCCGCCGACCCCGACCTGCTGATGTTCGACGAGCCGTTCTCGGCGCTGGACCCGCTGATCCGCCGCGACATGCAGAACGAGGTCATCCGGCTGCACGAGGAGGTGGGCAAGACCATGGTCTTCATCACCCACGACCTCGCCGAGGCGCTCAAGCTCGGCGACCGCATCCTGATCATGCGCGACGGCGAGGTCGTCCAGGTCGGGCGTCCCGACGAGGTGGTCGGTGCGCCGGCCGACGCCTACGTCAAGGACTTCGTGAGCGAGGTGCCCAAGTCCCACGTGCTCACGCTGCGCTGGGTCATGCGGCCACCGCGTCCGGGGGAGGCCGAGAGCGGCCCGGTGCTGCAGTCGGACCGGATCGTGCGCGACGCCGCCCGCGAGGTGCTCGCGGCCGACGGCCCGGTCCGCGTCTTCGACGGCGACCAGTTCGTCGGCATCGTCGACGACGAGGACATCCTCCGCGTCGTGGTGGCCGAGGAGGCGTCGGCGTCATGACCGCCGTCGTCAGGAGCGTCCCACCGCCCCCGCCGACCGGGAGGAGCAGCCGTACGTCGACACGGCCCCCAAGCGCCGTACCGGGCTGTGGCTCGGCGTGGTCCTGGCCGTGTGGGTGCTCGGCTGGCTGGTGTTCCGCGGCAAGGCGACGCTGGCCCTCGGCTTCCAGGACCAGACGTCGTTCCACGGCTGGCTCAACGGCCTGCGCGACGACATCCAGCTGGCCGCCACCCGGGGCAACTGGTTCTTCGACGGGGTGATCGGCACCGTCTCGGACTTCCTGAACTGGGTGGTCGCCCAGGCCCAGCAGCTGGTCAGCGCCCCGGCGTTCCCCCGGCCGGTCCCGCAGATCGGCTGGGTCGGCGTGCTCGCCCTGCTGGCCTGGGTCGGCCTACGCCGTCGCCGGGCTGGCGGTCCTCCCTGCTGGTCGCCGCGACCGTCCTGGTGTTCGGCTTCCTCGGCTACTGGGAGGAGGGGATGGACACCCTCATCATCACCACCGTCGCCGTGCTGATCTGCGTGCTCGATCGGCCTCCCGCTCGGGCATCGCGATGGCCCGTCGGACGCTCGGTGTCCGCCGTGCTCACGCCCGTGCTGGACGTCATGCAGACCATGCCGTCGTTCGCCTACCTCACCCCGCTGGCGCTGATCTTCGGCATCGGCCCGGCCGCGGCCATCATGGTCACCCTCATCTACGCCCTGCCGCCCCTGGTGCGCATCACCGAGCACGGCATCCGCAACGTCCCCGAGCGGGGCGGTCGAGGCCGCGCACTCCCTGGGCGTCAGCCGCGGGCAGCTGCTGCGGCAGGTCCAGCTGCCGATGGCCCGGCGCACCATCATCGTCGGGGTCAACCAGTGCACGATGGCGGCGCTGTCGATGGCCACCATCGCCGTGCTGGTCAACGGGCCCGGGCTCGGCAAGCCGGTGCAGGCCGCCCTGCAGAACCTCGACGTGGGCACCGCCGGGGTCGCCGGCCTCGCCATCGTGCTGCCGCGATCATGCTCGACCGCACCACGACCGCCGCCAGCGAGCGGGTCGACCGGCAGACCCGCAGCGGCCGGCTGAGCGCAGCGGCAGCGGCGGGTGACGGTGCTGGCCGGCCTGGTGGCCGTGGTCGCGGTCGCGGTCTACCTCTCGCGCACCTACCTGGGCCTGGCCGCAGTTCCCGGACGGCGCCGACGTCGGCCGCACCCTGGCTCGGACCGGCTCAGCTCCTTCACCGAGTCGTTCGTCAACGTCGTGGACGGTGCCACCAACGCGTTCAAGGACCTGATCAGCTACGGCTTCCTCAACCCGCTGCAGTCGCTGCTCGCCGAGTCGCCCTGGTGGCTGATGGCCGCGGTGCTCGTCGCCTCGCCTTCGTGCTGGGCGGCTGGCGCCCGGCGGCGGTCACCGTGGTGTGCGAGGCGGTGATCTTCGGCACCGGGCTGTGGCACGACACGATGGTCACGCTGACCATGACCATCGTCGCGACCGTGCTGGTGATGCTGGTCGCGGTCTCGCTCGGGGTCTGGATGGGCCGCGGCGCGACGCGTGGACGCCGTGATCCGGCCGTTCCTGGACGCCTTCCAGACCATCCCGCCGTTCGTCTACCTGGTGCCCGGCGCTGGCCCTGTTCGCCAGCAGCCGGTTCACCGCCATCGTCGCGGCGATGGCCTACGCCATCCCGATCGCCACCAAGCTGGTCGCCGACGGCGTCCGCGGGCGTCTCGCCGAGCACCGTGGAGGCGGCGCAGTCGGCCGGCATCACCGCGCGGCAGATGATCGCCAAGGTGCAGCTGCCGATGGCGCGCGAGTCGCTGGTGCTGGCCACCAACCAGGGCCTGCTCTACGTGCTGGCCATGGTGGTCATCGGCGGGCTGGTCGGCGCCGGCAGCCTCGGGCTACATCGTCGTGTCCGGCTTCTCGCAGTCCCAGCTGTTCGGCAAGGGGCTGGCTGCCGGCATCGCGATCACCGCCCTCGGGCGTGATGATCGACCGCATCATGCGCTACGCGGCCGCCCGCTACGGGCGGGCCTGACCCACCACACGACTTCTCGGCTCAGGGGAGCCGGGCGAGATGAAGGGACGCACACGACCATGCGCATGACACGAGGTACACGTCGGCTCCGGCTGGCCGCCGTCGCCGCCACCGCAGCGCTCGCGCTGGCAGCCTGTGGCGGGGGTAACATCAAGGACAACAGCACGGCCGCCTCGGGGGGCAAGGACTGCGGCACGTTCAACATCGCGGTGAACCCGTGGACGGGCTACGTCTCCAACGCCCACGTCATCGGGTACGTCGCCGCCAGACCGAGCTCGGCTGCAAGGTGACCTACCAGGACGTCAAGGAGGAGGTCGGCTGGCAGGGCATGGCCAACGGCACCATCGACACGATCGTGGAGAACTGGGGCCACGACGACCTGATCAAGAAGTACATCGACCAGCAGAAGACCGTCCAGGACGCCGGGCTCACCGGCAGCGACGGGATCATCGGCTGGTACGTCCCGCCGTGGATGGCCAAGAAGTACCCCGACATCACCGACTGGAAGAACCTGAACAAGTACGCCTCGATGTTCAAGACCTCCGAGTCGGGCGGCAAGGGCCAGCTCCTGGACGG
Source organism: uncultured Actinomycetota bacterium (assembly GCA_963750345.1). Lineage (GTDB taxonomy): Bacteria > Actinomycetota > Actinomycetes > Propionibacteriales > Nocardioidaceae > Nocardioides_B. The sequence continues at coordinate 157,776 of CAVVQH010000011.1, read as the reverse complement.
CGACCCGTCCTACGTCACCAACGACGAGGCGCTGGTCAAGAACCTGAAGCTGGACTACAAGGTGGTGACCGGTGGCAGCGAGGCCGCGCTGATCCAGAGCTTCCGGTCGGCGGAGAAGAACAAGAAGCCGCTGCTGGCCTACTTCTACGAGCCGCAGTACTTCTTCTCCGAGATGAAGCTGGTCAAGGTCGACCTGCCGCCGTACAAGAAGGGCTGCGACGCGGTCCCGAGAAGGTGGCCTGCGACTACCCGCCGTACAAGCTGAACAAGCTGATCTCCACGAAGTTCGCGGAGTGCGACTCGCCGGCCGTCGACCTGGTCAAGAACTTCACGATCTCCAACGACGACCAGAACCTCATCTCGACCGACATCGCCGAGAAGAAGATGGACCCCGAGGACGCCGCCAAGAAGTGGGTGGAGGCCAACCCGGACAAGGTCGACGCCTGGCTGTCCTGAGCCTACCGGCCCCGTCCGGCGAGCACCGCCGCGAACTCCCCCGTCGTGCCTGGTTGACAGGCGCGGCGGGGGAGACGCATTGTTGGAGCTGTCTCAGATAGCGCACCAGGTTGCGTATGACGCAACACCAGATCCCCGCTCGACCTCCGAACCGTGAAGGGAGGCCGTCATGGCCTCGGTCCCCAGCTCCGCCCGCGTCGTCGTGATCGGCGCCGGCATCGTCGGCAACAGCCTCGTCCACCACCTGGCCCGGCTGGGCTGGACCGACATCGTCCAGATCGACAAGGGCGCGCTGCCCAACCCGGGCGGCTCGACCGGCCACGCGTCGAACTTCATCTTCCCGGTGGACCACTCCCGGGAGATCACCGACCTGACGCTGGACAGCGTGAAGCAGTACAAGGAGATGGGCGTCTTCACCGAGTCCGGCGGCTTCGAGGTGGCCCGCACCGAGGAGCGGATGGAGGAGCTGCGCCGCCGGATGTCCTCGGCCAAGGCCTGGGGCATCGAGTCCCACCTGGTCGAGCCGGCCGACGTCGTCGAGAAGGTGCCGTTCCTGGACGCCGACCAGATCATCGGCGCCTTCTGGACGCCCTCGGTCGGCGTCGTGGACTCGCTGCGCGCCGGGACGATCATGCGCGAGCGCGCGCTGGCCACCGGCGCCCTCACCGTCGTGCCCACCGTCGAGGTCACCGGCCTCGACGTCGAGGACGGCGTCGATCAAGCGGGTCCGAGACCACCGGCGGCGACATCGAGGCCGAGACGGTCGTCATCGCCTGCGGCGTGTGGAGCCCGAAGCTCGCGAAGATGGCCGGCGCGCACATCCCGCTGACCCCCGCCGTGCACCAGATGATCAGCGTCGGCCCGTGCCCGCAGCTCGGCGGGCACGGAGGGCGAGATCTCCTTCCCGATCATCCGCGACATGGACACGCTCTGCTACGAGCGCCAGCACGGCGCCGACATGGAGGTCGGCTCCTACGCCCACCGCGCGATCCTGCACGACCCCGAGGACATCCCCTCGATCGAGGCCGCCAAGCTGTCGCCCGACCGAGATGCCCTTCACCTCCGACGACTTCGACCCCCAGCTGGAGCAGGCCTTCGAGCTGATGCCGGACCTGCTGGGCGCCGAGGGCGCCGAGATCCGCTACGCGATCAACGGCCTGCTCTCGCTGACCCCCGACGGCGCGCCGGTCCTGGGCGAGACGCCCGAGGTCAAGGGGCTGTGGTCCGCCGCGGCCGTGTGGATCAAGGAGGGCCCGGGCGTCGGACGCGCGGTCGCGGAGTGGATGACCAACGGGCTGCCGGAGATCGACCTCAGCCACTCCGACATCGCGCGCTTCTACCCGCACCAGCAGACCCGCGCCCACGTGAGGGCCCGCACCGGCGAGGCGTTCATCAAGACCTACGGCATCGTGCACCCCGGCGAGCAGTACGAGTCCGACCGCGACCAGCGGCTGGCCCCGATGCACGCCCAGCAGGTGGAGCATGGGCGCGCGGTTCTTCGAGGCCGCCGGCTGGGAGCGGCCCGTTCTGGTACGAGTCCAACGCGCCGGCTCCTCGAGGAGTACGGCGACCGCGTGATGCCCCGCGAGCACGAGTGGGACGCCCGCTGGTGGTCCCCGATCATCAACGCCGAGCACCTCGCGATGCGCGACCGGGCCGGCATCGTCGACCTGTCCGCGTTCGCGATCTTCGACGTGGTCGGCCCGGCCGCGATGGCGGCCGTCCAGGGCATCTGCGTCTCGCAGTGCGACGTCGCGGTCGGCCGGGTCGTCTACACCCCCGTGCTCGACGAGCGCGGCGGCTTCCGCTCCGACCTCACCGTGATGCGCCTGGCCCACGACCGGTTCCGGGTCGTGACCGGCGGCGCCCACGGCATGGTGGACCGCAAGTGGTTCGCCGACCGGATGCCGGCCGACGGCACCGCGCTCGTGGTGGACCTGACCTCGGCGTACACCACGATCGGGCTGTGGGGCCCGCAGGCCCGCGCCATCCTCGGGCGAGCTGACCCGCGACGACATCAGCCACGAGGGCTTCCCCTTCGGCACCTGCCGCGACATCGAGGTCGGCTCGATCGTCCGTGCTGGCCTCCCGGATCTCCTACGTCGGCGAGCTGGGCTGGGAGCTGCACGTGCCCATCGAGCAGGGCGCCCGGCTCTGGGCGGCGCTGCACGAGGCCGGCGCGTCGTACGGCGCGGTGCCGGTCGGCATCGGGGTCTACGCGCACGACCGGTCGCCTGGAGAAGGGCTACCGTGCGTTCGGCTACGAGCTCGACTCGGAGCGGACCATCATCGAGGCCGGCATGGCCCGGCCCAAGGTGAAGACCGCCGACTTCGTCGGCCGCGACGCCTACCTCAAGCAGCGTGTCGAGGACCCGGCGCACGGTGCTGTGCACCCTGACCGTCGACGACCACACCTCGGCCTCCGGCGTGAAGCGCTACATGCTCGGCGGCGAGCCCATCCTGACCGCCGACGGCGGCGAGCTCGTCGACGACCACGGCCACCGTCCCTACGTGACCTCGGCGGGCTCGGCGCCCGTCGCTGGGCAAGCACGTGCTGCTGGCCTACCTGCCGCCCCAGGTGGCGAAGGTCGGCACGAAGCTCAGCCGTCTCCTACATGGAGGAGCTCTACCCGGTGACCGTCGGCTCGGCCGACAGCACCCCCCTCTTCGACCCCACCAACGACACGGATCAAGGCATGACCGAACGTCCTCGTCTGCATCAAGCGAGTGCCCGACCTCGGCGGCGAGATCACGCCTGACCCCCGACGCGATGTCGTCGACGACTCGTCGCTCGGCCACACCGTCAGCCCGCACGAGGACTGTGCGGTCGAGCTGGCCATCCAGACCGCCAAGGACACCGACGGCCGGGCCACCGTGCTGACGCTCGGGTCCTCCGACGCGGTCGAGCAGCTGCGCACCGCGCTGGCGCTCGGCTGCACCGGCGCGGTGCTGCGTCGAGGCCGACCCGGCCTCCTACGGCCCCGCCGACGTCGCGGCCGCGATCGCCGAGGTGGTCCGGGCCCACGAGGCCGCCGGGACGACGTACGACCTGGTGCTGCTGGGCAACGACGCCTCGGACACCGGCGACTTCCAGGTCGGCATCCGGCTGTCCTACCTGCTGGACCGCCCCGTGGTCACCGGGGTCTCGACGCTGTCGGTGTCACGGCGACACCGGTCACCGCGCGCGGCGGCAGCGCCGGACGGCGGCACCGAGATCTTCGAGGTGCCCCTCCCGGCGGTGCTGACGGTGATGGAGGGCGGCGTCGAGCCGCGCTACCCCTCGATCCCGGGCCGGATGAAGGCCAAGAAGGTCACCATCGACCGCGTGACGCCCGCCGGCGGCGCCGTCCGGCCCGGGGCGGATCCGGCTCAAGCTGCCGGAGGCCGCAGCCCAACCAGGTCTCGGTCCTGGGTGAGGGACCCGAGGCGGCCGGGGCGGTCGTCGACCTTCTCGAGAAGCTGGGAGTCCTGAAGATGACCGCGTCCGTGCTGGTGCTGGTGGAGACCGACGACGACGGCGCGATCGAGGTGTCCCGGGAGACGCTGACCTTCGCCCGCGACCTCGGGGACGACGTGCAGGCCCTGGTCGTCGGCGACGGGCCCGCCGGCCTGGTGGAGCAGCTGGGGACGTACGGCGTCGCCACCGTGCACCACGCCGACGGCGAGGCGTTCACGTCCTACTCCGCCGCTGCGTGGGCGGCCGCCGTCGTGGCCGCGGCCGACGGCGTCTCGGTGGTCACCGCCGCGGGCACCCCCCGCGGCAACGAGGTGCTGGCGCACGTGGCGGTCCGGCTCGGGCGTCGCGATGGCCGCCAACGTGGTCGCGGTCGACTCCCGTGAGCCCGCTCGTCGTCTCGCGCCAGGTCCTGGGCGGCGCGGCCATGGAGGAGCTGCCGCTGCCCGACGCGGTCGGCGTGCTCTCCGTCGCGGGTCACGCCTGCGAGGCCAGGCCGGCGGAGACGCCGGGCACGGCCGCCGTGGTGGGCGTGGACGTCGTGGTCTCGGAGGCCGACCTGCGCGCGCGGGTGGTGCGCACCGAGCCCGGCGAGCCCGACGAGTCCGGCAGCCTCAAGTCCGCCCGCGTGGTGGTCGGGGCCGGTCGCGGTGCGGGCAGCGCCGACGGCTTCAAGGACCTCTCGAGCTGGCCGACCTCCTCGACGGCTCGCTCGGCGTCTCCCGGGTGGTCACCAGCCTCGGCTGGCGTCCGCACCACGAGCAGGTCGGGCAGACCGGCAGCCGGGTCACCCCGGACCTGTACCTCGCCTGCGGGATCAGCGGCGCCATCCAGCACTGGGCGGGGATGTCGTCGTCCAAGACGATCCTGGCCATCAACACCGACGCGGACGCCCCGATGGTGACCAAGGCGCACTACGCGGTGGTCGGCGACCTGCACGAGATCGTGCCCGCGATCAACGAGGAGCTGCGGCGCCGCCGTTCCGCCTGAGCCGGGGGGGCGGGGGGCGTGCGGCCCCCCGACCGCCCGGCCCCGGTGGGTGCCCGGGGGAATGTCCGGGGGCAGTTGTGCGCTGCAACCATTCGTGACCGACACCGACGCCGTCCCTGTCAGCCGCCGCGACGTCGGGCTGCGCTCCGCCCGGGGCCCGGTGCTGCTCGCGGTCATGCTGTCCACCGCTCTGGTGGCCCTGGACCAGACGATCGTCTCCACCGCGGTGCCCTCGATCGTCGACGACCTGGGCGGCTTCGGCGAGTTCCCCTGGCTGTTCAGCGTCTACCTGCTGGCCCAGGCCGCCACGGTGCCGGTCAACGGCAAGCTGGCCGACCTCTTCGGCCGCAAGCCGCTGATGTACTACGGCATCGCGCTGTTCCTGCTCGGGTCGGTGCTGTGCGCCGTCGCGTGGAGCATGCCGGTCCTCATCGCCGCCCGGGCGCTGCAGGGGCTGGGGGCCGGGGCGGTCCAGCCGATCGGCATGACGGTCATCGGCGACATCTACTCGCTGCGCGAGCGGGCCAAGGTGCAGGGCTACGTGGCCAGCGTGTGGGGCATCTCCTCCGTGGTCGGCCCGGCCGTCGGCGGCGCCTTCAGCCAGCTGCTCACCTGGCGCTTCATCTTCTGGGTCAACGTGCCGCTGTGCCTGCTCGCGGCGTGGATGCTGCGGCGCTTCGACGAGCGCGTCGAGCGGCGCAGCGCGCAGGTGGACTACGCCGGTGCCGCCCTGCTGACGCTGGGCACGACCCTGGTCGTCCTCGGCCTGCTGGAGGGTGGCCGCTCCTGGGCGTGGGGCGTCGTGGCAGACCCCGGCGGTCTTCGGTGCCGCGGTCGCTCGTGCTGGCCGCCTTCGTGCTGGTCGAGCGCCGCGTGGCCGAGCCGATCCTGCCGCTGTGGGTGTTCACCAGCCGCACGCTGGTGGTCAGCGCCTCGCTGTCGTTCCTGGTGGGCGGACTGCTCCTGGGCCTCTCGACGTACGTGCCCACGCTGGGGCAGGAGGTGATGGGGGCCTCGGCCATCACCAGCGGCTTCGCGCTGGCCGCCCTCACCCTGGGGTGGCCGGTCTCGGCCTCCCAGGCCGGCCGTCTCTACCTCGGCGTGGGCTTCCGGGCCACCGGTCTGCTGGGGGTCGGGCTGGCCGTGGCCGGGGCGGTGGTGCTGGTGCTCACCGACACCGCCGGCTCGCTGTGGCACGTCGCCGCCGGGTGCGTGCTGATCGGGCTGGGGATGGGCTGGGTCGCGGCCCCCGCGCTGATCGTGGCGCAGTCCAGCGTGGCCTGGGCCGAGCGGGGCGTGGCCACCGCCACCAACATGTTCGCCCGCTCGGTCGGCTCCGCGGTGGGGGTGGCGGTCTTCGGTGCGGTGGTCAACGCGGTGGTGGGCGACCGGCCCACGGCACCGCTGCTGGCCACCGGGGTGCACCGGGTCTTCGTGGGCATCCTCGTCATCTCCCTGGCCATGGGGGCGCTGGAGCTGCTGATGCCGGTCCGGGTGCACCCACCCGAGGAGTAAAGATCTCGTCAACCCTCCTCATAACCGGACAAAAGGGTGCCACTCTGCTGACATGCGCCCCCTGTCGTCCCACCGGTCCGCCCACCGGTCGCCCCGGACCGTCCCGTCCCGCCGTGGTCTCGTCCTCGCGGTCGTCGGTGCGCTGGTCACCTGCGGGCTGGGGGTCGTGCTGACCGGTGCGCTGGGGTCGATCGACCTCGCCTCCGCGTGCGGCACGGGCGGCACCCCGCTGCGGATGCCGGACGGCAGCCGCACCTGCACGCACGCCGACGAGGCACCGCCCGGGGTCGACGTGACCGAGCCGGTGTCGACCGCGGAGCTGATCAGCCGCCCGGGCGCGGGACCCGCCGCCTTCGCCGCCGCCGAGGAGCTGGGCGTGCCCGGGGAGGTCGAGAGCACCGCCACCGCGCCCGACGTGCCCTGTGACGGGGACGGCAGCAACGGCTACCGCACGCAGGCCATGTACGTCGTGGAGGCCGGCCGCACCAACCGCTACGCCGCGCTGCTGCCGACCTTCCAGAAGTGGGCCTCCGGGGTGGACGACGTCGTCAACCGCTCGGCCGCGCTGACCGGCGGGGTGCGCCACCTGCGCTACGTGACCACGCCCGGCGCCGGCGGCACCTGCGTGGCCGACGTCCTCAACGTCACCGTGCCGAGCGGGGCGACCGCCTCGTTCGGGGCCACCATCCAGGCCCTGCAGAACCTCGGCTACACCGACGCGCACCGCAAGTACCTGATGTGGACCGACGCGACCACCCAGTGCGGGATCGCCACGCTCTACAACAGCGACGCCATCAGCCAGGGCAACCCCAACAACGGCTCCTACGCCCAGTACGCCCGGGTCGACTCCGGCTGCTGGGGCTTCGGCAACGGCAGCAACGACCACTCCGTGGAGGCCCACGAGCTGGTGCACACGCTGGGCGCCGTGCAGGGCTCAGCGCCGCACAGCACCCACGCCGGCCACTGCTGGGACGAGGCGGACACCATGTGCTACGCCGACGGCGGCGACCACGCCATGGTGGCGGTCTGCCCCAGCACCCGCGAGTACCTGCTGGACTGCAACAGCGACGACTACTTCTCGACGTACCCCGACCCGGGCGGCTACCTGGCCACGCACTGGAACGCGGCCGGCTCGCGGTTCCTCATCGGTGGCGGCGACGGCACCGGGGGCGGGACGACGGGCACCCCGAGCACGCTGGGCGGCACGCTCGCGGTCAACAACCCGGCCGTGCCCGGGCTGGCCACGCAGGCCTCGGTGACCCCGGCCCTTCCCACGGGCCGCACCCTGACCTCCGTGGCCTGGAGCGCCGGCCGGGCCGACTGCACCTTCGCCGACCCCACCGCGGTGCAGTCCACCGTGACCTGCGGTGCGAGCGCCGCCGTACCCACCACCGTCACCGCGACGCTGACCGACTCCACCGGGGCGACCAAGGCGGTCACCAGCCCGCTGACCTTCGCCACCGGCACCTCGCGCCCGGTCGGTGCGGTGCTGACCGTGGCCGGGCAGCGCTCCGACCAGGGCGGCCAGGTCACCCTGTGCTCCAGCGCCAGGACGCCGCTGTCGGCGGTGCTCACCGACACCACCACCGGGCAGCCCGTCAAGGGGCTGGCGGCGCTCTTCACCCAGCAGGCCGCGACGGCCACCCGGCCGTCCTCGGCCGGCACCGGGCTCACCGACGCCGGCGGGGCGGTCAGCGTCACCGCGACCGCCAGCCGGCCCGTCGTCTTCGCGGCCCAGAGCGCCGCCTCCGCCGTCTACGCGGCGGCCGCCCCGGCCACCGTGCCGGTGGTGGTGGCCAAGTGCGCCACGACCCTGACCGGGTCGGCCTCGGACCTCGACGTCTACCACGGTGACCCCGTCACCGTCTCGGGCCGGCTGACCCGGGTCCTGGACGGCTCCACCGTCCCGGTGGCCGCCGGCGGTCCTGCCGGTGACCGTGACCAGCTCGACCACCTCGACCTCCGGTCGGGTCACCACCAAGAAGCTCGTGCTGGGCTCCGCCCGGACCGGGACCGACGGGACGTACTCCATCGTCGTCAAGCCCCGCGCCTCCGGCACGCTGGCCGTCTCGCTGCCCGCCTCCACGGCCTACCTGGCCACCTCGACGGAGCTGGGCGACCTGACGGTGCGCGAGCCGACCGCCACCCTGAGCGCGAGGCTGGACACCACCGACGTCGGGTACGGCGCCGCGGTGCAGGTCTCCGGCACGCTGCAGCGGATCGCGGGCGACGGCACGACGCCCGGGGCCGGCCAGACCGTCGCGGTGAAGCTCACCGTGCCCGGACGCAACGCCGTCACGGTGGCCAGCACCCGGACGCCAGGCCGACGGCACCTTCCAGGTCGCGGCGCCGCTCAAGGCCGTCGGGCACGCTCAGCGCGTCTCGACCAGGACCGCCTCGGTGCCCTCGGCCAGCGCCGCGCTCGGCGACGTGACGGTCAGCTCCTGGTCGACGGCCCTGGCCGCCACCCCGTCCACCACCGAGCCGGTGGCGGCCAGACCGTCACCATCGCGGGCACCCTGACGCGCGCCCACGACGGGGGCGACCTCCCGCCCCGGGGCGTGGCGGTCCGGCTGTACGCCCGGGCCGAGCGGCTCGGACCGCGACGTGGTCACGCTGGCGACCACCTCGATCACCGGCGGGTTCGCTTCCGGGTCGCCCCGCGGGTGACCACCACGTACTCCGTGCGGGTGGTCGGCGTCCCCGGCTACGAGGACACCAGCAGCGACGAGGTGACCGTCACCGTCGGCTGAGCCCCGGCCGGCGCGCCGGGCGGCTCGAGCAGGCCCCTCGACGGCCGGGCCCACCGGGCCCGGTCTAGGTTGGAGCGGCATGGAGCACAGGAGCCTCGGACGCACCGGAATGCAGGTCAGCCCCCTCTGCCTGGGGGCCATGATGTTCGGCGCGTGGGGGGAGCCCGACCACGACACGTCGGTCGGGATCATCCACCACGCGCTGGACGCCGGCATCAACTTCATCGACACCGCCGACGTCTACTCCCAGGGGGAGTCGGAGACCATCGTCGGCAAGGCGCTGGCCGGCGGTCGCCGCGACGACGTGATCCTGGCCACCAAGTTCCACGGCCAGATGGGCGTGGCCGGTGGCGCCCCGATGGGCACGCCGGGCGACCCGAACCAGCCGCGGCAACTCGCGGCGCTGGATCGTCGCGGAGGTCGAGAACAGCCTGCGCCGGCTGCAGACCGACTGGATCGACCTCTACCAGGTGCACCGGCCCGACCCGGACACCGACCTCGAGGAGACGCTGGGGCGCTGACCGACCTGCAGCGGGCAGGGCAAGATCCGGGCGTTCGGCTGCTCGACGTACCCCGCGCCCCGAGATCGTCGAGGCGCACTGGACCTCCGAGCGCCGCGGCCTCGGCCGGTTCGTCACCGAGCAGCCGCCGTACTCGCTGCTGGTGCGCGGCATCGAGGCCGACCTGCTGCCGGTGACCGAGCGGTACGGCATGGGCGTGCTGCCCTGGAGCCCGCTCGCCGGCGGCTGGCTCAGCGGGCGCTACCGCAAGGGCCAGGCCGGCGCCGTCGTCGCAGCGGGCGGAGCGGATGCCGCCGCGCTACGACCTCTCGCAGCCCTGCCAACCAGGTCAAGCTGGACGCGGTCGAGGAGCTCTCCGTGCTGGCCGAGGAGGCCGGGCCTGTCCCTGGTGCACCTCGCCCTCGCGTTCGTGCTGGCCGCACCCCGCGGTGACCGCGCCGATCATCGGCCCGCGCACCATGGAGCACCTGGACTCCCAGCTCGGCGCGGCCGAGGTCACGCTGAGCAACGACGTCCTGGACCGGATCGACGAGATCGTGCCCCCCGGGCACGACGCTCTCGGACTTCGACCGCGGGTACGTCGCCCCGGCGCTCCAGGAGCCCCGGCTGCGTCGCCGCCGCGCCTGAGCGGCCCGGTGGCGGAGAGCAGTCACGCACCCGAGGCGTCCGGAGCTCCGGGCGTCCGAGGCGCCGGGGCGTCCGGGAGCCCGAGGTCCGGGTGCGTCCGCGGCGAGCCGAGGACCTGCCCGCGCTGGTCGAGGTGCTGGCCGAGCAGCAGCCGTCCAGCCGGTACCCGCTGCGCTGGCCGCTGCCGTTCCCCGTCGAGGACTTCCTGCACGGTCATGACGCCCTCGCCGCGTGGGTGGCCGAGCGTGACGGGCGGGTGGTCGGTCACGTCTGCCACGTGCGGCCGCCGTTCGCCCTGACCGACCCCCAGCCCGACGGCGACGACGGGTCGGTGTCCGTGCGGGACGCCTGCGCCCGCGCCCACGGCTGCGAACCGGCCGCGCTGGGCTGGGTGGCCTCGCTGTTCGTGGGGCTCGACGGGCGCCGGCGGGGACGGGACGCCGGCTGCTGGACGTGGTCGTCGCGGACCTGCGGCGCCGCGGGCTGCACCCCTGTCTGGAGGTCCTGCGCCTACGTCCCGGGGCCGCGGAGCTCTACGCCTCCGCCGGGTGGCAGCAGGTCACCACCCACCGTCCGCCCTGGCTGCTCGGCGCCGTCGGGGAGGCCGGCCCCGACGTGGCGGTGATGGTGCTCCCGCCGCCCCGGTAGCTCGACTCAGGCCGCGAGGCCGGCGTGCATCTCCCACACCAGGACCTCGGCGGCCTCGGTCGCGGTGACCCGCTGACCGCCGGTGGCGGTGAAGCGGACGGCGTCGCCGGTGGCCAGCGGGCCGGCCCCCTCCAGCACGACGGCGCCGCGGGGCACGAACAGGTGCAGGTACGGCGCCTCCGGCAGCTCGACGCTCTGGCCGGGCTGCAGCCGGGCCGCGTGCAGGGCGGCGTAGCGGTTGCGGATCCGGATGGCCGCCGCGCCGTCGTGCCGCTCCAGGCCCGAGGCCACCGGCACGAGGCCGCCGGTCAGCAGCTCGTGGTCGATCTCGAGCTGCTCGTAGCCCGGGGTGACCCCGCGCTCGTCGGGCACCACCCACATCTGCACGAAGTGCACCGGGTCGCGGTGGGCGTCGCCCTCCAGGCGCCAGGAGTCGTTCTTCTCCGAGTGCAGGATGCCCCTGCCGGCGCTCATCCGCTGCGCCAGACCGGGGTAGATCAGGCCGTTGTGGCCGGTGGAGTCCTGGTGCACCAGGGAGCCGTCGAGCACCCAGGTGACGATCTCCATGTCCCGGTGCGGGTGGGTCTCGAAGCCGTGCCGGCGTCGACGACGTCGTCGTTGTTGACCAGCAGCAGCCCGTGGTGGGTGTTGGTGCGGTCGTGGTGGTGGCCGAAGGAGAACGAGTGATGGGAGTCCAGCCAGCCCAGGTCGGTGGCGTAGCGGTCCGCGGCGCGTCGTACGTCGACGTGGGGGGTGAGGGTCTGGCTGTCCATGGGGGCCTCTCGGGTTCCGGTCGCCGCGACGGTCGCTGCTGGAGGGCCAACCTAGGTGACGCGTCAACTATTCCGCTGGGTGGGCCGGTGGCCGACGGCCTCGGCGTCGGCCAGGCACTGCGCGGCGGGGCCGATGCCCTCGGAGGTCCACGGGCTCCGCACGCACGCCGCGGCCGCCGCCACGCCCAGCCGGAGCCGCTCCTGCACCGGCACGGTCCTCGTGCACGCCCAGCACCACGCCGGCCGCGAAGGCGTCGCCCGCCCCGGTGGTGTTGCGGACCTCCTCGCGCGGCACCAGCACCGATCCCTGCCGCCACGTCCGGCCGCCGGGTGCCGCCGCCACGGCTCCGGCCGGGAAGTGCACCACGGCCAGCCGGGCCACGCCGGCCTCGACCAGGCCGGTGGCCACCGCCTCCAGGCCGGCCCAGTCCACCGGCCGCTCGGCGTCGGCCGCGGGAGGGTCGACGCCCAGCACCGCGGACGCCTCCAGCTCGTTGACCACGATGCTGTCCAGGTGCGGCAGGCACGGCCCGACCAGCGCCCGGATCCGGTCGGCGGTGATGGTCACCAGCTCCAGGTTGGTGTGCAGGCCGGCCTCCTGCGCCGCGGCGAACAGCGCCGACCAGCCGTTGTCGCCGTCGCCCTGCCCGTCGTCCCCCTTCAGCGGCGCGTCCATCGCGGCGTGCAGCCCGGGCGCCCCGGCGTGCAGGATGCGCGCCGTGGAGCCGGCCAGGTCGACGTCGGAGCGCTGCAGCCGGTCGTTGGCGCCCGGGTGGTGGAAGAACGTACGGCGCCCGCCGTCCCGCTCGATCATCGCGTCCGTGAACGACGTGGCCGGGCCCCGGACCGTTCGCAGCGCTCGCGTGTCGACGTCGTGGCGACGGCACTCGTCCGCACGAAGCGGCCGTTCTCGTCGTCGCCGACGGCCCCGACCATGCCCACTCCGAAGCGGGCGCCGAGCAGGCGGAGGTCGACCGCCATGTTGAGCCCCGGCCCACCGGTGCTGCGGGTGACCTCCTCGACGCGGGCGAGCCGCTCCGGCGCGGGGTAGACGTCGATCACCTTGGCGGCGTCGACCACGACCGAGCCCACGCACAGCACGCCGCTGCGGGTCACCGGGTCGCCGCGCACCTCCCGCTCACTCCGCCCGGAGCACCGGGTCGGTGACCTCGAGGTCGGCCTCCAGCGTCCGCGCCGCGGGCACGCCGTCCTGGGCCAGCAGGTCGTGGTAGGCCCGTACGGCGTCCGCCGGCCCCAGCTCGCCACGCAGCACCGGCCGCATCAGCGAGACCAGCCGAGCTGCGACTCGGCCCGCTGGATCTTCCGGCCGAACAGCGCGACCCGGCCGCCGGCCGCTCGGCGCGGGCCAGCAGCTCGAAGGTGTCGCGGGTGGTCCCGGCCGAGCCGCCCAGGACCCCGACCACCAGCGAGGTGTCGCACTCCACCAGCTCGCGCAGGGCGTCGCGGCCGTTGTAGGCCATCTTGAGGAACAGCGGCCGCTCCGCCCGGGTCAGCCCGGCCAGGGTGCGCACGATCGAGTCGTTGACGAAGGCCCCGGTGTCCTCCGCCGCGAGGTCGACCGGAGCGTTGGGGTTGAACACCTCGAGGAAGTGCCGCACCCCCGCCGCGGCCGCCTCCCGCCGGAAGGCGGCGTAGGCGTGCAGGGCCGCCAGGTCGTGGTCCAGGGAGTGGTTGAACGTCACGGCGTACAGCACCAGGTCGCAGAACGGCGCGGACCGCGGTCAGGTCCACGGTCCGGAAGGGCTGCGCCGGCGAGGCCGGGTAGCGCCCGCCGCGCTGGTTCCAGATGTCGGTCGTGTCGTTGGCGCGCACCGCCAGCGTGACCTCGTCGCCCAGGGCCCCGTCGGTGGCCAGCTGCTCGCCGTTGGAGGCCGAGGTCAGCAGGATGTCCAGGTCGCCCTGCGCGACCTGGCCGCGCATGTCGGCCAGGTACTCCTGCCGGCTGCGGTAGCGGCCCGGGGAGCCCGGTCGCGGTCCCGGCGCGGTCACGCCGAAGGCCATGTCGGCGTCCTTGGCGTCCGCGATGACGAAGTCGTCGGGGGTGTAGCGGCCGGAGGCGATGCTCTCCAGCTTGCGGTCCAGACGGCGCTGGGTCATCGGTGGTCCACCTCGGTGCGGCGCCCGCCCACGGCCGTCGTCACACGCCCGGCACGATGCGCATGTCACGCACCGCGCCGCCGTCCAGCGCGGCCAGGGCCTCCTGGTAGGCCGGCCCGTCGTGGGCGGCCCGGGCGGCCTCGACGGAGTCGAACTCGATGAGCACCGTGCGGGTCGACGCCCCGGCCTCGTAGGTCAGCTCGGGCAGGCCCCGCGCCAGGTACCGGCCGCCGGCCTCCTGCAGGGCGGGCCCGGCCAGCTCGGCGTACGCCGTGACCTTGGCCTGGTCGGTGATCTCGGTGTAGATGCTGATCCAGTACGCGCTCATGGCCGCCATCCTGCCCGACCCGGAGACGGCACGACGCGCACCGGGCCCCGGGGGTTGCTCACTTGTAGCGGAAGCCGTCGCGGAACCGCCGGAACAGCCCGCCCCGCTGCGGCAGCGCGGGCGCCGGCGGTGGTGTGGTGGAGCGCCGGGTCGCGATGGGCTTGTCGTAGTCGGTGCGCAGGATGGTCTCGACCACCTGCTCCTCGGTGTAGTCCGCGGATCCCTCGATGACGGGCACGAAGCCGACCAGCACCCCGTTGCGCATGACCTGCGCCTCCAGCTCGGCGGTGCCGTCGGAGTCCCAGGTGGCCTCCCGGCCGTCGGGGAGCCGGATGAGCACCCCGAACTGGTAGACGCCCACCCGGGCCAGGTCGGCGTTGGTGCCCCGCTCGCGCAGGGTGTCCACGACGCGGCGTGCCTTGTTCTCGTCCATGCGGGCCGAGCGTACCGGGGCCCGCCGCGGTGGCCCGGTGACGTTCCCGCGCGCTGCTGCCACCCGTCGGACGGGCACTCGCGCGAGGTGGCGGGGCGGCCCAGGCGGGCAGGCACCCCGACCGGGCGACGGGTGCCCGTCCGAACGGTGGCACGTGCCCGGAGGGTGGGCGCCCAGGTCAGCGGCTGATGGCGGCCACCACGGCCCCGGTCACCGCGACGAGGTCCTGCGGCGAGAGGCCCACGTCGAGCCCGCGCCGCCCGCCGGAGACGTACACCGTCGGGTGCGACAGGGCGCTCTCGTCGATGACCGTGGGCAGGCGCCGTCGCTGCCCGACGGGCGAGATGCCCCCCGACGACGTACCCGGTGGCGCGCTCGGCCGCGGCCGGCTCGGCCATCGCCGCCCGGCGGCCGCCCAGCGCGGCCGCGGCGGCCTTCAGGTCGAGCCGGCCGGCGACGGGCACCACCGCCACCGCCAGCGCGCCGTCCACCGTCACCAGCAGCGTCTTGAGCACCTGCTCGGGGGGCAGGCCGAGGAGCTGCGCGGCCTCCAGCCCGTACGACGCGGCGGACGGGTCGTGGGTGTAGGCGTGCTCGGTGTAGGCGACGCCGGCCTTGGTCAGCGCGACGGTGGCCGGCGTGCCCCCGGCGCGCCGGTCACCCCGCGTGCCCATGACCGTGCCCCGCTCAGAGCGCGACCGGCGCGAAGGCCAGCCGGGCCTGCCAGCGGCCGTCGTCGCAGGCCCACGACCACAGCAGCTCCAGGACGAGCAGGGAGTCGCTCGTGCGGGCCGCCTCGTGCCGGCTGCCCTCCCGGTGCTCGACCGCCCACGAGCCGTCGGCGTCGCGGAAGGCCTGGGCGAAGACGTCGGCGCCCCGCGACAGGTTCACCCAGTGGTAGTGCCCGTCGCGGATGCGCGTGGTGACCTCCGTGAGCACGGGCAGCGTCACCCAGGGCAGCTGGGGCCCGGCCTCGGTGTCCAGGGAGACCTCGAGCGCGTCGCGGGGGTCGTAGAGCGCGGCGAGCTGCAGGTCGATCACCGACAGCCCGTGCGCGCGGGCCGCGCCGGCCACCCCGGCCAGGTGGCCCATCGGGTCGGACCACGAGGTGGCCGACGAACGCGCCCCCGTCGTGCCCGGTGAGCTCCTCGAGGAGCAGCCCGTCCGGGGGAGCGGCGCGGAGCGCGTCGAGGAAGTCCGCCACCGGGGAGCCCGGCGTCAGGGGCCCGCGCTCCGGGCAGGCCTCGTAGAGGTCCGTGGCCGCGGCCAGGTCCTCGGCCCGGTCGGCGGGGAAGACGAAGAAGTCGTAGGCCATCGCCGCCGCCTAGTTCGGCGACCAGCTGGTGCGGGCGACCTCGGTGGCGGGCAGCGAGGGGATCGCGCGCATCGCCCGCATCTCCTCGACCAGGGCGCGGCGCACCATCACCAGCCGCTCCAGCGAGGTCTCCGCCTCCAGCATGTCCTGACGCTCCTGCAGCGTGAGCAGGGCAGGTGGCGGCCAGGCTGTAGGAGAGGTACTCCGGGTCGCCGGGCAGGTCACCGTCGAGCACCGCGCCGCCGCGCATCTGGGCCAGCCGACGTCGGTACTCGCGCGAACGTGTCCAGGGTGCGGCAGGCCTCCTGGCCGAGGTCCGAGCCCTTGCTGGTGCGCTCCGTCCAGCGGCTCCACCTCGCCGACGAGGTAGCTGCCGGAGGTGTCGATGCCGTCCAGCCGCATCCGCTGGCGGCCGACCACCTCGATGTCGAAGCGGCCGTCCTCGTAGGGCTCCACCGAGGTCAGCTGCACCACGCAGCCGACCCGGTGCAGGGACTGCGCCGCGCGGTGCTGGCCGACCTCGTAGCCCTCCGCGGATCGCCACGATGCCGAACACCCGCATGGACCGTGTCCGGGATGCTGCAGCAGGTGGTGCACGAGGTCGCGGTAGCGCTCCTCGAAGACGTGCAGCGACAGCGACACGCCCGGGTACATCACCATGTTGAGCGGGAAGACGGGCAGCTGCTCGGGCACGTGGCCAACCTAGCCGACGGGCGAAGTCTCGCGCAGGCCAGCACGGCCGGGAGCGGCACGTGCACCGCACCTAGACTGGCCCCATGATCCGTCGCATCGACCTCCGGGGCACCACCGCGCCGACTACCGCACCGTGGTGCCGCGGGCCGCCTTCGACGTCGAGGCCGCCCTGGACGTCGTCCGGCCGATCTGCGACGCCGTGCGGCGCCGCGGGGCCTGGCCGCGGTCACGGAGTTCACGGCGCCGTTCGACGGCGTCGAGCAGGACCGACGTCGCGGTCCCCGTCGAGGCGCTCACGGCGGCGCTGGACGGCCCTGGACCCCGACGTCCGCGCGGCGCTGGAGGAGTCCGTGCGCCGGCTGCGGCTGACCTGCGAGGCCGAGCTGGAGCAGGACGTCACCACCCAGGTGGTGCCCGGCGGCACGGTCAGCCAGATGATGGTGCCGATCCAGCGGGTCGGGCTCTACGTCCCGGGCGGCATCGCCCCGCTGGTCTCCAGCGTGGTGATGAACGTCGTGCCCGCCCAGGTCGCCGGCGTGCCCGTCGATCGCCCTGACCTCCTCGCCGCGGGCCGACTACGGCGGGCTGCCCGCACCCGACGATCCTGGCGGCGTGCGCCCTGCTCGGCGTCGACGAGGTGTACGCCGTCGGCGGCGCCCAGGCGGTCGCGATGTTCGCCTACGGCGCCGGCCCCTGCGCGCAGGTCGACCTGGTCACCGGCCCCGGCAACATCTACACGGTCTCGGCCAAGCGGCTGCTCAAGGGCGTCGTCGGCATCGACTCCGAGGCCGGCCCGACCGAGATCGCGATCCTCGCCGACGACACCGCCGACCCGGCCTTCGTCGCCGCCGACCTGCTCAGCCAGGCCGAGCACGACCCGATGGCCGCGGCGGTGCTGGTCACCCCCTCGCACGGCGCTGGCCGACGAGGTGGAGGCCGAGCTGGACAAGCAGGTCTCCGTCACCCGGCACGTCGACCGGATCCGCACGGCGCTGTCCGGCGAGCAGTCCGGCATCGTGCTGGTCGACGACCTCGAGCAGGGCCTGGCGGTGGTGGACGCCTACGCCGCCGAGCACCTGGAGATCCAGACCCGGGACGCGGCGGCCCTGGCCCGCCGGGTGCGCAACGCCGGCGCCATCTTCGTGGGCGCCGTTCGCGCCGGTCTCGCTCGGCGACTACTGCGCCGGGTCCAACCACGTGCTGCCCACCGGGGGCTGCGCCTGCCACAGCTCGGGGCTGTCCGTGCGCGCCGTTCCGCAAGGCGCTGCACCTCATCGAGTACGACGAGCGGGCGCTGCGCGAGGTCGCCCCGCACGTCGTGCACCTCGCCGAGGCCGAGGACCTGCCCGGGCCACGGCGCCGCGGTCACCGTCCGCGTGCAGGACGTCCTGATGGCCGTTCCTCTGCGCGAGGAGCTGCGGGGGATCGAGCCGTACGGCGCGCCGCAGCTCGACGTACCCGTCGCGCTCAACGTCAACGAGAACCCCTACGGCCCCAGCGAGGCCGGTCGTCGCCGACGTCGCGCCGGCCGTCGCCGAGGTCACCCGCACCCTGAACCGCTACCCGGACCGGGAGTTCACCGCGCTGCGGGAGGACCTCGCGGCGTACCTCGGCCACGGCGTGACGCCCGCGCAGGTGTGGGCGGCCAACGGCTCCAACGAGGTGATGCTGCAGATCCTGCAGGCCTTCGGCGGCCCCGGTCGCACGGCGGTGTCGTTCGCGCCGACGTACTCGATGTACCCGGAGTACGCCCGCGACGCGATGACCGGCTGGGTGGTGGGGCACCGGGAGGAGGACTTCTCCCTCGACGTCGACGCACGCCGTCGAGGTCATCGACGAGCACCGGCCCTCGGTGGTGCTGCTGCCCTCCCCGAACAACCCGACCGGCACGGCGCTGCCGCCCGCGACCGTCACCGCGGTCTGCGCGGCCACCGCCCGCCACGGGGGTGTCGTGGTCATCGACGAGGCCTACGGCGAGTTCCGGCGGGCGGGCACGCCCAGCGCGCTGGAGGTGCTCGCGACCGACGCCGAACCTGGTGGTCACCCGCACCATGAGCAAGGCGTTCGCGCTGGCCGGGGCCCGGCTCGGCTACCTCGCCGCCTCGACCGAGATCACCGACGCGCTGCGCGTCGTCCGGCTGCCCTACCACCTGTCCGCGGTCACCCAGGCCGTCGCCCGGGTGGCGCTGCGGCACGCCGAGGAGCTGCTGGCCCGCGTCGACGACCTGCGCGCCGAGCGGGACCGCACGGTCGACTGGCTGCGCGAGCAGGGGCACCGGGTCGCCGACAGCGACGCCAACTACGTGCTGTTCGGCACGTTCGCGGACCGGCACGCCGTCTGGCAGGGTCTGCTGGACCGCGGCGTGCTGATCCGCGAGACCGGTCCCGACGGCTGGCTCCGGGTGTCGGTCGGCACCCCGGAGGA
This sequence comes from uncultured Actinomycetota bacterium, assembly GCA_963750345.1. GTDB lineage: Bacteria > Actinomycetota > Actinomycetes > Propionibacteriales > Nocardioidaceae > Nocardioides_B. Next base: position 138,727 of record CAVVQH010000011.1, on the reverse strand, counting down.
GATGGCCGCCTTCCAGACGGCCCTAGGAGAGGTGCTCGGATGAGCAGGACCGCACGCATCGAGCGGGCGACCAAGGAGTCGAAGGTGCTCGTCGAGCTCGACCTCGACGGCACCGGCCGCAACGACGTCTCCACCGGCGTCGGGTTCTACGACCACATGCTCACCTCCTTCTCCCGGCACTCGCTGATCGACCTGACCGTGCGCACCGACGGCGACACGCACATCGACGCCCACCACACCGTCGAGGACACCGCGATCGTGCTGGGCGACGCGCTGCGCGAGGCACTCGGCGACAAGTCCGGCATCCGTCGCTTCGGCGACGCCCTCGTGCCGCTCGACGAGGCCCTGGTGCAGTGCGCCGTGGACCTGTCCGGCCGGCCCTACTGCGTGCACACCGGGGAGCCCGACGCCCAGGCGTTCGTCACCATCGGCGGCGGCGGCGGTGGTACGGCCACCGTCGGCTACCTCGGCTCGCTGACCCGGCACGTCTTCGAGACCCTGGCCTTCCACGCCCAGATCGCCCTGCACGTGCGGGTGCTGTCCGGTCGCGACCCGCACCACCTGGTGGAGGCGCAGTTCAAGGCGGTCGCCCGGGCCGTGCGCGACGCCGTCGCCCTCGACCCGCGCGAGTCCGGGGTGCCCAGCACCAAGGGCTCCCTGTGACCGCTCCCGACGTGGTCGTCCTCGACTACGGGTCGGGCAACACCCGCTCGGCCGTCCGCGCCCTGGAGCGGGCCGGCGCCGCGGTGACGCTGACCGCCGACCGCTCCGCCGCCATGGACTGCGACGGGCTGGTCGTCCCCGGCGTCGGGGCGTTCCGCGCCTGCGTCGACGGGCATCCGCGCGGTGCAGGGGTCACGAGGTCATCGGCCGCCGGCTGGCCGGGGGGCGTCCGGTGCTCGGCATCTGCGTGGGCATGCAGGTCCTCTTCGCGCACGGGGTCGAGCACGGCCGCGACACCGCGGGCCTCGACGAGTGGCCCGGGGTGGTGGAGCGCCTGCAGGCGCCCGTCGTACCGCACATGGGGTGGAACACCGTCGAGGTCCCCGACGGCTCGACGCTGTTCGACGGGGTGGAGGGGGAGCGGTTCTACTTCGTGCACTCCTACGGCGTGCGCGACTGGACCCTGCGCACCAACGGCCGGACCCGTGCCGCCGCTGGTGACCTGGGCGACGCACGGCGGCGACCGGTTCGTCGCCGCGGTCGAGAACGGCCCGCTGTGCGCGACCCAGTTCCACCCGGAGAAGTCCGGGGACGCCGGCGCCGGCGCTGCTGCGCAACTGGGTCCGCTCGCTGAGCCCGTCACGATGAGCCCGTCCCGATGAGCGCCGCGATGAGCAAGGAGCGCGCCCGGCGCCGGGCCGCGCGCGAGCACGAGGCCGCGCTGCGGGCGTCGGCCCGGGCCGCCGAGGCGGAGCGACGGGAGCGGCGCGCGGCCCGGTCCCGCGCGCGTGCGCCGCGCGACCACCGGACCGGCTCCCGTCGCGTACCCGCACGGGCCGTCCGACCGGGACGCTGGCCCGGCGCCGGCGCACCCAGTGGCTGGTGCTGCTGGGCCTGCTGGTCGCCCTCAACGTGCTGGTCTGGGTACGGTGGCCGGACTGGGCGCCCCGGGCGGCGGCGCTGGTCGTCAGCGTCCTGGTCGCCCCGGTGCTGGCGGCGCTGCTGCTGCCCCGGCCGTGACGCCGCCCGCGCGGGGTCAGGCGGTGGGCTGCTCCCCGGCCGCGGCGGGGGGCGCGTTGCGCGCACCCAGCTCGACGGTGGCGGCGGAGGCGGCGGCGCCGAGGGCCAGCGCCGCGACGGCCCAGCCCCAGCCCTTGCGCTCGATGCCCAGCAGCGCGTCGAGGGAGACCGGGCCGGGGCCCTCCTCGGCGATGAGCAGGGCCGCGGCGATGAGGACGGCGTTGTACTCGTAGCCACCGGAGCTGACCCAGGGGCCGTTGCTGAGGTGCACCTTGCGGATCGCGGTGATCATGGTGCCGGTGAGGGCGGCGGCGGCCAGCGGGGTGCCCAGGCCGAGGGCCAGCAGGGCGCCGCCCGCCGTCTCGCTGAGACCGGCCGCGGTGGCGTTGCGACGGGCCGGGTGCAGGTTGAGCGAGGCCATCATGCCGGTGGTGCCCTCGATGCCGGGACCGCCGTACCAGCCCTTCAGCTTCTGCAGGCCGTGGCCGACGAAGAGGCCGCCGATGAGCAGGCGGGTCGAGAGGGTGGTGAGCTTCATGGGTACTCCAGGGACGAGAAGGTTCAAGACTCAACCATGCTGCACCACGCCCGCGGAGGCCCCGACCCGGGTCTCACCAGGTGGCGTCCGGCCGGCTCAGCGGACCGGGTGGCCGGCGGAGGCCAGCGACGCCTTGACGTCGCCGATGCGCAGCGTGCCGAAGTGGAAGACGGTGGCGGCCAGCACCGCGTCCGCGCCGGCCGCCACCGCGGGCGGCGAAGTGCTCGACGGCGGCCCGCGCCCCCCGAGGCGATCACCGGGACGGACACCTCGCGCGCGCACCAGCGCGATCAGCTCGAGGTCGAAGCCGTCCTGGGTGCCGTCGGCGTCCATGGCGTTGAGCAGGATCTCGCCTGCGCCGAGGTCGGCGGCCCGGCGCGCCCACTCCACCGCGTCGAGGCCGGCGCTGCGCCGGCCCCCGTGCGTGGTGACCTCGAAGCCGCTGTCGGTGCTCCGGTCCGGCCCGGCGGGCGTCGACCGAGAGCACCAGCACCTGGTTGCCGAAGCGGTCGGCGATCTCCGCCACCAGCTCGGGCCGGCGGATCGCGGCGGTGTTGACCGCGACCTTGTCGGCCCCGGCCCGCAGCAGGGCGTCGACGTGCGCGACGTCGCCGACCCCGCCGCCCGACCGTCAGCGGGATGAACACCTGCTCGGCGGTCCGCGACACGATGTCCATGGTGGTGGCCCGGCCCTCGTGCGAGGCCGAGATGTCGAGGAAGGTGAGCTCGTCGGCGCCCTCCGCGTCGTACACCTTGGCGAGCTCGACGGGGTCGCCCGCGTCGCGCAGCTCGCTGGAAGTTGACCCCCTTCACCACCCGGCCGGCGTCCACGTCGAGGCAGGGGATCACCCGCACCGCGAGGCTCACGCCGGCGCCCGGTCAGGGCGAGCGCGTCCTCGAGGGTGAAGCGGCCCTCGTAGAGCGCGGTGCCGACGATCGCGCCCTCGACGCCGTCGGGCACCAGCTCGGTCAGCGCGGCCAGGTCGGACAGCTCGGTGATCCCGCCGGAGGCGACGACCGGCCGGTCGGTGGCGGCGCACACCGACGCGCAGCAGGTCGAGGTTCGGGCCCTGCAGCATGCCGTCCTTGTCGACGTCGGTGACGACGTAGCGGGCGCAGCCCTCGCCGTCGAGCCGGGCCAGCACGTCGTACAGGTCGCCGCCGTCCTCGGTCCAGCCGCGGGCCGCCAGCGTCCGGCCGCGTACGTCGAGCCCGACGGCGACCCGGTCGCCGTACGTCGCGATGGCCGCGGCGCACCAGGCCGGCTGCTCGAGCGCCGCGGTGCCGATGTTGACGCGGCGGCAGCCGGTCGGCCATCGCCGCGGCGAGCGACGCGTCGTCGCGGATGCCGCCGCTCATCTCCACCTTGATGTCGAGGGTGCCGACGATCTCGGCGAGCAGGTCGCGGTTGTGGCCGCGGCCGAAGGCGGCGTCGAGGTCGACGAGGTGGATCCACTCGGCGCCGCGGCGCTGCCAGTTCAGCGCCGCCTCGAGCGGGTCGCCGAAGCGCTTCTCCGAGCCCGGCGACGCCCTGCACGAGCTGCACGGCCTGCCCGTCCCGCGATGTCGACGGCCGGCAGCAGCTCGAGGCGACGGCCGGCTCGGACGAGGCGAGGGGTGAGGCGCTCATGGCTCCACCCTAGGAGAGCCCGGGAGCCGGTCGCCTCGCAGGCTCAGGCACCGAGGGAGGTCGCGCGGAGCCGGGCCACCGCGTCGTCGTCGCCGAGCAGCTCGACCCGGGCGTGCTCCGAGCGCCCGAACAGGAACAGCGCCACCTCGCTCGGCAGCCCGCGGACCGTCACCGACGGCGCCACGGTGCAGCGCCTTCTGAGCACCCTGGCCGGCCCGGCCGGTCGGCGCGTTCTGGACTCCGCGACCACGCCGACGGGCGCCCGGCGGGTCAGCGCCTTGCCGGGCGTGCGCCCAGCGCCGACCACAGCGTCTCGCTCGGCGGCGTCACCGAGGACGCGGGGCGCCCAGCCCGGCTGGGCGCGGCGGACGTCCTCGTGGTGGACGAGGAACTCCAGCGTGTTCACCAGGGCGTCCACCTTCGGCAGGCGAACGGCGAGTACCGCGGCGGGCCCGGCGCAGCCTCTCGACGAGCTCGGGGAAGGGCACGGCGTCCGATCCGCGCCGCGCGCGGCGTCGGTCAGCCGGCGAGCGGGGGCACGACGATGCCGACCGCGGCGGGGCTGCCCTCGCGCACCAGCAGGTGGACGACGAGGTCCTTGACCGTCCACCCCTCGCAGAGGGTCGGCCGGTCCGCGCCGACCTGGAGCGCGAGGTCGCACAGGGCGGCCCGCTCGGACCGGGCGAGACGTGTCATGGGCCGATCGTAGGGTGGGGCGGTGAGCACCGACGCGTCCGGCCCGAGGTCGACCGAGAGGGGTACGCTGCGCGACGGCTTCGCGGTCCTCGGGGTCGCGATCCGCCGCGAGCCCGTGGGTCTTCACCCTCTCCACGCTGGGCAGCGTGCTGTTCGGGGCGCTGACCGTCGCCGACGCCTGGGTGCTCGGCTGGTCCACCGACCACGTCGTGCTGCCGGCCTTCGCCGACGGCGACGTCCGTCCCGGCGGCCTGCTCGACGATCCTGGCGCTGTTCGTCGCGGTCGCCCTGCTGCGCGCGGTCGGCATCGTCGCCCGCCGGCTGGGCGCGGGCGTCATGCAGTACCGCATGCAGGCGCACTACCGCCGCGACGTCACCCGGCAGTACCTCCGGCTCCCGATGTCCTGGCACCAGCAGCACCCGACCGGCCAGCTGCTGTCCAACGCCAACTCCGACGTCGAGGCCGCCTGGGCGCCGATCGCGCCGCTGCCGATGGCGGTCGGCACGGTGGCGATGATGGTGATCGCCGTCGGCCAGATGCTGTTCACCGACCTGGTGCTCGCGGTCGTCGGCCTGCTGGTCTTCCCGCTGGTGATCGCCGCCAACGTCGCTCTACCAGCGGCTGCAGTCGCCGCTGATGACCCGGGCGCAGGCGCTGCGCGGCGGAGCTGAGCGAGGTCGCGCACGAGTCGTTCGACGGCGCCCTGGTGGTCAAGACGCTCGGCCGGGAGACCGAGGAGACCGAGCGCTTCGCCCGCAAGGCCCACCAGCTCGCGACGTCAACGTCGCGGGCCGGCCGGATCCGCGCGGCCTTCGACCCGGCTGCTCGAGGCCCTGCCCAGCCTCGGCGTGCTCGCCGTGCTCGCGGTCGGGCGTGCTGCGCGTGGAGCGGGGGCTGACCGACCCGGGCAACGTGGTGACCGTCGCCTACCTGCTGACGATCGTGTCCTTCCCGATCCGGTCGCTGGGCTGGCTGGTCGGGGAGTTCCCGCGCAGCGTCGTCGGCTTCGACCGGGTGCAGACCGTGCTCGACGCCACCGGCGAGATGCCGTACGGCGACCGGCGTCGCTCGACCGCACCGGCGACGGGTGCGCGTCTCGACGTGCGCCACCTCGCCTACCGCTACGCCGACGGCCCGCCGCTGCTCGACGACCTCGACGTTCACGGTCGAGCCCGGCCGCACCGTCGCCGTCGTCGGCGCGACCGCCAGCGGCAAGAGCACGCTGACCTCCCTGCTGCTGCGGCTGCGTCGACCCCGAGGAGGGCGAGGTGCTGCTCGACGGCCGCGACGTGCGCGACCTCGCCCCGGGCGCGCTGGCCGAGCACGTCGCGCTCGTGCCGCAGCAGGCGTTCCTCTTCGACGACACCGTCCGCGGCAACGTCGCGCTCGGGGCCGACGTGCCCGACGAGGACGTGTGGCAGGCGCTGCGCACGGCGCAGGCCGACGGCTTCGTGGCGGCGCTGCCCGACGGCCTCGACACCCGGCTCGGCGAGCGCGGCACGTCGCTGTCCGGCGGGCAGCGCCAGCGGCTGTCGCTGGCCCGCGCGCTGGTGCGGCGGCCGCGGCTGCTGGTCATGGACGACGCCACCTCCGCGGTCGACCCCGAGGTCGAGGCCCGCATCCTGGCGGCGCTGCGCGAGCGGGCGCCGGGAGCTCGCAGCGTCGCGTCCTCGTCGTGGCCTACCGCAAGGCCACCATCGCGCTGGCCGACGAGGTCGTCTACCTCGCGGCGGCCACGTCGACGACCAGGGCACCCACGCCGAGCTGCTGGCCCGCAACGCCGGCTACGCCGACCTGGTCAACGCCTACGAGCAGGAGCCAGCCCGACGACCGAGCGACCGGGCGACGAGGTGAGCGTCCCGTGAGCACCGACGCGGCACGCAGCGTGATGGACACCGGCGAGTCCAGCTCGGCGCGATGCGCACCATCGCCCGCGGCATCGAGCTCTCGCCGGAGCTCAAGGACGGCATCCGCGGCACGCTGGCCTTCGCGGCTGCTCTCCACCGTCGGCCGGATCGTCGTCCCGGTCGCGGTGCAGCAGACCCTCGACAAGGGCGTCAACGCGCCCGGCGGCCCCGACCTCGGCTTCATGGGCGTGGTCGCGGTCGATCGCCGCCGTCGCCGTGGTCGTGACCGGCCGTGGCGTCGTACCAGATGACCTACCGGCTGTTCACCAGCGCCGAGCGCGGCCTGGCGACGCTGCGGATCAAGGCGTTCCGGCACGTGCACGACCTGCCCCTGCTCACCCAGAACACCGAGCGCCGCGGGGCGCTGGTCTCCCGGGTCACCAGCGACGTCGACCAGGTCTCCCAGTTCCTGATCTTCGGCGGCATCATCTCGGTCGTCAGCGTCGGGCAGATCGTCATCGCCACGGTGGTGATGGCGGTCTACAGCTGGCAGCTGACGATCGTGGTGTGGGTCTGCTTCCTGCCGCTGTTCGTGTCGCTGCGCTTCTTCCAGCGGCGGCTGTCCGCGGCGTACGGCGTGGTGCGCCAGCAGGTCGGCGTGATGCTCAGCGCCGTCTCCGAGCCCGTCGTCGGCGCCGCGACCGTCCGCTCCTACGCCATCGAGGGCCGCACCCAGGCCCGCATCGACACCGCCATCGACCGCTACAAGGAGGCCAGCACCAGGGCGCAGGGCCTGACCGCGTTCTCGTTCTCGCTCGGCGGCGTCTCGGCCGGCCTCGCCAACGCCGGCGTGCTGATCTTCGGTGTCCTGCTCGGCGTCGACGGGCAGATCACCGCGGGCAAGGTGCTCGCGTTCGCCTTCCTGGTCACGCTGTTCGTGGGCCCGGTGCAGATCGGCACCCAGGTGCTCACCGACGCGCAGAACGCCATCGCCGGCTGGCGCCGGGTGATCGGCATCCTCGACACCCCCGCCGACGTCGTCGACCCCGGCGCGGCCGGCACGCCGCTGCCGCGACGAGCCCGGTGACCATCGACTTCGAGCGGCGTCGGCTTCGCCTACCCCGGCGGGCCGCCGGTGCTGCATCGACATCGACCTGCACATCGCCCCCAACACCCGGCTCGCGGTCGTCGGCGAGACCGGCTCGGGCAAGACCACGCTGGCCAAGCTGCTCACCCGGCTGATGGACCCGACCAGCGGGCGCGGTCCGGCTCGACGGCGTCGACCTGCGCGAGGTGCCGTTCGAGCTCGCTGCGCGAGCGGGTCGTGATGGTGCCGCAGGAGGGCTTCCTGTTCGACTCCACGCTGCGCGCCAACGCGCTCTACGGCAAGCTCGACGCCACCGACGACGACATCCTGCGGGCGGTCGACCAGCTCGGGCTCACCGACTGGCTGGAGACCCTGCCGCGCGGCCTGGACACCCGGGTCGGGCAGCGCGGCGAGTCGCTGTCGGCGGGGGAGCGGCAGCTGGTCGCGCTGGTCCGGGCGCACCTCGCCGACCCCGACCTGCTGGTGCTCGACGAGGCCACCAGCGCGGTCGACCCGGCCCTGGAGATGCGGATCGCGCCGGGCGCTGGAGCGGCTCACCAAGGGCCGGACCTCGGTGACGATCGCGCACCGGATGTCGACCGCCGAGAACGCCGACGAGGTGCTCGTGGTCGACAAGGGCCGGGTCGTGCAGCGCGGCCCGCACGCCGCGCTGGTGGCCGAGGGCGGGGTCTACGGCCGGCTGCACGCCGAGCTGGGTCGCCCAGCAGTCGCGTGCCGACGCTGACCGTGGCGCCGGGATACTGGACCCATGACCTCCCTCGACCCCGCCATCGCCGCGCGCCTCAAGCGCGACGCCCAGGGACTGGTGCCCGCCGTCGTGCAGCAGCACGACACCGGCGAGGTGCTGATGGTCGGCTGGATGGACGACGAGGCGCTGCACCGCACGCTGACCACCGGCCGTACGACGTTCTGGAGCCGGTCGCGCCAGGAGTACTGGGTCAAGGGCGAGACCTCGGGCCACCGCCAGGCGGTCCACGAGGTCCGGCTCGACTGCGACGGCGACACCCTGCTGGTCAAGGTCGACCAGCAGGGCCCGGCCTGCCACACCGGCGACCGCACCTGCTTCGACGCCACCGGCTGCTGCCCGTGCTGGGCGATCGCCTGAGCGCGCCGGCGAGTCACGCGTCAGCTTCGGTCCGACCGTCGCTGCTCGGCCTGGCCGCCGGCCGCGCTGACCGCGGTCGCCGCCGCCCGGGACTGGGCCACCGCGTCCGGCTCCGCGGCCGGGGTCGAGCGTCACCGCGCGTCGAAGGGGCTCGGCGTCCGCGCCCCTGGCGCTCGCCCTCGGCGCTGGTCGCGCTGGCCGCCTGGGGCGTGGTGCTGGTGCTGCGCGGCCGGGTCCGGCGGGTCGTCGCGCGTCGTCGGCGCCCTGGCCGTCGGCCGGGCGTCGCTGGCGGCCACGCTGTCGCCGCGCTGCAGCGGCGTGCAGGACGACGCCGTCGAGCGCGGCTCGTCGGCCGAGGTGGACCAGGGACAGGCCGTCGACAGCGTCCCTGACCGGCTGGTACTTCGCGTGCGCCGTGGCCGCCGTGCTCGACGCTCGGCTCGCCTTCGCGGTCGCCGTGGCCCTGGCGCCCCGGCTGGCCGGCGATGGGCAGCCGGTACGACGCACCCGCCGCCCGGCGCGCAGCGGCCGGCGCCGCAGGGCGAGCGCGGGGCGGGTCGACCGAGCAGGACATGTGGCGCGCCCTGGACGACGGGCCGCGACCCGACCGCCTGACCGCCCGGCGAACCCCTATCATGTGAGCCGTCCGCCTCACCGACCCGCGAGGAGCTCCGCGAAGATGGCACACCACGGCAACACCCCCGCAGCCTGGACGGGCGTCGTGCTCATCCTGGTCGGCTTCACGCGTCGGCGGTCATCGGTCTGGTCGATCGGCAGCTGGCCGATGTTCTGGATCGGCGTCGCGATCGTGCCGGTCGGCCTGGTCGCCGGCAAGGTCATGCAGCTGATGGGCCTGGGCGCCGAGCCCCTGGCCGCGCAGACCGGGACTGACGCGGCCGCCGCCGTGACCTGTGGCCGCCACCGTCCTGCCGTCGGCCCGCTCGCGCTGGCGGCGGCTGCAGGCGCCCGCTGCTGGTCGCCGGCGGCGTGCTCGGCGCGAGCGTCCTGCTGCACCTGCGCGACCCGCACCGCGGCGGCAGCTGGGGCTACTGCCCGTGGCTGCTGCTCACCGGCACCTACTGCCCCGGGTGCGGTGGCCTGCGCGCGGTCAACGACCTGACCCGCGGCGACCTCGCCGCGGCCGCCTCGAGCAACCTGCTGCTGGTCGGCTCCCTCCCGCTGCTGCTCGTCGCCTGGTGGTGCCGGCGCATGCTGCTCGGCTGGCGGGGCGTGACGCGCGCCGTCCCGGCGCGCCGCGCGGTGCTGGGTCGTGTGCTGTTCGCGATGGCCGCCGCTGGCCTTCGCGGTGCTGCGCAACACCGCCGCCGGCTCGTGGCTGGCGCCCTGACGCCGCTCAGACCCCGGTGTCGGAGTAGCTGGTGAAGCCGCTGCTGCCGGTGGCGACCACGCCCACCAGGAGCGCCAGCGCCAGCAGGCTGATCACGATCGCGACGGCCCCGGTGATGATGCCGGCCAGCGCCATGCCGTCGCCGCCCTGCTGGCCGCCGCTCTCGCGGATCTCCCGGCGCGCGCGGACGCCGAGCAGGATCGGGATGAACCCGAGGAAGCCGAGCAGGCAGCACGAGGTGACGAGCAGGCCGATGCCGGTCCAGAGCGCGGCCTGCGCCTTGCCGTTGGTGGGCGGGCCGCCGTACTGCCCGCCGTAGCCCGGGGGTGGCCCGTACGGCGACTGCGCGTAGGGCTGCTGGCCGTAGCCCGGCGGTGGCCCGTACGGCGGGGGGCCGGACGGTTGACCCGAGGGTTCACCGGGCTGTTGGCCGGGCTGTTGACCGGGCTGCGGACCCGCACCGCCCGGCTCGCTCGAGGGGGTGGCCCACGGGTCGCGGGGACCGTCGGGGTCGGGTGGTCCGGGCGGGTAGCTCATCGAGTTCTCCGTGGTGAGGTGCGGCCGGTGACGGCGGGCTCCGTGCGAGGTGGATCGAGTGTCGTGAGAGTCTAGGGTCCTGCTCGGCGACGCACAGGGGGAGAGGTGGCCATGTCCGTTCTCGACGAGATCATCGACGGCGTCCGGGTCGACCTCGCCGAACGCGAGGCCCGCACCCCGCTCGAGCAGCTCAAGGACGGCCGCCCGACGCGCTCCCGAGGCGCTCGACCCGATGCCGCGCGTTCCGCGCCGACGGGGTCAGCGTCATCGCCGAGGTCAAGCGGTCCAGCCCCAGCAAGGGCGCGCTGGCCAACATCGCCGACCCGGCCGCCCTGGCCGCCAACTACCAGGCCGGGGGCGCCGCCACGATCAGCGTGCTCACCGAGCGGCGCATGTTCGGCGGCAGCCTCGACGACCTGCGGGCGGTGCGCGCCGCGGTGGAGGTCCCGGTGCTGCGCAAGGACTTCATCGTCACCTCCTACCAGCTCTGGGAGGCCCGGGCCGCCGGCGCCGACCTCGCACTGCTGATCGTCGCCGCTCTCAACCAGTACGAGCTCGAGTGCCCTGGTCGAGCGGGCCGTGTCGATCGGCCTGACCCCGCTCGTCGAGGTGCACGACGAGGAGGAGGTCGACCGGGCGCTGGCCGCCGGCGCCCGGCTGATCGGCGTCAACGCCCGCAACCTCAAGACGCTCGAGGTCGACCGGGACACCTTCGGCCGGCTCGCCCCGCGGATCCCCGACGACGTCGTCCGGGTCGCCGAGTCCGGGGTGCGCGGGCCGCACGACGTGTTCGAGTACGCCAAGCAGGGTGCCCACGTCGTGCTCGTCGGGGAGACCCTGGTGCGCGGGCGAGGACCCCCGCAGCGCGGTCGCCGACCTCGTCGCCGCCGGGTCGCACCCCGCCCTGAGACAGCGCGACTGAGGAGCCCGCAGGCCATCGTCCAGCCACGCGCTCCGCCGACCGTGCCGCCCACCGTCCCCCCGGGCTCGGACGGGACCTTCGGCCGCTTCGGCGGCCGGATGATGCCCGAGGCGCTGATGGCCGCGCTCGACGAGCTGACCGTGGCCTGGCAGCGACGCGATGGCCGACCCGGCGTTCACCGGCGAGTTCGACCGGCTGCTGCGGGAGTACGCCGGCGTGCCCAGCCTGCTCTACGACGCCACCAAGCTGTCCGAGCTGGCCGGCGCCCGCATCCTGCTCAAGCGCGAGGACCTCAACCACACCGGGGCGCACAAGATCCGCAACGTGCTCGGCCAGGCGCTGCTCACCAAGCGGATGGGCAAGACCCGGGTGATCGCCGAGACCGGGGCCGGCCAGCACGGCGTGGCCGTCAGCGACCGCCGCGGCGTACCTCGGCCTGGACTGCGTGGTCTACATGGGCGAGGTCGACACCCAGCGACAGGCCCTCAACGTCGCCCGCATGCACCTGCTCGGCGCCGAGGTGGTCGTCGGTGACGTCCGGCTCGCGCACCCTCAAGGACGCGATCAACGAGGCGATCCGCGACTGGGTGTCGACGGTCGACCACACGGCCTACCTGTTCGGCACCGCCGCCGGGCCGCACCCGTTCCCCTCGATGGTCCGCGACTTCTGCCGCGGCATCGGCGACGAGGCGCGCGCGCAGTGCCTGGAGCTGACCGGCGCCCTGCCCGGACGCGGCGGTGGCCTGCGTCGGCGGCGGCTCCAACGCGATCGGCCTGTTCACCGGCCTTCGTCGACGACGCGGGCGTGCAGCTGGTCGGCTGCGAGGCCGCCGGCGACGGCGTCGACACGATGCGGCACGCCGCCACCATCTACGCCCGCGAGTTCGGCGTGCTGCACGGCGCGCGCACGTTCGTGCTCCAGGACGAGGACGGCCAGACCAAGGAGTCGCACTCGATCTCCGCGGGCCTCGACTACCCCGGTGTCGGCCCCGAGCACGCCTACCTGGCCGAGACCGGCCGCGCGACGTACCGGCCGGTCACCGACGCGCGAGGCCATGGACGCCTTCGCGCTGCTCTCGCGCACCGAGGGCATCATCCCCGCGATCGAGTCCGCGCACGCCGTCGCCGGTGCGCTGCAGCTGGCGGAGGAGCAGCCGGGCTCGACCATCCTGGTCAACCTCTCGGGCCGCGGCGACAAGGACATGGGCACCGCCATCGAGTGGTTCGGTCTCGGGGTGCCGCGACCCGGCGCCGACGACGAGGCGGGCGTCCCGGCCGGCACCCCCGGCGAGGGGTCCGGCAACCACGCCGACGCGAGCCCCAGGGATGAGCACGCGAGCAGGCCTTCGCGGCGGCCAGGGCGGAGGGTCGTGCCGCGCTGGTCGGCTACCTGCCGGCCGGCTTCCCCGACGTCGCCGGCTCGGTCGAGGCCCTGAGCACGATGGTCGAGTCGGGCTGCGACGTCATCGAGGTGGGCCTGCCCTACAGCGACCCGGTCATGGACGGCCCCACCATCCAGGCCGCCGCCCAGCAGGCCCTCGAGGCGGGCACCCGCACCGCAGACGTGATCCGCACCGTCGAGGCGGTCGCCGCCACCGGGGCGCCCACCGTCGTGATGACCTACTGGAACCCGGTCGAGCGCTACGGCGTCGAGCGCGTTCGCCCGCGACCTCGCCAACGCCGGCGGCGCCGGGCTGATCACCCCGGACCTGGTCCCCGACGAGGCCGACGACGTGGGTGGCCGCCGCCGACGAGCACGGCCTCGACAAGGTCTTCCTGGTCGCGCCGTCCTCGACCGACGCGCGGCTCGCGGATGACCGTCGAGTCCTGCCGCGGCTTCGTCTACGCCACCGCCGTGATGGGGGTGACCGGCGCCCGGGAGTCCTCCAGCGACCTGGCGGGGCCGCTGGTCGCCCGGGTCCGCGCCGTCGGCGACACTACCCGTCGGGGTGGGGCTCGGCGTCTCCAACGGCGACCAGGCCGCCGAGGTCGCCGGCTACGCCGACGGTGTGATCGTCGGCTCGGCCTTCGTGCGCCGGCTGCTCGACGCGGGCCCCGACCGCGCGGCCGGGCTGGCCTCGCTGGCCGAGCTCACCCGCGACCTCGCCGACGGGGTACGCCGTGGGTAGGTCCAGCCTCTCCGTCCGCGTGCCGCACGGCCCTCCCGCGCGCTGTCCGTGCTGCGGCTGCGGCTCGTGGCCACCGCCCTCGCGGCGGTCCTGGCCGGCTGTCGGGGAGCGGCGCCCGCCGACCGCGCCGACGACGGCTCCCCGGTGTCCGGGCTGCAGGTGCACGATCCGGACGGCCTCAACGGCGTCGTCCTGCCGCACCCCGTACCGCTCGCGCCGACGTCACCGCTGCGCGACACCTCGGGCGCGTCGTACGACCTGGCCAGCGACCCGGACGAAGCCCCTGACGCTGGTGTTCTTCGGCTACACCCACTGCCCCGACATCTGCCAGGTCGTGATGGCGAACATCGCCTCCGCGCTGGTGCGGCTCGACCCCGCCCACCGCGACGCAGGTCGGCATGCTCTTCGTCACCACCGACCCGCGCCCGCGACACGCCGTCGGTCCTGCGCTCCTACGCTGGACCGCTTCGACCCGCGACTTCGAGGGCCTCACCGGCGACCTCGCCTTCGATCGTGCGGGCCGGCAAGGCCTTCGAGCGTCGCCGATCGAGCAAGGGCCACAAGCTGGCCTCCGGCGGGTACGACGTCGCCCACGGCACGCAGGTCGTCGGCCTGCTGCCCGACGGCACCGCGCCGTTCGTCTGGACCCAGGGCACCGACGCCGGCCTCAGCTGCGCCGACGACATCAGCGACGCATCCTCGACGACAAGGTGCCCGGCCGCGTGACCCGCGCTGTTCATCCCCAGCCCCAGCCAGGGCGTCTGGCACATCGGACCGTTCCCGCTCCGCGGCTACGCGCTGTGCATCATCCTCGGGGTCGTCGTGGCGATCTGGATGGGCGAGCGGCGCTGGGTCGCCCGCGGCGGGCACCGCGGCCAGGTCTCCGACATCGCCATCTGGGCCGTCCCGTTCGGCCTCGTCGGCGGGCGGCTCTACCACGTGATCACCGACCCGGCGCGCTACTTCGGCATCGGGCGGCGACCCGGTGGCCGCGCTGTACGTCTGGCAGGGCGGCCTCGGCATCTGGGGCGCGATCGCCCTCGGTGGGGTCGGAGCCTGGATCGGCGCCCGGCGCCGCGGCCTGCGGATGCCACCGCTGGCCGACGCCCTCGCCCCCGGCATCGTCGTCGCGCAGGCGTTCGGACGCTGGGGCAACTGGTTCAACCAGGAGCTGTTCGGCAGGCCGTCGACCCTGCCGTGGGCGCTCGAGATCCAGCCGGACAAGCGTCCGCCCGGGTACGGCGCGTTCGAGACCTTCCACCCGACGTTCCTCTACGAGTGCATCTGGGACCTCGGCGCCGCCGGCCTGGTCATCTGGGCCGACCGCCGGTTCCGGCTCGGACACGGTCGGGCGTTCGCGCTCTACGTGATGGCCTACACCGCCGGACGCGGCTGGATCGAGTACCTCCGCATCGACACGGTCGAGGCCGACGACGTCTTCGGGCTGCGCCTGAACGTGTGGACCTCGATCGTGCTGTTCGTCCTGGCCACGGCGTACTTCGTGGTGATGGGACGGCGCCGCCCCGGACGCGAGGAGTCCGTGTGGCGCGTCGGGCACGGTCCTGCCGGCAACGACGAGGGCGGCACGGTCACGGGGCCCGTCGGCGAGGACGCCACCGACACCCAGGCCGGGCCGACCCCGGCCCCCGGACCGCGCGCCGAGTCCTAGGTCGCCGCCGCCCTCCGGGCCAGGTCAGGTGAGGCTGTCCTTCGATGAAATCCCTGTCACCACAGGGTAATTTCGTCCGTATGAGTGCTGAGGCCGTGTCGTCCGAGGTTCCCGAGATCTCCCACGAGCACCCCGACGTGACCGGTGGCTGGCTGCGACCGGCGGTGTTCGGGGCCATGGACGGCCTCGTGTCCAACGTGGCCCTGATCGCCGGCATGGCCGGCGGCACCCGCCACCTCGGCGACTCCTCGGCGGTGGTGCTCGCCGGCATCGCGGGGCTGGTCGGCGGTGCCTTCTCGATGGCCACCGGCGAGTACGTCTCCGTGGCCAGCCAGTCCGAGGCCGCGGAGCGTGAGATCGCCAGGAGCGTGCCGAGATCCTTCGCAACCCTGCGGGCGAGACCGCCGAGCTGGCCGAGATGTACGTCGCCAAGGGGCTCGACCCCCAGCTGGCGGAGGAGGTGGCCCGCCAGATCCACGCCGACGTCGACAACGCGGTGTCGGTGCACGCCCGCGAGGAGCTCGGCGTGGACCCCGACGACCTGGCCTCGCCACGGCTGGCCGCCGCCTCCTCGTTCGCCGCCTTCGCCGTCGGGGCCTTCATCCCGCTGCTGCCCTACCTGCTCGGCAGCACCTCGCTCCTCCCGGCCGCGGTCCTCACCCTGGTCGCGCTGTTCGCCTGCGGGGCGGTGGTCTCCCAGATCACCGTCCGGCCCTGGTGGTACGGCGGCGCGCGGCAGGTCCTGATGGGCGCCGGGTCCGCTGCCGTGACCTACGCGTTCGGGCTGCTGATCGGCACCGCGATCACCGGCTGACGCGCCGTCCTGGACCCCGGCAGCGGCCGTCCACACTGTGAGGGGCCGCCTCGCAGGCGGAGCCGGCGGGCGTTACGCTGCTGTAGCATTTCGAGCGCGCACGGGCCAACGCCGTCCCCTGCATCAGATGTCCCCGCAGCACCCGGCCGCGTCTCCCTCGGCGCGGCCGCCCGATGCCACGACGACGGGAGGGATGCCGCATGCACGCATTCCCGCCGCCCCAGGGCCTCTACGACGGCCTCCACGAGCACGACGCCTGTGGAGTCGCCTTCGTCGCCACCCTGACCGGCCAGGCCAGCCACGACATCGTCGACAAGGCGATCACCGCCCTGCGCAACCTCGAGCACCGCGGTGCCACCGGCGCCGAGCCCGACTCGGGCGACGGCGCGGGCATCCTGCTCGGCGTGCCCGACGCGTTCTTCCGCGCGGTCGTCGACTTCGACCTGCCCGACCGGCCACGCGTACGCCGTCGGCACCGGCGTTCCTGCCCGGGGACGACGAGGAGGTCGCCAAGACCCGCCGCCGCATCGAGGAGATCGCCGCCGAGGAGGGCCTGGCCGTCCTCGGCTGGCGCGACGTGCCCACCGACCCCTCCACGCTCGGCGCCACCGCGCTGAGCGTGATGCCCACCTTCAGCCAGCTGTTCGTGGCCGCGGCCGACGCCGGTCGCTCGTCGGCCTGGCCCTGGAGCGGCTGGCCTTCTGCCTGCGCAAGCGCGCCGAGCACGAGACCGACGTCTACTTCCCCTCGCTGTCCTCGCGCACCATCGCCTACAAGGGCATGCTCACCACCGACCAGCTCGACCACTTCTACCCCGACCTGGTCGACGAGCGGGTCGCCTCGGCGGTGGCCGTCGTGCACTCCCGCTTCTCCACGAACACCTTCCCGAGCTGGCCGCTGTCGCACCCGTTCCGGTTCATCGCCCACAACGGCGAGATCAACACCGTGATGGGCAACCGCAACTGGATGCGGGCCCGCGAGGCGCTGCTGGCCAGCGACCTGATCCCCGGCGACCTGGACCGGCTCTACCCGATCTGCTCACCCGGCGCCTCGGACTCCGCGTCCTTCGACGAGGTTCTCGAGCTGCTGCACCTCGGCGGCCGCACGCTGCCGCACTCGGTGCTGATGATGATCCCCGAGGCGTGGGAGAACCACGCCGAGATGGATGCCGCCCGCCGGGCGTTCTACGAGTTCCACGCCTCGATGATGGAGCCCTGGGACGGGCCCGCCTGCGTGGTCTTCACCGACGGCACCCAGGTCGGCGCGGTGCTCGACCGCAACGGCCTGCGGCCCTCCCGCTACTGGGTCACCGACGACGGCCTCGTCGTGCTGGCCTCCGAGGTCGGTGTGCTCGACATCGACCCGGCCACCGTCGTCCGCAAGGGCCGGCTGCAGCCCGGGCGGATGTTCCTGGTCGACACCGAGGAGCACCGCATCATCGAGGACGAGGAGATCAAGGGCGAGCTCGCCGAGCCGAGCACCCGTACGACGAGTGGCTGCACGCCGGCATCGTCCGCTTCGAGGACCTCCCCGACCGCGAGCACATCGTGCACACGCACGCCTCGGTCACCCGTCGGCAGCAGATCTTCGGCTACACCGAGGAGGAGAAGCGGGTCCTGCTCACGCCGATGGCCAAGACCGGTGCGGAGCCGATCGGCTCGATGGGCACCGACACCCCGATCGCGGCGCTCTCCGACCGGCCGCGGCTGCTGTTCGACTACTTCGCGCAGCTGTTCGCCCAGGTGACGAACCCGCCGCTCGACGCGATCCGCGAGGAGCTCGTCACCTCGCTGTTCGGCATGATCGGCCCGGAGTCCAACCTGCTCGAGCCGACCCCGGCGTCGTGCCGCCAGCTGGTGCTGCCGTTCCCGGTCATCACCAACGACGAGCTCGCCAAGATCCGCCACATCAACCGCGACGGGGACCTGCCCGGCTACGCCACCCACGTCTCCCGCGGCCTCTACCCGGTCGAGGGCGGCGGGGCGGCGCTGGCCGAGCGTCTCGACGAGATCTGCGCCGAGGTGTCGGCCGCGATCGCCGACGGCGCCCGGATCATCGTGCTCTCCGACCGGCACTGCACCGCCGAGCTCGCTCCGATCCCCTCCCTGCTGCTGACCGGCGCGGTGCACCACCACCTGGTCCGGGAGAAGTCCCGCACCCAGGTCGGCCTGGTCATCGAGGCCGGCGACGTGCGCGAGGTGCACCACGTCGCCCTGCTGATGGGGTACGGCGCGTCCGCGGTCAACCCCTACCTCGCCATGGAGACCGTCGAGGACCTGGCCCGGGACCGCTACTTCGTCGACGTCGAGCCCGAGCAGGCCGTCAAGAACCTGCAGCGCTCGCTCGGCAAGGGCGTGCTCAAGGTGATGAGCAAGATGGGGGTCTCGACGGTCGCGTCGTATACCGGCGCCCAGATCTTCGAGGCGCTCGGCCTCGCGCAGTCCGTGGTGGACCGCTACTTCACCGGCACCACCAGCAAGCTCGGCGGCGTCGACATCGACACGGTCGCCGAGGAGGTGGCACGCCGGCACCGCAAGGCCTACCCCGTCGACGGGCTGCCGCCGGCGCACCGCTCGCTCGAGATCGGGGGCGAGTACCAGTGGCGCCGCGAGGGCGAGCCGCACCTGTTCGACCCCGAGACCGTCTTCCGGCTGCAGCACTCCACGCGCACCGGACGCTACGACATCTTCAAGCAGTACACCGCGCGCGTCGACGAGCAGTCGAAGCGGCTGATGACCCTCCGCGGGCTCTTCTCGTTCGCGTCCGCCGACACGAGCGGTCGGCAGCCCGTCCCGATCGAGGAGGTCGAGCCGGTCTCCTCCATCGTCACGAGGTTCTCGACCGGTGCGATGTCCTACGGCTCGATCAGCCAGGAGGCGCACGAGACGCTGGCCGTCGCGATGAACCGGATCGGCGGCAAGTCCAACACCGGCGAGGGCGGCGAGGACGCCGACCGGCTGCACGACCCCTCGCGGCGGAGCGCGATCAAGCAGGTCGCGTCCGGGCGCTTCGGGGTGACCTCGGAGTACCTCACCAACGCCGACGACATCCAGATCAAGATGGCCCAGGGAGCCAAGCCCGGGGAGGGCGGGCAGCTGCCCGGCCACAAGGTGTACCCCTGGGTGGCCAGGACCCGGCACTCCACGCCCGGCGTGGGGCTGATCTCCCCGCCGCCGCACCACGACATCTACTCGATCGAGGACCTCGCCCAGCTGATCCACGACCTGAAGAACTCCAACCCGTCGGCGCGGGTGCACGTGAAGCTCGTCGCCGAGGTCGGGGTGGGCACGGTCGCCGCCGGGGTGTCGAAGGCGCACGCCGACGTGGTGCTCATCTCGGGCCACGACGGCGGCACCGGGCGCAGCCCCGCTGACGTCGCTCAAGCACGCCGGCGGGCCGTGGGAGCTGGGGCTCGCCGAGACACAGCAGACCCTGCTGCTGAACGGGCTGCGCGACCGGATCGTGGTGCAGGCGGACGGCCAGATGAAGACCGGCAGGGACGTCGTGGTGGCGACCCTGCTGGGTGCAGAGGAGTTCGGCTTCGCCACCGCTCCGCTGGTCGTCTCCGGCTGCATCATGATGCGCGTGTGCCACCTGGACACCTGCCCGGTCGGGGTCGCGACCCAGAACCCCGTCCTGCGCGAGCGGTTCGCAGGCAACGCCGACTTCGTCGTGAACTTCTTCGAGTTCATCGCCGAGGAGGTGCGCGAGCTGCTCGCGGAGCTCGGGTTCCGCAGTCTCGAGGAGGCCGTCGGCCACGCCGAGCTGCTCGACGTCGCGAGCGCCGTGGACCACTGGAAGGCCGCCGGCCTCGACCTGCGGCCCGTGCTGCACGTGCCCGAGCTGCCCGAGGGGGCCTCCGCGGCACCACACCACCGGGCAGGACCACGGCCTGGACAAGGCGCTCGACAACGAGCTCGTCGCGCTGGCCCAGGACGCGCTGGAGCGGGGTGAGCCGGTGCGCGCCCAGGTGAGGATCCGCAACGTGAACCGCACGGTGGGCACGATCCTCGGCCACGAGGTGACCAAGCGCTACCGGGGCGAGGGTCTGCCCGACGGCACCATCGACATCACCTTCACCGGCTCCGCCGGCCAGTCCTTCGGCGCCTTCCTCCCGCGCGGGATCACCCTGCGCCTGGAGGGCGACGCCAACGACTACGTCGGCAAGGGCCTGTCCGGTGGCCGCATCGTGGTACGGCCGGACCGGCGCGGCCACCTTCGACGCCGCGCAGCAGATCATCGCCGGCAACGTCATCGGCTACGGCGCGACCTCGGGCGAGATCTTCCTGCGCGGCCAGGTGGGCGAGCGCTTCTGCGTGCGCAACTCCGGCGCCACCGCGGTCGTGGAGGGGGTCGGCGACCACGGCTGCGAGTACATGACCGGCGGACGCGTCGTCGTCCTCGGCCCGACCGGGCCGCAACTTCGCGGCCGGCATGTCCGGTGGGGTGGCCTTCGTGCTCGACCTCGACGAGCGCCGGGTGAACCCGGAGCTCGTGGAGCTCGCCGCGGTGGACGGGGAGGCAGCCGAGGAGCTGCGAGGGCATCGTGCGCCGCCACGCCGAGGAGACCGGGTCGCCGGTGGCCGAGGCGCTGCTGGCGGACTGGCAGCCCGCCGTACGGCCGCTTCACCGAGGTGATGCCGACCGACTACAAGCTGGTGCTCGCCGCGAAGGAGAAGGCCGAGGACGAGGGCCTCTCCGACGACGAGACCGCGACCACGGATGATGGAGGCGCTCCATGGCTGACCCGAAGGGCTTCCTCAAGACCGGCCGCGAGGTCGCCGACCGCGGCGTCCCGTCGAGGAGCGCGTCAACGACTGGAACGAGGTCTACCCCGGTGGGGCCGGTCGGGCGCTGCTGCCGATCATCACCGAGCAGGCCGGGCCGGTGCATGGACTGCGGCATCCCGTTCTGCCACCAGGGCTGCCCGCTGGGCAACATCATCCCGGAGTGGAACGACCTGGTCTGGCGCGACGACTGGGACGGCGCCATCGAGCGGCTGCACGCGACCAACAACTTCCCGGAGTTCACCGGACGGCCTGTGCCCGGCGCCGTGCGAGACCGCCTGCGTGCTGGGCATCAACCAGGACCCGGTGACCATCAAGAACGTCGAGGTGGCGATCGCCGACCGGGCCTGGGACTCCGGGGCCGTGCGTCCGCAGCCGCCCGAGTGGCTCACCGGCCGGACCGTCGCCGTCGTCGGGTCCGGACCGGCCGGCCTGGCGGTCGCGCAGCAGCTGACCCGGGCCGGCCACACGGTCGTGGTCTACGAGCGGGCCGACCAGCCCGGGCGGCCTGCTCCGCTACGGGATCCCCGAGTTCAAGATGGAGAAGAAGCACCTCGACCGGCGCCTCGACCAGATGCGGCGCGAGGGCACCGTCTTCCGCTCCGGCGTGGCGGTGGGCACCGACGTCACCGGTCCCGCAGCTCGTCGAGCGCTTCGACGCGGTCGTGCTGGCGATCGGGGCCACCGTGGCCCGCGACCTGCCGATCGCCGGCCGCGAGCTCGGCGGGCATCCACCAGGCCATGGAGTTCCTGCCGCAGTCCAACCGGGCCTCGCTGGGCGAGGCCGTCGAGGACCAGATCACCGCCACCGGCAAGCACGTGGTGATCATCGGCGGAGGCGACACCGGCGCGGACTGCCTGGGCACCTCGCACCGCCAGAAGGCCGCCTCGGTCACCCAGCTGGAGATCATGGGCCACCCCGACGACGAGCGTCCCGCGGGACAGCCCTGGCCGACGTACCCGATGCTGTTCCGGGTCTCCTCGGCCCACGAGGAGGGCGGCGAGCGGATCTACTCGGTGTCCACCCAGGAGTTCCTCGGCGACGAGGACGGCAACGTCCGGGCGCTGCGCCTGGTGGACGTGGAGATGGTCGACGGGAGGTTCGCCGAGGTCGAGGGCTCGGAGCGCGAGATCCCCGCCGAGCTGGTGCTGTTCGCGATGGGCTTCACCGGCCCGGAGCAGGACGGGGTGGTGGAGCAGCTCGAGGTCGGCCTCGACCAGCGCGGCACCATCGTCCGCGACGACTCCTACATGTCCACCGTGCCGGGCGTCTTCGTGGCCGGCGACGCCGGCCGCGGGCAGTCGCTGATCGTGTGGGCGATCGCCGAGGGCCGGGCGGCCGCGGCCGCGGTGGACACCTACCTCACCGGGTCGACGACGCTGCCGGCACCGATCCCGCCGACCGAGCGCCCGCTGGTGGTCTGAGGGCTCGCACCGGGGTGGCCGCGGCGAGTCGGCGGCACATCTTGGAACGATCCAGAGCCGGGTGCGTGTGACCGGCGGGTAGCCCGCTAGGGTCGAGCGCGTGCGTAGAGCAAAGATCGTCTGCACCCTGGGTCCCGCGGTGAACACCCCCGAGCAGATCCGCGCCCTCGTCGACGCCGGGATGGACGTCGCCCGGATGAACCTCAGCCACGGGTCGTACGACGACCACGAGCGGGTCTACCGGATGGTGCGGGAGGCCGCCGACGCCAGCGGTCACGGCGTCGGCATCTTCGCCGACCTGCAGGGCCCGAAGATCCGGCTCGGCAAGGTCGCCGGCGGTCCGCTGATGCTGGCCGCGGGCGACCAGTTCACGATCACCACCCGGGAGCGTGCCCGGTGACGTCGCGATCTGCTCCACGACGTACCTCGGCCTGCCCGGTGACGTCGGCCCGGGCGACCCGATCCTCATCGACGACGGCAAGGTCCGCCTCGAGGTCCTGGAGGTCCGCGACGGCACCGACGTGGTGACCCGGGTCGAGGTGCCGGGGCCGGTCAGCAACCACAAGGGCATCAACCTGCCCGGCGTCGCGGTGTCCGTGCCGGCCATGTCGGAGAAGGACATCGCCGACCTGCGCTGGGCGCTGCACATGAAGGTCGACTTCATCGCGCTGTCGTTCGTGCGCTCGGCCGCCGACGTCGAGGACGTCCGCGCGATCATGCGGGAGGAGGACGTCTTCCTGCCCGTCATCGCGAAGATCGAGAAGCCGCAGGCGATCGAGAACATCGAGGAGATCGTCGACGCCTTCGACGGCTTCATGGTCGCGCGCGGCGACCTCGGCGTGGAGTGCCCGCTCGAGGACGTGCCGTTCCTGCAGAAGCAGGTCATCGAGGTGGCCCGCCGGCACGCCAAGCCGGTGATCGTCGCCACCCAGATGCTCGAGTCGATGATCTCCTCGCCCCGACCCACCCGCGCGGAGGCCTCCGACGTCGCCAACGCGGTGCTCGACGGCGCCGACGCGGTGATGCTGTCCGGCGAGACGAGCGTGGGGGCGTTCCCGGTCGAGACCGTCGAGACGATGGCCCGCATCATCGCCTCCACCGAGGACCACGGCCTGGCCCGGATGGCGGCCATCGACTGGCAGCCGCGCACCCGCGGCGGCGTCATCGCCAAGGCCGCGGCCGAGGTGGCCGAGCGCGTGGGGGCCAAGTACCTCGTGGCCTTCACCCAGAGCGGCGACTCCGCCCGGCGGCTGTCGCGCTACCGCGGGCCGATCCCGATGCTGGCCTTCACCCCCGAGCCGATCGTCCGCTCGCAGCTGGCCCTGTCGTGGGGGATCGAGACGTTCCTCGGCGAGCCGGTCGAGCACACCGACGAGATGGTGCGGCAGGTCGACGAGCACCTGCTGCGCGTCGGCCGCGTCGAGGAGGGCGACCTGGTGGTCATCATCGCCGGGGCGCCCCCGGGCATCCCCGGCTCCACCAACGCCCTGCGCATCCACCGCATGGGCGACGCCATCAACGAGGTCGCGCCGGCCTACCAGCGGCGCGGGTAGCACCCACGGGCCGACGGCCGGTCAGTGCCCCGGGTGGGACTCGAACCCACACTGGACGGTGTTTGAGACCGCGGCCTCTGCCATTGGGCTACCGGGGCCGACCGGCCAGAACACTAGCCCACGCGAGGAGCGCCCCGTCCGGCGGCACGTATACCCTGAGCCGCGTGAGCGCCCCGTCCCGACCCCGCGCGCCGGGTGGTGATCGCCGAGGACGAGGCGCTGATCCGGCTCGACCTCGCCGAGATGCTGGGCGAGGAGGGGTACGACGTGGTGGGGCAGGCCGGCGACGGCCAGAGCGCCGTGGAGCTGGCCGAGCTGCACCGCCCGGACCTCGTGGTGCTGGACGTCAAGATGCCGCGGCTGGACGGGATCGCCGCGGCCGAGCGGATCGCGGGCAGCGCATCGCGCCGGTCGTCATCCTCACCGCCTTCAGCCAGCGCGACCTGGTCGACCGGGCCCGCGACGCGGGGGCGATGGCCTACCTGGTCAAGCCGTTCACCAAGGCCGACCTGGTGCCCGCCATCGAGATGGCGGTCAGCCGCTTCGCGGAGCTGCAGCTGCTCGAGGCCGAGGTCGCCGACCTCACCGAGCGGCTGGACACCCGCAAGGCCGTGGACCGGGCCAAGGCCGTCCTCACCGAGCAGCTGTCGCTGAGCGAGCCGGAGGCGTTCCGGTGGATCCAGCGCACCGCCATGGACCTGCGGCTGTCCATGCGGCAGGTCGCCGAGGGCGTCATCACCCACCGCCCCGAGCCGGGTCGTCCCGACGGCCGCGGCGGCGCGCCGACCGGCTGAGGCCTCAGGAGCGGCGGGCGACGACCAGGTCGCCCGCGACCTGTCCCGACCCGATCAGCTTGCCCATCACGCGGCTCTGCTCGTCGGCCGTGCGCTTGCGGGCGTCGGCGCCGTGCTCCCGCTCCACCACGGCCTGCACCGCGTCGACCGCCGCCGTCCAGTCCTCGGGAGGCTCCGGGAAGTCCCCCACCCCGGCCCGGTGGGTGACCCGAAGACCGGTGGCGTCGAGCAGGTCCTGCAGCTCCGGCCGGGAGGGGAAGTCGTTGCCCGTCGGGCTGGTCGTCCAGCCGCTCGACGGTCCGGACGAACACCAGCAGCCCGACCGTGCCCCGCGGGGCGTACCACCCGCGCCAGCTCGCGAGCAGGGCCGGCTGGTCGGAGGACGGTGCACAGCACCCCCAGCGACCAGGCGGCGTCGAAGGTCGCGTCGGGAAGGGCAGCCGCTCGCCGGCGGCCACGGCGACCGGACGCCCGAACAGCCGGGAGCGGCCGCGCGGCACGCCCGGCCATCGGGTCCACCAGCGTCGGCTCGCACCCCGTGGGTGCGGTCATCAGCCCGGCCGGGCCGCCCACCCCTGCCCCGGAGTCGAGCAGCCGGGTGTCCGCCTCGAGGCCCATGGTCCGGGCCAATCCAGCGCAGCGCCGCGGGGCTGCCGCTGCCGCGGCACCCGGCGGGCACGGCGAGCGGGGGCCCACCTCCGCGACGGCGTCGGCCGTCCAGTCGGCCAGCACGCCGAACTCGTCGATCATCGGGTCGTCGTCACGGCATGCGGCTCGCTGCCGGCCACTCGGCTCCTCATGTCCTCCTCCTGATCCTCAGGCGGTCGCCCCGCCAGTGCCCAGCGAGGCGCTCTTCACCCGTCGCCCGATCTCCGCCTTCAGCCCGGCGGCGGGCAGCACCCCGCGGGAGGACGCCATCCCGGAGAGGTTGACCCCGGCGACCCCGTCGAGCGCCAGCACTCAGTGCCTGCTCGACCGCCGCCTCCATGCCGGCGCGCCTCGGGGTCCGCGCGCGTGCATGACCCGCCGCGCCACGCTCGCGCGTCGAGGTCGAGCCCGGGCAGGTCCACCAGCACCCGGGCCGAGCGCACGTCGCTGTAGACGGCGACGGCCGCGAGCACCGGGAGGTCACCCCGGCGGCCCGGGCCGCACGCACGAAAGCTCCAGCTCGGCGGGGCTCCGACGTGGTTCAGGACCGCGAGCTGGGCACCGGCCCGCTGCTTCGCCAGCAGCCGGCGCGGGCGGAGCGTCCGGGGAGCCGCCGCCGGGGACTCCGCGACCGCCGCCGGGACGGCGTACGACGACGCCAGCGCGGCCAACCGGGTGCCGTCGAGGTCGAAGACCTGGGTCGGCCCCTCCGGGCCGCGGGCGCGCGACCGTCGCCGGTCACGCACAGCACGCCGTCCGCCCCGGCCGGCCGCAGACTGGCCAGCTCCTGCGCGAGCACCAGCCGGTTGCGGTCGCGGCAGGTCAGGGTGAGCCAGGGCGTGCCACCGCCGCCCCGGACGAGCCGGGCCATGTGCGTGGGGGAGAAGTCCGGCTGGTCCTGGTGCTCGCCGACCAGCAGCGCGTCGGCGGACCCCCGGAGCATCCCGGTGACGCGCGCCACCGCCGCCGCGTCGAACGGCGGGACGGTGAGGTCGGTGAGGACGACGGGACCCGCGCGCGACGCCTCGCGAGCGCGCTCGTCGCGACGTCGGTGGTCTCCGGCCCCGACCACCGGACCGGTTCGGTCCGCTCGGCGAACGGGCACAGCAGCCCGCCGAGCTCACAGGAGAGGTCGTCGTGCACCCCGCCGCACGGCCCGTGCACCATCCGCTTGGGGCAGGCCGGTGCGGAGGTCTCCGGCGGATGGTGCATGGGCTCATCCTCCCAGGCGGGTCCGCCGGCCGGCTCAGCGCACCCGGCCGTAGGTCACGTGGCGGGTCCAGAGCCGCTCGCGGTGCACCCGCTCGCCCGTGCGGGGGGCGTGCCAGATCCGGTTCCGGCCGGCGTAGATGCCCGACGTGGTAGACCCGGCCGTGCGTGGAGAAGAACACCAGGTCACCCCGCCGGCGGTGGGCGCGTCGGACCCGGCGGGTGGCGCGCGCCTGGGCCCGGGAGGTCCGGGGCAGCTGCTTGCCGATCCGGCGGAACACCCACTGGGTGAACCCGGAGCAGTCGAAGGCCTTGGGTCCGTCGGCGCCGTAGCGGTAGGGCGTGCCCTTCTTCGACGCGGCCATGTGGACGACGCGGTCGCGCTGGTGGCGCGTCAGCGCGTCCGCGGACGGGCTCAGCACGACCGAGGAGCCGACCAGCACGGCGAGGAGGACCACGAGCATGGTGAGGTCCGGCGCAGCGAGACCAGCGCGGGCTGCGAGGCCCGCGAGGGCTGGGACGGCTGCTGGTGCAGCGGGGGCAGGGCAGGGAGCAGGGGTGACGACACGGCTGACCCTTCGGCAACGCCTGCGAACGATGTCCTGTCGGGTTCGGGATCCGAAGTGCCCGGCCACGGTCGGTGGCCTCACCCCCAGGCGCGCCCGGGTGGTCGTGCCGTGCTGCCGGGTCGTCCGTGCCCGCGGTTGCGTCGATCGGTCGTGGTCATCCGGCGGCATGGCGGGCCTCGGCGTGAGCCGGATGCCGCCACCGCCCTCGGCGGGGGCTTCTCCCTGCCTCGAGGGTAAGGCCCCGCCACCGCGGCACGCAGCCGAACCCCCGCCTCCAGGCGTGCGGGGGA
This sequence comes from uncultured Actinomycetota bacterium, assembly GCA_963750345.1. Lineage (GTDB taxonomy): Bacteria > Actinomycetota > Actinomycetes > Propionibacteriales > Nocardioidaceae > Nocardioides_B. The sequence goes on along the minus strand of CAVVQH010000011.1, from coordinate 111,425 downwards.
TCCGCCGGCCGCGACCCGTAGCGTGGGCTCGTGCCCGAGCTGGTGGACCGTGTCGACGACTTCCAGCGACGGCACGCGGTGGTGGGGTTCCCGCTGGCGGTGCTCTACAAGTTCTTCGACGACCAGGGCAACTACCTGGCGGCCGTCGTGACGTACTACGCGTTCGTCGCGATCTTCCCGCTGCTGCTCATCGCGTCGTCGGTGCTGGGCTTCGTGCTGCAGGGCAACGCGGACCTGTCGAACCAGGTGCTGACGTCGGCGCTCAGCCAGTTCCCCATCGTGGGCACCGAGCTCGGGAAGCCCAAGGGACTGCAGGGCAGCACCTCGGCCGTGGTGTTCGGCTCGGCCGCCGCCCTGTACGGCGTGCTCGGCCTCGGACAGGCCGCCCAGAACGCCGTCAACGTGGTGTGGGCGGTGCCTCGCAACAGCCGGCTGAACCCGGTGGTCTCCCGGGTGGGCAGCCTGCTGCTGCTCGTGCTCGCCGGGCTCACCGTGCTGGCGGTGACGGTGCTGACCAGCTTCGCCAGCCACATCGACGTCCTCAGCGACGACCTGGCGCGCGAGATCGGCTGGCTGCTGACCGTGGGGTCGGTGCTGCTGAACGCACTCGTGCTGGCCGCCATGATGCGGTTGGCGACCAGCCACCGGCAACGGTTCGTGTCCTCGCTCCCCGGCGCGCTGCTGGTGGCCGTCCTGTGGCAGCTGCTCCAGTCCCTCGGGGGCGCCTACGTCAACCGGGTGGTGTCGCGGGCCAGCGAGATCAACGCCGTGTTCGCGATCGTGCTCGGCCTGCTGGCCCTGCTGTACGTCGCCTCGGTGATGGCGGTCATCGGCCTCGAGGTCAACGTGGTGCTCGGTCGACGGCTGTTCCCCCGCGCGCTGCTGACCCCCTTCACCGACGCCGTGGAGCTGACCGACGCCGACCGCCGCGCCTACGAGGACTACGCGAAGGCTCAGCGCTACAAGGGGTTCGAGCGGGTCCAGGTGGACTTCCGGCCGGGCGAGGACGACTGAGTCGTCCGGCTCACTCCGCGCCGATGGCGGTCAGCACGTCGAGGCGGGCCGCCCTGCGGGCGGGGAGCACCGCGGCCAGCACCCCCGCCAGCGCGGCCAGCGCCACGAAGGCGGCGAGCTCGAGCCAGGGGATGGAGAGCACGTCGACGCCCTGGTCGGCGATGGCTCGCTGCAGGGCGATGCCGAAGGCGATCCCCATCCCGACACCGAGGACGGCGCCCAGCACGGCGACGATGACCGCCTCGAGCCGCACCATCCGGCGCAGCTGGCGCCGGGACAGCCCGACAGCGCGCAGCAGGCCGACCTCGCGGGTGCGCTCGATCACCGAGAGGGCGAGCGTGTTGACGATCCCCAGCACCGCGATGACCACGGCCAGCCCGAGCAGGGCGTAGATGAAGTAGAGGAACAGGTTCACCTGGGCGCGCTGCTGCTCGGCGTACTGGCCCGGGTCCTGCACGGTGACGGTGGGCAGGTCCTCGATGATCCGGTCGACGGCGGAGCGCACCGCCGAGGCGTCGGCGCCCGGGCTTCTTGGTGACGAACAGCATGGAGTCCAGCGGCTCCACGCCGCCCTTCACCAGGGTGTCGGGGGTGACCAGGTAGTTCGCCGGGCAGGGCCACCGCCGTGCCGAACAGGGCCACGACCCGCAGCCGCACCGTGCCGCCCTGCAGCTTCAGCGGGACGGTCTGGCCGACCCGGTAGCCGCGCCGCTCGGCGCGTCTGCGCGCTGATCGCCACGGTGCCGGGGCCGAGGGCGAGCAGGCGTCCCTGCCTGCATCGGGACGGCCAGCGCGAGGCCCAGCGCCGGGGGTCCACCGCGCCGACGAACGCCCGGCTGGCCGCGCATCTTGCCGATGCCGGTCCGGACCGCCGCGACGCTCTGCACCCCGGGCACGGCCCGGACCTGCCTGGCGACCTGGTCGAGAACGGGGTCTGCACGACGTTCTGAGACCACGAACTGGGAGGTCAGGGTGCGCTTGACCGCCGCGTCGGTGCTCGCCGTCGCGGACTGCCCGAGGATGGACATCAGGGCGACCAGGGTCAGCCCGATCATCAGTGCGCTGGCCGTGGCCGCCGTACGCCGCGGGTTGCGCAGCGAGTTCTGCGCGGCCAGCACGCCGACCGTGCCGAAGACCCGCCGGTAGCCGAGCGAGAACAGCGCCGTCAGCGGACGCCCCACCCAGGGGCTGAGCAGCGAGACCCCGACCAGGATGGCCAGCATGCCGAGCCCGATGAGGGTCAGCCCGAGGTCGCCGCCGCGCCGAAGCCGAGCACCATCGACCCACGATCCCGCCGCGATGAGCACGAACCCGACGACCACGCGGCGGTCGCAGCGACGACTCCGGCAGGGCGACGTCGTCGCGCAGCGCCGCCACCGGCGGCACCCGCGAGGCCCGCCGCGCCGGCAGGTACGCCGCGAGCAGCGTGACCACCAGCCCGACGGCGTACGACGCCACGACCGTGCGCAGGTTGACGGGGAACGAGGCCCGGCTGAGGTCGAAGCCGATCACACCGAACAGCGCCTGCAGGCCCCGGGCGAGCAGGTAGCCGACGCCGATCCCCAGCGTGGAGCCGACCAGCCCGACGAAGGTGGCCTCGACCAGCACCGAGACGTTGACCTGTCGACGGGAGGCGCCCAGCGCGCGCAGCAGGGCCAGCTCCCTGCTGCGCTGCGCGACGAGGATCGAGAAGGTGTTGATGATGAGGTAGGTGCCGACGACCAGGGACACGGCCGCGAACACCAGCAGGAACGTGTTGAGGAAGCCCAGGACCTGGTCCAGCGCGGCCTTGTTGGTCCTCACCAGCGAGTCGCCGGTGCGGGCCTCGACGCCCTCGGGCAGCACCTTCTGGGCGGCGTCGCGCAGCTGGGCCTGGCTCACCCCCGGGGCGGTGCTCAGCGCCACCGATGGAGTAGACGTCGCGACCGCCGAAGAACTCCTGCTGCATGTAGCGCCGCTCGAAGACGGTCAGCGAGGCGCCGTTGAGGCCGCCGGAGCCGAAGTCGACGAGCCCCACGACCTCGACGCTCAGCGTGGGCGGGTCGCCGGGGGTGACGAGCTTGACGGTGTCCCCGACGCCGTACCCGGCCTTGCGGGCGGTGTCCACGTCCAGCGCGACCTGGCGCGCGGCGTCCGGGATGGCCCCGGAGACCAGGCGGATGATCGGCCGGCCCGACACCGAGCGGGTGGCCGTGTAGTTGAAGGCCAGGCCGGGCGGGCCGTTGCCGCCGACCACCTTGCCGGAGCGGCCGATGACGTAGACCGACTGCAGCTGGTCGGTGGGGTGCACCGAGCCCACCTCGGGGAGCCCCTCGAGCCGCCGGACGACCGAGGCCGGGATCACCCGGGCGTCCTGGGCCGAGTCGAAGTCGTTGGCGCCCTGGAAGGCCACCTCGACGTCCGCGGTGGAGCCCTCGATGATGCCGTCGAAGGCGTCCCCCATGGCGTCGGTGAAGATGAACGAACCGGCCACGAAGGCCACCCCGAGCACGATGGCGAAGGCACTGAGCGCCAGCCGGACCTTGCGCGCGAAGATGTTGCGCCAGGTCATCCTCAGCATGTCGCTCCTCGTCGTCCTCCTCGGTCCCCTGTGTCCCTCCCGAGTCTGCCCTACGGTGACGAGCCCTGCCCCGCACGGAGCTGTCGGAGCACGTCACCACGGTGCGCAGCACGGATCTGCAGGAGAGGTCCACCGGGTGCTGTTCGCCGGGGTGGTGCCGGTGGAGGAGGAGGTCACGCGGTGAGGCTTGGAGGCACGACTTAGGGTGGCCTTACCTGATCCCGCACGTCCCTCGAGGAGTCCCGTGGCCGAGCCCCGCCGTCGTACCGCCCGTGTGGTGGAGGTCCGTCGCACCGAGCGGCTCAGCGCGTCGCTGGTCCGCGTCGTCGTCGGTGGTCCGGCGCTGGCCGGCTTCGACGCCACCGAGCACACCGACTCCTACGTCAAGGTCGTCTTCGTGCACCCGGCCACGCCGCGTCCCCTGCCGCTGGCCGGTCCGGGACGCGTGGACGTGGACGCGGTCCGCGACGCCGGGCCCGCCGACCGGGCCCCACGGATGCGGTCCTACACGGTGCGGGCCTTCGACCCCGACGCCCTCGAGCTGGCCCTGGACTTCGTCGTGCACGGCGACGCCGGCGTGGCCGGCCCGTGGGCCGCGGGGGCGGAGGTGGGCGACGAGCTGCTGCTGATGGGCCCGGGTGGCGGCTACCGGCCCGACCCGACGGCCGGACGGCACCTGCTCGTCGGCGACCTCAGCGCCGTGCCGGCCGTCGCCGTGGCCCTGGAGCGGCTGCCCGCCGACGCGGTGGGCGACGCGGTGCTGGAGTCGCACGGGCCCGCCGACGAGCTGGACCTGGCCGCCCCGGCGGGCGTGCGGGTGCAGTGGGTGCGCGACGACCAGGCCCGTCCCGGCGGTCCCCTCCTCGACGCCGTGCGGGCCCTGCCCTGGACCGACGACGTGCACGCGTTCGTGCACGGGGAGGCCGGCGCGGTCAAGCAGCTGCGGCGCTACCTGCGCTCCGAGCGCGGCATGTCGCTGGACCGGCTGTCCATCTCCGGCTACTGGCGTCGCGGCGACGACGACGAGGGCTGGCGGGCCGGCAAGCGGGCCTGGAACGCGGCCATCGACGCCGACGAGCAGCACCCCCTCCCCGCCTGACCCCTGCCGAGGCGTCCCTTGCTGCGCGCCGAACCCTGCCGAGGCGTCCCTTGCTGCGCGCCGAACCCTGCCGAGGCGTCCCTTCCTGCGCGCCCGACCCTGCCGAGGCGTCCCGTCCTGTCAGCCGGCGGGCTGCTCCTTGGTGCGGTGCAGCAGCCAGTCCCGCTCCGTCCTGATCAGCGCGTAGCGCACCGCGGACGTCCGCCCGTGCAGCACCAGCACCCGGCGACGGTCGTTGCGGTCGACCTCCTCCCACCAGCCGGTGTCCGCGATGGACTTGTCCGCGTCCTCGTACCGCAGGTGGTCCAGGTCGTGGTCGGGCACCGCCACCGCCAGGCGGTCCTGGCGGGAGGTGGTGGGCAGTCCCTTCGGCAGCGCCCAGGACCGCAGCACCCCGTCCTCCTCCAGCCGCAGGTCGAAGTGGTGCCGGGGCTTGTGGTGCTCGTGCAGCACGAAGGCGGGCCGGGTCATGGCGCCAGTCTGCCGCTGGGCGGTCCTGTCGGTGGCTGCTCGTAGGCTCGCGCCCATGGTCGACCTCTCCTCCGTCCTCCCGGACGAGGACCTCCGGCGCCGGTACGGCACCCCGACGCTCGACCGCGCCTGGGACTACGTACGACGCGGCAAGGTGCTGTCGTGCTCCCACGAGCTCGACGCCGAGGGCGACCTCGACATCACCGGGGAGGTGGCCGGCTCCACCAGCGCGCCGTACGCCGTGCGCCTCAGCGTGGGCGTCGACGGGGAGGGCGTGTGGGTGGTCGGGCGGTGCAGCTGCCCGGTGCGCGACGGCTGCAAGCACTGTCTGGCCCTGCTCATCACCGTGCGCGACGAGCACGCCCGCAGCACGCCGGACCACGGCCGTCGCTGGGAGCGGCAGCTGGCCACGCTGCTGGAGGAGCTCGACGTGCGGGCCGAGCGGGCCGCCTCCCGCCCGGGCAAGCCCCTGGCCCTGCAGGTCGACCTGAAGGCACCGACCCCCTCCGGGGGGTACCGCGGCTGGTCGAAGGAGGTCGCCCTGCCCGGCCGGGGCACCCTGCGCGTCCGCCCGCTGCAGCGCGGCGCCCGGGACAACTGGGTCCGGACGGGCGTCTCGTGGACCGACGTGCCGTACCTCGACCAGCGCGGCCACCCCCCGGAGCAGGTCGCGGCCCTCAACGACCTGCTGTCGGCCCATCGGGCGGCGACCCGGCAGATGTACTTCGGCGCCGACGCGCACCTGACCCTGGGCACCTTCGGCCCCAACGAGGTGGCGCTGCTCGCTCGGGCGGTCGAGGCCGGGGTGCCCCTGCTGGCCGGCGCCGGGCTCGGCGAGATCCACCTGGAGGACCCGGTCACGATGCAGCTCGACGTCAACGCCGCCCCCGACCGCGACGCACGGCTCCGTCTGGGGGTGGCGCTCGGCGACTCCTGGTACGGGCCCACCGACCTCGACGTGCTGGGGGAGCGGGGCTGCACGGTCGCGCTGTGGGAGCCCGAGGGCGACCGGTGGTCGGTGGCGCTGGCCTCCCTGACGACGCCGGCCGGCCCCGAGGTGCGACGACTGCTGCGGCAGGGCGACTCCGTGGTGGTGCCGGCCGGCGACCGCGACGACCTGGTCGCCGAGTACCTGCCCCGCCTGCACCGGCACGTCCCGGTCACCTCCTCGGACGGCTCGGTCCAGCTCCCCGAGACGATCGAGCCCCGGCTGGCACTGACCGTGACCTGGGTGGCCGTCGACGAGGTCCGCGCGGAGTGGTCGTGGCGCTACCGGGTGGGTCTCGACGACCGGGTCTACACGCTCACCGAGACCCGCGGGCGTCGCGGCGTACGGCGCCCGGAGGCCGAGCAGGCCCTGGTCGACGCGCTCGTGCTGGACGAGGAGCAGGTCCACCACCTCTGCCGCTCGCAGCGCCGCGACGCCGGGCTGGCCGACGCCCGCACCTTCCGGGACGCCGACGCCATCCTGTTCGCCGAGCACCTGCTGCCCGGGCTGCGGGGGCAGGTCGAGGTCGACGAGATCGGGGACCAGCCGGACTACCGGGAGCTGGAGGGCGTGCCGCTCATCCACTTCGTGACCCGGGAGGGCTCCGAGACGGACCCGCAGCGCACGGACTGGCTCGACCTCGAGGTGGAGGTCACCGTCGACGGCGTGCACATCGCGCTGGCGCACGTGCTGGCGGCGCTGACCCAGGGCAGCGACCGGGTGATCCTGCGCACCGGCCGCCACCTCGCGCATCGACCGGCCGGAGTTCGCCCACCTGGCCCGCCTGGTCGAGGCGGCCGCCGAGCTCCAGGACCAGCCCGCCGAGGGTGTGCGCATCGGGCACCACGACCTGGGGCTGTGGGACGAGCTGGCGGAGGTCGGCATCGTCGACGCGCAGGCGGCCCGCTGGGTCCGCTCCGCCCAGGCGCTGCGCACGCTCGAGACGCTGCCGCAGGTGGAGCCGGTCGGGCTCGAGGCCGACCTGCGCTCCTACCAGTCCGACGGCTTCCGGTGGCTGGCCTACCTCTGGGAGGCGCGGGCTGGGCGGGATCCTGGCCGACGACATGGGGCTGGGCAAGACCGTGCAGACGCTGGCCCTGGTCGCGCACGCGCGGCACCGTGGCGGCCGCCCCGTTCCTGGTGGTCGCGCCGACCAGCGTGGTCTCGACCTGGGCCGGCGAGGCGGCGGCGTTCACCCCCGGCCTCGTGGTGCGCGTGGTGACCGAGTCCCAGGCCCGTCGTGGCGCCACCGTCGCCGAGCTGCGTCCAGGGCGCCGACCTGGTGGTCACCTCCTACACGCTCTTCCGCCTCGAGCAGTCCGCCTACGTCGCGCAGACCTGGGGAGGGCTCGTGCTCGACGAGGCCCAGACGGTCAAGAACCACCAGGGCAAGACCTACCAGGCGGTCCGTCGCCTCGAGGCGCCGTTCCGGCTGGCGCTGACCGGGACGCCGATGGAGAACCGCCTGATGGACCTGTGGTCGCTGCTCTCCATCGTCGCGCCCGGGCTCTACCCGTGGCCCCAGCGCTTCACCGAGACCGTGGCCCACCCGGTCGAGCGGCTCGGCGACGCCGAGGTGCTGGCGCGGTTCCGGCGCCGGATCCGCCCGTTCCTGCTGCGCCGCACCAAGGACCTGGTCGCCGCCGACCTGCCCGCCAAGCAGGAGCAGGTGCTCGACGTGCGCGCTGACCCCGCGCCACCGGGCGGTCTACGAGACCCACCTGCAGCGCGAGCGCCAGACGGTGCTGGGGCTGGTCGACGACTTCGACCAGCACCGGATGGCGATCTTCCGCTCGCTGACCCGGATGCGTCAGCTCAGCCTCGACGCCGCGCTGGTCGACGAGGCGTACGACGGGATCGGCTCGGCCAAGGTCGACGTGCTCGTGGACCACCTGCTCGAGCTGTCGGCCGAGGGGCACCGCGCGCTGGTGTTCAGCCAGTTCACCTCGTTCCTCGAGCGGGTGCGCACCCGGCTCGACCGGGAGGGCATCGCCTCCTCCTACCTCGACGGTCGCACCCGTCGGCGGGGCGAGGTCGTGGACGGCTTCCGGCGGGGCGACGACCCCGTCTTCCTCATCAGCCTCAAGGCCGGGGGAGTCGGGCTGACCCTGACCGAGGCCGACTACGTGTTCGTGCTGGACCCCTGGTGGAACCCTGCTGTCGAGGCACAGGCGGTCGACCGCACCCACCGGATCGGCCAGCAGCGGCCGGTGAACGTCTACCGCCTGGTGGCCCGCGACACGATCGAGCAGAAGGTGATGGCGCTCAAGGCCCGCAAGGCGGCGCTGTTCGCCCAGGTCGTCGACGGTGACGCGTTGATGTCCTCACCGATCGGCGCCGACGACGTGCGCGAGCTGTTCGCCGACTGACCTCCGAGGGCGATGACCTCCCAGGCGGCTGACCTGCCGGGTCGGCTCCCCCCGGGTCGCGCGGCCGCCCGTCACAGCCGTACGACGGTCATCCCCGCGGTCCCGGCGGGCTCGCTCATGGCCGCCAGCGCCGTACCGGCCTCGGCCAGACCCATCACCCGTCCCACCAGACGCCCCGGCTCGAGCCTGCCGGAGGCGACCAGGGCGAGCAGCTCGCCGTACTGGTGGGCGGGCATGCCGTGCGAGCCGTGCACCGACAGCTCCTGGGCGACGACCCGGTCCATCGGCAGCGGTGGGGTGGCGTCGTCCCCCAGCAGCAGGCCCACCTGGACGTGACGGCCCCGTCGGCGCAGCGAGCGCACCGAGGCGACGGCCGTGCCGGGCGACCCCACCGCGTCCAGCGAGACGTGCGCCCCGCCGCCCGGTCAGGTCGCGCACGCGGTCCGCGGCGTCGTCGGACGCCGCCGACCGCGTGCGCCGCGCCGAGGGCGCGGGCCAGGTCGGCGGCCGCGGGCGACACGTCGACGGCGACCACCCGCGCCCCGAGCGCCACCCCGACGAGCACCGCCGACAGGCCGACCCCGCCGCAGCCGTGCACGGCCAGCCAGTCGCCCTCGGCGAGCCGGCCGTGCGTGACCAGCGCCCGGTACGCGGTGGCCAGCCGGCACCCCAGGGAGGCGGCCGTCACGACGAGCCAGGTCGTCCGGCAGCCGCACCAGGTTGGTGTCGGCGGCGTGCACCGCCACCAGCTCGGCGAAGGAGCCCGGACCGGTGAAGCCGGGCTGGGTCTGGTCGGGGCACACGTGGGTGTCGCCGACCCGGCACTGCTCGCAGCGGCCGCACCCGCAGACGAACGGCGCGGTCACCCGGTCGCCGACCGCGAAGCGGGTCACCTCGGGACCGACGGCGTCCACGGTCCCGGCGAACTCGTGGCCCGGCACGTGCGGGCAGCGCGACCGGGTCGTGACCCTGCCAGGCGTGCCAGTCCGAGCGGCACACCCCCGTCGCCCCGACCCGGACCACCACGCCGTCGGCGGGGCAGCCGGGGTCCGGCCAGGTGGTCGAGCCGGGGCAGCTCGCGGACGGCGGAGTAGCTGACGGCGCGCACCGCCCCAGTCTGACCCGGCCTTGGCCCGGCCCGGATACTGGGAGGCGATGCCTTCTGCGAACCAGCCGTCCCCGCCGACCCAGGAGACCCAGGAGGTCCCGCCCGCGGGGGTGCGCATCGACTGGGTGAAGGTGCTGGCCGGGGCGTTGGCCGCCATGGCCTCGGCCGTGCTGCTGTCCACGCTGGGGGCGGCGGGGACGGTCGTCGGTGCCGCCCTGGGCAGCGTCATCGTCACCGTCGGGAACTCCGTGTTCTCCCGGGGCATCGACGTCAGCAAGCAGGGCGTCTCCGCCGCCCAGGCGATGGCCCTGCGGCGGGTGACCCAGGCCCGCTCCCAGGTGGGCCGCGCGCCAGCAGGACCAGCACAGCACCGGCGCCCGGCACCGGCTCTCGGCCGCGGAGCGCGAGCTGCACGAGGCCGAGGCCGAGCTGCGCTCCACCCACGAGGACCCCGGCCCAGCCAGACCGCCCCGGTCACCGCCCCCCGGCGGCGCGGGTGGTCGGCCCTGTCCTGGAAGCGGGTCGCCCTGGCCGCCGCCGGCGTGTTCGTGGCGGCCATGGTGGTCATCACCGGGTTCGAGCTGGTCAGCGGCAAGGCGGTCTCGCAGCTGACGGGCGGCAGCACGAACGCGCCGCGGACCTCGTGGAGCGGCCTGACCGGCGGTGGCCCGTCGACCCCGACGCCGAGTCCGACGCCCACCCCCACGCCCAGCACGAGTCCCGGTGCCAGCCCGACCGCCACCCCGAGCGGCAGCGCCAGCCCCAGCGCGGACACCAGCCCGGGGCCCGGCGCCGACCCGTCGGCCGACCCGTCCGCCACCTCGGAGCCGACCGCCGACCCCACTCCGTCGGCGGTGCCCAGCACCGGGGACAGCGACCCCGGGCAGCCCGATCCCGCGGAGTCCGCGGCGCCCTGAGCCCGTCCGACCAGGACCTCCCGGCGGTGACGCGCGCCGCCCCCGGCACGCGGGCGCCCTGCCGGGTAACCTGCCTCAGGCCCCGCCCCGGAACCGCTCGGAGGTACCCCCGTGAGCATGCCGTCCCTGGCCCCCGCCGCCGTGCTGGCCGCCGACCCCCAGCCCGCCGCGGGCTCCACCCAGCTGCTCGTCGCGGCCCTGCTGGGCATCGCGGTCATCGTCGCGCTCATCACCCAGCTCAAGCTGCACCCGTTCCTCAGCCTCACCATCGGCTCGTTCGTGGTGGCCGCGGTGGCGGGGGAGGACCTGGGCTCGGCCGTGGACAGCTTCACCGCCGGGTTCGGCGACACCGCCGCCGGCGTCGGCACCCTGATCGCGCTGGGGGCCATGTTCGGCAAGCTGCTGGCGGACTCCGGCGGCGCCGACCAGATCGTCGACACCATCGTCGACCGCTCCAGCGTGCGGACCCTGCCGTGGGCCATGGTGCTGGTGGGCGCGCTGATCGGCCTGCCGATGTTCTTCGAGATCGGCCTCGTGCTGCTGATGCCGGTCATCCTGCTCGTCTCCCGTCGCTCCGGGCTGTCCCTGCTCAGCGTCGGCATCCCCACGCTGGCTGGGCTGTCGGTCATGCACGGCCTGGTGCCGCCGCACCCCGGGCCGCTCATCGCCGTGCAGGCGCTCGGCGCGAACCTCGGCCTCACCCTCGGGCTCGGCGTCCTGGTGGCGATCCCGACCGTGGTGCTGGCCGGTCCCGTGTTCGGCCGGTACGCCGCGCGCTGGGTCGACGTACCGGCGCCGGAGCTGTACGACCAGCCGGAGAAGCGGGAGCACCGGCCGACCTTCGCCACCACGCTGGCGACCGTCCTGCTGCCGGTGGTGCTGATGATGGGCAAGGCCGTGGCCGACGTGGTGGTCGACGACGCGGACGCGCCCGTGCAGAAGGTGATCGACGTGGTCGGGAACCCGCTGGTCGCCCTGCTCCTCGGCCGTCCTGGTCGCCATGGTGACCTTCGGGCGCGGGGCCCACATGTCGCGACAGGAGCTCACCCGGTCGGTGGAGTCGGGCCTGCCCGCCATCGCCGGCATCCTGCTCATCGTGTCCGCCGGTGGCGGCTTCAAGCAGACCCTCGTCGACACCGGCATCGGCCAGGTGGTCGCGGACTGGGTCGCCGACAGCGGGCTGTCGGTGCTGCTGCTGGCCTGGCTCGTCGCGGTGTTCATCCGGCTGGCCACCGGCTCGGCCACGGTGGCGACGGTGACCGCCTCGGGCATCCTGGCCGGGCCGCTCGTCGAGCAGCTGGGCACCGGTGAGACCTCCCTGCTGGTGCTGGCGATCGGGTCGGGCTCGCTGTTCTTCTCCCACGTCAACGACGCCGGCTTCTGGCTCGTCAAGGAGTACTTCGGCCTCACCGTCGGGCAGAACCTCAAGACCTGGTCGGTGATGGAGACCGTCATCTCCGTCAGCGGGCTGGTCTGGGTCCTGCTGCTGAGCCTGGTCATCTAGCGGCGGCCGTCCGGCGCACTAGGCTGGGCGCCTCAGCGGGCGGTCGAGGAGGAGCACACGATGGGCTGGGCGAGCACGGCGGGCCGGTCGGCCGCCAAGTACGGCGTCAAGTACGGCCCCCACGCGGTCGCCGCCTGGAAGATCGCCGGCTCGCACGTGGAGTCGGCCGCCCGGCACAAGGTGGACGACGTCTCGGCCCGACGGACCGCCTTCGACCACGCCGACGCGGTCGCCGACGGTGCCGTGCTGCGCGTGGTCGAGCACGGCCGTCCGGTGTACGTCGTGCTCACCGGGGACGTGCCGGTGGCGTCGTACCCCGAGGGCGAGCGCGACCTCGCCGCCCTGCTGGCCACGGCCGACCTGGGCAAGAGGGTCACCCCCGAGGAGCACCGCCAGCGTCGCCTGCGCAGCCGTGCCCGTCGGGCCGGCACCAAGGCCCTGCGCCGCTGACCCTCGAGGCGTCCCGTCCTGCGTTCGCCACCCCCGTCGAGGCGTCCCGTCCTGCGTTCGCTCGCCCGTCGAGGCGTCCCGTCCTGCGCGCACGAAGGGACGCCTCGGCGGGAAAGGGCGCGCACGAAGGGACGCCTCGGCGGGAAAGGGCGCGCACGAAGGGACGCCTCGGCGGAGGGGTGGAAGTGGGTCGTTCCGGCGACACCGTCCGAGCCCCCGGGTTAGCCTGCCAGGAGCCGCACGAGAGGGCGCCGCACCCCGAGCCGGCCCCCCGGACCTCGGAGGAACCCCTGTGAGCCGCAGCCTGTCCGCCGTACGACGCAGCGCGCGCTCTCTCGCGGTGCTGCTCACCGCCGGGTCCGTGCTGGCCGCCACCGCGCTGGCCCACGCCGACGACGGCATCGACATCTCGCACTACCAGGGGTCGGTCAACTGGTCGAAGGTGAAGGCCGACGACATCACCTTCGCGTTCATGAAGGCCACCGAGGGCACCAGCTACGCCGACCCGACGCTCGCCACCAACTGGTCCGGGGCCGAGAAGGTCGGCATCTACCGGGCGGCCTACCACTTCGCCCGGCCCAGCACCGCGTCCGGCTCGGCGGCGGCCCAGGCGCGCTTCTTCGTCTCGAAGGCCGGGAAGTTCGCCGATCCCGGCGACCTGCCACCCGTGCTCGACCTGGAGGCCACCGGCGGGCTGGGCCCCAGCGCCCTGCGCTCCTGGGTCTCGACGTGGCTGAGCACCGTGGAGGACCTCACCGGACGGGTGCCGATCCTCTACTTCTCGCCGTACTTCTGGATCGACCACCTCGGCAACAGCACCGCCTTCAGCCGCTACCCGCTGTGGATCGCGCACTACACCTCGGGCAGCCCGCTGGTCCCGGGCGGCTGGACGCGGTGGACCTTCTGGCAGCGCACCAGCAGCGGACGCGTCGCCGGTATCGCGGGCAACGTCGACCTCAACCGCTTCAACGGGACCTCGGCCCAGCTGGCGGCGCTGGCCCAGACGGGTGGGGGCTCCGACGGGCCGGTCACCCCGGGACCGACGCTTCCGACCAGGGCCGCGACCTCGCTCAGCCTGACCGCGAGCACCACCCAGCCGGCGGTGGGCGAGCAGGTCACCCTCAGCGGCACCCTGGCCCGTACGCCGCCGGCGACCGCCCTGGCCCGGCGACCCGTCCGGCTCTGGGCCCGCGAGATCGGCTCCACCTGGGCCCAGGTCGCCACGGCCACCACGGATGCGTCGGGTCGCTGGTCGGTCGACGTCCCGGTGGGGGCCACCACGTGGTTCCAGGCCCGCTTCGCCCAGACCCCCAGCTACCTGGCCGCCGCCGCCCGCAGGGTGCGCGTGCTGGACCCGGCCCTGCCCGCGGTGGCCCTCGACCTGCAGAAGGACCCGCCGACCCCGGTGGCCCCGGGGACACCCGTGCTGCTGTTCGGCCACCTGACCCGGTCCGCCGACGGGTACGCCGACCAGGAGGTCCGCTACTACAAGCGACTGCCCGGCACGAAGGCCTGGACCTACGTGGCCAGCACCTCGAGCCTGGCGCCCACCGGGTGGCACTCGGTGACGATCCACCCGCAGGTCACCCGGGTGTGGAAGGCCGTCACGGAGGGATCCGCCCGCAGCCGCCCCGCCCGGAGCCACTACCTCACCGTCTGGGTCCGCCCCGGGTCGTAGCCCGGGCGGACGGCGGCGCGGGTGCGCCCGTGCGCGCGTCCGGGGACCGCACCGACCCGTCCGGACCCGGTCGGCTGACCGAACGGTTGAGTCTGCTGGGTGAAATGTCCGTTTACCTCAGGGTGGGCCCGCGGCCGCCGAAGTCTCCGGTGCACCACCTGGGGAAGGGGGACGAGGGGGAGTGCGGGACGGGACGTCGCGTCGTGGCGCGTCCGCCCCGCCGGCGACGATCGAGCTCGGGGGAGCCACCCGTCGCCACCCTCGACCCCCGTTCGCCGGTGTCGACGCGTGGCACCGGCCGCGCAGGCTCCCTCGACACCGGCCCCCGGGTCGGTGGCCCGGCGGCCGGCGCGAGCGGCAGGATGGCCCGGTGACCGCCGGCGGACCCCTCACGCGCCACGGCGCCCCGGTGCGAGGCGTCCCGCCCAGTGGGTGCTGCACGTCGACCTCGACCAGTTCATCGCCGCCGTCGAGGTGCTGCGACGCCCCGAGCTGGCCGGACGCCCGGTCGTGGTGGGTGGCCGCGGCGACCCCACGGAGCGGGGCGTGGTGTCCACGGCCTCCTACGAGGCGCGCGCCTTCGGGGTCGGGTCGGGCATGCCGCTGCGCACCGCCGCCCGCCGGTGCCCCGAGGCCGTCTTCCTGCCCGTCGACAAGCCGGCCTACGACGCCGCGTCGGAGGTGGTGATGGACACGCTGCGCTCCTTCGACGTCCCGGTGCAGGTGCTGGGCTGGGACGAGGCGTTCCTGGCCGTGGAGACCGACGCCCCGGAGGCCCTCGCCGAGCAGGTCCGGGCGGCCGTGCTCGAGCGGACCCGGCTGCACTGCTCGGTGGGCATCGGGGACAACAAGCTGCAGGCCAAGATCGCCACCGACTTCGGCAAGCCGCAGGGGGTGGGCCGGCTGACCAGCGACGAGTGGGCCGAGGTGATGGGTCCCCGGCCGACCACGGCGCTGTGGGGGATCGGCGCCAGGACGGCCCGTCGGCTGGCCGGCCTCGGCATCCACACCGTGGCCGAGCTCGCGGCCACGGACACCCAGGTCCTCGCCGACGCGATCGGCCCGACCATGGGCCCGTGGTACCGCCGGCTCGGGCGGGGCGTGGACTCCTCGCCGGTCGACCCCACGCCGTACGTCGCCCGGGGGCACGGCCGCGAGACCACCTTCCTGCGCGACGAGGCGGACTGGGCGGCCGTCGCCGCGACGGTGAGCGAGCTGGCCGCCCAGGTGACGGCCGACCTGGCGGCGGAGGGACGACCGGCGGCCCGGGTGGGCCTGAAGGTGCGCTACGCGCCGTTCGAGACCCGGACCCGTTCGCTCACCCTGCCGGCCCCGAGCCCGGACGTCGGGGTCCTCACCGCCGCGGCGCTGGAGCTGCTCGGCCGCTTCGACCACGCCCGGGCGGTGCGCCTGGTGGGGGTGCGGGCCGAGATGGTCCCGCCGGGGTGACCCTGCCGGTGTGACGCAGCTGTCCCACTGCTCCGCAGGCTTTCGCTCCGCACCCCTGACCGGGTGCGGGAGGATGGGCACGCGATGGAGACGAGCAGGCCCGACGGGGACGACAGCGGCGGTGGCCCCGACCGTCGGGAACGGCGCGACCGCGAGGCCCGCGACGTCTACAAGACGCTCGACCTCGGCCTGCGGCTCGGCGAGGTGCTGCTGTCCTCCGGTGCCGGGGCGGCCGACGTGGGCGCGACGATGCTCGACGTGGCCCGGGGCTGCGGCCTGCGCGGGGCGACCGCCGACGTGACCTTCACCGAGCTGGCCATGAGCTACCAGACCAGCTACGACGAGCCGGCGCTCATCCAGATCCGGCAGGTGCGGCACCGCGAGATCGACTACGAGGACCTCACCCTGGTCGACCACCTGGTCCGGGACCTCCTGGAGGGCCGGGTGGGCCGCGACGAGGCCCGCAGCCGGCTGGCCCGGGTGGTCTCCTCCGGCCACCGGCTGCCCCGCTGGGCGGTCACCCTGGGCTGGGGCGCCATGGGCGGCGGCGTCGGCCTGCTGGTGGGCGGCAGCGCCCGGGTGGCCCTGATCGCCGCCGTCGCCTCCGTGCTGGTCGACCTGCTGCAGCGCCGGATGTCGCGACGGCGCCTGCCGGCCTTCTACCAGCAGGTCGCGGGGGGCCTCCTGGCCACGCTCGTGGCGGTCGGCGTCGCGGCCACCGACCTGCAGGTCGAGCCGTCCCTGGTGGTGACCGCGGGCATCATCATGCTGCTCGCCGGGGTCAACTTCATGGGTGCGATCCAGGACGCCCTGACCGGCTTCCCGCTGACCGCCGGGGCGCGCATCCTGGAGGCCGTGCTGGCCACCTCCGGGGTGATCGCCGGGGTCAGCGGCGGCCTGACCCTGGGGCGGATGGCCGGCGTCGACCTGGGACAGATCGAGCCCGGGGCGATCACCCTGTCCGACGTACCGGTGATGTCGGCGGGCGCCGCCCTGGCGTCGGCGGCGTTCGCGTTCGCCTCCTACGCCCCGCCACGGGCCCTGCTGCCGATCGCCTCGTTCGGGGCGGTCGCGGAGACCGTCCACACCGTGCTGGCCCAGCAGGGCCTGGGCGTGGCGTGGTCCTCGGCCTGCGCGGCGGTGATGATCGGGGCGGCCAGCTACGTCGTGGCGGGACGCTTCCGGGTGCCCCCGCTGGTGGTCGTGGTCCCTGCGGTGGTGCCCCTGCTGCCGGGACTCGCGATCTACCGCGGGCTCTCCCTGCTCGCCGAGGGCGGCACCGCGGCCAGCGCCGGCCTGCTGTCCATCGTCAACGCGGCCACCATCGCCATCGCCCTGGCCTCCGGGGTCATCTTCGGGGAGTACCTGGCCCAGCCGCTCAAGCGGGAGGCGCGACGGCTGGAGACCCGGCTGTCGGGCCCCCGGCTGGTGGGTCAGGTGCGGGCGGTGGCAGCGCGCCACCGCCACCACCGCGACGCGGTCGACCCCCGCTGACACGCTGAGCACCGACCGGACGACGACGAGGCGACGGGGGCCGACCCCCGAGGCCTCACGAGGAGGCGGCGGCCCGGGAGAGCTGGCACTCCTGCCAGGCGTCGGCCGGGGTGGCGCAGTTGAACCAGTAGGGCCCGACGCGCAGCGCGTGCTGGTCGGGGTAGGCCACGCACCGGCCCCGCAGCAGCTCGAGGATGCGCCGCAGCCGGTCGGGGTCGTGGTGGCGCCACTCCAGCTCCTGCTCGGTCAGCAGCAACGTGACCGCCGTCCCGTCGAGCAGGGCGCTGCGGACCACCACCGAGGGCGAGCGCACCGCGTCACCCTGGTGCTTGTAGTGCATCTGGTGGCCGGGCTCGTAGGAGTCGCAGCCCACCCCTGCCTCGCGCTGGGCCGGTGGCCGGGTCGGCGCAGTGGGCGCGACGTGGCGGGCGTCCTCACGGCTCGGCTCACGGCCGGAGTCGACCGAGTACTTCGTCATCGTGCCCCCCGCCGTCTCGGCCCGAGGATAGCGCGCCGGACGGGCCACAATGAACACATGTCGCCCGTTGAGCAAGCGATCTTTACTCTGGATGCGTCCGCCGGCGCGCTCGTAGGTCCCGCGCTGACCTGGCTCCAGGCGCACGGCGGCGACCCCCTGGAACGCCCCGGACCGCTGCGCGAGTACCTGACCTCGGTGCTGCCTCGGGTGGCCGACCAGGACGACCGCGCGCAGCACGAGGTGGCCTGGGCGCTCGGCGACCTGTGCGAGCTGTCCGGGCTGCGCGAGCAGGCCGCGCTGTGCCGGTCGGTCGAGACCCACCGGCGCATCGCCGTCTGGGGCTGGGTGCACTCCTTCCCCGGCCTGCCGGAGGCGTTCTGGCAGCCCGCGCTGAGCGCGGTCGAGGCTCCGGCCCGGGTGCCCGCCCGGGCCGCGCTGTCGCTGTCCAGCGCCCGGGCGCTGCTGGGTGCGGTCGGTGACGGTCTCCCGACCGGTCCGAGCGGGGGCCTGCCCCGGGAGACGGTGGCGGCGCTGGACGACCGTTTCCGGTGGACCGAGGAGTTCCCCTGGCTGCGAGGGGCCGGTGCGTCGGACCTGCCGCCGCTGACCTTCCTGCACCAGCACCTGCTGGCCCAGCGCCTGCTGCGCGAGGTCGACGGCCGGCTCACCCGTACGACGGAGGGGGTGGCCGCGACCACCGACACCGCCCGGCTGTGGCGGTCGGTCGTGGACCCCTCACCTCGCTGGACGCGGGAGTTCGACCGCGACGTGCTCGGGGTCCTGGCGGCGTCGGTGCTGCGCTCGGCCGACGTGGCCCTGGGGCGCCTGGGGGAGGAGATCACCCACGTGCTGGCGGCCAAGTGGCGCCCGGTCGAGCAGGGCAGCCTCTTCGACGGCGCCTCGGCCGTCGCCCAGGCCTGGTACCAGGTGGGGGTGCCCCTGGGCTGGTGGGACACCGGTCGCGGCCCGGCGGACCGGCGCCCCAACGTGTTCGGCCGGGCCGCGGCGACGGCGGTCTTCCGCGCGGTCGCCGAACCGCCACGACCGGCCGCACCCGCGTGAGGCGGGGGGCCGGTCGTGGTCGAGCCGGTGTGGACCGGGTGGTCCTCGGCGCTACTTGAAGATGCTGTACCCGCCGGGGCCCACGATGAGGCCCAGCACGATCAGCACGATCCCCCACAGCAGGCCGCCCCGGATGATCGAGACGATGCCTGCGATGACCAGCACCACGGCAATGATCCAGAGGATGAATCCCATGGCATGCTCCTTTGTTCGGAAGACCAGGGAGTTCCCCGCCACGGGCGCCGCAAACGTTCAACCAACGGTAAAGAACCAGTGGAGATCACCGGATACCGATCAGTGCACGTGGCTTCGCCAGTCCCGGGGGACCCGGTCGGCCGGTCCCGGCACCGTCTGCTCCTCCGGGTGGGAGGTCGGGGAGGCCAGCGCCGGCCCTTCGACGACCCGGCCCGTGGAGTAGTCGAAGAACCACTCCTCACCCGGCTCGAAGCTCTGGATCCAGCGGTGCCCCGAGGCGGTCGCGTGGGCCGTCGCGTGCTGCGCCGGCGAGGAGTCGCAGCAGCCGACGTGCCCGCACGCGGCGCACCGCCGCAGGTGCACCCACCACCCGGCGGGCTGCTCCGCGTCGCAGTCCGCGCAGCCGGTGCCGCTGGGCGGGACGGCCGGGTCGATGCCGTCGGTCGGTCCGTCGGGCTTCGTCGGGGCCTCGTCGCTCACGTGGTCTCTCCTATCCGGGGTCCGTGCAGGGGCAGTCGCACCACGAACGTCGTGCTGCCCGGCTCGGAGACCACCTTGAGGTGTCCCCGGTGCTTGTTGACCACGATCCGCCAGGAGATGTCCAGGCCCAGGCCGGTGCCGTGGCCGATCGGCTTGGTGGTGAAGAACGGCTCGAAGACCCGGTCGCGGACCGTCCTCGGGGATGCCCGGGCCGGTGTCGTGCACCGTCACCGTGGCGAACTCCTCGTCGTGCCGGGTCGTCACCGTCAGGGTCCCGGACCCGTCCATGGCCTGCACGGCGTTGTCGATGAGGTTCGTCCAGACCTGGTTGAGCTCGGCGGCGTACGACGGCACGGGCGGCAGCGTCCGGTCGTAGTCCTTGACCACCCGCGACCCCGCGCGGGATCTTGCCGGCCAGCATCACCAGGGTGCTGTCGAGCAGCTCGTGCAGGTCGACGGTCCTGGTGCGGGGAGCGGTCCATCTGGGAGTACTGCTTGGCGGCGTCGACCAGCGTGGAGATGCGCGTGGTGGAGTCGGTGATCTCCTTCATCAGCAGCTCGGTGTCCACCGTGTAGTAGAGCCAGTGGATCGGCGCCCGGCCAGCGAGTCCGGCGGCGCGGCGTTGGCGACCAGGTCGAGCCAGTCGGCGTCCAGGCCGGCCGCGACGAAGGTGGGCGCGATCTCGTAGGCGCGGCCCGACGCCGTGGTCCTCGAGCCAGTCGGCCAGCTCGTCCTCGCGGTCGGAGGCCTCCAGGGCCGACAGCGTGGGCGCATTCGCGACCCGCTGGGCGGCCTCGTCCTGGAACTTGATGAGCGTCTGCAGCGCCGCCTCGTCGAGGTGGCCCGCGGCCAGCGCGGCCAGCTTCTCGCGCATCTTGGACGACCCGCTGCTGCAGGGTCGCGGTGGCCCGGACGGCCGCCGCGGCCGGGTTGTTGAGCTCGTGGGTCAGCCCGGCCGAGAGCGAGCCCAGGGCCAGCAGCCGCTCGCGCTGGGCGACGGTGCGCTGCCGGGTGGTGAAGCCCGACGAACAGCCCGCTCAGCAGGTGCTGGGCCATCGGGAACCACTCGCGCATGACGTCGCGCAGCACGCCGGCGTCGAGCTCGAAGAACGTCGGACGGCTCGGTCACCCGCACCGACTGGTCGTAGACCTGCGGCACCAGGTCGCCCAGGTAGGCCGCCCAGGCGCCGACGTACGAGCCGCGGTGGGAGGTCCGGTTGACCTCGACCTCGTCGTCGCCCACCCGGCGCGACATCACCAGGCTGCCCTCCAGCAGCACGTAGAAGCAGGTGGCCGTCGTCGCCCTGGCGGTAGAGCCAGCCGGGCTCGACGGCGACCACGCGCCCGTGCTGGCACAGGTGCTCCAGCCGCTCCTCGGACAGGGACTCGAACAGGAACAGGCGTGCGGAGCAGCTCGGGCGTGCACGCCGGGACGGTGGTCACCGTGGTCTCCTCGTCGTGCGGTCCTCACGGGCCGGTTCACAGCTTCTCCAGGTAGCGGTGCACGAGCATGACCGCCATCGCGCCCTCGCCGACCGCCGAGGCCACCCGCTTGACCGACTCGGCCCGCACGTCGCCGGCCACGAACACCCCGGGCACGCTGGTCTCCAGGTGGTAGGGGTCGCGCTCCAGCCGCCATCCCGGTGGGCCGCCGCCCGTCGACGAGCAGGTCGGGCCCGGCGACGACGAAGCCGTGCTCGTCGCGGAGCACGGCGTCGTCGCAGCCAGTCGGTGCGCGGTGCGGCACCGATGAACACGAACAACCAGTGGGTGGCCACCGATTCCTTCTCGCCGGTGGCGACGTCGAGCAGGGTGAGCCCCTCCAGGTGCTCGGCGCCGTGCGCCTCGACCACCGTGGTGCCGGTGCGCACGTGCACGTTGGGCGTGGCCTCGATCTGGTCGACGAGGTAGGACGACATGGACGGCGCAGCGAGGCGCCGCGCACCAGGATGGTCACCGACCGGGCAGCGCCGGGCGAAGTACAGCGCCGCCTGGCCGGCCGAGTTGGCGCCGCCCGACGACGTAGACGTCCTGGTCGGCGCAGCTGAGCGCCTCGGTGAGTGGCGGCGCCGTAGAACACGCCGCGCCCGGCCAGCGTGTCCAGGCCCGGGGCGTCGAGCTGCCGGTAGGTGACGCCGGTGGCCAGGATCGCGGTGTGGGCGGAGATCGGTGCCGCCGTCGGCGAAGCGGACCACGCGGGCCGCGCCCTCGGCCTCGACGGCGCTGACGTCGCGGGCGCTGATCACCTCGGCGCCGAACTTGACCGCCTGGCGGCGGGCCCGCTCGGCCAGCTGGGAGCCGGAGATGCCGTCGGGGAAGCCCAGGTAGTTCTCGATGCGCGAGCTCTGCCCGGCCTGGCCGCCGGTGGCGGTCCGCTCGACCAGCACCGTGCGCAGACCCTCGGAGGCGGCGTAGACCGCGGCGCCCAGCCCGGCGGGGCCGCCGCCGATGACCACGACGTCGTAGAAGTCCTCGGTGGGGTCCGTCGCCAGGCCCACGCGGGCGGCGAGCTCGGCGTCGCCGGGTGCGCGCAGCACCTCGCCGTCGGTGGTGATGACCACCGGCACCGCGTCCTGCGTCCTGACACGCCGGCGGCGGCCAGCAGCCGCTCGCCCTCGGGCTCGGTGGCTGGTGTACCAGCGGTAGGGCACCCGGTTGCGGGCCAGGAAGTCGCGGACCTCGAAGGACCGCGCCGACCAGCGGTGACCGACCACCTTGGTCTCCGGCACCGGCGGGTGCTCGCGAGGCCGCGCCCAGCCGTCGAGCAGCTCGTCGACGACCGGGTAGAGCTTCTCCTCCGGCGGGTCCCACGGCTTGAGCAGGTAGTGGTCCACGTCGACGACGTTGATGGCCGCGATGGCGGCGTCGGTGTCGGCGTACGCCGTGAGCAGCACCCGGCGGGCGTACGGGGAAGACGTCCATCGCCTGCTCGAGGAACTCGATGCCGTTCATGCCGGGCATCCGGTAGTCGGCCAGGAGCACGGCCACCTGCTCGCCGCGCAGCTTGAGCTCGCGCAGCACCTCCAGGGTCTGCTCGCCGGACTCCCCGCGCACGATGCGGTGCTCGGCGCCGTACTGCCGGCGCAGGTCGCGGGCCACCGCCCGGGACACGCTGGGGTCGTCGTCGACGGTGACGATCGCGGGCCGGACGCGGTCGCCGGACCGGCTGGACGGTGGCGGTGACGGTCGGCCACCTGTGTCCTCGGGCCAACCGCCGTCGACCAGCCGGGCCAGGGCCTTGGCGGGTGTCCTCGATCGGTCGTGGGAGCGACCGTGCCTGCCGGTGCCAGCCCCCGCGCGGCGTCGGCTCGTCGGGCGACACCGATCCGCACCCACTAGCG
This sequence comes from uncultured Actinomycetota bacterium, assembly GCA_963750345.1. Classification (GTDB taxonomy): domain Bacteria; phylum Actinomycetota; class Actinomycetes; order Propionibacteriales; family Nocardioidaceae; genus Nocardioides_B. The sequence goes on along the minus strand of CAVVQH010000011.1, from coordinate 88,767 downwards.
CCGGGAGACTCCAGACCCGCATGGCCACGAACCGCATGACGGTGACGACCAGGTTGGCCGCGGTCAGCACCAGCACCTCGCTCAGCCGCCCGGGCAGGTCCACGCCGCGTGCAGCAGCCACAGCGAGCCGCCGAGGTCACCACCAGGCCGACGGCGAAGACGGCCAGTCCCTGCGCCTGGTGACGCACCGCGTCGGCGTCGGCCGCGGACCCCGAAGGTCAGCCGCCGGTTGGCGGCGGTGTTGGCGATGGCGTCACCACCAGGCGAGCGGCGTTGGCCCAGAACGGCGCCCAGCACCCCGCGGAGCAGCCAGAACAGCACGGCGTAGGCCAGCGTGGAGAGCCGCCCGACCACCGCGAACAGGGCGACCTGGGCGCCGAGCGCCCCCGATGCGCCCGCGCCCGGCTGGTGCGACCCAGCCGCTCCGTCACCTCCGCCAGCGGCATCCGCCCGCGCAGCAGAGCCCAGCCCAGCCGGGCGATGCCGCGCAGGTCGTCGCGGGCCGTGGCCACGATGTCGACCCGGCTGTCCGGGTCGTCGACCCAGTCCACCGGCACCTCGTGGATGCGCAGTCCCGCCCGCTCGGCGAGCACCAGCAGCTCGGTGTCGAAGAACCAGGCCGTGTCCTCCACCAGCGGCAGCAGCTCGTGGGCGACGTCGCGCGGATGGCCTTGAAGCCGCACTGGGCGTCGGAGAACCCGGCGCGCAGGGTGCCGCGCAGCAGCAGGTTGTAGCCGCGGGAGATCAGCTCCCGCTTCGGCCCGCGCAGCCGTCCGGGAGCCCGCGGGTCAGCCGGGAGCCGATGGCGAGGTCGGAGTGGCCCGAGAGCAGCGGCGCGACCAGCGGCAGCACGGCGTTCAGGTCGGTGGAGAGGTCCACGTCCATGTAGGCCAGCACCGGCGACCCCGAGGCCTCGACCACACCTGCTTGAGCGCCCGGCCGCGGCCCTTCTCCGGCAGGAACACCGCCCGCACCTCGTCGTACTCGTGGGACAGCCGATGGGCGACCAGCGCGGTGCCGTCGGTGCTGGCGTTGTCGGCGATGGTGACCCGGAAGGTGTACGGCAGCCGGCGCAGGTGCCGGACCACCCGGGCCACCGACGCGGCGCAGGGCGACCTCCTCGTTGTGGACCGGGATGACCACGTCCAGCAGCGGTGCGTCGGGGTCGAGGCCGCGGCGGCCACCTGGCGGTCCGGCGCGGCGGCGGGGACGCTCACTTCGCACCCGCCCGAGAGGTCGTAGACGGTGACCCCGTCGACGGTGGTCGCCGTGAAGGTCTCGACGTCACCCACGCGAGATGGCCGGCTGGTGCTGCCGGAGGCCGACATGCCCCACCCGCAGCCAGGGCCGCCGCCGCCGCCGCGGCCGCTGGCGATGAAGTAGTGGATCTCGCCCGTCGGCGACCCAGCTCTGGAACTGCGCCAGTGTCGGGCTGGGGTCGCTGCCGTTGAAGCCGCCGATGGCCATCACCGGCTGCTCGCTGGCCAGCTGGTAGCCGGCCGCGGTGTTGGAGCCGACCGCCGCCGCGGCCCAGCGTGTAGGAGCTCGCGTCGGCCTTCAGCAGCGCGGTCATCGCGGTGCTCGACTGGCTGCCGCTGCAGCAGCCCGCCGGTCGTGCGCCGCCGGTCGTGCCGCCGCGGTGCCCCGACCGGTGCCCGTGTGCCCCACCGGTCGGCCGCCGAAGATCGGGCTGCCGGTCGGCCGCCGGTCGGGCGCCCGTCTGCCCTGGTCCGTCCGGTGAGTCCCGCCGCGACGGTTGCCTCGATGCCGCCACCGGCCTCCGATGCCGCCTGCGCTGCTGGGTCCGGCGGTCGGGATGGAGCCGTCGTGGGCGGTGGTCGCGGTGTCCACGGCGTACGCCGCCGGGGCGGCCAGACCCGCCACCAGGCGCACCGCCGCGACGACGAGCGCGGCGCGGCGGGGCAGGTGCCGCACGCCGGCCAGCAGCAGGGCCGAGGACAATCCCGAGCACTGCGACGACCCACCTCAGCCAGGGCAGCGAAGTCGGGGGTCCGGTCGAGCAGGACGAAGCGAAGACGGCGGTCAAGGCCACCGTGCCGCCATGGTCAGGGCCGCGGCGTAGCAGTCGCGGCGCCGCCACAGCACGACCGCGCCGATGCCGACCAGAGCGCCGACCGCCGGGGCCAGGGCCACCGTGTAGTAGGCGTGGAAGATCCCGGCCATGAAGCTGAAGGTCAGCCCGGTGACCAGCAGCCACAGGCCCCACACGACCAGGCCGGCGCGCACCAGGTCGGTGCGGGCGGCCCGGCGGGTCGCACCACAGACCGGCCACCAGCAGGACCAGCGCGGCCGGCACCAGCCAGGCGATCTGGCTGCCGATCTCGGAGTCGAACATCCGCAGGAGCCGGTGGCTCCCCAGTCGCCGCCGCCGGTCCCGCCGCCGCCCCGCGCCGACCGAACCGATCTCGTCGCCGGTGAGCCGGCCGAAGCCGTTGTAGCCCAGCGTGAGCTCGAGGATGGAGTTGGTCTGCGACCCGCCGATGTAGGGCCGCGAGGAGGCCGGCCACAGCTCGACGATCGCGATCCACCAGCCGGCGGCCAGGATCATCGACCGAACGCCACGAGCAGGTGCCCGCACCCGCCGGCCGACCGGCGTGTGCGCCGCGAGCAGGTAGACCACCGCGAGGGCCGGCAGCACCAGGAACGCCTGCAGCATCTTGGTCAGGAACGCGAAGCCGACCAGGGCGCCGCCCAGGGCCAGCCACCGCACCGGGTGGGCGGTGCGCCCCTCGGCCACGAGCCGGGAGGACTCCAGCGCCCGCACGGTCGCGGCCACCGACCCGATGAGCAGCAGCACCAGCAGCGCGTCCGGGTTGTCGAACCGGAACATCAGCGTCGCCACCGGGGTCAGCGCGAGCACGGCCCCGGCGATCAGTCCGGCCACCGCCGAGCCCGAGGTACGACGCACCGTGGCGTGCAGCAGCCCGACCGAGGCCACGCCCATGAGGGCCTGCGGCACCAGGATGCTCCACGACGACAGCCCGAAGACCCGCACCGAGAGGGCCATGACCCACAGCGCCATGGGCGGCTTGTCGACGGTGATCGAGTTCGCCGCGTCCGAGGACCCGAAGAAGAACGCCTTCCAGGACGCCGACCCGGCCTGGGCCGCCGCGGAGTAGAACGAGTTGGCCCACCCCGAGGCGCCGAGGCCCCACAGGTAGAGCAGGGCCGTGGCCGCGAGCAGCCCCAGGAGGGCCGGCCGGGCCCAGGCCGCGTCCCCGGGCCGTCCGCGCCACAGCCCCCGTCCGCGCCGCGGCGGGCCCCGCGCCGAGGCGTCCCGTCCTGCGCGGGGGTCCGGTCCGGGCGGGACGGCCTGCGGCGGGCCCTCCCGCAGGGCGGTCGGGTGGTGGGTGGCGGCGCTCGTGTCGGTGCTCATGGACCACCGTGCCGAGCCGGTCTGGGCCGGTCGTGTGCCGGTTCTGTCGGTCACCTGTGAGCGGTGGCGGGCACCGCGGCCAGGGCCGGGAGCCGGACCTCGAAGCAGGTGCGTGCCCGGCGTCGACCGCACGTCGACCGTGCCGCCGTGGGCCGTCGTGATGGCCTGCACCAGGGACAGCCCCAGCCCGGCGCCGCCCGAGGCCGCGGGTGCGGGAGGAGTCCCCGCGGGTGAAGCGCTCGAAGGCGGTGGCGACCAGCTCGGGGGTCATCCCGGGGCCGTCGTCGGTGACCGTGACGACGGCCTCGGTCGCCCTCGGCGGTGCACCGCCGACCCGACCGAGGTCCCCGGCGGGGTGTGCCGGCGGGCGTTGTTGAGCAGGTTGGTGAACGACCTGGTGCAGGCGCAGCTCGTCGCCCGGCACGACGACCGGCTCGTCGGCAAGGTCGAGCAGCCACCGGTGCTCGGGTCCGACCACGCGCGCGTCGCCCACGGTCTCCAGGACCAGCCGGGTGAGGTCGACCTCGTCGCGGGCCAGCGGACGACCGGCGTCCAGGCGCGCCAGCAGCAGCAGGTCCTCGACCAGCGCAGGACATCCGGGTGGCCTCGGCCTCCACCTTGCCCATGGCCAGCGCCAGCTGGGCAGGGTCGGTCGGGCGGGTGCGGCGGGACAGCTCGGCGTACCCGTGGATGGTGACAGCGGGGTGCGCAGCTCGTGGGAGGCGTCGGCGACGAACTGGCGGACCTGCTGCTCGCTGCGGTGCCGCTCGTCGAGGGCGTGCTCGACGTGCGCGAGCATGGTGTTGAGGGCGGCGCCGACCTGCCCGACCTCGCTGCGCTCGTCGGTGAGCTGCTCGGGCACCCGCACGGTGGTGCCGATCTCCCCGCTGGACAGCGGCAGGCCGGAGACCTCGTGGGCGGTCGCGGCCACCTCGCGCAGGGGCCGCAGCTGGCGACGGACCAGGTACGCGGCCGACCAGCGCGGCCACGCCCACGGCCCCCAGGGCCACGACCACCTCCCACAGCACCAGGGTGCCCAGCACGGCGTCGGTCTTGCCGGTCGACTGCCCCGCCACCTCGACCCCGGTGCCGTCGAACCGGGCCCGGGCCGCGACCCGGAACGAGCCCTGGCCCGGTACGTCGACCGTGCCGGATCCGGCCGTCCCGGGGGCACGGCCGCCAGCATGGTCAGCGCCGCCCGCGACAGGGTCTCGCGCTGGTCGCCGCGCGGGTAGACGTAGCCCCCAGCGGTCCCCGGTGCCCCCGCGTCGGGCAGGAACGCCACCAGCGGGTCGGCCCCGCCGCCGATGCGCGGGCCCTGACGGTCCGGGTCCCGTCGGCGTCCCCCCGGAAGCCGGTGCGGACGTCGTCGTCGGTGACCGGTGGCCGAGCGCGGCGCGCACGTCGCCGTCCAGCTGGCCGTAGAGCTAGTCGCGCAGGACCAGGCCGGTGAGGCCGGCGACCAGGGCGCTGGCCACCACGACCACCAGCACCAGGGTGGCGACCAGCCGCCCGGTCAGCGAGGGCGGGACCAGCCGCGCCACGTCAGTCCGCCGGCTTGAGCACGTACCCCGCGCCGCGCATCGTGTGGATCATCGGGGTGCGCCCGGCGTCCACCTTCTTGCGCAGGTAGGAGATGTAGAGCTCGACCACGTTGGCCTGGCCGCCGAAGTCGTAGTTCCACACCCGGTCGAGGATCTGCGGCTTGGACAGCACCCGGCGGGGGTTGCGCATCAGGAAGCGCAGCAGCTCGAACTCGGTGGCGGTCAGGTGCATCTCGTCCTGCCCGCGGAACACCTCGTGGCTGTCCTCGTCCAGGGTCAGGTCGCCGACGGTGAGCCGGGAGGACTCCCGCCGGTCGGTGGCGCCCGGCCCGCCGCATCAGGGCGCGCAGCCGGGCGATGACCTCCTCCAGGCTGAACGGCTTGGTGACGTAGTCGTCCCCGCCCGCGGTCAGCCCGGACACGCGGTCCTCGACGGAGTCGCGGGCGGTGAGGAACAGCACGGGCACGTCGGGGTGGGCGCTGCGCATCCGGCGCAGCACCTCCATGCCGTCGAAGTCGGGCAGCATCACGTCGAGCACGACCGCGTCGGGGCGGCTGTCCTTGGCCGCGGCGACCGCCTTGCTGCCGGTGTGCGCGATGACCGGCTCCCAGCCCTCGTAGCGCACCGCCATGCTGATCAGCTCGGCGATGTTGACCTCGTCGTCGACGACCAGCACGCGCAGCGGGGACCCGTCGGGCCGGGTGAGCGCGGGGGCGGAGTTCGTCATCGGCATGGCCCCAGCATGGCGCAGCCGGGTCGCCGCGGCCTGGCGAGTCTCTGTGAGCACCCTGTGAGGCCGAGCGCGTCCCGTCCTGCGGCCCGCCCGAGCCAGGCGAGGCGCACAGCCCGCGGACAGCGAGGCGAGGAGCACCGTGGCGTGCATGAGCAGCGACGACCCCACGCCTCCGATCGCCCCGCGTCCTCCCGAGGGCGGCGGCCGCTCCCTCCGCCGCCACCCGGCCTCGGGCGTGGTCGCTCGCCCGCGTCCGGGTCCGGCGTACCAGGCGTACGCCGTGGAGCACCGAGGAGACCAGCTCGACCACTCGGCGCCCGCACGTGGTCGCAGCGCACCCTGGCCGCGGCGGCGACCACCGCGGTCGCCCGTCTCGGGCGACCGGCGCGGGCCGGCCGCGCCGCGGCCAGCGACGGCGGCTCAGGACGGTGGTCCCGGCACAGCGGTGGCTCTCGGCGGCGCCGCCGGCGCTGCCAGGCGGCCGGTCCGGCGAGCCGACGCGTCGTCCGGCAGCGGGTCGCGGCCACGGCCTCGGCGGCCACGCGCGGGCCTGAACGGCGGGCCGAGCCGGACGGCGTCCCGGGCCGCAGAACGTCCCCGCCGGCGACCAGAGCGGGCCGCAGCACGAGCGGTCGACCAGCCGAGCCGGACGCGGGTTGCCGCGTTCCCTAGACTCCGGCCGTCATGTCCGATGCCGGCTCCCGGGAGCGTCCCGCCACGGACCGCTCCGAGCGACGGCTCGCCGCACCGCCGACGCAGCGCCGACCGTGCCCGACCGCGGGTCGCCGAGGCAGCGCGCGGCAGGGACGGCGCCCGCGCCGGCTCGCGCCGGCCGTCTCCCGACGCGGAGGTCGAGCGCCGCGCAGCCTGGTGCCGGAGGTCGACTTACCCCGACGAGCTGCCGGTCAGCCGGCGCCGCGACGACATCGCCGCGGCGATCCGCGACCACCAGGTCGTGATCGTCGCCGGGGAGACCGGGTCGGGCAAGACCACGCAGCTGCCCAAGATCTGCCTCGAGCTGGGCCGCGGCGTGCACGGGATGATCGGCCACACCCAGCCGCGCCGGATCGCCGCGCGCAGCGTGGCCGAGCGCATCGCCGAGGAGATCGGCCGGCCGCTGGGGGAGACGGTCGGCTACCAGGTCCGCTTCACCGACCACTCCTCGCGCGACACCCTGGTCAAGCTGATGACCGACGGCATCCTGCTCGCCGAGCTGCAGCGCGACCGGATGCTGCTCGGCCTACGACACGATCATCATCGACGAGGCCCACGAGCGCAGCCTCAACGTCGACTTCCTGCTGGGCTACCTCAAGCAGCTGCTGCCCGCGCCGCCCCGACCTCAAGGTCGTCATCACCTCGGCCACCATCGACCCGGACGCGGTTCAGCGCGGCACTTCGCCGACGCCGCACGGCGTGCCCGCGCCGATCGTCGAGGTGTCGGGGCGGACCTACCCGGTCGAGGTGCGCTACCGGCCGCTGGTCGCAGAGGCCGGAGGCGGCGGCTCGGCGGACCAGGTCGACGAGGAGGGCGAGCTCGTCGTCCGCGACCAGACCGAGGCCATCGTCGCGGCCGTCGCGCGAGCTCGCTCGCGCGAGGGCCCGGGCGACATCCTGGTCTTCCTGCCGGGCGAGCGCGAGATCCGCGACACCGCCGACGTGCTGGCGCGGCTGACCGACCCGCCCGGCGGACGCCTTCGACGTCGTGCCGCTCTACGCCCGACTCTCCTCGGCCGAGCAGCACCGGGTCTTCGAGCGGCACAGCCGGCGCCGGGTCGTGCTCGCCACCAACGTGGCCGAGACCTCGCTGACCGTGCCGGGCATCCGGTACGTCGTCGACGCCGGCCTCGCGCGGATCTCGCGCTACTCCGTCCGCACCAAGGTGCAGCGGCTGCCCATCGAGCCGCGTCAGCCAGGCCTCCGCCAACCAGCGCTCGGGCCGGTGCGGCCGGGTCGAGGCCGGCATCGCGATCCGGCTCTACGCGAGGAGGACTACCTCGCCCGCCCGGAGTTCACCGAGCCCGAGATCCTGCGCACCAACCTGGCCTCGGTGATCCTCCAGATGACCGCGCTCGGGCTCGGCGACGTCGCCCGGTTCCCGTTCGTCGACCCGCCCGACCAGCGCAACGTCCGGGCCGGCGTCCAGCTGCTGGAGGAGCTGGGGGCGCTGGCCCCGGCCGTCCCGACCGCGCCGCCGGAGCCACGGCCGGGGCGTCGAGCCGGACCCTCGGTTGACGCGCTCGGGCGCCAGCTGGCCGCTCTGCCCGTCGACCCCCGGCTGGCCCGCATGGTGGTCGAGGCCGGACCGGCGAGGCTGCCTGCGCGAGGTCCTGGTGATCACCGCGGCGATGTCCCTGCAGGACCCGCGGGAGCGGCCGGTCGAGCACCGCGCCCACGCCGACCAGCTGCACGCCCGGTTCAAGCGACCCGACGTCGGACTTCCTGACCTGGCTGAACCTCTGGCGCTACCTGCGCACCCAGCAGCGCGAGCTGCAGCTCCAGCGCCTTCCGCCGGATGTGCCGCGCGGAGTACCTCAACTACCTGCGGGTGCGGGAGTGGCAGGAGCTGGAGTCGCAGCTGCGCCGGGTCGCCAAGCAGCTCGGCCTCACGCGTGGGCCGCGAGCGCCGCCGGGGCACGACCAGCCCGACGGCGACGGCATCCACCAGGCGCTGCTGTCCGGCCTGCTCTCCCAGGTGGGCCTGCGCGACCCCGAGAAGCGCGACTACCTCGGCGCCCGCGGCACCCGGTTCTCGATCTTCCCCGGGCTCCGGCCTGTTCCGGAAGCAGCCCGCGCTGGTGATGGCCGGCCGAGCTGGTCGAGACCTCGAGGCTCTACGCCCGGGTCAACGCCGCCATCGCGCCGGAGTGGGCCGAGGAGCTCGGCGCCCACCTGGTCAAGCGGACCTACTCCGAGCCGCACTGGTCCAAGAAGCCGCGCCGCGGTGCTGGCCCACGAGCGCGTCACCCTGTACGGCGTCCCGCTGGTCGCCGACCGCCTGGTGTCCTACGGCAAGGTCGACCGCGAGGTCTCGCGCGAGCTGTTCATCCGGCACGCCCTGGTCTACGGCGAGTGGTCCACGCAGCCAGCGGTTCATGGCCCGCAACCGCGAGCTGCTCGAGCGAGGTCGAGGAGCTCGAGCACCGGGCCCGCCGCCGCGACATCCTGGTCGACGAGCACACGCTGTTCGACTTCTACGACGCCCGGGTGGGGGCCGAGGTGGTCTCCGGCGCGCACTTCGACACCTGGTGGAAGCAGGCCCGGCGCGACGGACCCCGAGCTGCTCACCTTCGACCCGGCCATGCTGGTCAACGACGCCGCGCACGAGGTCACCGCGCAGGACTACCCCGACCGTGTGGCGGCGAGGACGACCTGAGCTCTCCGCTGGCCTACCAGTTCGAGCCGGGCGCGGCCGCAGGACGGGGTCACCGTCGACGTACCCGTGGCGACGCATCAACCAGGTCGAGCACGACCCCTTCACCTGGCAGGTGCCCGGGTCTGCGGCAGGACCTCGTGGTCGCCCTGCTGCGGTCGCTGCCCAAGGCGCTGCGGGTCAGCTTCGTGCCGGCGCCGGACGTGGCCCGCGACTTCCTGGCCGCAGCGTCGCCCGGGGAGGAGCCGCTGCTCGACGCGCTGGAGCGCTTCCTGCGCGCGCGACCGGCGTGGTCGTGCCCCGCGACGCCTGGGACCTGGGCCAAGGTGCCCGACCACCTGCGGCCGACCTTCCGGGTGGTGGCCGAGGACGGGTCGCGTGGTGGCCGCCGGGCAAGGACCTCGAGGCGCTGAAGGCCCCGCTGCGACCGCGGTTCGCCGACGCGATGGCGGAGGCCGCGGCCGGCCTCGGGACTCGACGTGCACGGGCAGACCTCGCTGGACCTTCGGCACGCATCGAGCGGACGTTCACCCAGAGCCGGGCCGGCCACGAGGTGCGCGGCTTCCCGGCCCTGGTCGACGAGGGCGTCGACCGTCGGGCTGCGGGTGCTCGGCTCCGAGGCCGAGCAGGAGGCCGTCGCACCGGCGGGGGCTGCGGCGGCTCCTGGTGCTGGCGCTGCCCGTCGCCGGCGAAGCGGGTCGCCGACGACGCTGTCCAACGCCGACAAGCTGGCGCTGGCCGGGTCGCCGTACCCGCTCGGTCACGGCGCTGCTCGAGGACTGCGTCGCCGCGGCGGCCGTCGACGCGCTCGTCGAGCGGCACGGGCTGGTGTGGGACGAGGCGGCGTTCGACGGCGCTGCTCGCGCGAGGTGCGCCCGCGAGCTGGCCGAGGCCGGCCCGGGCCGTGGTGCGACGACGTGCTGCGGGTGCTGGGCGAGTGGCGGGAGGTCGACCGGCTGCTGAGCGGCTCGGCCGACCTGGCGCTGCTGCCGGCGCTGGCCGACATGAGGGCGCAGGTGGGCCGGCTGGTGTACCGCGGCTTCGTCGCCGACGTCGGGGCGCAGGCGCTGCGCCGGCTGCCGCGCTACCTGGCGGCGGTGCGCACCCGTCGCGAGCGGCTGCCCGCCGCGGTGGGACGCGACCGGCAGCTGATGGACCAGGTCAGCGAGCCTGCAGGAGGCCTACCTGCACCGGGTCGCGGCGCTGCCCGAGGGCCGCCCGCCGGGCGCCGCCCTGGTCGCGGGTCCGCTGGATGCTGGAGGAGCTACCGGGTCTCGCTGTGGGACCAGGGCGCGGGGCACCGCCTACCCGGTCTCCGACACCCGGATCCGCAAGGCCCTCGACGCGCTCTGAGCGGCGCCCGCCGCCGCTCAGAGCGGGTGGTAGCCCTCGCCGCGCTCGACCACGGCGTCGAACATCTCCCGCGACATCGCCGCGCCCTCGCGCCGCACGCCGGACCCTCCGGCAGCTCCAGCAGCCGGTCCAGCCGCACCTCGCTGGGGCGGCCCTCACGGTCCCAGCCGCCGCTGCCGACGTCCATCCAGTACCGGCCGTGGCGGGCCTCGTCGTCGGCGTCGCGGTCGTGGTCCTTGCTGGTCAGGTAGAGGCAGGCCAGCAGGTCGCCCTCGCGCCCGACGACCAGCACCGGCCGGTCCTTGCCCTGGGCGGGGTCGTCCTCGTAGGGCACCCAGGCCCAGACCACCTCGCCGGGGTCGGGGCGACCGTTCGGGTCCGGGGCGTAGGAGGTCTCCATGGCCGTCACCCTAGGTGGCGTCAGTCCACGGGCCGTCGGCGCATCGCCTTGGTCTGGCTGCGCCGGGACTTGGCCGAGAGCCGGCGCTCCTTGGACCCCCGCGTCGGCCGGGTGGCGCGACGCTGCGGGGCCGGGGGAGCGCTGGCCGCGGTGAGCAGGTCGGCCAGCCGGGTGCGGGCGGCCTCCCGGTTGCGGTGCTGCGAGCGGTACTCCGAGGCGGCGATGGTGAGCACGCCGCCCACCAGCCGGTCGGAGAGCCGGGTCAGCAGGCGCTCGCGCAACGGGCCCGGGATGGCGCTGCAGCCGGCGACGTCCAGGCTCAGCTCCACGCGCGAGTCGGCCGTGTTCACCGACTGGCCGCCGGGCCCGCTGGAGCGGCTGAAGCGCCAGGAGAGGTCCTGGGCCGGCACGGTGACGCCGCGGAACACCAGGGGGCCCGTCATCGCAGCGTCCCCCTGCCGTCGTGACTGCCGGTCGTGCCCGCCGGCGAACGGGCCGTTCGGCCCTGAGAGGTAGTGCACCGGACCGGGAGCGCCTCACGGCGCGTGGCCGCTCGAAGCGGCTTATTGTGGGACCCGGGGCTGCCACGGCCCGGTGCGTCTCCCAGTCTACAAGGCCGTCGCGCCGGCCTGGCCACCCGCGACCGGCGTTCACGGATCCGCGTCCCGTCAGGCCAGCTGGCCCTCAGCTCGAGCGCCGCGGCGTGCTCGAGCTGCTCGGCCATGGTGGTCAGCCGGGACGCGGACAGGTCCGAGGCGTACGTCGTGCACGGCCGGGGCTCGGGCCGAGCTGGGCCCGGCCCGCGGCCACCACCCGGGCGAACGCCGCCGCGCGGTAGAGCGTGTCGGCGAAGTCGCCCTGGACGACGCCGCGCAGCACCTGGTCGGCGAGGGTGCGCACCTCGGCCGGGCCCCGGCGGCTCCACCACCCCCGCCACGACCTCGTGCACGGGCGTGTGCCGGCGTCCGGCGTCGAACTCGCGCGCCGCGGCGGACGGGGTCGGCGTACACCCAGGAGCGCAGCAGGTAGAGCCGCCACAGGCACCCGGCCAGCGAGTCGGCGGGCGAGCCGGACCACAGGTCGGCCGAGCGTGTCCAGGCCCTCGGTCTCGGCCAGGTGCACGACCCGGGCGACGACCTGCTCGTCCGTCGGTGTCGTGCGCGCCGCGGACCAGCAGCGTGGCGCACCGGTCGGCCGCCTCGCTGCGCACGGCGGGGTCGAGGCCGCCGGTGATGGCCTCGAATCGGGACGGCTCCGGGCAGCATCGGCCGGTGGTGGCGGGGGCGCGAGGGCTCGGACATCGCCCACCAGGGTACGCCCGGCGGCCCGGTGGTCGCGCCCGCCCCGTCCCGACGTCGGCTCGACGCCTCCGGGCCCGCTCAGACGCGCGGCGGGGGCAGAGCGTCGGTGGCCTCCAGCACGTCCAGCCCGGTGATCTGCAGCAGGTCCACGACGATCGACCGGATCTGGGCCAGCACCACGTCGGCGGACAGGTCGGCGACCCGCTCCACCTCGGCGGTGCCCTCGCCGACGCGGAGCAGCCCCGCCCGGGCGTCCGACGGCCAGCTCGCCCCGCGGCCAGCTCGTCGGCCAGCTCGTCGACGGCGTCGGCGAGGTCCTCGCACAGCCGCACGTAGGGCCGGGGCAGCGGCTGGTGGTGGTAGGTCGTGAGAGCCATCCGGCGCACCAGCACCCGGGTGTTGCGCATCGCCCGGTCCAGCGGCTCGACGAGCTCGACCATCCGCGCGCACGCCGCGCCCTGCGCGGCGCCGGAACGGCGAGGAGGCCAGCACCGACAGCCCCTCGTCGGCCGCGCCCTGCAGCTCGCGCATCAGCCGGTCGGTGGAGCGGGCGGCCTCCAGCACCGCCAGGCCCCGCTCGACGTCGCCGTCCGCCGCGCTGGTGACCCCGGCCCGGAGCAGCTCCGCGATCCGTCGTACGACGCGGGCGGCCTGCTCCCGCGGACGGCGCAGCGGGGCCCGGGGCACCACGGCCGCCGCGACCAGGGCGACCGCCCCGCCGATGAGCGCGTCGGCCCACCGGGTCAGCGCGTAGCCGGGGCTGGCGGCGAAGGTCACCACCACGATGCCCTGCACGGCGGCCTGGGTGACGAACAGCGTGCCGGCGTTGAGCATCAGGGTGACGGTCATGCTCAGCGCCACCAGCACCCCGACCTGCCAGGCCCCCGTCCCGATGAGCAGCAGCAGCAGGTCGGCCAGGAACACCCCGACGGCCACGCCGACGGTGACCTCGGCCACCCGGCGCAGCCGCTGGCCGTAGGACGTGCCCAGGCAGACCACCGCGACGATGGGGGCGAAGAACGGCCGGGGGTGGCCGATCACGTCGTGGGCGAGGAACCACGCCAGCGCCGCGGCCACCGCGCACTGGCCGATGTGCCAGCTCTTGCTGCGCAGCCGGGTGAGCCGCTCCTGCAGCGAGGAACGGCCCAGGTCCCGGATGGTCGAGAGCTGTGCCCTGCGTGCGCCCATGGAGGAACGCTAGCGCTCAGCCGATCTTCTGCGCCGCCCGCTGCAGCGCGGCCACCATCGGCTCCTGGCCGGGCTCGTAGTCGTAGTCCTGGCCGACAGCGACCAGGCTCACCATGGCGATGCGCGAGCCCACCACGGTCATGCCCTGGGCGTCGAGCACGGCGGCGTCCCGGTCGCCGGCGACGGGACCGTAGGTCAGCAGGTACCAGGAGGCGCTGCCCCCGGTGACCGCGACGTCCTGGAGCCCGCCGACGCGGACCCGGGCGTACCTGCTCAGCCGCTGCCTGCAGTCGGCCCGCCACGCCTTCAGCACGGCGTAGGCCCGTCGCGCGGTGAGGTCGTCGGGGAAGGTGGCCACCAGCTCGCCGCCCCGGGGTGCCGGGCCAGCGCCCGTGCTGCCGGACCCACCGTCCGCGGGACGGAAGCGCCGCACCAGGGCCCGCTCGGCCCCGATGGCCGTGGTGGAGAACTTCTGGCAGGTGCCGAAGGAGCGGCTGGGGTCCTCGGGCGAGGTGCGTCCGGGGGCCCAGCGGAACGCGTCGTTGAGGCCGGGCAGCTGCGGCGGCGTCCAGCAGGGCCCCGGCCAGGGTGGGGCCGTCGGGCGACAGCGAGGTGGGCCCGTCCGACGGGTCGGCGGACGGCTGGTCGGAGCCGCCGTCGGTGGGGTCCGCCGACGCGCTCGCGGACGGGGTGCCGGAGGAGCTCGGTGACGACGAGGCGTCGGCGGTCCCCGACGCGGTGGCCCCGCCCGAGGGTTCGTCATCGCCGCTGCCGCCGCTGCCGCCGCAGCCGGCGAGGACGGACCCGGCCAGCGTCATGGTCAGGACGAGGCGGAGCGCCGGTCGGACGCGGGAAGGCTGCGGCACGGCGGTGTTCCTCCCTGGTGGACGGCGCACCTCAGCGTAGGGTGGGCGATCCCGACTCGGCGTCACCTCTGGGGGCGTGTCCCGATACGGTGTCCCGGGTCCCGCCACCAGCCGAGCACGAGGAGTCCAGGGTGTACCCACGGCGTCGACGGTCACGTCGGGCCACTCTCGGGGCACTGTCGCTGGCCGCGACGCTGCTGGCCGCGACCGCTGCCTGCACCTCCGGCGGCTCGCCGTCCTCGGACGTCACCCGCTCCCCGTCCGGCTCCCCCGACGCCTCCGCCTCGCCGTCGGCGTCCGCCTCCGACGCACCGGTGACGCTGCGCCTGGCCGTGTACGGCGGACCGAGCGAGCTCGCGTCGTACCGGCGGCTGGCCCGGGCCTACCAGCGCACCGACCCGCAGGTGACGGTGGAGGTGGAGACCGCCGCGGACGCGGACACCTCGTGGAAGCGCCTGGACCGGCAGTTCGGGCTGGACCGTGCCCCCGACGTCTTCCTCGCCGACAGCAACCTGGTGCCCCGCCTGGTCGCCGACGACCGGGTGCAGCCGGTCGACGAGCTGCTCGAGGACGCGGGACGTGCAGTTCGGGGACAACTACGAGCGGCTCGGGCTGGAGGCCTTCGCGGCCGACTCGGCCCTGCAGTGCATGCCCAACGACGTCTCGCCGTACGTCGTGTTCTACAACCGTCAGCTGGTCGACCTGACCGTCTCGGTGCCCGAGGGGGAGAAGGTGCCGACGCCGGAGGTGAACGGCTGGACGTGGCAGCAGTTCGCGCTGACCGCCCAGGCCGCCTCGCGGCCCCGGGGTGCAGGGCGTCTACCTGCCCCCCGAGCTGACCACCCTGGCCCCCCTGCTGCGCTCGGCCGGCGACGACTTCGTCGACGACCCGCAGGACCCGACCACGCTGACGCTGAGCGACCCGGCCTCCCGTCCCGCCCTGGAGACGATCCTCGACCTGGCCCGGGACTCCCGGGTCAACCCGAACCCGGCCCAGCTGCTGCGCCAGGACGCCGTCACCCGGTTCGAGAAGGGCCGGCTGGCGATGATGATCGGCACCAGGTCCATGGTGCCGCGGCTGCGCCAGACGAACAGCCTGCGCTTCGACGCCTACCCGCTGCCGAGCCTGGGGCGCTTCCAGACCATCGCCGACGTCAGCGGCTACTGCATCAACCAGTCCTCCGAGCACGTCGGTGCGGCGGCGGACTTCCTGGCCTTCGCCAGCAGCGACCGGGGGGCCGAGATCACCGCTCGCTCCGGGGGCATCGTGCCGGCCAACCTCGACGCGTTGCGCTCCGACGCGTTCGTGCAGCCGGGGCAGCTGCCCTACAACGTGGCCGTGTTCACCAACGTGATCCGGCGGGCCGAGACGATGCCGAACCCGGTGGGCTGGCCCGCGGTGGTCACCCGCACCGAACCGCTCATCGGAGCGCTCTTCTACGCGACCGTGATCGACCTGGACACCCAGCTCAAGCAGATCGACGAGCTGTCCGCGGGGCTGCTGGCCGACCCGACCCCGAGTCCGAGCCCCAGCCCGGAGTAGCCGCCCGGAGCAGGGCCCGCCGTACGACGTCGGGGCCGGCGAGCTACAGCGGAGCCCCGGGCGGCGACGGTGCGACCGGAGGGGCGGCCGGAGGAGCGCTGGGCGGGACGCTGATCGCCTCCACCAGCACGTCCCGGGTGAGCTCCACCTGCCAGGGCCGGGCCCCCAGGGCGGTGAGCCTCTCGGACACCGCGGCCGCCAGGTCACCGGCTGGCTCCACCGTGGGCGGCTCCCAGAGCAGGCGCCGGACGTGGTCGGGCGTGAGCAGGTTCTCCACCGGCAGGTGGTGCTCCTGCGCCACCCGCTTCAGCTCGTCGCGAGCCCGGCTCAGGCGGGCTGCCGCCACCGGGTCGCGGTCGGCCCACGCGCGGGGCGGGGGCGGGCCGTCGTACCGGGCGGCCAGCGTGGGCAGCTCCTCCTCGGGGAGGCTGCGGGCCGTGCGCAGGGCCTCGACCCACTGGTGGGCGTAGCGCTCGGCGCCGCGCCCGCGGAAGCCGCGCAGCGCCGCGAGGGCGGCCTTGTCGCGGGGCATCGCGGTGGCGGCCTCCATGATCGCGGCGTCCGGGATGATGCGCCCGGGGGTGACGTCGCGTCGCTCGGCGATCTCGTTGCGGGTCTGCCACAGCTCGCGGACCGCGGCCAGCGCCCGGCGGCCCCGCGCGCGGTGCATCCCGGACGTACGGCGCCAGGGATCCTGGCGTGGGCCGTGCGGCGCCGCGGTGACCAGGTGGGCGAACTCCTGGCGGGCCCACTCCGCCTTGCCGGTCTCCTCCAGCTCCCGGCCGAGGGCCTCGCGCAGCTCGACGAGGGCCTCGACGTCCAGGGCGGCGTACTCCAGCCACGGCTCCGGCAGGGGCCGGGTCGACCAGTCGACGGCCGAGTGCTCCTTGCGCAGGCTGGAGCCCAGCACGGTCTCGACCAGCGTGGCCAGACCGACCCGGGGGTAGCCCAGCAGCCGGCCGGCCAGCTCGGTGTCGAAGAGCGTGGTGGGCCGCAGCCCCACGTCGGCCAGGCAGGCGAGGTCCTGGGTGGCCGCGTGCAGGATCCACTCGGCGTCGCCCAGCGCCCGGTCCAGCGGCTCCAGGTCGTCGAACGCGATGGGGTCGACCAGGGCGGTCGAGGAGCCCTCCCGCCGCAGCTGCACGAGGTAGGCCCGGGCGGAGTAGCGGTAGCCCGAGGCCCGCTCGGCGTCGATGGCCACCGGGCCGTGGCCGGCGGCGAAGGCGGCCACCGTCTCGGCCAGGGCGGCCTCGGTGTCCACCACCGGCGGGAGTCCGTCGCGGAGCACCAGCAGGGGGGCCGGGGGGAGCGACGGCTCGGGCTACCGGGCCTCGGCGGTGCCGCGGCGGGTCGGCGGGTCCGGGGCGGGGTCGAGCGGGGGAGCGGCCTCGTCAGCGGGGGCCTGGTCGTCCGGCGTGAGCATCAGCCTCTGCCGCGCTGACCACGGCGGCTCGGCAGCGGGGCGACCCCCTCGGGCACCGGCGGCAGTCCGGAGGCCGTGCACAGCAGCTCGCCCCAGGCCTCGACGTGGGGCTGCAGGTCGGGCAGGGCGGAGGGGTCGCCGAGCGCCCGCTCCGGTGAGGCCACCGGGGTCCAGGAGGCCCGGATCTCGAGCTGGGCGCTGGCCTCCTCGTCGGCCATCCCGCCGAAGCTCTCGGAGGACACCTTGGTCACCGTGCCCGAGGGCGCCAGGTACGTCGCGCCGTGCGCGGCCAGGGCCTCGCTGAGCCAGGACCAGCCGACCTCGGCCAGCAGGGGGTCGTTGGCCATCTCGGGGTCGATCTCGGCCCGGACGTAGGCGACGCAGCGGAAGGTGCCCTCCCAGGCGTCGTTGCCGGCGGGGTCGTGCAGCAGCACGATGCGGCCGGTGCCGACGTCCTCGCCGTCCACGGTCACGTCCGCGGACAGGGCGGAGGCGTACGGCGCGATGCGCTGCGGGGCGGGCATCTCCTCGCACAGCACCTCGGGGCGCAGCCGGGCGGCGCGCAGCTGCGCGACGGCGACCCGGAACTCCTCCGGCAGGGCGGAGGGGTCCGCACGAGCCTCGGGACGTGTGGCCATGGCTCAGAGTAGGCCGCGGGTGCGGTCCCGGTCCCCCGACACGCCCTCCGACCTGGGAGGATCACCTCCGTGCCCTCCGCTGCCTCGACCGACCCGCTGGTCCACGACTCCGCGTTCCTGCGCGCCGCCCGGGGCGAGCCGGTGCCGCACACGCCCGTGTGGTTCATGCGTCAGGCGGGCCGCGCGCTGCCGGAGTACCGGAAGGTCCGCGAGGGCGTGGCGATGCTCGAGTCCTGCATGCGCCCCGACCTCGTCGTGGAGATCACCCTGCAGCCGGTGCGCCGCTACGGCGTGGACGCGGCCATCTTCTTCTCCGACATCGTCCTGCCGCTGAAGGCGGTCGGGGTCGACCTCGACATCGTCCCCGGCGTCGGCCCGGTGGTGGCCCACCCCGTGAGCACGCTGGCCGACGTGGCCGCGATCCCCGACCTCGGCCCCGAGCACGTGCCGTTCATCACCGAGGCCGTGCGGGGGCTGGTGGCCGAGCTCGGCGCCACGCCGCTCATCGGCTTCGCGGGAGCACCGTTCACCGTCGCGTCGTACCTGGTGGAGGGCGGTCCGTCCAAGGAGCACGCGAAGACCAAGGCCATGATGTTCGGCGCCCCCGAGGTGTGGTCGGCGCTGATGGCCAAGATCGCCGGGATCTCCGCGGCGTACCTCGCGGTGCAGGTCGAGGCCGGTGCCTCCGCGGTGCAGCTCTTCGACTCCTGGGCGGGTGCGATGTCGCCGGACGACTACCGCCGCTTCGTGATGCCGTGGTCCACGCAGGTGCTGACCGCGGCCGGCGGGCTGGGCGTGCCCCGCATCCACTTCGGGGTGGGCACCGGCGAGCTGCTCGGCCTGATGGGCGAGGCCGGCGCCGACGTGGTGGGCGTCGACTGGCGGGTGCCGCTGGCCGAGGGCGTGCGCCGGGTCGGCGGCCGCGTCGTGCAGGGCAACCTCGACCCGTCGCTGGTCTTCGCGCCGACCGAGCTGATGCTGGCCCGGGCCACCGAGATCGTGCGGGCGGGCCGGGCGGCGCCCGGCCACATCTTCAACCTGGGGCACGGCGTGCTGCCCTCGACCGACCCCGACCAGCTGGCCCGGCTGACCGAGCACGTGCACGGGCTCCCGCTCGACTGACCGCCCGCGGGGCCGCGGATGTCGTCCACGTGCACGACATCCGCGTCCGTCGCAGTCGGAGGGGCGCCGTTCCTACGCAGGTGGACGACATCCGCGCACGCCGGGGCTCCGCGCCGTTCCCACGCAGGTGGACGACATCCGCGTACGCCCGGGCTCCGCGCCGACCGGCGACCGGGGCCCTGCGTCGTTCGCCCTCGGCCCCCTGCGCCGTTGTCGTCCTCGTGGACGACAACGGCGCCGTCCGCCGGCGTCGCGGTCGTCGTTGCTACGCACGTGGACGAAATCCGCGCACCGCCCGGGGCCCCCGAGACCCAGGTCCGGCCCCCCGCCCGTACGGCCTCGCCTATGCCGCGGCGCGGGTCCGCCACCGGCGCAGCAGCACGCGGGCCGGCAGCCCGACCAGCGCCAGCACGACCAGGAACGGCAGCGCGGCCCCCAGGGCGGTCAGGGCCACCACCGTCGCCGCCACCAGGGCGTGCCACCCGCCCGCGAGCCCGGCGCCGAAGCCGGCGTCCTCGAGGGCGTCCTCGGGGGGGACGGTCCGCTCCGGGGTGGCCAGGTGCACCGTGATGGTGGACATCGAGGTCTGGTCGGCCAGGTAGGCCTGCTGCGCGGTCAGCGACTGCAGCTCGGACTGCCGGGTGGTGATCTGCTCCTCGAAGCGGATCAGGTCGCGGACGTCGGTGGCTCGTCGCTGGAAGCGCTGCAGCCGGTCGAGGCTGTTCTGCAGGGTCTGCACCCGCTCGGCGGTGTCGATGACCTGGGTGGTCACGTCCTTCTCGCCCGAGGACGACGAGGTCTGCCTCCCCAGCTTCTGCACGCCGGACAGCACCGTGTCGAAGTCGGCGACCGGCACGCGCAGCACCAGCCGCGAGGTCGCCGGTCGCCCGTGCCGGTCGTTGCGGGTGACGTCCCGGTCGACGGTGCCGCCCACGGTGCGCAGGAGGGCGTCGACGTCGCGGCGGACCGCGCCCAGGTCGCTGCTGGTCAGGCTCACCTCGCCGGTGCGCACCACCGCACGGGTCCGGACGGCGGCCGCGCCGTCGGCACTGCTGAGCGACCCGCCGGCCGCGTCGCCGTCGGTCGCGAGGTCCGCCACGGCCCGCCCGGTGGAGCGGCCGCCGGCGGTGGCCGGTGCCACGCCCTCGTCGGAGGAGCCCCCCGCGCCGGAGGAGGAGCCGTTCGAGCCGCTGCTGCAGCCGGCCGCCGCGGCGCAGGCCAGCACCGCCGCGGCCAGCGCCAGGGTGGTCCGGTGGGTGGTGGCTCGCACGACGGTCCCCGTTCCTCGGCGGCGGGCGCCGTCGATGTCGCGGGTGGGACGCACGCGGGCCCTGCCTGGTTCCGCCCGGGTGGCGGCGCTCACCGGGGGTTTGCCAACCTGGGGGGTGTGACCTCGCCCCGCACGACCCCGCGACCCCGGGTGGTGGTGGTCGGCGCAGGCATCGCCGGGCTCGCCGCCGGGGCCGCCGTACGACGCGCCGCCCCGGAGGTGGAGGTCGTGGTGCTCGAGGCCTCCGCTGCCGTCGGCGGCAAGCTGGCGCTGGCCGAGGTCGGCGGGGTGCGCCTCGACGTGGGTGCCGAGTCGATGCTCAACCGGCGTCCGGAGGCCACCGGGCTGGCCCGCCAGGTCGGGCTCGGCGACCGGCTGGTCCACCCGGCGACGACCAGCGCCCGCCTCTGGTCGCGCGGACGGCTGCGTCGCATGCCCCGGACCCTGATGGGGGTGCCGGTGGACGCCCGGCTGCTGGCCGACAGCGGGGTGCTGTCCCCGGCCGGCCTGGCCCGGGTGGCGCTGGAGCCCCGGCTGGCCGCGACCGACCTGGAGGGCCAGGACGTCAGCATCGGCTGGCTGGTGGAGGAGCGGTTCGGCCGCGAGGTCGTGGACCGGCTCGTGGAGCCCCTGCTCGGTGGCGTGTACGCCGGTCACGCCCGGGAGATCTCGGCGCGGGCGGCGGTGCCCCAGGTGGTGGCCCTGCTGGACCGGGACCGCTCGATGATGCACGCCGCCGCCACGGCGACCCAGCTGGTGGCCGGGGTGCCGGTCTTCGCCGGGCTGGCCGGCGGCCTCGGGACGCTGCCCGCCGCCGTCGTCGACGCGGCGGGGCTCGACGTCCGGACCGGGCGGACGGTGCGCGGCCTGGCGCGCGACGCCGCCGGCGGCTTCGAGCTCGTGGTGGGGGCGACCACCGAGGCGACGACGCTGCACGCCGACGCCGTCGTGCTGGCCACCCCGGCGGCGCCGACCGCCCGCCTGCTGGAGGAGCTGGCCCCACCCGCGGCCCACGAGCTGGCCCGCGTCGAGTACGCCTCGGTGGCCATCGTGACCCTGGCCTTCCGCACCCGCGACCTCCCCGAGGTGGACGGGTCGGGCTTCCTGGTGCCTCCGGTCGAGGGACGGGCCGTCAAGGCCTCGACCTTCTCCTTCGTGAAGTGGGACTGGGTCCGCGAGGCCGGACGGGACGCCGACGTGGTGCTGCTGCGCTGCTCGCTCGGCCGGCACCGGGAGGAGCACCTGCTGCAGCGGCCCGACGAGGAGCTGGTGCAGGTGGCGCTGGAGGACCTCGCCGACGCGGTCGGCCTCTCGGTGCGACCGGTGGACGCGCACGTGCAGCGGTGGGGCGGTGGGCTGCCGCAGTACGCCGTGGGCCACCTCGACCGGGTCCGCTCCGTGCGGGCCTCGGTGGCGCAGGTCCCGGGCCTCGCGGTGTGCGGCGCGGCGTACGACGGGGTGGGGATCCCGGCCTGCATCGCCTCGGCCGAGCGGGCCGCCGCCCAGGTGCTCGCCGCCTTGGCCGCGCGGGAGAGGATGGGGACATGACTGACGCGCCCCTCCCCGGGACCAAGCGGCCCAACGCCGGCAAGGCGGCCAGGGACCTCAACGCCGTGGTCCGCTACACCATGTGGTCGGTCTTCCGGCTCCGCGACGTGCTCGGCGAGTCCGACCGGGAGGCGCAGGCCGCCGAGGTCGAGAAGCTGTTCGCCGAGCTGGGCGACGCCGACGTCACGGTGCGCGGGATGTACGACGTCTCGGGCCTGCGGGCCGACGCGGACCTGATGGTCTGGTGGCACGCGGAGACCGCCGACGAGCTGCAGGACGCCTACCACCGCTTCCGTCGCACCGGCTTCGGCGCCCGGCTCGAGCCCGTGTGGTCGCAGATGGCGCTGCACCGGCCCGCCGAGTTCAACAAGAGCCACGTGCCGGCGTTCCTGGCCGACGAGG
Organism: uncultured Actinomycetota bacterium; assembly: GCA_963750345.1. Classification (GTDB taxonomy): domain Bacteria; phylum Actinomycetota; class Actinomycetes; order Propionibacteriales; family Nocardioidaceae; genus Nocardioides_B. Next base: position 66,668 of record CAVVQH010000011.1, on the reverse strand, counting down.
TACCGCGTCCCTACGTCTGCGTCTATCCCTTCGTGCGCTCCTACGAGTGGTACCTGCTGGAGGACGCCGAGCGGCGCCGGCTGCTGGCCGAGCACGGGATGATGGCCCGCGACTACCCGGACGTCCGCGCCAACACGGTGTCCTCGTTCGCGCTCGGCGACTACGAGTGGATCCTGGCCTTCGAGGCCGACGAGCTGTACCGCATCGTCGACCTGATGCGGCACCTGCGCGGCTCGGAGACCCGGCGTCACGTGCGCGACGAGGTGCCGTTCTACACCGGCCGCCGCCGTACGCCGCGCGAGCTGGTCACCGACCTGCCGTAGTCGCGCGGTGGTCGGCGAGGACCGCGGCCAGCGTGCGGGACGCGCCGGCGCGCAGGTCCCGGCTGTCGCCGGCGTCGCCGGCCAGGGTGATGAGCGCCTTCCACAGCGCCCACCCCCGCCCCCGCGCCCAGGTCTCCTCGTCGAGCCCCAGGTGCTGCCTGAAGACCTCCCGACCCCGGCCGGAGAACATCGTCCAGGCCGGCACGGTGTCGCACGCCGGGTCGCCGACGCCCGAGGTGCCGAAGTCGATGACCGCGTGCAGGCGCCCGTCGCGCACCAGCAGGTTGCCGGGGCTGGCGTCGCCGTGGAACCACACCGGGGGCGCGGTCCAGCGCGAAGCCAGGGCGCGGTCCCAGACCGCGGTCGCGGAGGCCGCGTCGAACCGCTCGCCCGAGGCGACCAGGCTGCCCAGGGCGGAGCGGGTCTCGTCGTCGTAGGAGGCCGGCGGGCCGCCGCGCTGGAAGCTGTGCGCACCGGCGAGCGGGCCGCCCCGCGCCGGGGCCCGCCGCAGCGCCACCAGGAAGTCGGCCAGGTCCGCGGCGGCGACCGTGTCGTCGGCGAAGGGCCGGACCGTGGCCGGCTCCCCGTCGATCCAGCCGTAGACCGACCACCGGAACGGGTAGCCCTCGCCGGGGACCCCGGCCGCCAGGGGCGTGGGCACCGGCAGCGGGAGCGTGGGGGCCAGGCGGGGCAGCCACTCCTGCTCCTTGGCCACGGCGGCGGCGTACTCCTCCGCGCTGGGCAGCCGGACGGTCATGTCGTGGCCGAGCCGGAAGGTGCGGTTGTCCCAGCCCCCGTGCTCGACGGCGCGCACCGGCAGGTCGGCCCACCGGGGGTGCTGGGCGGCGACCAGCCGGCGCACGAGCCCCTCGCTGATCTCCACACCGGGACCCTACGAGCGCCGGTGGTCCCGGCGCCCGCGAGTTTCGCTCCGGGAGCCGGGCGGGGTCAGCGGCAGGTGCCGTGCTCCACGTTCGTGCACGTGCCGTCGGCGTAGACCGTGTCGTCCCCCGCGCCGGCGTCGATGCGGTCCCCGCCGGTCAGGGATCCGTAGACGGTGTCGTCGCCGCCGTAGGTCCGGGCCTGCAGCGGGCCACCGAAGTTGACCTCGAGCCGCTCGGACGCCGCGGTGCCGAAGTAGCGCCAGCGGACGTCGTCGACGAGGTGCACGTCGGTGTAGCGGCGCATCGTGCCGGTCGTGCCCGGCGTGACGTCCGCGCCCGCCGTCCCGCGCCGCAGGTCGACGGTGACCGTGGGCCGGGAGCGACCGAACAGGGCGGACACGTCGATCTCGTTGCGACCCGTGCCGCCGTCCGAGACGAAGCCCGGGGCGCGGGTGACGCGCTGCCGCACGGAGTCGTCGCCGGAGGAGCCGTAGACCCGCGCGGGCACCGGGCTGTCGGCCAGGATCGTGTCACGACCCGGGCCGCCGTACAGGCCGTCGCGACCGGTGCTGCTGTCCAGCTCGTCGTTGCCCGGCCCGCCGCGGACGCGGTCGGCGTCGTGGGCGGGCGCCACCGAGCCGTCCGGGTCGCCGGTCAGGGTGTCGTCGCCACCGGCCCCGTCGACCACGTCGTCCCCGGCGCCGCCCCGCAGGAAGTCGGCCGCGTCCGAGCCCAGCAGGGTGTCGTCGTGGTCGGACCCCTCGACCGTCAGCTGGGGCGAGGCGACGATGACGTCCGTGCCCTGGTCGGGGCCGCTCGCGGTGCCCCGGGACAGGTCGACCGAGACCGGCCGCGCGGCCCGGGCGTAGCTCACGGTGTCGCGCAGGACCGCCTCGGTGGGCTCACGGGGGTCCAGACCGCCGTCGAGGAGGTCGTCGCCCGCGCCACCGAGCAGGGTGTCGCCGACCAGGCTGGTGCCCCCGCGGTCGAGACTGAGCCAGTCGCGCTGGCCGTAGAGCCGGTCGTCCCCCGGCCCACCGGTGAGGACGTCGGCGCCGTAGCCGCCGCAGACCACGTCGTCGCCCGCACCGGCGTAGACCCGGTCGTTGCCGCCCAGCGCGACGATGACGTCCGGACCGCCCGTGCCGCGCAGGACGTCGGGTCCGTCGGTGCCGACCAGCGTCGCAGGCAGGCCGTGGCACGTGGGCGGTGCACCCACGGCGCTGGGCCCCAGGGCCAGCAGGCCCGCACCGAGCAGGACGGCGAGGCCCCCTGCTCCGGCCAGCCGCCGACCGTTCCGCTGCGCGTGCAGCTGGTGCTGCTGGTCCCGTCGTGCTGCGTCCACCGTGTGCCCCGTCCCGAGATGGTGGTAGCAGCCTAGGCCGTGGGGGCGGGCTCCAGCGTCATGCTGATCGAGTTGATGCAGTACCGCTGCCCCGTGGGGGTGCCGTAGCCGTCGTCGAAGACGTGACCCAGGTGCGAGCCGCACGTGGCGCAGCGGACCTCGACGCGCTTCATCCCCAGCGTGGTGTCCTCGATGTACTCCACGCGGTCCTCGGCCAGCGGGGCGTAGAACGAGGGCCACCCGCAGTGCGAGTCGAACTTGGTCGTGGACTCGAACAGGGTGGCGCTGCAGGCGCGGCAGCGGTAGACCCCGACCGTCTTCGTGTCGGTGTACTCACCCACGAACGCGCGCTCCGTGCCCGCCTTGCGCAGCACGTCGTACTCGGCGCGGGACAGCTGCTCGCGCCACTCCTCGTCGCTCTTCTGGACTTCGTATGCCATGCCCGCAGCCTACTTTCCCGGCCCAACGCCCCCTAGGCTGCCGCTCATGGCCACCCCTGCTGCCGAGGTCGACGCCGGTGGACGCCCCGTGCGGGTCAGCAGCCCCGACCGGGTCATCTACGAGCCCACCGAGCGCACGGCGGCGGTCACCAAGCTGATGGTGGTGGAGTACTACGTGCAGGTCGCCGACGGGATCATGCGCGCGCTGCGCGAGCGGCCGACCGCCCTGGAGCGCTGGCCCAAGGGCGTCCGCGAGGGCATCACGCTGGCCACCCGGACCGGGGAGCACGGCGACGCGTTCTACCAGAAGCGGGTGCCCAAGGGCGCCCCGGACTACCTCGAGAGCGCGGCCATCACCTTCCCCTCCGGCCGCACCGCCGACGAGATCTGCCCCACCGAGATCGCGGTGCCGGCCTGGTGCGCCCAGATGGGCACTCTGACCTTCCACCCCTGGCCGGTGCGCCGGGACGCGCCGGACCACCCCGACGAGCTGCGCATCGACCTCGACCCGTACGGCGCGACCGGCTTCCGCGACGCGGTGCGGGTGGCCGGCGTCGCCCGGCAGCTGCTGGCCGACCTCGGCATGGTCGGCTTCCCCAAGACCTCCGGCAACCGGGGCGTGCACCTCTACGTCCGCATCCAGCCGCGCTGGGACTTCGTCGACGTGCGGCACGCGGCCATCGCCTTCGGTCGCGAGCTCGAGCGCCGTACCCACGGGGTGACCACCAAGTGGTGGAAGGAGGAGCGCGGGGACGCGATCTTCGTGGACTACAACCAGAACGCCCGGGACCGGACCATCGCCTCGGCGTACAGCCTGCGACCCAAGCCGGGCGCGCCCGTCTCCGCCCCGATGGAGTGGGACGAGCTGGAGGAGGTGGCCGACCCGGCCGACCACAACCTCTTCACGATGCCGGCCCGCTTCGCGGAGCGGGGGGACGTGCACGCCGCCATCGACGACGTCGCCTGCGACCTGACCGCGCTGCTCGAGCTGTACGACGAGCAGGGTGCCGTCGAGCTGCCCTACCCGCCGGACTACCCCAAGATGCCGGGGGAGCCGCCGCGCGTGCAGCCCAGCAAGAAGGTGGCGGCGCACTGGGAGGACGGCTGAGGGACGGCTGACCGGGCACGACAACGGAGTCGCGTCCCTGGGAGGGGGGCAGCGACTCCGCTCCTCCAGTCTGCTCGCACGACGGTGACGAGGGCAACGAGCGACGGCTGCGTGATCGTGCAGTGCATATTCCTGCACCGAAACGGTAGCGATAACTGTCGAAAGCGGGTGTCAGCGGGCTGGTAGTGACAAATCGGGCCGATGTTCTAGGCTGGCCGCTGCTTCAGGGTCCGGGAATGGGGCACCCCCCTCGGACCGTCGTCATCCGAGAGGACCCGTTCCATGCGCCGTAGCGCTCTGCCCATCGCCCTGTCCGCCCTGGTCGTGGGTGGGGCGACGCTGGCCCTGCCCGCGCAGGCCGCCACCGCCCCGCCCTCCCTGCACGTGCAGGTGCTCGACGGCGCCCGCACCGCCATCACCGGGGACGCCCAGCTCACCGCCTGGGGCACCACCGACGTCGACTTCGACGTGGCCCGCGCCGACGGAGGGACCGCGGTGCGGGTGGACGGACCCAGCGACACGCTGCCGGCCGCCGTCCAGTTCCCCGCCTACGACGAGACCCACCCGCGTGCGGCGTGCTGATGACGCCGACGTCGGGCGAGGGTCTCGACCCGGGGGCGGCCGACTTCGAGTTCGGTGCGGTGTTCCGCCTCGACGAGGTGTCGGAGGGCGACAGCGGCGACAACGGCAACAACGTCTTCCAGCGCGGGATCTCCTCGGACGACTCCATGTTCAAGGTGGAGGTCGACACGGGCCGGCCGGGCTGCAAGGTCAAGGGCTCGGAGGGTCAGGTCAACGTGCGCTCGAACGTCGTGCTGCCGGGTGGCGACACCTGGTACAAGATGGTCTGCACCCGTGAGGGCAACCGCCTCACCACGTCGATCAAGGTCTACCGCAGCAGCGACGACTTCACCTCGACGAGCGGGTACGGCGCGAGCGGCACGCTGTCCTTCGCGGACAGCCGGGCGGCCACCCTGGGGGCGAAGACCAACGCCGCCGGGGCCATCCTGAGCTCGGGGTCGGACCCGTTCAACGGCGCGGTGGCGCTGGCCTGGACGCGGCAGCTGCCCTGACCCCGTCACCGGAGCCGTCGAGGGGCAGGCGGGCTCGGTCGCGCTCGTGGTGAACCGGGTCAGAGCCCGGTGACGCCCTCGCCGCCGTAGTGCTCGGCCTGCTCGTCGAAGTTCTCGTGCTCGAGCAGGTGCAGGATCGGCACCCCGAGCTTGCGACGGGCCCGCGAGGTCCAGTCGACGTGGAAGAACTCTGCGACGACGTGCTTGCGGGTCAGGATGATGACCTCCGCGGCGCCGACCTCGGCCACCTTGGCGGTCAGGGCGTCGATGGGCTCCTCGCTGACCACCTCGCCGCTGACGTCGGCGCCGGAGTCCTTGAGCTTGTCCACGCAGCCGTCGCAGTCGGTGCGCGCCTGGCGCAGCAGCTCGCGCTGCACCTCCTGGATGCTGGCGTCGTCCATGACCAGCGCGGGGGAGGCCAGCACCTCGCTCGCCGCGATCGACCCCATCGCCGACTCGACGCGCGACGCGGCGTCCTCCACCGGCAGCAGGACGTGGTAGCGGACCGGCTCCTCGACGTCCTGGTGCAGGCTGCGGACCTGGGCTGCGTCCTCGGCGGAGAGGGGTTGTTCGACCAGCAGCACCACGTCGTACGTCGTCGCCTCGCTCATGGCGCTCATGCTAGTCCCGTGCGGGCCTGTCGGCGCTCAGCCGCCGAGCACCTCGGCGAGGTCGTAGGACGACCGGCTCCTCGAGCTGCTCGTAGCCGCAGGACTCGGGTCCCGGTCGGGGCGCCAGCGCTTGAACTGCGCGGTGTGCCGGAAGCGGCTGCCCTCCATGTGGTCGTAGCCCACCTCCAGCACGCGCTCGGGGCGCAGCGGCGTGAACGACAGGTCCTTGCCCGCGCTCCACCGGCTCTGCGTGCCCGGCACCCGGTCGGGGTTCGCGACGGCCCACTCGCTCCACCCTCCCCAGGGGTGCTCGGAGAGGTCGGTGCACACCAGCGGCGCCAGCTCCTCGACGAGCTCGGCCCGGCGGGTGGCGGTGAACGACGCCGAGACCCCGATGTGCTGCAGCCTCCCGTCGGCGTACAGCCCGAGCAGCAGCGAGCCCAGCAGCGGCGTCGCTCGGGCGTGGAGGTCTTGTGCAGCCGGTAGCCCGCGACCACCACGTCCGCGGTCCGCTCGTGCTTGATCTTGAGCATGGTGCGCGCGTTCGGGCTGGTACGTCGCCCCGAGCGGCTTGGCCACCACGCCGTCCAGCCCGGCGCCCTCGAACTGGCGGAACCAGTCCTGCGCCTCGGCCGGGTCGGTGGTGGTGCGGGTCAGGTGCACCGGCGGTACGGCGCCGGCGAGCGCCTCGACCAGCCGGGCCCGCCGCACCTCGAACGGCTCGTCCATCAGCGACGCGTCGCCGAGCGCGAGCAGGTCGAAGGCGACGTAGCCCGCCGGCGTCCTCTCGGCGAGCATCCGCACCCGGGAGTCGGCCGGGTGGATGCGCTCCTGCAGCAGCTCGAACTGCAGCCGGTCGTCGGTGGCCACGAAGATCTCGCCGTCCAGCACGCATCGCTCCGGCAGCGAGGCCAGCACCGCCTCGACCACCTCGGGGAAGTAGCGGGTCAGCGGCTTGGTGTTGCGGCTGGCCAGCTCGACCTCGTCGCCGTCGCGGAACACCAGGCAGCGGAACCCGTCCCACTTGGGCTCGAAGACCAGACCGCCGTGCTTGGCCGGGTCCGGGATGCCCTTCACCGCCTTGGCGAGCATCGGCTGGACCGGCGGCATCACGGGGAGCTCCATGCCTGCATCGTAGGGTGACGTGGTGCCGATCCAGCTCTGCCGAGCGCGACCCCCGGGTGCCCGCCGACCGGCTGCTCGCCGAGCTCGTGCCGCCGCCCCGCTTCGCCGACGTCAGCTTCGCCTCCTACCGGCCCGACCCGGCGCAGCCCTCGCAGCAGCACGCCGTCGAGGTGCTGCGGGCTTCGCGGCGACGGTCGGCGACCGGCCTCGGCAGACGGTGGTGGTCGCGGGCGACGCGGCCCGCCGACGAGCCCGGCTCGGGCGGGGTCTACCTCGACGGCGGGTACGGCGTCGGCAAGACCCACCTGCTCGCCGCCCTGTGGCACGAGGCGCCCGGCCCCAAGCTGTTCGCGACGTTCGTGGAGCTGACCCACCTGGTCGGCGCGCTCGGCTTCCACCAGGCGGTCGAGGCCCTCTCGGCGTACGCGCTGGTCTGCGTCGACGAGTTCGAGCTCGACGACCCGGGCGACACCGTGCTGGTCTCGACGCTGCTGACCCGGCTGCGCGAGGCCGGCGTCCGGCTGGCCGCGACCTCGAACACGCTGCCCGGCAAGCTGGGGGAGGGCCGCTTCGCCGCCGACGACTTCCTGCGCGAGATCCAGGGACTGGCCGCGCACTTCGAGTCGGTGCGCATCGACGGCGACGACTACCGGCACCGCGGCCTGCCCGAGGCGCCCGCCGGCGCCCGACCTCGACACGGTCAAGCGGGTCGCCAAGCGAGGAGGGCGCGAGCTTCGACCACTTCGTCGACCTGACCCGGCACCTGGCCGACGTCCACCCCTCGAAGTACGGCGCCCTGCTCGACGGCGTCAGCGTCGTGTGCCTCGAGGACGTCCGGACCGTCGCCGACCAGGCCGTCGCCCTGCGCCTCGTGGTGCTGGCCGACCGGCTCTACGACCGGGACCTGCCGGTGGTGGCCAGCGGCCGCACGTTCGACGAGCTGTTCGCACCCGCAGCTGCTCGAGGGCGGCTACCGCAAGAAGTACCTCCGGGCCGTCAGCCGGCTGGTCGCCCTCGCCCGGGAGGGTGCGGCATAGTTCGGCCGATGAAGCCCTCCGTCGAGTGGTACCCAGGTGTCCGGACTGGCCGAGGCGCTCCGGGTGCCGCCGGGTCCGGTCGACCTCACCTCGTACGACACCCGCGGGACGCCGGGCTTCGACGGCGACAAGACGGAGGGCAAGGCGGCGCCCTCACCGACTGGCCGACCCGCTCTCCGACCTGCAGGAGCGGCTGTTCGCCGAGGGCATCAGCGGCGGGAACCGCCGGGTGCTGCTGGTGCTGCAGGGCATGGACACCTCCGGCAAGGGCGGGGTCGTGCGGCACACGCTCGGGCTCGTCGACCCGCAGGGCGTGCACATGAAGTCCTTCAAGAAGCCCACCGCGGCCGAGCTGCGGCACGACTTCCTGTGGCGGGTCGAGAGGGAGCTGCCCCCTCCGGGCATCATCGGGGTCTTCGACCGGTCGCACTACGAGGACGTGCTGATCGGACGGGTGCGCAGCCTCGTGCCGCCGGAGGAGATCACCGAGCGCTACCGCGCCATCAACGCCTTCGAGGAGCGGCTGGCGGCCGAGGGCACGGTGGTGGTCAAGTGCATGCTGCACGTCTCCGCGCAGGAGCAGAAGGAGCGGCTGCTGGCCCGGCTGCAGGACCCCACGAAGCTCTGGAAGTTCAACCCCGGCGACATCGACGAGCGAGCCGCTGTGGCCGGCGTACCAGGAGGCCTACGAGCTGGCCATCGAGGAGACGAACACCCCGCACGCGCCGTGGCTCGTCGTGCCCAGCGACCGCAAGTGGTTCCGCAACCTGGCGGTCGCCCTGGTGCTGCGCGACACGCTGCTGGCCCTGGATCCCTCCTGGCCGGACCCGGACTACGACGTCGAGGAGCAGCGGCGGCGGCTGGTCGAGGAGCCGCCGATCGGCTGACCGATAGGGTCGTCGGGCGTGATCCGCACCGTCGTCGCCACGCGCTACGTCGCACCCCTGCGGGAGGGCGGCTCGCTGCCCGGCATCGTGGAGGCCGACGACCTCGGCACCTACGTCTGCAAGTTCCGCGGCGCCGGGCAGGGCCTCAAGGTGCTCGTCGCGGAGGTGGTCGTCGGCGAGCTGGCCCGGCGGCTCGGCATCGCCACCCCCGAGCTCGTGGCCGTCCGGCTCGACCCGGTGATCGGCACCTACGAGGCCGACGAGGAGGTGCAGGACCTGCTCACCGCCAGCATCGGCCTCAACCTCGGCGTCGACTTCCTGCCGGGCTCGTTCGGGTGGGACTCCGGCTACGACCCCGACCCCGCGGTGGCGGCCTCCGTGCTGTGGCTCGACGCCCTGACCGCCAACGTCGACCGCAGCTGGCGCAACCCCAACCTGCTGCTGTGGCACCGGCGGCTGTGGGCGATCGACCACGGCGCCTGCCTCTACTTCCACCACGCCTGGCCCGGCGGCATCGGCTCGCCGCAACGGTTCGCCGGCCCAGCCCTACGACGCCTCCGACCACGTCCTGGCCGCGTTCGCCGGTGGCGTGCCCGAGGCCGACCGGACGCTCGCCCCGCAGGTCACCCGGGAGCTGCTCACCGAGGTCGTGGCGGCCGTGCCGGAGGAGTGGGTCGAGCCCGTGCCCGGCGTCGACCGCGACGGCGTGCGCGCGGCGTACGTCGACTTCCTGCACGCGCGGGTCAGCGGGGACCGTCCGTGGCTGCCGGGCCGGGCATGACCGGCCGGCCGCGGGCCGGATGGGCTTCCAGTACGTCGTCCTGCGCTGCGTGCCGCGGGTCGACCGGGAGGAGTTCGTGAACGTCGGGGTGGTGCTCTACTGCCAGCAGGGCGACTTCCTGGCCGCCCGGTGCCACGTCGACCGCGAGCGCCTGCTGGCCGTCGCCCCCGAGGTCGACCTGGACGCCGTGTCCTCGGCGCTGGCGGCCATCGAGGCGGTGTGCTCCGGCGCGCAGGAGGCCGGTCCGGCCGGACGGGCCGCCATGGGCACCCGCTTCGGCTTCGTCAAGGCGCCGCGCAGCACCGTCGTGCAGCCGGGTCCCGTGCACGGCGGTACGACGGCCGACCCGGCCGCCGAGCTCGACCACCTGCTCCGACGGCTGGTGCGCTGAGGCTGTCCCGCGACAACCCGTACGGCGTTCCCCCTCAGGTCGGGGCCACCCGGTGCCGAAGTAAAGAGCACCCGCCCGCACCCGACCGGAGGACACCATGGCGCTCGCGACCACCCTGGACCCCGTTCGCATCGCCTCGTGTCCGGTCCGGCCGGCCACGCCGACCATGCGGCCGCCCAGCTGGCCGAGGTCAAGCCCCGGCTGCGCGGTTGGCTGCACGCCTGCACGGCCCCCCTGACCCTGGCCGCCGGCGTGCTCCTCGTGCTGCTCTCGCCCGCCGGGCTGCCCCGGCTGGGCTCGACCGTCTTCGCCGCCTCCGCGCTGGTGCTCTTCACGGTCTCGGCCACCATGCACCGCGGCCGCTGGTCGCCGCGGACCGAGCTGCTGCTGACCCGCCTCGACCACGCCAGCATCTTCCTGCTCATCGCCGGCACCTACACGCCGTTCTCCCTGCTCCTGCTCGACGGCGCCGACCGGGTCGTGCTGCTGGCCATGGCGTGGGGCGGCGCGGCGCTGCGGCATCGGCTTCCGGCTGCTCCGCCCGCAGGCGGCGCGCTGGGTCTACACCCCGGTCTACCTGGCGCCTCGGCTGGGCGGCGGTCTTCTTCGCCGGCGACTTCGCGCAGTACAGCGGCAGGCCGTGCTGGTCTGCTGGCCCTCGGCGGCCTGCTCTACACCGCTGGGGGCGTCGTCTACGGCCTGCGCCGGCCGAACCCGTTCCCGCAGTGGTTCGGCTTCCACGAGGTGTTCCACGCCTTCACGGTCGTCGCCTTCGCGGCGCACTACGCCGGCATCTCCGTCGCGACGTACGCCCTGCGCTGAGCCCGTCGTACGCCGCCGCGCCCGTCGTACGCCGCTGCGCCCGTCGTACGCCGCCGAGCCCGTCGTACGCCGCCGCGCCGCTGCTCCCCACGGAGAACCACCGCTGCCCACGGTGGGTCCACCATGGGCAGCGACAGTTTCCCGACATCCCCTGGGAAACCAGGGGGGTGGCGGGGCCTACAGGTTGATCATGTGGCCCGCGATGCCCTCGACGGCCTCCTTGACCGCCTCGGACAGGGTCGGGTGCGCGAACACGTTGCGGGCGACCTCGTCCGCGGTGAGGTCCCAGCGCTGGGCCAGCGTGAGGGCGGGGAGCAGCTCGGTGACCTCCGGGCCGATCATGTGCGCGCCGAGGATCTCGTTGTACTTCGCGTCGGCGACGATCTTGACGAAGCCGATCCCGTCGCCGAGGCCCTGGGCCTTGCCGTTGGCCGAGAACGGGAACTTGGCGACCTTGACGTCGTACCCGCTTGTCCTTGGCCTGCTGCTCGCAGTAGCCGAACGAGGCGATCTGCGGCTGGCAGAACGTCGCCCGCGGGATGAAGTCGAACGCCACCGGCATGGTCTCGGCGCCGGCGATCGTCTCGGCCGCCACCACGCCCATGGCCTCGGCGGTGTGCGCGAGCATCAGCTTGCCGGTGCAGTCGCCGATCGCGTAGACCCCGTCGACGTTGGTGCGGCCGAAGTCGTCGATCGCCACCGCGCCGCGATCGGTCAGCTCGACGCCGGCGGCCTCGAGGCCGAAGCCCTCGACGCGCGGCGCGAAGCCGATGGCCTGCAGGACCTTGTCGGTCTCGATGACCTGGCAGTCGCCACCGTCGGCGGGGGAGACCGTCACCCTGACCGGCTTCGACGCGTCGCCGGGGTCCTCGATCGACTCGACCTTGGTCTTCAGCATCACCTTCACGCCGAGCTTCTTGTAGTGCTTGAACAGCTCCTTGGAGATCTCCACGTCCTCGGTCGGCACCATCCGGTCGAGGAACTCCACGATCGTGACGTCGACGCCGAAGTTCTTCATGATGTAGGCGAACTCCACGCCGATGGCCCCCGAGCCGGCGATCACGATGCTGCTCGGGCAGCTGCGGCGTCGAGGATCTGCTCCTCGTAGGTCACCACGCGTTCGGACAGCGCGGTGCCCGGGATCAGCCGGGTGGTCGCACCGGTGGCGATGATGAGGCTGTCGAAGGTCAGCTGCTCGCTGCCGCCGCTCCTGAGGGCGACGTCCATCGAGGTGGCGCTGGTCAGCGTGCCCCAGCCGTCGACCTCGGTGATCTTGTTCTTCTTCATCAGGAAGTGGACGCCCTTGACGATGCCCTCGGACACCTTGCGGCTGCGGGCGTGCGTCGGGCCGAAGTCCATCGAGACGTCACCGGTGATCCCGAAGACGTCCTTCTCGTGCTCGAGGATGTGCGACGAGCTCGGCGTTGCGGAGCAGCGCCTTGGAGGGGATGCAGCCGACGTTGAGGCAGACGCCGCCCCAGTACTTGTCCTCCACGACGGCCACGCTGCTTGCCCAGCTGCGAGGCGCGGATGGCAGCGACGTACCCACCGGGTCCGGCACCGAGGACGACGACGTCGAAGTGTTGGCTCATGCGGCCGAGCCTAGGGGATGCCACAGGGCAGCCGGACCGGAAGTCGGCCATCCGTCGACCCCCTACTTGCGAACAGTTTGCAACAACGTCCGATGCGCGTAGTCTCGGGACGAATCGGTCACCGACCCGTGAAGGACACCCAGATGACCATCGCTCCTCCCCAGGCCCGCCCCGGCGGGCTGGCCCGCGTCCGGCAGTCGCTCACCCGCGGGAGTGGACCGGCCATCGGCGCCATGGCCGCTGTGGTGCTCGGACTGCACCTGGTCGGCTGGGTCGATCCTCGTCGCGGTCGTGGCGCCGCAGGACTACGCGGTCGGCGGATCGCAGGTCTTCGGGATCGGGCTCGGCGTCACGGCCTACACGCTGGGGATGCGGCACGCCTTCGACGCCGACCACATCGCCGCCATCGACAACACCACGCGCAAGCTGCTCTCCGAGGGCAAGAAGCCGGTGACCGTCGGCTTCTGGTTCTCCCTGGGACACTCCAGCGTCGTCTTCGGCCTGTGCCTCCTGCTCGCTCTGGGTGTCCGCTCGCTGGCCGGCCAGGTCGAGGACGACGGGTCCACCCTGCAGACCGTCACCGGTCTCATCGGCATCTCGGTCTCCGGGACCTTCCTCATCATCCTCGGCATGCTCAACCTGGTCATCCTGGTCGGCATCCTCAAGGTCTTCCGCGCAGATGCGTCGCGGCACCTACGACGAGGCAGACCCTCGAGCAGCACCTGGACAACCGCGGGTTCATGAACCGGTTCCTGGGCGGGCTGACGAAGTCGGTGCGCAAGCCGTGGCAGATCTACCCGCATCGGGGTGCTGTTCGGCCTGGGCTTCGACACGGCCACCGAGGTCGGGCTGCTGGTGCTGGCCGGCGGTGCGGCCGCGTTCTCCCTGCCCTGGTACGCGATCCTCACCCTGCCGGTGCTCTTCGCGGCCGGGATGAGCCTGCTGGACACCATCGACGGCGTCTTCATGAACTACGCCTACGGCTGGGCGTTCTCGCGGCCGGTGCGCAAGGTCTACTACAACATCACCATCACGGCCCTGTCGGTCGCGGTGGCCCTCATCATCGGGTCGGTGGAGCTTCTCTCCATCCTGACCGAGAAGCTCGACATCACCACCGGACCGCTGGCGTGGGTCGGCGGCCTGGACCTGAACCACGTCGGCTTCGCCATCGTCGGCCTGTTCGTGCTGACCTGGGTGGTGGCCCTGGCGGTGTGGCGCTACGGCCGGATCGAGGAGCGCTGGAACGCCCACCTCGTGCCCGGGCCCGAGCGGTCCTGACGGGCGCTCAGACGGGGACGAGCTCCACGGCGCCGACGGCGTAACGGGCCAGCACGGTCCGGGCGACCTCGGGGTCGGCCCCCAACGGTCCGGACACGGCCACGGCCCCGGCCTCGGTGGCCAGCTCGGCGGCCCGGTCGGGCAGCAGGCCCGGGGCGAGGAACAGCGACCCGACCGCGACGTGGCGACGGCCCTCGGCGCGGAACTGCCGGACGGCCTCACCGGTGGCCGGCGGCGCGGCCGAGGCGAACGCGGCCACGACGGGCAGCCTGTGCCGCGATCCCCACAGCCGCGCCAGCCGGGCCACCGCCTGGTTGGCGAGCTGGTCGGAGGACCCGGCCGCGGCCAGGACCAGGGCGTCGAGCTCGCGCACCCGGGCCTCGCGCAGCGCGGTCCGCAGCCGGCGGTCGAGCACCTCCAGGAACACCGGCTCCAGCCCGAGCACGTCGGTGGCCCGGATCCGCAGGCCCTCGTGGCGGGCGGCGGCCTCGGCCAGCGCGGCCGGCACGTCGACCTTGGCGTGGAAGGCCTGGGTGAGCAGCAGCGGCACGACGACGATCTCGTCGTGGCCCGCGCGCACCAGCCGGTCGACGACCGTCGCGAACGACGGCTTGGCCAGCTCGAGGAAGGCGGCCTCGACGCGCAGGTCCGGGCGCATGCCGCGGACCTCCTCGACGAGGGCCTTGATGGTCTCGGACGAGCGGGGGTCACGGCTGCCGTGTGCGAGGGCGACCAGGGCGGGAGCGGTCATGGTCCCGCCTCCTTCCTTCAGAGGTGCTGCTGGGTGGGTGGCCGCGGACGACGGTGTCGCGGCCGGTGATCGGGTGCCGGGGGTGCCGGGGTGGCGGGTGGCTACTGGTTGATGCCGCACTCGGTCTTGGCCATGCCGGCCCAACGACCGCTGCGGGCGTCCTCGCCGGGGGCCACCCGGCGCGTGCAGGGCCAGCAGCCGATCGAGGGGTAGCCGTCGTACTGCAGCGGGTTGACCAGCACGCCGTTCTCGGCGATGTAGCGGTCCACGTCCTCGCCCGTCCAGCGGGCCAAGGGCGAGACCTTGACCTTGCGCCGGGCGTCGTCCCACCCGATGACGGGGGCGATGACCCGGTTGTGGGTCTCGTCGCGGCGCAGGCCCGTGGCCCACGCGTCGTACCCGGCCAGCGCCTGCTCCAGCGGCTTGACCTTGCGCAGGGCGCAGCACAGGTCGGGGTCGCGGGCGAAGAGGTCACGGCCGTACGTCGCGTCCTGCTCGGCCACGCTCTGCTCCGCACGGACGTTGACGACCGTCACCGGGAGGGTGGCCGCCACGGCGTCCCGCGTGCCGATGGTCTCCGCGAAGTGGTAGCCGGTGTCGAGGAACACGACGTCGAGGCCGGGGGCCACGCGGCTGGCCACGTGGGCCAGCACGGCGTCGCCCATGGAGGAGGTGATGGCGAACCGGTCGCCGAAGGTGGCCACGGCCCACTCCACGATCACCTCGGCGGGTGCGAGCTCGAGCTCGGCGCCGGCCACCCGGACGAGGTCCTTGAGCTCGGCCTCGCTGCGCCCGACGGTGGTGGTGCCCTTGAACGCGCGGGCCGTCTCGGTGGTGGCGGTGGTCATCGCGGCACCTCCTGGGAGGAGTTCGGGTGGGGGATGAGGCCGAGCATCTTCAGCGAGAACGCCCGCAGGCAGGAGTGGCACTCCCAGGCCCCGTGGCCCTGCTCGGAGGGCCGCAGGCGCTCGTCCCCGCAGTAGGGGCAGTGGAACGGGATGCCCCGCGACGCGCCGCTCACCGGACCGCCTCCAGCGCGCGGGAGCCGACCTCGCCGCGCAGGGCGGCGTCCTCGGCGCGGGCGACCCAGGTCGCGAACGACTCGTCCTGCCCGCGCTGGTCGAGGAAGGCCGAGACGACGTTGGTGACGTAGTCGTCCAGCCCGGTGCTGGTCACCTTGTGGGCCCGCAGCTTCTTCCCGAAGGTGGGGTCCAGCCCGAGTCCGCCGCCGAGGTGCACCTGGAAGCCCTCGACCTGCCGGCCCTCGCCGTCCAGCACGAGCTGGCCCTTGAGACCGATGTCGGCGACCTGGGTGCGGGCGCAGGCGTTGGGGCAGCCGTTGACGTTGACGGTCACCGGGACCTCGAGGTCGGGGAACCGCTTCTCCAGCTCGGTGATGAGGTCGGCGGCGCGCTGCTTGGTCTCCACGATCGCGAGCTTGCAGAACTCGATGCCGGTGCAGGCCATCGTCGAGCGCCGCCACGTGGACGGGCGGGCCGAGAGCCCGATGCCGTCCAGGGCCTCGACCAGGCTCTCGACCCGGTCGCCGGGGACGTCGAGCACCAGCAGCTTCTGGTACGGCGTGGTGCGGACCCGGCCCGAGCCGTGCTCCTCGGCGATCTCGGCCAGCCGCACCAGGGTGCCCCCGTCCACGCGGCCCACGGTCGGGGCGGCGCCGACGTAGAAGCGGCCGTCCTTCTGCTCGTGCACGCCGATGTGGTCGCCCACCACCGAGGGGGACACCGGGGAGGGGCAGTCCACCAGGGTGCGGTCGAGGTACTCGGTCTCGAGGATCTCGCGAAAGCGCTGCACGCCCCAGTCGGCCACCAGGAACTTCAGGCGGGCCCGCGAGCGCAGGCGCCGGTAGCCGTAGTCCCGGAACACCGAGATCACGCCCTCCCACACGTCCGCGACCTCGTCGAGCGGCACCCACACCCCGAGCTTCTGGGCCAGCATCGGGTTGGTGGACAGCCCGCCGCCGACCCAGAGGTCGAAGCCCGGCCCGTGCTCGGGGTGGGTGGTGGCCACGAACGACACGTCGTTGGTCTCCGGGCACACGTCCTGGCCGGGGTGGCCGGAGATGGTGGTCTTGAACTTGCGCGGCAGGTTGGCGTACTCCGGGTCGCCGATGTAGCGGCGTCGGATCTCCTCCAGCGCGGGGGTGCCGTCCAGCAGCTCCTCCGCCGCGACCCCGGCCACGGGGGAGCCGAGGATGGTGCGCGGCGAGTCGCCGCACGCCTCCATGGTGTCCAGCCCGACGGCCTCCAGCCGCTGCCAGATGGCCGGCACGTCCTCGATGCGGATCCAGTGGTACTGGATGTTCTGCCGGTCGGTGACGTCGGCGGTGTCTCGGGCGTACGTCGTGCCGATCTCGCCCAGGGTGCGCAGCTGCTCGGTCGTCAGCTGGCCGCCGTCGATGCGCACGCGGAGCATGAAGTACTCGTCGTCGAGCTCCTCGGGCGCCAGCGCCCCCGTCTTGCCGCCGTCCAGCCCGGGCTTGCGCTGGGTGTAGAGGCCGAACCAGCGGAACCGGCCCCGCAGGTCACCGCCGTCGATGGAGGAGAAGCCGCGCCGGGAGTAGATGGTCTCGATGCGGGCGCGCACGTTGAGCGGGTTGTCGTCCTTCTTGGACTGCTCGTTGGCGTTCAGCGGCTCCCGGTAGCCCAGGGCCCACTGGCCCTCGCCCCGCTTGGGTCGCGGCCGACCGGAGCGGCCCGCGCCCGTCGAGCCGGGGGCGCCCTGGGGGCTGGGGGTGGAGGGGGTGCTCACGGGAGATGCGCTCCTGGGGAGGGTCGGCGCGCGGCAGGCCATGGCACCCTCGGACAGGAGGGGCCGACCGGCGACCGCACGCCTTGCTGGACTGCAGGGCTCCGCACGAAGAAGGTGCGGGACGGATCAGGCGGTGCGCCAGGGCGGACAGATCATGCTGCGGGTGCGACCGAGGTCCACGTGGCGTCGTACCACGAGGTGCGTCGTCGTCACAGGGCTGACCATGGGGTCAAGTCTCACCCGTCGGACGGTCGTCCCACAAACGCCGGTCTTGTGGACTGAGACGAGTGTCCGCCATTTGATACGCACCCGGGGGTCGTCACCCGGCCCCGCCGTCACTACGCTGAGGCCATGACGGAGTCGAGCGCAGACGTGACCACCGCAGGCTCACCCATGGGGGGCGAGAGCCTGGCCAAGACCGCCAGCACCGCGTACGACGCGGCCCTGGCCGTGATCGAGTCGGTCGAGCCCCGCATCGCGGAGGCCACGCGCGCCGAGCTGCGCGACCAGCGGGCCTCGCTGAAGCTGATCGCGAGCGAGAACTACGCCTCGCCGGCCGTGCTGCTGACCATGGGCACGTGGTTCAGCGACAAGTACGCCGAGGGCACCGTCGGGCACCGCTTCTACGCCGGCTGCCAGAACGTCGACACTGTCGAGGCGCTGGCCGCCGAGCACGCCCGTGAGCTGTTCGGGGCGCCGTACGCCTACGTCCAGCCGCACTCCGGCATCGACGCCAACCTGGTGGCGTTCTGGTCGATCCTCGCCCACCGCGTGGAGTCGCCCGCCCTGGAGCGGATGTCGGCCAAGAACGTCGCCGAGCTCTCCGAGCAGGACTGGGAGTCCCTGCGCCACGAGCTGGGCAACCAGCGGATGCTCGGGATGTCCCTGGACGCGGGCGGCCACCTCACCCACGGCTTCCGGCCGAACATCAGCGGGAAGATGTTCCACCAGCGCTCCTACGGCACCGACCCGGAGACGGGCCTGCTGGACTACGACCGGGTCCGCGCCGCCGCCCGGGAGTTCAAGCCCCTGGTGCTCATCGCCGGCTACTCGGCCTACCCGCGCCGCGTGAACTTCGCCAAGATGCGCGAGATCGCCGACGAGGTGGGCGCCACCTTCATGGTCGACATGGCGCACTTCGCCGGCCTGGTGGCCGGCAAGGTGTTCACCGGCGACGAGGACCCGGTGCCGCACGCCCACCTGACCACCACCACCACGCACAAGTCGCTGCGCGGCCCGCGCGGCGGCATGGTGCTGGCCACCGAGGAGTACGCGCCCTCGGTGGACCGCGGGTGCCCGATGGTGCTGGGCGGTCCGCTCTCGCACGTGATGGCCGCCAAGGCGGTCGCCTTCGCCGAGGCGCGGCAGCCGGCCTTCGCGACGTACGCCCAGCAGGTCGCGGACAACGCGCAGTCCCTGGCCGACGGCTTCCTGCGCCGGGGCGCGCGGCTGGTCACCGGGGGCACCGACAACCACATCGTGCTGCTCGACGTGACCTCCTTCGGGCTGACCGGCCGGCAGGCCGAGTCGGCCCTGCTGGACGCCGGCGTGGTCACCAACCGCAACTCGGTGCCGGCCGACCCGAACGGCGCCTGGTACACCTCCGGCATCCGCTTCGGCACCTCGGCCCTGACCACCCGTGGCTTCGGCGGCCAGGAGTTCGACACGGTCGCCGAGCTGGTCGTCGACGTGCTGACCTCGACCTCCGCCGGCACCAACAAGGCCGGCGCGCCGTCGAAGGCGACCTACGCCCTGGCCGACGGGGTGGCCGACCGCACCAAGGCCAGGTCCGCGGAGATGCTCGACCTGCACCCCCTCTACCCGGGCCTCGAGCTGACCTGACCCATCCCGGCCCGGCGCCGGGCCGAACCAGGGACGTGCGCGCCTGCCTCGCCGAGCTCCTCGGCACCTCCTGCCTGGTGTTCAGCGTGCTCAGCGCCTCCGGCTCCTCCCTGGTCGTGGCGGCGCTGACGGTGGGGGGCGTCCTGGTGGCCTGCGTGTGGCTGGGGGCGCACCTGTCGGGGGCGCACTTCAACCCGGCCGTCTCGCTGGCCCGCTACCTGCGCGGCGAGCTCTCGCCGGCCGACCTGTGGTCCTACTGGGCCGCCCAGCTGGCCGGCGCGGTCCTCGCGGCGGTGGCCGCCCTCGGCGTCGCCCCGGTCCAGCCCGCCCGCGACGTGTCCCGGGGCGCGGCCCTCGGTCCGGCGCTGGCGGTCGAGTTCCTGTTCACGTTCCTCGTCGTGTGCGTGGGGCTGGTGGTCGGGGCCTCCCCGCAGCAGGAGCTCAACGTCGGCTACGGCCTCCAGCTGGGGGCCGTGGTCACGGTGGGGGTGCTGACCGTCTCGGCCGTCTCCGGGGCCGCGTTCAACCCCGCGGTGGTCTTCGCCATGGCCGTGCACGGCGACGTGGCCTGGCGCTCCCTGTGGGTCTACGGCACGGCCCAGGCCGGTGGGGCGGTGGCCGCGGTGGCCCTGCTGACCCGCTCCCGGCGGCTGCAGCCCGACCGGGTCGGCTGACCAAACCGCTGACCGGACCGCCCGGACCGCCCGGGCCGCCCGTCTCAGAGCACCGGCGTGGCCCGCTCCACGATCGCGGCCAGGTCGGAGCCCCGCGGCAGGGTGCCGAAGGTGCCGCCGTAGCCCTGGCCCAGCCGGGTGGCGCAGAACGCGTCGGCCACCGCGGCCGGCGCGTGCCGCACCAGCAGCGCGCCCTGCAGGCAGGCGGCCATCTCGCCCGCGAGGCGTCGCGCCCCGGCCTCCAGGGCGGTGGTGTCGGCCAGCCTCTCCAGCACGCCCTCCACGGCCCGGTCGAGCCGGTGGTCAGCGCCCCGGGCCAGCCCCACCTCCATGATCCAGGCGTGCAGGGCCTCCGGCTCGCGGGTCAGGGCACGCAGCACGTCCAGCGCCTGCACGTTGCCGGCGCCCTCCCACAGAGAGTTCAGCGGCGACTCCCGGAAGAGCAGCGGCAGGCCGGATTCCTCGACGTACCCGTTGCCGCCCAGGCACTCCAGCGCCTCGGCCACCACGGCCGGGGTGCGCTTGCACACCCAGTACTTGGCCAGGGGCAGACCGATCCGGCGCAGGGCCACCTCGTGCGGGTCGTCGGCGGCGTCCACAGCCGCGGCTAGCCGCAGGGCCAGCACGGTGGCGGCCTCGGACTCCACCGCCAGGTCGGCCACCACGTTGGCCATCAGCGGCTGCTCGGCCAGCCGGCGGCCGAAGGCGGAGCGGTGGGCCACGTGCCAGGACGCCTCGGCCAGGGCGCCCCGCACCAGGGCGGCCGAGCCCAGCACGCAGTCGAGCCGGGTGGCGGCGACCATCTCGATGATCGTGCGCACGCCGCGGCCCTCCTCGCCCAGACGGCGCCCCCAGGTGCCCACCAGCTCGAGCTCGGCCGAGGCGTTGGAGCGGTTGCCCAGCTTGTCCTTCAGGCGCACGACGTCCATCCGGTTGCGGCGGCCGTCGGGCAGCACCCGGGGCACCACGAAGCAGGTCAGCCCGCTGTCCCCGTTGCCGCCGGTGCCCGTGCTGCCCCCGGTGCGGGCCAGCACCAGGAAGACGTCGTCCATCGGCGCGCTGGTGAACCACTTGTGACCGTCGAGGGTGTACTCGCCGTCGACCGAGGTCGGTGTGGCCGTGGTGACGGTGGCCCGTACGTCGGAGCCGCCCTGCTTCTCGGTCATCCCCATGCCCGCCAGCAGTCCGGCCTTGGTCGCCGGGGCCCGCAGGCCGGGGTCGTAGCGACGGGAGGTCAGCCCGGGGACCCACTCGGCCGCGACCACCGGGTCCCGGCGCAGGGCGGGTACGGCGGCGTACGTCATGGACAGCGGGCACCCGTGACCCGGCTCGACCTGCGACCACGCCACGAAGCCGGCCGCCCGGCGCAGGTGGGCGTGCTCGGAGGCCGTGGCCCAGGGTGCGGCCTGCAGCCCGAACCCGGTGCCGTGCTCCATCAGCCAGTGCCACGAGGGGTGGAAGCGGACCTCGTCGACGCGGTGGCCGTAGCGGTCGTAGGAGACCAGCTCGGGCGGGAAGCGGTTGGCGAGCCGACCGTGCTCCCGGGCCTCCACCGACCCGGCCAGCCGGCCCAGGGGCACCAGGTCCTCCACCACCGACGGCCCGCCGTGCCGCAGGACCGCGTCCACCAGCGCACGGTCGGAGGTGACGGTGTCGTGGCCGACCAGCGGTGGCGCCTGGTTCGTGCTTACCCGGATGTCGGCGGCCATGTCGTTACCGTAGGTCCATGTCGGGGAAGGCGGGGAGCGTGCCCTCACCGGCCGTCGTCCGCGGCCAGGCCCTGGCGCACGTGGCCTGGCGACTGGTCGTCGCGACCACCGGGGCGTGCTTCCGCAACCGGGTGACGGGTCTCGCGGCCGAGGCGGCCTTCTTCGCGCTGCTCTCGCTGCCGCCGCTGCTCTTCGCCCTGGCCGGCTCGGTCGGCTACGTCTTCGCCGGCTTCAGCCCGGAGCAGGTCGACGCCGTCCGCGGCTCGATCGTGGAGGTGGCCTCGCGGGCGCTGACGCCGCAGACGGTCGACGCCGTCGTGCGGCCCACCCTCGACGACGTGTTCGGTGGTGGTCGCTTCGACGTGGTCTCGGTCGGCTTCGTGCTGGCCCTGTGGTCGGGGTCGCGGGCGCTCAACGTCTTCGTGGACACCATCACGATCATGTACGGCCTCGGCGGCCACCGCGGCATCGTGCGCACCCGGGTGCTGTCGTTCTCGCTGTACGTCATGGGCCTGGTCACCGGGGTGGTCACCATCCCGCTCGTGGTGGCCGGACCGCGCCTGGTGGACCAGGTGGTGCCGCGGCGTTTCGCGGTGCTGACCGAGCTGTACTGGCCGGTGGTCGTGGTGCTCGGCGTCTGCTTCCTGGCCACGCTCTACCACGTCTCGGTCCCGGTCCGTACGTCGTGGCGGCTCAACCTGCCCGGGGCCGCCCTCACGATGGTGATGTGGATCCTGGGCTCGTACCTGCTGCGCTTCGTGCTCACCCACACCGCCCAGGGCTCGACGTCCATCTACGGTCCGCTCGCCGCACCCATCGTCGTGCTGCTGTGGCTCTACGTGCTCTCGATCGCCGTGCTCGTCGGGGCGGCGCTCAACGCCTCGCTCGACCGGGTGTGGCCGGACCAGGAGACGGCGCGGGCCCGCGTGGTCCCCTGAGGCCGCGGCCTCGCCCCGGGACGCAAAGCGGGTGCGGCGCCGTACGGGCCCGGCGTAGGTTCGAGGTCGTGCTCGAGACGATCGGCTACCAGCCGCAGATGGCCCGGTGGGCGGCCTCCGCGGACGCCGAGATCGCCCGGGTCGTCCGCACCGAGGGCGGCCTGGTCACCGTCCTGACCGACCACGGCCCCCACCGTGTCGGCATCGGCGGGGGACTGCTGGTGCGGATGGCCGCCGACCCCGACGAGGCGCCCTGCCCCGGCGACTGGGCCGTCCTGCGCACCTGGACCGACGAGCGGGTCACCCTCGAGCGGCTGCTCCCGCGCAGCGCGGTCGTGCCGCGGCCGGCGGCGCCCGGGTGCCCGAGGTCGACCCTGCGGTGCGCGCACGTCGACCGGGTCGCGCTGGTGGTCTCGGCCCGGTCCGGCGACCGGTCGGGTGAGCTCGACGTGGCGCGGCGGCTGGTGGCCCTGGTCGGCCCCGGCGGCGTACCCGAGCACCGGCTCGTGCTGCTGACCCGCACCGAGACGCTCACGCAGCAGGAGACCGAGGACGTGGTGCGCGTCGTGGGGGAGGCGCTCGCCGAGGGTGGGGCGGTGGTGCCGGTGCGAGCGGTCAGCGCCGCCACCGGTGCCGGGATCGAGGCCCTGCGGGCCGAGCTGGCCGACGGACGGACCCTGGCCCTGACCGGTGCGCCCGGCCAGGGTCGGACGGAGCTGGTCGCCGCGCTGGTGGGCGCCGCGCCGCTGGAGGGTCCGGCCACCGCCGGCGGACTGGTGCCGCTGCCGTCGGGCGGTGCGCTCGTCGACCTGGGGGACCTGGCGCACCCGGCCTGAGCACGTCGGACCGGTCGCGCCCGCGCCCGGACGGGGCGAGGGCCCGGGGTGCCGTACATTCGCCCCGTGCCCGACGACGCTGCCGAGGAGACCCGCGGCCGGGTCCGACTGCCGGCCAGCAAGCGCTCCCCGTGGTGGGACCTGACGCGGCGGGTGCTGCTGGCCCTCTCGATCCTGGTGTTCACCGTCGCGCTGGTGTACTTCGACGCCGACGGCTACCGGGACAACGCGGACCCGACCCGCGCCGTCGACCTGGTCGACTCGATCTACTACACGACGGTCACGCTGAGCACCACGGGCTACGGTGACATCGCGCCGTACGCCGCGCACTCCCGGCTCATCAACGCCTTCGTGGTGACCCCGCTGCGCATCGCCTTCCTGGTCCTGCTGATCGGTACCACCCTGGAGGTCCTCGCCACCCAGGGCCGCGAGATGTTCCGGATCACCCGGTGGAGGAGGAGCATGGACGACCACGTCGTCGTCATCGGCTACGGCACCAAGGGCCGCAGCGCCGTCGAGACGCTCAAGAACAACGGGGTCGACCCCGACCAGATCGTGGTCGTCGACCCCAGCCAGACCGCCCTGGGGGAGGCGCACGCCGACGGCCTCGCGGTGGTCACGGGCGACGCCACCCGCCGGGAGGTGCTGCGCCGGGCCGGGGTGGCCAAGGCCAAGCAGGTCATCATCACCACCGACCGCGACGACTCCACCGTGCTGGCCACCCTCAACGTCCGCCAGCTCAACCCCGACACCTACGTCGTGGCCGCCGTGCGCGAGGCCGACAACGTCCAGCTGGTGCGGCAGAGCGGTGCCGACTCGGTCGTCACCTCCTCCGACGCGGTGGGTCGCCTGCTCGGGCTCTCCTCGCTGAGCCCCACGCTCGGGGCCGTCATGGAGGACCTGCTCTCCTACGGCGAGGGACTCGAGGTCGCGGAGCGGGACCTGCTGGTCCGCGAGGTCGGCAAGCAGCCGCAGTCGCTGCCCGACCAGGTCATCGCCGTGGTGCGCGACGGCACCGTGCACCGCTACTTCGACCCCGCGGTCACCCAGCTCGTGCGGGGCGACCGGCTGGTCGTCGTCCGCCCGGCCCAGGAGCTGCCGTGGGCCCCCCGTCCGGGTACCCACGGCGAGGCCGTGAACGACGAGGACGAGTAGCGGCGTCCTCGAACACCTGTTCGACGGACGTGCCATGCTGGGCCGATGGCCGGAGGCATGGGAGGACGCAGCGGTCTCCCCATGTCGCAGCGCGTGGGGCTGCGCGCCGAGACCTACGACGAGTGCCCGGCCCGGCACTGCTGGGTCTCCGGGGCCGCGGACGAGGCCGGGGTGAAGCGACCCGGTCTGCTCGTCGAGTGGCGCTCGCTCCCGACCGGTTGGGAGGGCCGGGTCGTGTACGTCGCGCGGCTGCGATCAGGCTCCTGGGCCGTCGTCGAGGAGTGGGTCGCCGCATCCCTCCTCACCCCCGCCGCCGGTTGAGGTGCGAGCCTGCTGGTCGAGGTGCGGGCGAAGCGAGCCTCGAAACCCCCCGGCCCACCCGCCTCCCCACCCCCCACCCCTCCCGTCGGTAGGCTGACCCACCCGAGGAAGCGAGACCCCCTGATGCGCGTGCTGGTCACCGGTGCCACCGGCTACATCGGCTCCCGGCTCGTCCCGGTGCTGCTGGCCGACGGCCACGAGGTCGTGGCCGCCACCCGCTCGGCCGGCTCCACCGACGACTTCGCCTGGTCCGGGGACGTCTCGGTGGCCCTCTTCGACGTCGAGGACGACGAGAGCGTGACCCGGGCGGTCGCCGACGTCGAGGCGGTGGTCTACCTGGTGCACTCCATGGGGGAGGGCGACTTCGTCACCAAGGACCGCGAGGCCGCGCAGCGGGTCGCGAAGGCGGCCGAGCGCAGCGGCGTACGACGCATCGTCTACCTGTCGGGCCTCATCCCGGACGGGGAGCTGTCGGACCACCTGCGCTCGCGGCTGGAGGTCGAGACGGTGCTGCTGGAGGGGGCCGTGCCGGCCACCGTGCTGCGCGCGGCCATGGTCATCGGCTCGGGCTCGACGTCGTTCGAGCTGCTCCGACGGATGACCGAGCGGGTGCCGGTCGTGCCCGTGCCCACCTGGATGGTGCGGACCCTCCAGCCCATCGCCGTCCAGGACGTCGTCCACCTGCTCGCCGGCGCCCTGCAGGGGGAGCCCCGCAACCGGCACTTCGACGTGGGCGGCGAGCAGCAGGTGAGCTACCCCGAGCTGCTCGCGATGTTCGCCGGCACCGCCCGGCTGCGGCGGCCCCAGATCCGGGTGCCGCTCGTGCCGCGGGGGCTCGTGGCCCTGCTGGTGTCCTGGGTGGCGGGCATGCCTCGGGGCACCGTCACCCCCCTGGTCGACAGCCTCTCCTACGACATGGTCTGCCGTGAGTCGGACGCCGTGCACGACCTGGCCGACGCCGACCACACGTTCCTCTCCCTGGAGCAGGCCCTGGAGCGGTCGCTCAACCCGCACGAGGAGGGCACGCGGCGCCAGGGCGACCCCCAGGCGCCGGCCGCCACCGACCCCGGCTGGGCCGGTGGTGCCGTCTCGCTGCTGGGCGGTCGCGTGCGCAAGGCGCCTCGGACCCTGCTGGGGGCGCTGTTGCTGGGGGTACGAAGGGTGCGACCGGGTCGTCGAGGCTGAGCGACGGCGTCGCCCGGGAGTCAGGTGTACGCGGCGTCCCCACCTCCCTTGGTCGTCCAGCGTGGACCGGGGACGCCGCGTGCGAGCAGTTCGCGGGCGGCCGCCCCCCGGATGGGTCCGAGCCGACCCGAAGGACGGACGAGCGACGGGGGAGCCGGACGGGGCCGCGGCGCCGCGGCCGCACCGACCGTGCGTTGGAGGTGCGACGCCTCCACCGCCCTGGTCCGGGCCGGACGACGACGGAGGCGCCGCACGGGACCTACCTCGGCCGGCACGTCGTGCGCCTGAGGTCATCGGACGCGAATGGCTCTCCTGGACGGGTCGGGATGACCGATCGGCCGGGAGTCGGTCGACGAGCGGTCGTTTGCGAACGGTTGAAGTGGTAATGATGATCGTCGAGGCCCCGACCGACGACTCCCTCCCAGGCTGTCGGTCGGGGTTCTCCTGTCCTCCGGAGGCACCCCGCCCGCTCGGCTCAGAGGTGCGCCCCCGACACCAGCACGGCGTCCACGTCGACCCGCGGGCGTCCGGCGGTGCCCAGTGGGACCACCGTGACGGTGTGCTCGCCGCTCCCGCGCAGGGTGCCGGTCCAGACCACGACCCGCGACCGGCGGGTGGAGGAGCCGGTGTCCACCGTGGCCACCGGGACCCCGTCCACGCGGACCCGGAAGCGGCCGCGGTAGGGCCCGGTGTCGGAGACGAGCCCGACCGGTCCGGGCGTGTCGAAGCGGAAGACGGCCCGAGCCCCGCAGCTGCGGGTGGCCCGGGCGGTGCCACCGGACCATCGGGCCCCCCGGGCGGTCCACCAGGGGCCGGTGAACCGGGAGGTCACCCCGGAGTAGCCGTAGGCCGAGCCGTCCTCCTGGAACACGCCGGGCAGGAAGCGCACCGGGGACTGGGCGACCCGGCCCGCGCAGTCGCGCACCCGGACGTCGTACCCGACCACCTTGCCCCCGCCGCCGCCCTCCTGGGAGTCGTAGTCGGTCGCCCGGACGGTCAGGGAGGTCGCCCCGCTCCAGGCCGTCCACGGGTCGGGCTCGCTGCCGGCGTACTCCGCCCGGGTGCTGGAGCCGCAGACACCCGCCGGGCTCGTGGCGTGCCAGCGGGCTCGCATGGCGATGTCGTACGTCGCCAGCGGGCCGTCCTCGCTCGGCGCCATCGGACCGATGGCGGTGCCGGTCACGAAGCCGGCGAGGGCCGGGACCTCGAGGTCCGGCGGGGAGCCGACCGCACCGGCGGCCGAGGACCCGACCGTGCCGGCCCCGGCCGCCAGGGCCGCCAGCGCGACCGCAGCCGTGACGATCCGGACCCGTGCTCCGCGCATGGCGCTTCCCCCTCGTGCTCCCGGTCTCCCAGGGCACCCAGAGCCCTCCCGGTCCACCGATCCGACCACGGTCCCGGCCTGCTGTCCATGGCCCGACCAGGTCGTTGTGGAAACGGTGGCGGCAGTCAGGACCCGGCCCCGGTGAGGGACGTGTCGACGGTCCGTGGGTGGCCGAACGGCTGGTCACAACCCCCGACCGGTCAGGGACGGGCACGCGTAGTAACTACCGAGACCTCACCTTTATAGTCATTTCGGAGGAGTCTCCCGTTTATCCGTAGGTAGTAACGCTTGCTGTGACTAGGTTGGGGCCCTGATCGGGACGGTAGCCAGCCACCGTCCGACGACACGCAACGGGGGAACACCATGACGTACAAGGCCCGGCTCCTCGGCTCCGCACTGGCCCT
Organism: uncultured Actinomycetota bacterium; assembly: GCA_963750345.1. GTDB lineage: Bacteria > Actinomycetota > Actinomycetes > Propionibacteriales > Nocardioidaceae > Nocardioides_B. The sequence continues at coordinate 39,063 of CAVVQH010000011.1, read as the reverse complement.
CCTCGTGATCGCGACGGTGCTCTCGATGACCGCTCCCGCCCAGGCGGCCTTCCCCGGCCGGAACGGGCTCATCGCCTTCGTCCGCGGCGGCAACCTCTACACCGCGTCGTCGAGCGGGGCCGACGTACGCCAGCTCACCACCACGGGGGGCCTCTCCGGTCCTCGCTGGTCGCCGGACGGGGAGCGCCTGGCCTACCGCGGCCAGGGCGGCGCCGTGTTCGTGCGCACGCTCGAGTCCGGTGCCACCCGCCGCGTCGGTGACGGCGCCCTCGGTGCGGTCTCCTGGACCCGGGACGGCGACGACCTGGCCTGGATCGCGGAGCCCACGCCGGACGCGTACTGCTCCAACGGTCAGCCGCTGGTCGGCGCGGGCGTCTACACCGCGCCGGCGGACGGCTCGGGCCCCACGACCCTGCTCTACGACTTCCACGAGCACGGCTGGACCGACTGCGACGTGACGGTGGAGTCCCTGCAGCTGGGTGGCTTCTCGATGGACGGCGCGACGATGACCTTCAGCCTCTGCAGCTCCTACGGCTCGGCGTCCTCGGTCGACTGCGGCATGTGGGCCGAGACCGCGCCCTTCGGCGCCGGGTCGAGCCGCCAGGTGACCAGCGCGTTCTGCTACGACGACAGCTTCGAGAGCCCCTGCGTCCACCTCTCGGCCGGCAGCTTCGGTCCCGGTGGCAACGGCATCGTGTTCTCCGGCAAGGGCGACGACCTGCCGGGCAGCAGCGACACCGCCGCGCAGAGCGTGTTCGCGGTCGACGCGTCGGGCACCGGGCTGCACCGGGTCAGCACCCGCAGCTCCGGCTACGGCGCGACGTTCTCGCCCTCGGGCGGCAGCGTGCTGTTCACCAGCCGGACCGGGTCGGGCACGGCCGTCTTCAAGTCCGGGGTCTCGGCCAGCAGTGCGGCGGTGCTGCTGATCCCGCGCGCCTCGCAGCCGGACTGGCAGCCCGTCCCCTGACCCCGCCGAGGCGTCCCGTGCTGTGCGCTGGACCCTGCCGAGGCGTCCCGTGCTGCGTGCTGGACCCTGCCGAGGCGTCCCGTGCTGCGTGCTGGACCCTGCCGAGGCGTCCCGTGCTGCGCGACTGACCTGGTGCGAGGGCGCGATGGCCTCGCAGAACGGACGCCTCAGCGCGGAGGGGTCGGTCAGCGGCCGGTGTTCAGCCGGTGAGCGAGGTCGATCCCTAGTCCAACCTGATGGTCGAGCGCCGGCGCACTGCCCCACCACGACACCGACGTCACCACCAGCCCCTCGCCGGTGACCTTGATCGACCACAGCTCCGCCGGGCGTACGACGCCGTCACCGTGCATCGCCTCCGGCCACGTCTCGATGCGCCGGCGCAGGTCGTCGCCGAGCACGCCGGCCGGGTCGACGTAGACGAACCGCCCGCCTCCCTCCGGCGTGCGCCGGGGCGGATGGCCGAGCAGGCGGCCGACCGACCGCACCAGCCGGCCGAGGTCGGAGTGCGGCCCGGGACGGCTCGCCTCGAGGTACGACGGGCGGCCGTCGGCGTCCGGACCGCGGGCCCGCAGCGTGGGGGAGACCCACCGCACCGAGGAAGCGGGGTCGCGGTCGTCGGCGGTGGGCGTGCCGTCGTCCAGGTCGCAGTACCAGCCGGCGTCAGACCCAGCGGGCCCGAGTCGGCACGAGTGGTCGCCCCTGGCTGTCACGACGAGACCACGCTGCGCCGCGACGGCGTCGACGAAGGAGAAGTCCTGGGCCGTCACGGCTGGATGCTAGCCCCCGTCACCGGCAGTGTCGGGCGACCTGACCGGACGGGACGCCTCGGCCCCTCACGGCGCGCAGGACGGGACGCCTCGGGCGCTCCCGGCGCGCAGGACGGGACGCCTCGGGCGCTCACGGCGCGCAGGACGGGACGCCTCGGCCCCTCGCGGCGCGCAGGATGGGACGCCTCGGCCCCTCGCGGCGCGCAGGACGGGACGCCTCGGCGCGTGGGCCAGGGCTCAGTCGCGCCAGAACAGGTGGTGCACCACGCCGTCCGAGCCGGGCACGACGTCACGGTGGTAGCGGTCCAGGAGGTCCTCGGGCGACTCCCACAGTCGCGACCCGGCACCGAGCTCCACGGGGGCGACGGACACGTGCAGCGTGTCGACCAGCCCGGCGTCGAGGAACTGGCGCACCGTCTCGGCGCCCCCACCCAGGCGGACGTCGCGACCGTCGGCCGCGGCGAGCGCACGGTCCAGCACCTCGGCCGGCTCGCCGGAGACGAAGTGGAAGGTGGTGTCCGACAGGGTGAAGGACGGGCGCTCGTGGTGGGTCATGACGAACACCGGGGTGTGGAAAGGAGGCTCGGGTCCCCACCAGCCCTGCCACGACTCGTCGGCCCACGGACCCCGGTGGGGGCTGAACTTGTTGCGCCCCATGATCTCGGCCCCGACGTTGCGGTGGAACTCGCGCACGAGGTGGTCCTCCAGGCCGCGGCTGCCGCCGGGCCCCGTCCGGCCGGGCCAGCTGGCCGTGCCGAACGCCCACCCCAGCAGGGTCGTCGGGTCGGCGTGCCCGAACGGGCGCTCGAGACTCTGCTCCTCACCCGCGGCGTAGCCGTCGCTGGACACACCGAAGGTGTGGACCCGCACCATCTGCGTCATCGCTGCTCCCGTCGCTCAGGGCCATCCGCACGTAGTCCGTCCGGGTCATCACCGGCGTAGTGCGAGGGGCCGAACGTACCGTCCCGCACCGTTCGGCTGCGCGCCGAAACGACTCACAGGTTCCATGACCTTGCACGGGACCGTCCCGTCGCAGTGGTGGTGGGAGTGCGTTGAGCGTGGTCGCGATGGAGGAGCAGCCCGGTCGGTCTCGTGCACCTCGACGGTTCCAGGACGCGAGCGTGCTGACCAAGATCCTCCTGGCCACTGGCCTGCTGGCGGTGGCGGCCCTGGTGGTCGGCCTGGTCGGGCTGCGCAGCCTGGGTGCGGCGGCGGGGCGCTCGGAGCAGATGTACTCCTCCGACGTACGCGGTGCGCACGCGGCCGCCCGGATGTCGTCGGCCGTCGGGTCGATGCAGCTGGCGCTGCGCAACGCTGTCCTCGCTCCCGACCGGACGAGCACGAACGACGCCCTGGAGCTGCTGTCAAGGGCAGAGGAGCGGTTCGCCCGTGACCGGTCGGTGTTCCTGGCGACGGCACCACACCCCGATGCTCGAGCCAAGGTGGGGCGTGCGGTGGCCCTGGTCGAGACGGGCCTCCGCTTCCACGAGCAGCACACCCGGGTGGCCACCTTCGCCCACGACGGGGCGGCCTGGTCCCGCGCCGACGCCGGCGACACCAGCATGCCGCAGGCCGCGGGGCTGCTCGACGAGGTGGAGAGCATCGAGGCGGCCACCGCCAAGGAGTCGGCCGACCTCAGCGAGGCCTCCTTCCGCGACGACCGCCTGGCGTTCCTGCTCGTGCTGGCCGCCGGCCTGGTGCTCGGACTCGGCGCGGCGGTGGCGACCGCGGTCGGCATCCGCCGCGGCGTACGCCGGGTGCAGCAGGTGGCCGACGCCCTGGCCGCCTGCGACCTGACCGTGACCAGCGGGTCCACCAGCGGCGACGAGCTGGGGTCGATGGGCCGCTCGCTCGACACCGCGGTCGGGCACATGCGCTCGGTGATGACCGTCATCGCCGACTCGGCCCTGCACGTGGCCTCGGCCACCGAGGAGCTCTCGGCTGCCTCGACGCAGATCGCGGCCGGCGCGGAGGAGTCCTCGGTGCAGGCGAACGTCGTCACGGCCTCGGCCGGCGAGGTCTCCCTCAACGTCGCCACCCTGGCCGCCGGCTCGGAGGAGATGGGCGCCTCCATCCGCGAGATCTCGCAGTCGGCCAACCTGGCGGCCGGCGTAGCGTCGGAGGCCGTCGCCCAGGTCGGGTCGACCACGCGCACGGTCGCTGACCTCGAGACCTCCAGCCGGGCCATCGAGGAGGTGCTGACGCTGATCGCCGCCATCGCCGAGCAGACCAACCTGCTGGCGCTCAACGCCACCATCGAGGCCGCCCGCGCCGGCGAGGCGGGCAAGGGCTTCGCCGTGGTCGCCGGCGAGGTCAAGGAGCTCGCCCAGGGCACCGCCCGCGCCACCGAGGACATCTCCCACAAGGTCGAGGCCATCCAGCGGGACAGCCGGACCGCGGCCTCCGACATCGAGGGCATCTCCTCCACGATCCGGCGCATCAACGACTACCAGCTGACCATCGCCTCCGCCGTCGAGGAGCAGACCGCGGTGACCAACGAGATGTCGCGCAACGTCGCCGCCGCCTCCACCGGTGCCTCCGAGATCGCGCTCAACGTGGGCGCCGTCTCCCAGGCCGCCGAATCGACCACCGCTGCGCTGAGCCAGACCCAGGTCGCGATCCAGGAGATGGCCGCGATGGCCGCCGACCTCAGCACGACGGTCGGACGCTTCACCTACTGACCGGACCGCCCTCGCCCGAGGGCGCCGGTGGGGACGGAGCCGTCGGTGGCTCCGGCGACGCGTACGACGACGTCACCGCCAGGATGGGCAGGCCGAGGTCGCGCAGCCGTCCGAGCACGCCGTGCAGAGCGGCCTGGTCCACCACGGGCCCGCGCAGTGTGGTGGTGCCGTCACGTCCGGTCGTCAGGGCGAGGCCGTCGAACCACCGGGCCCACCGCTCCTCGAGACGACCCTGGACCCGGATCTCGTACCAGCTCGGTCCCTCCGCGCGGGCGGTGCTGGTCCCCATCCGTCCTCCTCGTGCACGCCTGCTCCGGTGGGCGGGCGGGTACGGCCCGTCCCCATCGACGCTAGGGGTCGCCCGGCCCGCCGTCGTCACACGATCTGGTGACCGAGCTGGTGACCGGTCACCGGCGTGTCAGGGGCGGACGGCCTGGGTCAGCAGACCGAGCTGGTGGCCCCGGCTGACCGCCGAGCGCCGGTTGTTCACGCCCAGCTTGGTGTAGATGTGCTGCGTGTGGGTGCGGACCGTGTTGAGGGACACGACCAGGTGCCGCGCGATGGCGGGCCCGTCCAGGTCGCTGGCCAGCAACCTGAGCACCTCCACCTCCCGGTCGCTCAGCGGGTCGACCAGCCGGTCCGGGACGCCCGGCGTCCGCCCCGCACCCGCACCGGGTGGCGGATGCCCTGCGGTCGCCCGGCCGTCGCGCGGAGCCGTCCCGAGCTCGTGCAGCAGCCCGGCGACGACCGGTCCCCGGTCGACGAGGACCCTCCTCCAGCCGTCGGCCCGCGCGATCTCGACGGCGTGGGCGAGTGCGCCCAGGGCTCGCGGCCGGTCCCCGTCGGCGATCAGCGCCACGGACCGGAGCACCTCCAGCTCCAGGACCGTGCCGACCCGTTGCCCGGCCTGCGCCGCGGCCAGCAGGCGGTCGAGCAGGACCCGGGCCCTGCTCAGGGCGGCGGTTGCCCCGGTGGCCGTGTGCTCGGCCAGCAGGATGCCGGCCAGCGTGACGTGCTCGTACTCCCGCAGGTAGGACAGATCGTCGTCGTGCTCCACGCCGTGCTCCCGGGCCCAGGCGCGGGCCGCGGCGAGGTCACCGCGAGCGGTGAGCACACGGGCCCGGGTGGCGTGGACCGGCTGGACGTCGGGGGAGTAGTCGCCGACGTAGACCCGCTCCGCCTCCTCCAGCAGGTCCAGGGCCACGGGGAGGTCGCCCTCGGCCGCTCGCAGCCGCGCCATCTGGACGCGCCACCGGTACGGGTTCTGCGCGAGCGCCGCTCCCTCGCCCAGCTCGTCGGAGCGCCGTAGGAGGTCCGCCACGGTGCTGAGGTCGTCGCGGTGCCACGCCACCCGGCTCGATGCCACGAGCATGTCCGCGGTGCCACGGACCACGCCCGGCCCGGACGGCGTACTGGCACGGGTCAGGTCGAGGGCGTGCTGCACGGTGTGCTCGGCGGCTCGCAGCCGCCCCAGCCCCAGCTCCAGGTCGGCCTTCGCGATGGAGCAGCCCAGGACGTCGGCGATGTGGCCGGCCCGGGTGAGCGCCTCGATGGACACGGCGTAGCCGGCGTGGGCGGACAGCAGGTCGCCCTGCGTCCACGAGGCCAGCGCGGACAGGGCGGCCGCGGCGCCGACGATCAGGTCGTCCCCCGCCGAGGTCGCGATGGCCCGCTGGGCGCGCTCGACGGCCACCGTCGGCTCGCCCCCGATGAGGGCGAGCGCCGCGTGGTACATCTCGGCCGCGGCCGGCAGCCGGGCCAGGGCGGGTCCGTCGAGGACCACCCGGTGCGGGTCGGGCTCGGCCAGCCGGCGCTCGACGTCACGCAGGCGTTCGGCCACCTCGGCGAACTGGTTGCTGGACATCAACCCGCCGATCAGTCCCATCGCGAGCACCGGCCGCGACGCCACGACCTCGTCGGGGAACACCTCCGCCCAGCCGCGCACCACGTGCTCGCGACGTTCCCGTCCGAGCCGGGGGAGCGCACGCTCGGCCAGGTCGGCCGCGGTGTCGGCCCGACCGGCCGCGAGGGCGTGCCGCACCGCCTCCTCGGTCTGGCCGTCCTGCTCGTACCAGCGGCTGGCGCGAGCGTGCAGCTCGGGCACCTCGTCGGGTCGCTCGTGCAGCAGGTGCGCGCGCAGGACGTCGCCGAACAGGTGGTGGTAGCGGAACCAGGTGCGACGGTCGTCCAGCGCCACGACGAAGAGGTTCGCCCGCTCGAGGTGCTCCAGCATCGCCTGTCCGTGCACGCGTGCGTGTCCGTCCTCGTGCGAGGGGCTGACGGCGGCGCACAGGGATCCCGAGAGCCGCTCGAGGACGGAGGTGTCGAGCAGGAAGCGACGTACGTCGTCGGGCTGAGCGGCCAGCACCTCGTCGGCGAGGTAGTCCAGCACGTACCGGTCGTCGCCGGCGAACCCGGCGATGAAGGCGGAGGCGTCGTCGCGCCCACGCAGGGAGAGCGCGGCCAGCTGCAGGGCCGCGACCCAGCCCTCGGTGCGGCTGGAGAGGGCCGCGAGGTCGCCGGCCGAGAGGCGGAGCCCGTGCACGTCGCGGAGGTAGCGGGCGACCTCGTCCTCGGTGAAGCGGAGGTCCGCGGCTCGGATCTCCACGAGGTCGCCACCGGCGCGCAGCCGGGACAGGGGCAGCCCCGGGTCGGCACGGGTCCCGATGACCAGCCGCAGCTGGGGTGGCAGGTGCTCAACGAGGAACGTCATGCCCGTGGCGACGTCGACCCCGTCGGCACGGTGGTAGTCGTCCAGCACGACCGTCAGGTCGCCCGGGTGGACCGACAGCTCGTTCACGACCGCCGTCAGCACGACCTCTAGGGGGGCCTGACCGGACTCCAGCAGGGTGAGGGCGGCGGCGCCGGAGCCGGGGAGCGCACGGTCGAGGGAGGTCAGGACGTAGGTCCAGAAGGTCTCGGCCCGGCGGTCGCCCTCGTCCAGGGAGACCCAGGCGACCTGGTGAGCATCGCCCCGCACCGCAAGGACGTCGGCCGTCCAGGCCGTCAGCAACGAGGTCTTGCCGAAGCCGGCGGGCGCGGAGACCAGTGTGACCGGTGCGTTCATCGCCCGCTCGAGCAGCGCTGTCGGACCCGGTCGCGCCACGAGGTCGCTCCGACGCGGGGGCAGCCGGAGCTTGGTCTCGACCAGGGGGCCGGACATCCGTGCTCCTCCTCCCCACCGCGGGTGCCGCACCCGACCCGGTGCTCAGGCAGCGGGACGGGGGCGAGGCGGTGGCCTGGCCGCAGCATGTCACGGGATCTCCGGCGGTGGGCCCCGCTGAGGTCACCACCCGGATCACCACGTCTGGTGACGACGGCACCCCCCGGCGATCCCTAGCGTCCATGACGAAAGGAGACCCACCATGACCATCACCCCCCGCAGGCTCGCCCACTGGGCCGGAGCCGCCGCCATCCTCGCCGGAGCCGTCTTCATCGGCGTCCAGCTCGCCCACCCCCGCCTCGACGCCGCCTCGGTCACCAGCACCGACTGGCTCGTCCGCAGCTGTCTGAAGGTGGCCATGGCCTGCCTGGCCCTGGTCGGCACCACCGGCCTGTACCTCCACGGGCTCCGACGGACGGGCCGCCTGGCAGTGGTCGGCTTCGCGCTGTTCGCGAGCGGCTACCTCCTCATCCTCGGCACCTCCTTCGTGGCCGCGTTCGTCCTGCCCAGCGTGGTGGCCACCAGCCCCGCGTACGTCGAGCACGTCCTGGCCGCGGCCGGCGGTGGCCACGCCGACGCCGACATCGGCGCCCTGGGGAACGTGCTGCTGCTGGAGGGGGCGCTGTACCTGGCCGGCGGACTGCTGTTCGGCGTCGCGCTCTACCGCGCCCGAGTCGGTCCCCGCTGGGCGGCGGCGCTGCTGGCCGTCGGCGGTCTCGCCTCGGCCGCGCAGAGCCTGCTGCCGGACCCCTGGTTCCGGATGCTGGCCTTCCCGAACGGCGTCGCGCTCATCGCCCTGGGGTACTGGCTCTGGCGCGCGACCCGGGCCGGCACCACCGGGGACACCGACCCCGACGGGTCCGAGCGGCTCCCTGCCCCGGGCGCCACCCGGGCCGGTGCCCGGTGAGACGGCCCGCGACCGGGTCGACCTGGCACCTCCCGGTGGCGTTGGTCGTCCTGACCACGATCCCGCTGGCGGCCGGGTCGCTACGGCTCGTGGAGGTCGCCGGGGGACCGGTCCTGCTGCCGGCCAACCCCCGTCTCACGGCGTCCCCGCTGCCCCTGGTCCTCCACGTGGTCGCGGCGGCCGTCTTCGCCCTCGTGGGTGCGTTCCAGCTCTTCCCGCGCCGCTGCGCCGACGGCACCCACGGTGGCACCGCAGGGCCGGCCGGGTGCTCGTCGGCGCGGGTCTGGTCGTCGCGGGGTCCGGGTGGTGGCTGACCCTCGCCCATCTTGGGGCGCCCGGTGGCGACCTGCTGTGGACGGTGCGGCTCGTGGTCGGTCTCGCGATGGCCACCGGCCTCGTCCTGGGGCTGGCCGCTGTGAGGCGCGGTGACATCGCCGCCCACCGCGCCTGGATGATCCGTGCCTACGCCCTGGCGGCGGGTGCCGGCACCCAGGCCCTCACCCAGGGCGTCACCGAGGCGACGTACGGGACCGGCGACCTCCCCAAGGCACTGGCCATGACCGCCGGCTGGCTCATCAACGTCGCGGTGGCCGAGTGGGCGATCCGACGTACCCCGGTACGTCGTCGTGCCCTGCAGCTCCGTCCGACCACCGTGGCCGACGCCGTACCGAGCGGTGTCACGAGCCGACGCATCACGAGAAGGAGTGGATCCAGATGAGGCATCCGATCGAGCTGGTACGGGCGGCCGGGCTGTCCGCGGCCGGGGCAGGGCTGTGCTACGTGCTGGTGGGGCTGTTCCACCCGGCCAACGTCGCGGCCTCGGTGACGACCACGCGGTGGGAGGTGGTCCACGTCCTCGCCTGCGCCATGTGCGTCCTCGGTCTGCTGGGCGTGGCGGGACTGCACGTGCGGCAGGCGGGCCGGACGGGGAGGGCGGGCCTCCTGGGCTACCTGCTGCTGAGCGTGTGGTTCGCGGTGGTCCTGGGCTTCAGCTTCGTGGAGGCGTTCGTCCTGCCCCACGTGGCGAGCACGTCGCCGGGTTTCGTCACGGCCTGGATGGGGATGTTCAACGGCCCGGCCGGTGCCTTCGACCTCGGCGTCCTCCCCACGCTCTGGACGGTCACCGGGGTGGCCTACCTCCTCGGCGGCCTGCTCTTCGGCGTCACGACGTTCCGGGCCGGCGTCCTGCCGCGGTGGGCCGGGGCGCTGCTGGCCGCCTCCACGGCCCTGGCCCCCGTGGCCGCCCTGCTGCCCGACGCGTCCCAGCCCAAGACCGCCGTCCCGTGCGGGGTGGCCCTGGTGTGGCTGGGCCTCGCCCTCTTCCGCGGCCCCGCCGATCGAGGTGCCCCCGGTGGTCGAGGTGCGAGCGAAGCGAACCTCGAGACCACTCCACCCCTCAGCCAGCCGCAAGGGCCGCCGGCATGGCCCCAGGCACAACCGAGCTCCATCCGCACCGGCACGGTCAGGGATGGTCCTCAGGCCGGGGCAGCGTCCCGTGCTCGATCACTGCGTCGTGGATCGTCTCGAGGGCCTGGCTCAGCTCCCGCATGGTCGACGGCGTGAGCCTGTCCACGAACATCCGCCGCACCAGCGCGACGTGGGCCGTCGACGCGTCACGGAGCACCTCCCAGCCTCGGGCGGTGAGCTCGACCTCGGTGGGGCGGCGGTCCTGCTCGGACACCGTCAGGGAGACCAGCTCGAGACCCTCCCGTCGGACGCGGTGTGGCGGAGGGCTGATGCGTGCGGCCACGCATGGGCCTGGTCTCGAGGCCCGCTCCGCTCGCTCCTCGACCAGCGAGGGCTCCGCTCGCACTCGACCAGCGAGGGGGTGGAGATGGTGGGCGATACTGGGTTTGAACCAGTGACCTCTTCCGTGTCAAGGAAGCGCGCTACCACTGCGCCAATCGCCCGTGACGACCCGCGTCCCCATGTCGGAGTCCCGAGCAATCGAGGTGGAGACGGGATTTGAACCCGTGTAGACGGATTTGCAGTCCGTTGCCTCGCCTCTCGGCCACTCCACCGCGGAGGCTGCGACCATCTCTCCGAGCGGACGACGAGGCTCGAACTCGCGACCTCAACCTTGGCAAGGTTGCGCTCTACCAACTGAGCTACGTCCGCTTGTCACGCCCGGTGCAGTTGCCCTCGCCGGACTGCGCGTGAACTTTATCGGACAACGCCCCGGATGACAAATTCGGGCCCCGGCTTGCGAGCGCGGCCGCCCGACCGCGAGCCGGCGGCGGCCCGCGCCATTGGTCGGGCCGCGTCCTAGGGTCGGGACCATGCATGCATGGGTGAACGGTCGGCTGCTCGAGGACCCGACGAGCGCCGGCCCTGACCGTCACCGACCACGGCCTCACCGTCGGCGACGGCGTCTTCGAGGCGGTCAAGGTGGTGCGCGGGCGCCCCTTCGCGCTGACCCGGCACCTGGAGCGGCTGGCGCGGTCGGCCGCGGGACTCGGGCTGCCCGACCGCACCCGTCGACGACGTACGACGCGGCGTGGACGCGGTGCTGGCGGCCGAGGAGCTGCCGCTGGGCAGGCTGCGGATCACCTACACCGGCGGGCGTCGCGCCCCTGGGGTCCGGTCGCGGCGACAACCCCCGACGCTGGTCGTGGTCGCGGACGTCCTGGCGCCGCGACCCGGCGACGGCGACCCTGGTCGTACGGTGCCGTGGCCGCGCAACGAGCGGGGCGCCCTGGCCGGGCTCAAGACGACGTCGTACGCCGAGAACGTCGTCGCGCTGGCCCACGCCCGGGCGCGGGGCGCCGGCGAGGCGCGTCTTCGCCAACCTCGCCGGCCACCTGTGCGAGGGCACCGGGTCGAACGTCTTCTACGTGCGTGGAGGGCGAGCTGCGCACCCCGTCGCTGGCGTCCGGGTGCCTGGCCGGCGTCAGCCGGGCCCTGCTCCTGGAGTGGTACGGCGGCTCGCGAGGTCGACGAGCCCGTCGAGGTGCTGGCCGACGCGGAGGAGATCTTCCTGGTGTCGACGACCCGCGACGTCCAGCCGGTCTCGCGGCTGCGACGGACCGGGAGCTCGTCGTCGGGCCGGTGACCCGGTCAGTGCCAGGAGATCGTGGGCAGGCACGGGTCCACGAGGACCCCGACCCCTGAGGGTCCGCGCCAGGCTCGGCCGGCGGGCGCCGGCCAGGACCCGGCGGTCGGCGCTCAGGCGGCCTCGGCGGTGAAGATCGCGGCGATGGCGGCGTCGACGTCCACGTGAGTCCGACTCGGTGCCGGGGCTCGACCGCGGCGCATCCGGTCCACGAAGCTGCTCAGGTCGCCGGTCGGGCCTGCACGAGCGCCTCGCCGTCGGGCGAGCAGAGCTCGATGATGACGACCGCGTGGCCGTCGGCGTCCAGGCAGGGCCACACGTGCACGTCGCCGTCGCCGGTGGGCTCGTAGAGGCCCTCGCTGAGCAGGTCGCGGCCGAAGGTCCAGCGGACCTGGCTCGCTGCCGGTCATGAAGACTGTGGTGACCGCGTACGGGTCGCGCGGGTCGTAGTGCAGCTCGGCGTCGATGGGGTCACCGCCCCCGTCGGGTCGATCAGCTCGAGCGTCACCGGCTGCGTCACGGTCAGCGGTGTTGTGTTCATCGAGAAGTCCATCATGGTGTGTGCCTTTCCTCCCAGGTCGTCCCCTCCGGACGTGTCAAGGAGACGGTGCTCGAGCGTGGCCCATGACGGGAAACGAAACAGGTCCAGGCGAATCTTTTTCGGTACAGCCGGACCGAGCGGCCGCGGGCGACTGTCCGTTTGGCGAGGCCTGGGTAGTCTCGGGCCGCCCGCGGTGAGCGAGTCCGCCACGGCGTGCGCTAGGGTTTCGCCGGACGTCGCCGAGCTCCGCTCCGCGGAGGTCGACCCGGGGCGATTGGCGCAGTGGTAGCGCGCTTCGTTCACACCGAAGAGGTCACTGGTTCGAACCCAGTATCGCCCACCGACTTCGGCACGTCCCCGGCCGCGCTCCTCCGAGGCGGCCCGATCGCGATCCCCGGCAGCCGGCGGGCGTCCGTCGGCCCACCGTTATACGCGTCACGCCGGCGACCCGGGTACGACGGCCCGGCGCGGCCGCAGGCCGCCGACGACCCGACGCACCCAGGAGTCGACCCGTGCCCGAGATCAAGGTCACCGTCCAGCAGCGCCGGCGAGGCGCCGAGCGTGCGGTGACCGACGGGCACCCGGGCCTGGGAGCTGTTCAGCGACCACCCCGAGCGTCATCGCCGCCCGGCGTCGACGGCGAGCTGCGCGACCTGGCCCACGAGCTCGCCGACGGTGACGTGGTCGAGGGCGTCGAGATCGACTCCCAGGACGGCCGCGACATCCTGCGGCACTCCACCGCCCACGTGATGGCCCAGGCCGTCCAGGAGCTCTTCCCCGACGCCCGGCTGGGCATCGGCCCGCCGATCACCGACGGCTTCTACTACGACTTCGACGTCGCCGAGCCGTTCAGTCCCGGAGGACCTCGAGAAGATCGAGACCCGGATGCGCAAGATCATCAAGGAGGGCCAGCGGTTCTCCCGGCGGGCGGTCTCCGACGGCGACGCGCTCGCCGAGCTCGCCGACGAGCCCTACAAGGTCGAGCTGATCGGGCTCAAGGGCGGCGCCGGCGACGCGCGGCGGACGCGGCCGAGGGGGCCGGCGTCGAGGTCGGCGGCGGGCCGAGCTGACCATCTACGACAACCTCAAGCGCGACGGCTCGCTGGCCTGGAAGGACCTCTGCCGCGGTCCGCACCTGCCGACCACCAAGCGCATCCCGGCCTTCACGCTGATGCGCTCGCGCCGCGGCGTACTGGCGCGGCGACGAGAAGAACCAGCAGCTCCAGCGGATCTACGGCACCGCCTGGGAGTCCAAGGAGGCCCTGGAGGCCCACCTGCACCGGCATCGAGGAGGCCGAGCGGCGCGACCACCGCAAGCTCGGCCGCGAGCTCGACCTCTTCAGCTTCCCCGACGAGCTCGGCTCCGGCCTGGCCGTGTTCCACCCCAAGGGCGGGGTGCATCAAGCGGGAGATGGAGGACTACGTCCGCGCGCCGGCACATCGAGGAGGGCTTCTCCTACGTCGGCACCCCGCACATCTCCAAGGAGGGGCTGTTCCACACCTCGCGGTCACCTGCCGTACTACGCCGACGGCATGTTCCCGCCCATGGAGATGGAGGGCAGCGACTACTACCTCAAGGCGATGAACTGCCCGATGCACAACCTGATCTTCCGCTCGCGCGGGCGGTCCTACCGCGAGCTGCCGCTGCGCCTGTTCGAGTTCGGCTCGGTCTACCGCAACGAGAAGTCCGGCGTCGTGCACGGGCTGACCCGGGTGCGCGGGATGACCCAGGACGACTCGCACTCCTACGTCACCCCCGAGCAGGCGCCGGCCGAGATCAAGCACCTGCTGCGCTTCGTGCGCGGGCTGCTGCAGGACTTCGGGCTCGACGACTACTACCTCGAGCTGTCCACCCGCGACGACCCAAGCCCGGACAAGTTCGTCGGCTCCGACGAGGAGTGGGCGAGGCCACCGCGGTGCTGGAGCAGGTCGCCACCGGCGTCCGGCGCTCGAGCTGGTGCCCGACCCCGGCGGCGCGGCGTTCTACGGCCCGAAGATCTCGGTGCAGGCCCGCGACGCGATCGGTCGCACCTGGCAGATGTCGACCATCCAGTACGACTTCAACCAGCCCGCGCGCTTCGGGCTGGAGTACCAGGCCGCCGACGGCTCCCGCCAGCAGCCGGTGATGATCCACTCGGCGAAGTTCGGCTCCATCGAGCGGTTCATCGGGGTGCTCGTCGAGCACTACGCCGGCGCCTTCCCGCCCTGGCTCGCGCCGGTGCAGGTGCGAGGCGATCCCGATCGCCGAGCGGCACCACGACTACCTCTACGACGTGGCCGCGCAGCTGCGCGCCGCCGGGATCCGGGTCGAGGTCGACGACTCCGACGACCGGATGCAGAAGAAGATCCGCAACGCCCAGCTGCAGAAGGTGCCGTTCATGCTGATCGCCGGCGACCGCGACGTCGAGGAGGGCGCGGTGTCCTTCCGCTACCGCAGCGGCGACCAGGACAACGGCGTCCCGGTCGACGACGCCGTCGCGCGGGTGCGTGGACGCCGTACGCCGCGGGTGCAGGTGTGAGCGAGCCGGCGTCGACGACCGGCACCGTCCACCAGGACGGCGTGGGCGAGCCCGACGAGCTCGAGCGGCTCTGGACGCCGCACCGGCTGGCCTACATCAAGGGCGAGAACAAGCCCGCCGACGCCGACGCCGAGGGCGAGTGCCCGTTCTGCCGGATCCCGAAGCTGGCCGACGAGGAGGGGCTGGTCGTGCACCGCGGCGAGGCCAGCTTCGTGGTGCTCAACCTCTACCCCTACAGCCCCGGCCACCTGATGGTCTGCCCCTACCGGCACGTCGCGGACTACCCCGAGCTCGACGACGCGGAGACCGCCGAGGTGGCCGCGTTCACCAAGACAGGCGATGCGGACCGTGCGCCGGGTCAGCGGCGCGCACGGCTTCAACCTCGGCATGAACCAGGGCGCGGTGGCCGGGGCCGGGCATCGCCGCGCACCTGCACCAGCACGTCGTGCCGCGCTGGGGCGGCGACCAGAACTTCATGCCGATCATCGGGCGCACCCGCACCCTGGCCCAGCTGCTCGCCGACACCCGGGCGCTGCTGGCCGACGCCTGGTCGTGAGCCGCGGGACCGGCCGGCGCGGGCTAGCCTGCTCTCGCCATGATGGAACGTTTCCGCGCCTTCTGGACGAAGGTCTTCTCCCCGCTCGCCCACCTGCTGCTGCGCTGGGGGATCAGCCCGGACGCCGTGACCCTCGTCGGCACGATCGGGGTCGTGCGCCGGGGCGCTGGTCTTCTTCCCCGGCGGGCACTTCCTGGTCGGGGTGCTGGTCTGCACGGTCTTCGTCTTCTCCGACCTCGTCGACGGCCACATGGCCCGGCTGTCGCGGCACCTCCTCGAGCTGGGGCGCGTTCCTGGACTCCACGCTCGACCGGTTCGGCGACGCCGCCATCTTCGCGCGGGCTGGCGCTCTACTACGTCGGGCCCGGCGACTCCGAGCCGCTGGCCGCGCTGGCGCATCTACTGCCTGGTGATGGGCTCGGTCACCTCCTACGCCCGGGCCCGGGCCGAGTCGCTGGGCATGAACGCCAAGGGCGGCATCGCCGAGCGCGCCGACCGGCTGGTCGCGATCCTGGTGATGACCGGCCTGGCCGACCTCCTTCGACCTCCTGGTCCTGATCCCGCTCACGCTCGGCGCTGCTCGCCGTGGCCAGCACCGTCACCGTCGTACAGCGGATGCTCGGGTGCGCGAGCCAGGCCCGCGGCGCCTCGTGACGCCGAGCCGCGCCCGTGGCGCCGGGCTCCGCCGCGCGGCCGGGGCGGCCGCCGGACAGCGCCACCGCTGGGCTACCTGGCCGGCTGGCGGCTGGTGCGGCTGCTGCCCGGAGCGCCGGGCCCGCGCGCTCTTCGCGCGGGTCGCCGACGAGATCTACCGGCGCGACGGCACCGGCGTGCGGCGGCTGCGCGCGCAACCTCGCCCGGGTCGCGCCCGAGCTCGACGACGCCGCCCTGGAGCGCGCTGACCCGCGACGCGGTGCGCTCCTACCTGCGCTACTGGTGCGAGTCGTTCCGGCTGCCGTCCTGGCCGGTCGACGACGTGGTCGCGCGCACCCGGACGGTCGACGAGCACCTGGTGCACGACCGGTACGCCGAGGGCCGCGGGCGTGGTCGTGCCGCTGCCGCACATGGCCAACTGGGACTGGGCCGGGGCCTGGGCCTGCGCCGACGGCGAGCCGCTGGTGCACGGTGGCCGAGCGGCTGCGCCCCGAGCGGCTCTACGACGAGTTCGTGGCCTACCGCGCGCACGCTCGGGCATGCAGATCCTGCCGCTCACCGGGGGCGACGCCGCCCTGCCCCGGCTGGAGGCGTGGGTCCGCGCGGGCGGCCTGGTCTGCCTGCTCGCCGACCGCGACCTCTCCCGCACCGGCGTCGAGGTCGAGCTCTGCGGGCAGCCCGCCCGGATGCCGCGGGGACCGGCCGCTCCTCGCGCTGCGGACCGGTGCCCCGCTGGTGCCGGTGACGCTGCACTACGTGGGCGACGACCTGACCGATCGCGTTCCACCCGCCGGTGCCGCACCAGGACGGCGACGAGGGCCTGCGGGCGATGACCCAGGGGGTCGCCGACGCCTTCACCCGGGCCCTGCGCGAGCACCCGCAGGACTGGCACATGATGCAGCGGGTGTTCCTCGACGAGCCCCGCCCCGTGCGGTGAGGGTCGGCCTGGTCTGCCCCTACTCCCTCGACGTGCCCGGCGGGGTGCAGAACCACGTCCAGGACCTCGCCGAGGCCCTGCTCGGCCCGGGGCCACGAGGTGTCCGTGCTCGCCCCCAGCGAGAGCGACGACCTGCCGCCGTACGTCGTCGCGGCCGGCCGCACCGTGCCGGTGCCCTACAACGGCTCGGTGGCCCGGATGTCCTTCGGGCCGGTCGCCGCGGCCCGGGCCCGGCGCTGGCTGCGCGAGGGCGGCTTCGACGTGCTCCACCTGCACGAGCCCGCCACCCCCAGCCTGTCGCTGCTCGCGCTGTGGGCGGCCGAGGGGCCGGTGGTCGCGACGTACCACGCGGCCGCCGACCGCTCCCGGGCCCTGTCGGCGTGGCCGCCGTGCTGCGGCCCTCGCTGGAGAAGATGACCGCCCGCATCGCGGTCTCCGAGCACGCCCGCGACACCCAGGTCAGCCACGTCGGCGGGGAGCCGGTCGTCATCCCGAACGGCGTGTACGTCGACCGCTTCGCCCAGGCCCCAGCCCGTCCGGAGTGGCGCGGTCGTCAGGGCACCGTGGCGTTCGTCGGGCGGCTCAGCGAGCCGCGCAAGGGCTTCGCCGTGCTCGCCGAGGCGTTCGGTGCGGTGGCCCTCGGACCGCCCCGGCCTGCGGCTGCTGGTCGTGGGCCGCGGGGAGGTGGCCGAGGCGCGGGGGCTCCTGCCGGCCGCCGTCCGCGACCAGGTGCAGTTCCTCGGCGGCGCCTCGGAGGAGGACAAGGCGGACCGCCCTGCGCACCGCCGACGTGCTCGTCGCCCCCAACACCGGCGGCGAGAGCTTCGGGATCGTGCTGGTCGAGGCCATGGCCGCCGGCGCCGCGGTGCTGGCCAGCGACCTGCCCGCCTTCCGGCGCGTGCTCGGCGGCGGCGCCCACGGGGTGCTGGTCCCGCCGGACGACCCCGCGGCCCTGGCGGCCGGGCTGGAGCAGCTGCTCGACGAGCCGGGCCGCCGGGCCGCGCTGCGTCGCGGCCGCCCGCGCGGACGTACGACGCTACGACTGGTCCACGGTGACCGAGCAGGTCCTGCGGGTCTACGAGACCGTCGCCATCCCGGGCGGGGCGGGGCGATGACGCTGCTCGTCACGGGGCTGCTGGTCGCCCTGGTCCTCGGGCTGGCCCTGTGGCTGAGCTGGACCGCGAACCGCCTCGACCGCCTGCACCACCGCATCGACGTGGCCCGGGCCCGGCTCGACGCCGAGCTGCTGCGTCGGTCCGGGGTCTCGGTCGAGCTGGCCGCGACCGACCTGCTGGACCCCGCCAGCCGGGTGGTGCTGCTCGACGCCGCCCACCGGGCCCGGGCCAGCGAGCCCGAGGACCTGGAGCAGGCCGAGTCCGACCTGTCGGCGGTGCTGCGGGCGGTGCTCGCCCCGTCGGGACGGCCGGTCACCGAGCGGGAGGACCCGGAGGCGGCCCGGCTGCTGGACGAGCTGGCCGGCTCGTGCGCCCGGGTGGAGCTGGCCCGGCGCTTCCACAACGACGCCGTGGTGACCGCGCGGGCCCTGCGCTCACGTCGGCGGGTGCGGTGGCTGCGGCTGGCCGGTCGGGCGGCCGACCTGCGCACCGTCGACCTCGACGACGTACCCCCGGCCGGGCGGGCCGGGACGTCGCGCCGGGACGTAGGCTGAGGACGCTCTCGACGACCTCGTGAGGCCCCCGGCCTCCGCACCACACCCCAGAAGGCGCTCCCTGTGACCAGCACCCCGTCCCACCCCTCCGACCGATCCGCCGACCCCTCCGTCCCCGGCTCCGGCGACGCACCGGTCGGCCGTACCTCCACCGGCACCACCGGGGTCAAGCGCGGCATGGCCGAGATGCTCAAGGGCGGCGTGATCATGGACGTGGTCACCGCCGCGCAGGCCAGGATGGCCGAGGACGCCGGCGCGGTCGCGGTGATGGCGCTGGAGCGGGTGCCGGCCGACATCCGCGCGCAGGGTGGCGTCTCGCGGATGAGCGACCCCGACATGATCGACTCGATCATCGCCGAGGTGTCGATCCCGGTGATGGCCAAGGCGCGCATCGGCCACTTCGCCGAGGCCCAGGTCCTGCAGAGCCTGGGCGTCGACTACATCGACGAGTCCGAGGTCCTCACCCCGGCCGACTACGCGAACCACATCGACAAGCGGGCCTTCACCGTCCCCTTCGTGTGCGGCGCCACCAACCTCGGTGAGGCCCTGCGCCGCATCACCGAGGGCGCCGCGATGATCCGCTCCAAGGGCGAGGCCGGCACCGGCGACGTGTCCAACGCCGTCATGCACATGCGCACGATCCGCGCCGAGCTGCGTCGCCTCTCGAGCATGGAGCCCGACGAGCTGTTCGTGGCGGCCAAGGAGCTGCAGGCGCCCTACGAGCTGGTCCGCGAGGTCGCCGAGGCCGGCAAGCTGCCCGTCGTGCTGTTCACCGCCGGCGGCATCGCCACCCCGGCCGACGCCGCCATGATGATGCAGCTGGGCGCCGAGGGCGTGTTCGTCGGCTCCGGCATCTTCAAGTCCGGCAACCCCGAGCAGCGCGCGGAGGCCGTGGTCAAGGCCACCACCTTCTTCGACGACCCCGACGTGGTGGCCAAGGTGTCGCGCGGCCTGGGCGAGGCCATGGTCGGCATCAACGTCGACGAGATCCCGCAGCCGCACCGGCTCGCCGAGCGCGGCTGGTAGCCGGTGGGCACCCCCGTGGTGGGCGTGCTCGCGCTGCAGGGGGACGTCCGCGAGCACCGGGCCATGCTCGAACGCGCCGGGGCCACCACCCTCGCCGTACGACGTCCGCGTGAGCTCGACGCCGTCGACGGGCTCGTCATGCCGGGTGGCGAGTCCACCACCGTCTCCACGCTCGCCCGGGCCTTCGACCTGCTCGACCCCCTCGCGGAGCGGCTGCGCGAGGGTCTGCCCGCGTTCGGCACCTGTGCCGGGATGATCCTGCTCGCGGACCGCATCGAGGGCGGCGTGGGCGGGCAGGAGACCTTCGGCGGGCTGGACGTGGTGGTCCGCCGCAACGCCTTCGGTCGTCAGGTCGACTCGTTCGAGGCCGATCTCGACGTCGACGGCCTCGAGGGTGGCTTCCACGCCATGTTCATCCGCGCGCCGTGGGTGGAGAAGGTGGGCGCCGGCGTGCAGGTCGTGGCCACCGTGGCGACCGGGCCGCAGATGGGTAGGATCGTCGCGGTCCGGCAGGGCCGCCTGCTGGCCACCTCGTTCCATCCCGAGATCACCGGCGACCACCGGTTCCACTCGCTGTTCGTGAGGATGCTGGCCGACCCGGCCGGGACGTCCGCAACCACCGAAGGGTAGGCGCAGGCCCATGTCAGGCCACTCCAAGTGGGCGACCACCAAGCACAAGAAGGCCGTCATCGACTCCCGGCGCGGCAAGATGTTCGCCAAGCTGGTGAAGAACATCGAGGTCGCGGCCCGGATGGGCGGGGGAGACCTCTCCGGCAACCCCACCCTGTACGACGCGGTCCAGAAGGCCAAGAAGTCCTCGGTCCCCAACGACAACATCGACCGCGCGGTCAAGCGCGGCTCGGGCGCCGAGGCGGGCGGGGCGGACTACCAGACGATCATGTACGAGGGGTACGGCCCCCAGGGCGTGGCCCTGCTCATCGAGTGCCTCACCGACAACCGCAACCGGGCCGCCATGGAGGTCCGCACCGCGATGACCCGCAACGGCGGGTCGATGGCCGACCCCGGCTCGGTCTCCTACCTCTTCAACCGCAAGGGCGTCGTGCTCGTGCCCCGCACGCAGGGGGAGGCCGTCCAGGCCAAGGAGGTCTCCGAGGACGACGTGCTGGAGGCGACGCTCGACGCGGGCGCCGAGGAGGTCAACGACCTCGGCGACTCCTTCGAGGTGATCAGCGAGGCCACCGACCTGGTCGCGGTGCGCAGCGCCCTGGTGGACGCCGGGGTGGACTACGACTCGGCGGAGGCGTCCTTCGTGCCCTCCATGCAGGTCGAGCTCGACGGCGACGCGGCCGGCAAGGTGTTCCGCCTGGTCGAGGCCCTGGAGGACCTCGACGACGTGCAGAACGTCTTCGGCAACTTCGACGTCAGCGACGACGTCCTGGAGTCGCTCGACGCCTGAGGAGTGTCGTACGGCGGTGCGCCCGCCCCTCTCGGTTAGCGTCGTGCGAACAGGTGTTCGGACGAGGCGGGCTGGGAGACGACGATGCGCGTGCTGGGGATCGACCCGGGGCTGACCCGCTGCGGGGTCGGCGTGGTCGAGGGCTCGGTGGGGCGCCCGTTGCGCATGGTCGAGGTCGGCGTGGTCCGCACCTCCCCGGACCTGCCCGTCGCGGAGCGCCTCTGCGAGGTCGAGCGGGGGCTCGAGGAGTGGCTGGACCGCTGGGCACCGGACGCCGTGGCGGTGGAGCGGGTCTTCAGCCAGCTCAACGTCCGCACCGTCATGGGCACCGCCCAGGCCAGCGGGATCGCGCTGCTGGTCGCCGCCCGTCGGGGCCTGCCGGTCGCGCTGCACACCCCCAGCGAGGTCAAGGCGGCGGTGACCGGCAGCGGACGCGCCGACAAGGCGCAGGTGACGGCCATGGTCACCCGGCTGCTGCGCCTGGAGACGGCCCCCCGCCCCGCGGACGCCGCCGACGCGCTCGCGCTCGCCGTCTGCCACATCTGGCGCGGCGGGGCCCAGGCCCGCCTCGACGCGGCCGTGGCCCGTGCCGGGGTCGTCGGCGCACCGGCCCGGAGGGCCGTCCGGTGATCGCCTTCGTCCGGGGGACGGTGGCCGACCTCACGCTCACCTCGGCCGTCCTCGAGGTGGGCGGGGTGGGGCTGGAGCTGAACTGCACGCCCGCGACCATCGCCACGCTGCACGTCGGCGCCCCGGTGCGGCTGCCCACCAGCCTGGTGGTCCGGGAGGACTCGCTGACCCTGTTCGGCTTCCTCGACGACGACGAGCGGTCGATGTTCGAGCTGCTGCAGACCGCCAGCGGGGTCGGTCCCAAGGTGGCCCAGGCGATGCTGGCGGTGCTCTCGCCCGACGAGCTGCGTGCGGCCGTGGCCGGCGAGGACGTCAAGGTCCTGACCCGAGCGCCCGGGGTGGGGCAGAAGGGCGCCCAACGGATCATCCTCGAGCTCAAGGACCGCATCGGTGCGGTCGCGCCGGTCGCGGCCGGGCGCCGCGGCGGGTCCGTGCCCACCGCGGACGACTGGCGCACCCAGGTGCAGGCGGGCCTGGTCGGGCTGGGCTGGTCGGCCCGGGAGGCCGACCGCGCGGTGGAGGCGGTGGCCCCCGAGCCGGGCGACCGCTCCGAGCCCGACGTCGCCGTCCTGCTGCGGGCGGCCCTGCGGGCGCTGGGCAAGCCGTGAGCGAGCCACGACGCGCCGGCTCCGGCCCCGGGGACGACGAGCTGGCCGCCCGCGAGGCCGAGCTGGCCGCCCGGGAGGCCGCCTACGCCGAGAGCCGCACCATCGTCGCCGCCGAGGCCGACGGGGACGAGCGCGCGGTGGAGGCCGCGCTGCGACCGCGCACGCTGGACGAGGTCATCGGCCAGGAGCGGGTGCGCGAGCAGCTCTCGCTGGTGCTGCAGGCGGCGCGGGCCCGGGAGCGGGCGCCGGACCACGTGCTGCTGTCCGGTCCGCCGGGGCTCGGCAAGACCACCCTGGCCATGATCATCGCCGCCGAGATGTCCAGCCCGCTGCGGCTGACCTCGGGGCCGGCGATCACCCACGCCGGAGACCTCGCCGCCATCCTCTCGGGGCTCAACGAGGACGACGTCCTGTTCGTCGACGAGATCCACCGCATGTCCCGGCCCGCCGAGGAGATGCTCTACATGGCCATGGAGGACTTCCGTGTCGACGTGGTCATCGGCAAGGGCGCGGGCGCGACCGCCATACCGCTGGAGATCCCGTCGTTCACGCTGGTGGGCGCCACCACCCGCGCCGGGCTGCTGCCGGGCCCGCTGCGCGACCGGTTCGGGTTCACCGCGCACCTCGAGTTCTACGAGCCGCACGAGCTGGACCTCATCGTGCGCCGCTCCTCCGGCCTGCTGGGGGTGGAGCTGACCGACGAGGGCGCGGCCGAGATCGCCTCGCGCTCGCGCGGCACCCCCCGGATCGCGAACCGGCTGCTGCGCCGGGTCCGCGACTACGCCCAGGTCCGGGCCGACGGCGTGGTCACCCTCGACATCGCCCACCGCGCGCTGGACCTCTACGAGGTGGACGCCTCCGGACTGGACCGGCTCGACCGGGCCGTGCTGGACGTCCTCTGCCGGCGCTTCGGCGGGGGCCCGGTGGGCGTCTCCACGCTGGCCGTGGCGGTGGGGGAGGAGCGCGAGACCGTCGAGGAGGTGGCCGAGCCGTTCCTGGTCCGCTGCGGCTTCCTGGCCCGGACCTCGCGCGGTCGCGTCGCGACCCCGGCCGCCTGGGCCCACCTGGGGCTCCGTGCCCCGGCCGGGGCGCCGTTCTCGGCCGGGGAGCCGGAGCAGGCCCTGTTCGACCCGGAGGCCTGAGCCGGGACCCGCGGGGGACCTCTGGGTCGCCAGTGACCCCCGGGACGCCCGTTACACTCGACCGTCGGTCGGCCTCGCCCCGAGGTCCTCTCCCGTTTCTTCCTTCTGAGGTGCTCTTCTGTGCAAGGCTTGCAGGGTCTCCTGCCGTTCGTCCTGATCGCACTCGTCTTCTGGTTCCTCATCGTGCGTCCCCAGCGTCGCCGCCAGCAGGCGCTGGCTGCTACGCAGTCCGCGCTCGCCGTGGGATCAGAGGTGATGCTGGGATCCGGGATCTTCGGGAGGGTCGCCTCGTTGGACGAGGAGACGATCCAGCTCGAGGTCTCGCCCGGCAGCGTCGTGAAGGTCTCCCGGGCGGCCATCGTGCGGGTCCTGGACGGTGGGCCCGACCTGGCCGCGCACGACACGATCGACCCGGTCGAGCAGGGGGACGACCACCCCCACGAGGACGACCGGCACCAGTGAGCGCGGACGACCGGGACCACCCCGGTCGATGAGGAGCGAGTAGCAGTGGCGAAGAAACAAGCACGTCCCGGGCGTCGACTGCTGGTCTTCGGCCTGGCCGTCGTGCTGCTGTACGGCGCCGTGGCGCTGGCCGGCACCTGGAAGCCCAAGCTGGGCCTGGACCTGCAGGGCGGCACCCGGATCACCCTGGAGGCCAGCACGGCCTCGGGGGCGAACCCGTCGCCGGCCAACCTCGAGGAGGCCCGCATCATCATCGACAAGCGGGTCAACGGCTCCGGTGTCTCGGAGTCCGAGGTCGGCACCCAGGGCAGCAACCAGATCGTGGTCGAGATCCCGGGCCAGAACCGTGGCGACCTGGTCAACGCCGTCAAGGCCACCGCCCAGCTCCGCTTCCGGCTGGTCGCCGCCGCGGCCCCCGGCACCCCGCAGCCCACCCCGAGCAGCAGTGCCTCGCCCAGCGGCGGCGCGTCACCGAGCGGGAGTGCCTCACCCAGCGGGAGCGTCTCGCCCGGCGGTGCGTCCAGCTCCGCCCCGACTCCCTCGTCGAGCAGCTCCGCCGGCGCGAGCCCCAAGGGCCGCGCACTGTCGTCCGGCCTGTTCGCCGCCGACCGCCCCCGGGCCGCTGACCGCCCCGCGGCCAAGGCCACCGGCACGCCCACCCCCAAGGCGGGCGCGAAGGCCACGTCCAAGGCCAGCCCGAAGGCGTCGGCCAGCCCGTCCGCAGGGGCGACCGCTCTCCCGTCGGCCGCTCCGAGCCCCGCCGCCGGCTCGGCCGCCACCGCGAAGGGCGCCCCGGTGTCCCAGCCGCTGAAGTGGCAGGACAACCCCGGCGCGGCCTGGACCAAGCGGTTCGCGGCGTACCAGTGCCCGAAGGCCGGCGACAAGAACCCGCCGGCCATCGACGACAGCAAGACCCAGCCGCTCATCACCTGCGACTCCTCGGGCATCAAGTACCTGCTGTCCGCGCCGATGATCGAGGGCACGCAGCTGAAGAGCGCCTCGCCGGCGGCGCCCGACCAGCAGAGCGTGCAGTGGCGGGTGAACCTGACCTTCAACAGCGACGCGCGCAAGACCTTCGCCACCGTCAGCCAGGCCATCAACAACCAGACCAGCCCGCTGACCGGTCAGCAGAAGCAGTTCGCGATCGTGCTGGACGGCAAGGTCATCTCCGCCCCGACCATCGACAGCCCCATCCTCAACGGGTCGGCGGAGATCACCGGCAGCTTCACCCAGAAGTCGGCGCAGTCGCTGGCGAACAGCCTCAAGTACGGTGCCCTGCCGCTGAAGTTCAAGGTGCCCGTGGTCACCACGGAGGGGCCGACCCTGGCCGCCGACCAGCTCTCGGCCGGGCTCGTCGCCGGAGGCATCGGGCTGCTGCTCGTCGTCCTCTACTGCCTGCTCTACTACCGCGGTCTCGGCGTCGTGGTGGTGGCCTCCCTGGCCATCGCCGGCGCGGTGACCTACGCCGTGGTGCTGGCCATGAGCCAGGCGGTCGGGTTCACCCTGACCCTGCCCGGCATCGCCGGTCTGATCGTCGCCGTCGGCATCACCGCGGACTCGTTCATCGTGTACTTCGAGCGGATCCGCGACGAGATGCGCAACGGCAAGTCCATGCGCGTCGCGGTGGAGGCCGGGTGGGTGCGGGCCCGGGCCACCTGCGTGGCCGCCGACGCGGTGTCCCTGCTCGCGGCGGTCGTGCTCTACATCTTCTCGATCGGGGTGGTGAAGGGCTTCGCGTTCGCGCTGGGCATCAGCACCGTGATCGACCTGGCGGTGTTCTTCTGGTTCACCCACCCGATGGTCTCGTGGCTCGCCACGTTCCGCTTCTTCTACTCGGGACACCAGTGGTCGGGACTCTCGCCCGACCACGTCGGCTCGCGCCGCCGGCCGGTCGGACGACCCGCCCCGGCTGGAGGTAAGGCCTGATGAGCAAGCTCTCGAACCTCGGTCACGCCCTCTACGAGGGCACCGTCTCGATCGACTTCGTCGGTCGCAAGCTGCTGTGGTACTCGATCTCCGCGGTCATCGTGCTGGCCGCCGTGGCCGGCCTGACCTTCCGCGGGGTCAACCTCGGCATCGAGTTCCAGGGCGGCGTGGAGTACCAGGTCGCCCTCCCCGCCGGGGGTGCCACCGACGCCGTGGTGGAGGACCTGCGCAAGGTCGTCGCGCAGGAGGCGGCCGACGCCGACATCCCCGCAGCCGCCTCGCCCATCGTCAACAGCTCGGGCCAGAACCGCGACAACATCCGCATCCAGACCGAGCCCCTGACCAACACCCAGGCCGACGAGATCTCCGCGGTGATCCAGAAGGCCGCCGGCGTGAGCCAGGACGACATCAGCGCCGACGCCATCGGCGCCACCTGGGGCGCCCAGGTCGCCAACCGGGCCCTGCTGGGGCTCGTGGTCTTCATCTTCCTGGTGGTGCTGTTCATCTGGGCCTACTTCCGCGAGTGGAAGATGTCGGTCGGCGCGATCGTGGCCCTGGCGCACGACCTGGTCATCACCATCGGGATCTACGCCCTCTCGGGCTTCGAAGTCACCCCGGCGACGGTGACCGGGATCCTGACCATCCTCGGGTTCTCGCTGTACGACACGGTGGTGGTCTTCGACAAGGTGCGGGAGAACACCCGCAACCTCACCCGGACGCGCCAGACGTACGCCGAGGCCGCCAACCTCGCCGTGAACCAGACCCTCGTGCGCTCCATCAACACCACGGTCGTCGCCCTGCTCCCGGTCGGCGCACTCCTGTACGTCGGCGTGGCCACCCTCGGCTCGGGCGCGCTCAAGGACCTCTCGCTGGCGCTGTTCGTCGGGATGGCGGCCGGGGCGTACTCCTCGATCTTCATCGCCACCCCGCTGGTCGTGCAGCTCAAGGAGCTCGAGCCCGGGGTCAGGGCCGGCGACGCGCGCGCCATGCGGCACCGGGACCGCCGGCAGGTCGACCGGTACGCCGCCGTACCGACGTTCCGCGAGGACATGCCCCTGCACGACGAGCCGGACGGCCTGGACGTCGACGGGTCGGGCTTCGACGACACCGACGGGCCCGACGGACAGGACGGCTCGCGGGACGGGCGGGGTCGACGCGGCGCGACCGCGGTGACCGGCGAGGACCTGGACGAGCCGGTGGCCCCGCGCCGACCCGTGCGCACCCCCCGGTCCACGGCGGGGGAGCGACCGGCCTCCCGGGCCGTCTTCCCGTCGGCCTCGGCCAAGCGGGCCCAGCCGTCGCGCAAGCCGCGCTCCCAGCGCGGCAAGGGGTGAGCGCCCCGGAGGGTGGCCCGCGCGACTCCCTGAACGGCCCCGCGGCCCTCGACGACATCGTGGCCCGCCTGGTGCGCGACGTCCCCGACTTCCCGCAGGAGGGCGTCACCTTCAAGGACATCACCCCCCTGCTGGCCGACCACGCCGGGCTGACCGCCGTGGTCGAGGCCCTGGCCTCCGCCGGTCGGGACGCCGACGGCGCCGTCGTGGTGGACAAGGTGGTCGGCATGGAGGCCCGCGGCTTCATCCTGGCGGCGCCGGTGGCCCTGGCCCTGGGCGTGGGCTTCGTGCCCGTGCGCAAGGCCGGCAAGCTGCCCGGGGAGACCTACGCGGTGTCGTACGCCCTGGAGTACGGCGAGGCCACCCTGGAGGTGCACCGCGACGGCATCGCCGCCGGTGAGCGGGTGCTGCTCGTCGACGACGTCCTGGCCACCGGCGGGACCGCCGACGCGACCCGCCAGCTGGTCGAGCGCAGCGGTGGCGTGGCCCACGCGATGGCCGTGCTCCTCGAGCTGTCGTTCCTGGACGGGCGACGCGCCGTGGGCGACCTCCCGCTGCGGGCGCTGCACACGGTCTGACCAAGCAGACGTCGGCCCCGTAGACTGGGGTCACCCGGATGTCGAGGAGCCGCTGTGGCCGAGGAGCGTGTCGCGAGCCCGCCCTCCGGCGCGCCCGAGGACCTCTCCGGCCCCGCCGAGGACGTCGCTCCCGCCGCCCCGGCCCCCTCCGCGCCCGCGGCCCGCCCGGTCGCCCCGGCCCGCGCCTCGTCCAGCGTCGGCCCCGCCGGCCGGCGGATGCGGGCCAGGCTGGCCCGGATGGCCACCAAGAGCCAGTCGGAGAACCCGGTCCTCGAGCCGTTGTTCCGGGCCGTCCGCGCCAACCACGGCAAGGCCGACTTCGAGCTGCTGGAGCGGGCGTACCTGACCGCCGAGCGCCACCACGGCACCCAGACCCGCAAGAGCGGCGACCCCTACATCACCCACCCGCTCGCGGTCACCACCATCCTGGCCGACATCGGCATGACCGAGCCCACGCTCGTCGCGGCCCTGCTGCACGACACCGTGGAGGACACGCCGTACACGCTGGCCGAGCTGCGCCGCGACTTCGGCGACGAGGTCGCCCTGCTGGTGGACGGGGTCACCAAGCTCGACAAGGTCAAGTACGGCGACACCGCGCAGGCCGAGACCATCCGCAAGATGATCGTGGCGATGAGCCGCGACATCCGGGTCCTGGTCATCAAGCTCGCCGACCGGCTGCACAACATGCGGACGCTGCGCTACCTCAAGCAGGAGACCCAGGAGCGCAAGGCCCGGGAGACGCTGGACATCTACGCGCCGCTGGCCCACCGGCTCGGCATGAACACGCTGAAGTGGGAGCTGGAGGACCTGGCCTTCGCCACCCTGCACCCCAAGATGTACGACGAGATCGTGCGCCTGGTGGCGGAGCGCGCCCCCTCGCGCGACCAGTTCCTGGCCCGGGTCATCGCCCAGGTGCAGACCGACCTCGACGACGCCAAGATCAAGGCGCTGGTGACCGGACGGCCCAAGCACTACTACTCGATCTACCAGAAGATGATCGTGCGGGGCCGCGAGTTCTCCGACATCTACGACCTGGTGGGCATCCGCGTCCTGGTCGAGGACGACCGGGACTGCTACGCGGTGCTGGGCGTGCTGCACAGCCGGTGGAACCCGGTGCCCGGCCGCTTCAAGGACTTCGTGGCCATGCCGAAGTTCAACATGTACCAGTCGCTGCACACCACGGTCATCGGCCTGGAGGGCAAGCCGGTCGAGCTGCAGATCCGGACCTTCTCCATGCACCGCCGGGCCGAGTACGGCGTGGCCGCGCACTGGAAGTACAAGGAGGACGTCCGGCTCGGCCGCGACACCGACCAGACCCTGGCCGACGGCAACGCGGACATGGCCTGGGTGCGCCAGCTGCTCGACTGGCAGCACGAGACCGAGGACCCGGGCGAGTTCCTGGAGTCGCTGCGCTTCGAGATCAACTCCAGCGAGGTCTACGTCTTCACCCCGCGCGGGGACGTGGTGGCCCTGCCCGCGGAGTCCTCGCCGGTCGACTTCGCCTACGCCATCCACACCGAGGTCGGCCACCGCACCATCGGCGCCCGGGTCAACGGCCGGCTCGTGCCGCTGGAGTCCACGCTCGACAACGGCGACGTCGTCGAGGTGTTCACCTCCAAGGCCCCCACGGCCGCCCCGAGCCGGGACTGGCTGGGCTTCGTCAAGTCACCGCGCGCCCGCAACAAGATCCGGCAGTGGTTCACCAAGGAGCGGCGCGAGGAGGCCATCGAGCAGGGCAAGGACCAGATCGCCCGGCTGATGCGCAAGGAGGGCCAGCCCCTCAAGCGGGTGCTCTCGCACGAGACCCTGAGCACGGTGGCCACCGAGCTCCGGCTGGCCGACGTCTCCGCCCTGTACGCCGCGGTGGGCGAGGGCAACCTGGGCGCGCAGACCGTCGTGCGCCGGGTGATCGACCTCTTCGGCGGGGCGGACGGCGCGACCGAGGACCTCGCCGAGGGCGTCACGATCACCAAGAACCGGTCGAAGCGGCCGAGCGCCGGCGACGCCGGGGTCATCGTCAAGGACCTCTCCGACGTGTGGGTCAAGCTGGCCAAGTGCTGCACCCCGGTGCCGGGGGACCCGATCATCGGCTTCGTGACCCGAGGCGCGGGCGTCTCGGTCCACCGGGCCGACTGCACCAACGCCGAGAGCCTCACGAGCCAGCCCGAGCGGCTGGTCGACGTGGAGTGGGCGCCGACCGCGACCTCGATGTTCCTGGTCAACATCCAGGTCGAGGCCCTGGACCGCAACCGGCTGCTGTCCGACATCACCAAGGTGCTCTCCGACGTGCACGTCAACATCCTGGCCGCGACGCTGCAGACGACCCGGGACCGGGTGGCCAAGAGCCGGTTCACCTTCGAGATGGCGGACCCGAAGCACCTCGGGCACGTGCTGAAGGCCGTGCGCTCGGTCGACGGCGTGTTCGACGCCTACCGCGTCACCCAGTAGCCGAGGCGTCCCGTCCTGCGCGTCGTACCCCGTCGAGGCGTCCCGTCGTGCGCGTTATACCCCGTCGAGGCGTCCCTTCGTGCGCGTTATACCCCGTCGAGGCGTCCCGTGATGCGCACGGGAGGAGACGCCTCGGCACCCTCGTGCGCACAGGACGAGACGCCTCGGCACCCTTCGGGCGCGCAGGAGGGGACGCCGCAGCGGGCGGGGGTCAGCTGAACTCGCGGAGCGCCTTCTGGGCCTCGCTGAGCCACGACCGGCGTGCCTCGATGGCGGCGGCGTGCTCCTCGGCCTTGCGGGTGTTGCCGGCGGCGACCGCCTTCTCGCGCTTCGCCTCCAGGTCCGCCAGCAGGCCCTCGAGCTGGGCCACCGTGTCCGCGGCGCGGGCCCGGGCCTCCGGGTTGGAGCGCCGCCACTGGTCGTCCTCGGTCCCGCGGATGGCCTGCTCGACGGTGCGCATGCGGCCCTCGAGCTCCTTCATGCGGTCGCGGGGGACCTTGCCCGCGGCGTCCCAGCGGTCGGCCAGGTCGCGGAAGGCAGCCTTGGCGGCGCGCAGGTCGGTGACGGGCAGCAGGGCCTCAGCCTCCACGAGCAGCGCCTCCTTGACCACGGCGTTGCCAGCGAACTCCCGGTCCAGCTCGGCGTTCGCCGCGTCCCGGGCCCCGAAGAACGTGTCCTGCGCCCCGCGGAACCGCTTCCACAGCTGGTCGTCGACGCCCTTCGGCGCGGGCCCGGCCGCCTTCCACCGGGTCATCAGGTCGCGGTACTTGCCGGCCGTGACGCCCCACTCGGTCGAGGTGGCCAGCGCCTCGGCCTCGGTCACCAGGCGCTCCTTGGCAGCCCGGGCGTCGTCCTGCTGCTCGCCGACCTCGGCGAAGTGCGCCTTGCGACGCCGGGTGTACGTCGTACGGGCGGTCGAGAAGCGTCGCCACAGGGCGTCGTCGGTGGCCTTGTCGAGGCGGGGGAGCGCCTTCCACTCGTCCAGCAGCTGTCGTAGCCGGTTCGCCCCGTTGCGCCAGTCGGAGCCGTCGGCGAGCCGCTCGGACTCGACGGCGACCCGCTCCTTGTCCGCCTTGGCGGCCTCCAGCTTGCGTGCGCGCTCCTCGCGGCGCTGCTCCCGCTGGGCGGCGATCGTCCCGGACAGGGCGTCGAGCCGGGCGTCGAGCCCGGCCAGGTCGCCGACCGCCTGGGCCTGCCGGACGGCGCGCGTGCACCTTGCGGACGGAGCCCGTGGCCTCGTCCGGGTTGAGCGCCCCGGCGGAGACGCGACGCTCCAGCAGCTCGACCTCGAACAGCAGGTCGGTGTAGCGGCGGACGAAGAAGTCCAGCGCTTCCTGAGGCGTGACGTCCGGCATCTGGCCGACGCCGCGCTCACCGTCCCCCGTGCGCACGAAGACGGTGCCGTCCTCGGCGACGCGACCCCACTCCCGCGCGGCCAGCTCGGCCTCGGTGGGCGCGGCAGGGGCCGCAGGAGCGACCGGTGCCGCCGGAGCGCTCGACGCGGTGGTGGCGGAGGGCCGCCGCGGCGGTCCGGGGACCGGCGGCCGGGGGCGCGGGGGTGCGGGCCGTGGCGCGGTCGGCGCGCCGGCCGCAGGGGTCGGCTCCGGGGTGGGCTCCGCGGTCGGCTCAGGGGCAGCCTCAGCGACGGGCTCCGGTGTCGGCTCGGCCTCCACCACCGGCCTCGACTCGGCGGCGGCTTCGTCCGTGGCATCGTCCGTGGCCTCGTCGGCGGGCTCAGCGCCCTGCTCCGGGGCGTGCTCGGCGGTGATCTCCGCAGCGCCCTCCGAGGTCGCTTCCGCAGCGCCCCCCGAGGACGCCTCCGGTGTGCTTTCCGGGGTGCCTCCAGCGTGTCCTCCGGGGTGTTCTCCGGTGTCGTCTCCGGGCTGCTCTCGGGGCTGCTCTCGGAACTGGTCACCGGACTCCCTCTGGGGTCGTGGTCGTGCTCGGCTGCTGGTACAGGGCTGCGGGTCCGCCGTACGGCGGGGTCCCTCGGTCCTTCGTCGTCACCACGGGCTGAGTCTAGGACGTCGGCACGGACCGGGGGAGGTCGCCTGCGGGCGGAGGCCCTCGTCCTCGGTAGGCTGCGGTGGTTCGGCTGCCGCGGGCAGCTCCCCACCAGGACAGGAGCGCGGCTCGTGCTCATCGCAGGCTTCCCCGCCGGACCGTGGGGCACCAACTGCTACGTCGTGGCCACCGGGCCGGGTACGGAGTGCGTGGTCGTCGACCCCGGCAAGGACGCCGCTGACGGCGTGGCGGACCTGGTGCGCGAGCACCGGCTCAAGCCGGTCGCGGTCCTCGTCTCGCACGGTCACGTCGACCACATGTGGTGCGTCGCGCCCGTGACGGGCGCCTACGACGCGACGGCGTGGATCCACCCGCAGGACCGTCACCTGCTGGCCGATCCGATGGCCGGCCTGTCCCCCGAGACGGCCGCGATGCTGCTCGGCGGGGGGCACACCTTCGTCGAGCCGGACCGTGTCGAGGAGCTCACCGACTGCCAGGACCTCGAGCTGGCGGGCCTGTCGTTCACCGTCGACCACACCCCCGGGCACACCCGCGGCTCGGTCACCTTCCGCACGCCGTACGACGACCACGACGTCTCGGAGGTGATGTTCTCCGGGGACCTGCTGTTCGCGGGCTCCATCGGGCGCACCGACCTCCCCGGTGGCGACCACCCCGCGATGCTGCGCAGCCTGCGCGACAAGGTGCTGCCCCTGGACGACGACGTGGTGGTGCTGCCCGGGCACGGGGAGCAGACCAGCATCGGCCGCGAGCGCGCCACCAACCCGTACCTGGCCGACCTGCCCGCCCCCGCCCCGGTCCCCGGCACGGAGCGCTGAGGTGGCCCGCACCGCCGCCATGAGCGGCTTCCCCGAGCTCCTGCCCGCCCAGCGCGTGGTCGAGCAGCGGCTGCTGGAGATCCTGGCCCGCACGTTCGAGCTGCACGGCTTCGCCTCGGTGGAGACCCGGGCGGTCGAGCCGCTCGACCAGCTGCTGAGCAAGGGGGAGACGTCCAAGGAGGTCTACGTGCTGCGCCGGCTCCAGGCCGGCGACGGCCCCGACGCGGGTGGCGACGCCGGCATCGGGCTGCACTTCGACCTCACCGTGCCCTTCGCGCGCTACGTGCTGGAGAACGCCGGCCGGCTGGAGTTCCCCTTCCGCCGTTACCAGATCCAGAAGGTGTGGCGCGGCGAGCGGCCGCAGGAGGGCCGCTACCGCGAGTTCACCCAGGCCGACATCGACATCGTCGGCCGTGACACCCTGCCCTTCCACCACGACGTCGAGGTCGCCCGGGTGATGGCCGAGGCGCTCGTCGCGCTGCCGGTGCCCGCGATGCGGCTGCAGGTCAACAACCGCAAGCTGATCCAGGGCTTCTACGCCGGCATCGGCGCGACCGACGTCGAGGCCGTGATGCGGGTCGTCGACAAGATGGACAAGGTCGCGCCCGACGCGGTGGCCCGGATGCTCGTGGAGGACGCCGGCCTCGACTCCGGGCAGGCCGAGCGGTGCCTGGCGCTGGCCGACGTCCGCAGCACCGACACCTCCTTCGTGGAGCGGGTGCGCGCCCTCGGGGTGCAGCACCCGCTGCTGGAGGAGGGGCTGACCGAGCTGGCCGCCGTCGTCGAGGGCTGCGCCGACGTCACCGGTGACCGGCTCACCGTGGAGGCCGACCTGCGCATCGCCCGCGGCCTGGACTACTACACCGGCACCGTCTTCGAGACCCGGATGGCCGGCTTCGAGAAGCTGGGCTCCATCTGCTCGGGCGGCCGGTACGACGCGCTGGCCACCGACGGCCGCACGACGTACCCGGGCGTCGGCATCTCCCTGGGGCTCAGCCGGATGCTGGTGCCGCTGCTCGCGGGCGGGCACCTCGCCGCCAGCCGGCCCGTGCCGAGCGCGGTCCTGGTGGCCGTGGCCGACGAGGACAGCCGGGCGGCCAGCGACCGCATCGCCCAGCGCCTGCGCGCGCGGGGCGTGCCGACCGAGGTCGCGGGCAGCCCGCAGCGCTTCGGCAAGCAGATCCGCGCCGCCGAGCGACGCGGGATCCCGTTCGTGTGGTTCCCCCGCTCCGACGGCGGCGCGGACCAGGTCAAGGACATCCGCAGCGGTGACCAGGCCGACGCCGATCCCGCCTCGTGGGTCCCGCCCGCCGACGACCTCCACCCCACCCTCCTCACCCCCGAGCCCCCGTCCGGCCACCGCCAGGACCCCCAGGACCGCCCAGACCACCGAGAACAGGGAGCAGCACCCGTGATCCGCACCCATGACGCCGGAAGCCTCAGGGCCGAGCACGTAGGCCAGACCGTCACCCTGGCCGGCTGGGTCGCCCGCCGGCGCGACCACGGCGGCGTCGCCTTCATCGACCTTCGCGACGCCTCCGGCGTGGTCCAGGTCGTCATCCGCGACGAGGAGGTCGCCGGGCAGCTCCGCGCGGAGTACTGCGTCAAGGTCACCGGCGAGGTCGCCGCCCGTCCCGCGGGCAACCAGAACCCGCAGCTGCCCACCGGCGAGGTCGAGGTCATCGCCGCCGGCGGCGGGGCCGAGGGCGGGCTGGAGGTGCTCAGCGCCGCGGCGCCCCTGCCGTTCCCCGTCGACGACGCCGGCCACGCGTCCGGCGAGGTGGGGGAGGAGGCCCGCCTGCGCTACCGCTACCTGGACCTGCGCCGGGCCGGCCCCAACGCCGCCCTGCGGCTGCGCAGCAAGGTCAACAAGGCGGCCCGCGACGTGCTGGACGCCCACGACTTCGTCGACGTGGAGACGCCGACCCTGACCCGGTCCACCCCCGAGGGCGCGCGTGACTTCCTGGTGCCGGCCCGGCTCCGCCCGGCAGCTGGTACGCGCTGCCGCAGAGCCCGCAGCTGTTCAAGCAGCTGCTGATGGTGGCCGGCATGGAGCGCTACTACCAGATCGCGCGCTGCTACCGCGACGAGGACTTCCGGGCCGACCGGCAGCCGGAGTTCACCCAGCTCGACATCGAGATGAGCTTCGTGGACCAGGACGACGTGATCGGCGCTGATGGAGGAGGTCCTCACCGCCATGTGGTCCCTCGTGGGCTACGACCTGCCCACCCCGCTCGCCGCGGATGACCTACGCCGAGGCGATGGCCCGCTACGGCAGCGACAAGCCCGACCTCCGCATGGGCCTGGAGCTGGTGGACTGCACCGACTACTTCCGCGAGACCCCGTTCCGGGTCTTCCAGGCGCCGTACGTCGGGGCCGTGGTCATGCCCGGCGGGGCCGGCCAGCCGCGCAAGCAGCTCGACGCCTGGCAGGACTGGGCCAAGCAGCGGGGCGCCCGCGGGCTGGCCTACGTGCTGGTGCAGGAGGACGGCACGCTCACCGGCCCGGTGGCCAAGAACATCACCGAGGAGGAGAAGGCGGGTCTCGCGTCGCACGTCGGGGCGGCCCCCGGTGACTGCATCTTCTTCGGGGCCGGACCCGTGCGCTCCTCCCGCGCCCTGCTGGGCGCGGCCAGGCTCGAGATCGGCCGTCGCGGCGGCCTCATCGACGAGGACGCCTGGAGCTTCCTGTGGGTGGTGGACGCGCCCCTGTTCGAGCCGGCCGACGAGGCCACCGCGGCCGGGGACGTCGCCGTCGGTGGCGGGGCGTGGACGGCCGTGCACCACGCCTTCACCTCGCCGCAGGACCTCGACACCTTCGACACCGACCCGGGGGACGCGCTGGCCTGGGCCTACGACGTGGTGTGCAACGGCAACGAGCTCGGGGCGGGTCCATCCGGATCCACCGCGCCGACATCCAGCGCCGCGTGTTCGCGGTGATGGGCATCGAGGAGGCCGAGGCGCAGGAGAAGTTCGGCTTCCTGCTCGACGCCTTCGAGTTCGGCGCACCCCCGCACGGCGGCATCGCGGTGGGCATGGACCGGATCTGCGCGCTGCTGAGCGGCACCGACTCCATCCGCGACGTGATCGCCTTCCCGAAGTCCGGGGGAGGGTACGACCCGCTGACCGCGGCACCGGCGCCGATCACCGCCGCCCAGCGCAAGGAGGCGGGCGTGGACGCCCGGCCGGCGCCTGCGTCCTAGCCGTCGCGGGGTGAGCACCCGTCGTATCCGGATCGTTACGCGTTGGAGACCATCCCGTGTGGCGGTGTCACATAGAGTCTCGCTCGCCGTCTCGTTGCAGACTGCCAAGATCCGACCAGCGCTCCTCCCTGCGGCACAGAGGTGAAGATGACGAGTCCCGGTAGTGAGCTGGAGTCGCACGACGCGACGGCCGGCGCAGCCGCCCCCTCCGGGACCGCGGTGCAGCAGGTGGCCGGGAAGTCGCCGACGCAGCTGGCCACCGCCCGCTTCCGCAAGGACAAGCTGTCGATGGCCGCCTTCGTCATCGTCGTGCTCTACCTGGCGCTGGGCGTGCTGGCCCCCCTGCTGGTGCACTTCGGCCTGCTCAACCCCACCCTTCCGCACAACACCGCCAAGTATCTCGACATCGAGGCCGGCTCGATCCCCAAGGGCTTCCTGGGTGGCATGAGCTGGTCGCACCCGCTCGGTCTCGAGCCGGGTACCGGTCGCGACGTGCTCTCCCGGCTCGTGCTGGGCATCACCACGTCACTGAGCATCGCGCTCATGGCCACCGTCGTCGCGGTGGGCATCGGGACCGTGCTCGGCATCTTCTCCGGCTTCGTCGGCGGGTTCGTGGACTCGGTGGTCGGCCGCTTCATCGACCTGACCCTGTCCTTCCCGCAGACGCTGATGCTGCTGGCCCTCTCAGGGCTCGCGGTGGCCACCCTGGTCCAGATCGGCGTCCCGGCCGGGGACCTCGCCAACGGCACCTACGTGACGCTGGTGCTGGGCCTGTTCGGCTGGCCTCCCATCGCCCGCATCGTGCGGGGCCAGGTGCTGTCCATCCGCGAGCGCGACTTCATCGAGGCGGCCCGCCTGATGGGTGCGCCCCGCGGTCGGATGTACTTCAAGGAGGTGCTGCCCAACCTGTGGGCGCCCCTGCTGGTCTACTTCACGCTCACCATGCCGGCCTACATCTCGGCGGAGGCGGCGCTGAGCTTCCTCGGGGTCGGGGTCAAGCCGCCCACGCCGACACTCGGCAACATCCTCACCGACTCGGTGACCTACTCCCAGGCCGACTTCTTCTTCTTCTTCGCCCCGGCCTTCCTCATCGCCCTCATCGTCGTGAGCTTCAACCTGCTCGGCGACGGCCTCCGCGACGCCCTCGACCCCCGAGGCGCTCGCTGACCCCCATTCTCGGCAGCACAGTGCTGGCGACAACGTTGCTCCGCCGTCGACGGGCGGGCGACGCGAAAAGGAGAACTAACACATGGTCATGAATCGCAAGCCAGTCGCCGCGGTAGCGGTCTCTGCGCTCCTGATGTCGCTCGCCGCGTGCGGCGGCGGCTCCTCCAGCGGGGGCGGGAACGACACCTCGGCAGGGAAGAAGGGGGGGACGATCTACTACCTGACGGAGCGCTCGAGCGAGCACCTCGACCCGACGCGCACCTACATCGGTCGTGACATCGTCGACCTCAACCGCACCGTCTACCGCTCGTGGGTGAACTTCCCGGTCACCACCGACGACAAGAAGGCGGTCGTGCCGGTCCCCGACCTGGCCACCGACAACGGCACGTCCAACGCCGACAAGACGCAGTGGAGCTTCACGCTCAAGGACGGCGTCAAGTGGGAGGACGGCAAGGCGATCACCTGCGAGGACTTCAAGTACGGCGTGTCCCGCAACTTCGCGACCAACCTCGACGGCGGCCCGAAGTACGCCGTGGACTACCTGGACATCCCGAAGAACGCCGACGGCTCGTCGAAGTACGCCGGTCCGTTCAAGAAGACCGGCCAGGCGCTGTTCGACAAGGCGGTCAGCTGCAAGGGCAACACGATCACCTACCGGTTCAACAAGACCTTCCCGGACTTCCCGCTGGCGATCGCCTCGCTGCTGATCTTCAACCCCTTCCGTCAGGACAAGGACCAGGGCGAGAAGTCGAACTACCAGATCTTCTCCAACGGCCCGTACAAGCTGCAGGGCAAGTGGAAGCCGAGCAGTGGCGGCACCATGGTGCGCAACACCGAGTGGGACGCCAAGACCGACACGATCCGCAAGGCGCTGCCCGACAAGTTCGTCTTCACCGAGGGTCTGACCAAGGAGGTCATCAACCAGCGGCTGATCTCCGACTCCGGCAACGACCAGACCGCGATCACGGACCGCACGGTCCCGCCGTCGCTGTACTCGCAGATCAACGGCCCGGTCAAGGACCGCTCGACGCTGACCGACTCCCCGTACGTCTTCTACCTGGTGCCGAACTTCAACCGGATGAAGAACCTCAAGGTGCGGCAGGCCCTGCTCGCCGCGACGGACGCCGCGGGCCAGATCGCTGCGGAGGGTGGCTCCAAGGCCGCCAAGCCGGCCAAGACGCTGATCAACCCGACGCTGATCGGCTACAAGGAGAACCCCAACTTCAAGTACCCGGCCTCGGGTGACGTGGCGGCGGCCAAGAAGCTGCTGCAGGAGTCGGGCGAGAAGCTGCCCTACCCCCTGAAGTACACGTACCAGGGCGGCACGCCGACCTCGGACAAGGCCGCCTCGGCCCTGGCTGCGACGTGGAAGCAGGCGGGCTTCAAGGTCACCCTCGACCCGCTGACCGACACCTACTACAGCGTCATCAACAAGCCCACCGCCGACGGGGACGTCTTCCTCGGTGGCTGGGGCCCGGACTGGCCGTCCTCCAAGACGGTGCTGCCCCCGCTGTTCGACAGCCGTACGAACCTGACGCCGGAGTCCAACAACTCCGACTACGGCAACTACCGCAGCGACGCGGTGAACAAGGCGTTCGACAAGGCCGCCGCGATCACCGACGTCAACGAGCAGGGTGCGGCGTACGCTGCGATCGACGACATGCTGGGCAAGGACGTGGCCTACATCCCGATCGAGATCCAGAGGTTCTACCTGCTCCACGGGTCGAAGGTCACCGGCTACCTCAGCGGCCCGGCGACGACGTACTTCGCTGACCTCGGCGCCATCGGGGCCGCGAAGTAGGCACCACCGCGACCACGTGAACATGACCGTCAGCCGAACGTGACGGTCGAGCCGGTGTGAGGGGTCCGC
>CAVVQH010000010.1:0-136509 GCA_963750345.1 uncultured Actinomycetota bacterium | reverse complement strand
ATCTTTAGTCGCATTTTTTAGTTTGAAACGCAAGCGCTCAAAGTAAAGATTTCATTCATTATGATGCAATAATCCTAGTCAACTGATCTAGTCTGAAATGACTAATAAACTACCATGTTATGTACAATTATTTGTAACCGATTTTTCCGACCGAACAATTTTCATCACGTGACTTGCCGCCCATCCCAACGGAATGCGACTGTGGTCTACCATGTAGGGATACTCCGACCACTACTACTAATAAAATGCCTGAATATCCATCGCAACCACAATCACCATTTAACAATCACATGAGACACAATTCACAAATGAATATCCCGACTATGAGCAAGAGACTGAAACTTTTCTCACTTATTTTCGTCTTGATCTAAACCCTACTCCAACTTATAATGCCGAAGTGGCGGCCACGGTGGTCACGTTCGCGGTGCCGGAAGCACCGGTGGCACCGGTGTCGCCCTTGTCGCCCTTGTCGCCCTTCGCGCCCGGCAGCACCGGTCAAACAGCCAGTCCGGTGGCACCCGCCAGGACCCGTAGGGGCTCCGGCGTCCCCCTTGGCGCCGGCGCGCTCCGGTGTCACCCTTGGCGCCCGTGTCACCCTTGGCCCTGTGGCACCTCAGGCCCCGTCGCCCT
The DNA here is from genome assembly GCA_963750345.1 of uncultured Actinomycetota bacterium. Taxonomy (GTDB): domain Bacteria; phylum Actinomycetota; class Actinomycetes; order Propionibacteriales; family Nocardioidaceae; genus Nocardioides_B. Next base: position 135,879 of record CAVVQH010000010.1, on the reverse strand, counting down.
GCGGACCGGTCTGGCCCATCGCGCCGGTGTCACCCTTGGCCCTGAGGCCCAGCGGTCCCGGCAGCGCCGTCCTTGCCGTCGGCACCTCGCTCCGGCCGCACCGGTGTCACCCTTCGGGCCCTGCGGACCGGCAGACCGGCGGCACCCTGGGACCCGCGGGACCGACGGCCCCGTCGCTCCGGCGACACCCTGGAGCGCCGCGCCCCTGGCGCCCGTGGCGCCCGGTCGCACCGGTCTCGCCCTGGGCACCGGTCGCGCCGGTGTCACCCTTGGCGCCGGGAAGACCCTGCGCACCGGTCTCACCCTGCAGACCCTGGGGACCTGCCACGCCCGTCGCGCCCTGGATGCCCTGCGCACCCGTTGGCGCCGGTGGTCACCCTTCACCCTTCACCCTGCGCGCCCGGGCCCGTCAGCGCCGGCAGCGCCGTCAGCGCCTGTCACCCGCGCCGTCACCGCCGGCCGTTGGCGCCTCTCGCCCTTGGCGCCGTCTGCGCCGTCCAAGCCGTTGGCGCCGGTCTCACCCTGGTCCCCTGCTCACCCTGGATGCCCTGGTCGCCCGAGACGCCGCCTCGCCCTGCTCGCCCTGGACGCCCTGGTCACCCTGCTCGCCCTGGGCACCGGTCAGCCCGTCTCGCCCTGGTCGCCCTGCCCCTGGTCGCCCTGGATTCCTTGCTTGCCCTGGGTCGCCGGTGACAGCCGCGGTCGACCTTGACACCGGTGTCGCCCGTCCTGCTCCGTCTCGGTCGCCGGTCGCACCGTGGCGCCGGTCGCGCCGGTCGCGCCGGTGCACCGGTCTCGCCCTGGGCGACCCGGGGACCGGTGACACCCTGGTTACCTTGGGGGCCCTGGGCGCCGTCAGCGCCGGTGTCGCCCTTGGCATCCTGGGCGCCGGTCGCACCGGCGTCGCCCTGGTCGCGCCCTGCGCCGGTTGCACCGGTCTCACCCTGCTTGCCCTGGGCGCCGGTCGCGCCGGTCGTCGCCCTTGGTGCCGCGGTGCCGTCGATCCGTTGGTGCCGTCGCGCCAGTCGCGCCGGTGTCGCCCTTACGCCCTGAGGACCCTGGGGCCGGTAGCCCGGTCTGCCCTGAGCGCCGGTGGCGCCGGTCGGCGCCGTCCTGGCCGTCGGTCCCGTCGACACCGTTGGTGCCGTCGACACCGTCAGTGCCGTTGGTGCCATGGGCACCGTCAGCTCCGGTCTCGCCCTGGATGCCCTGGGCTCCGTCGCGCCATCCGCACCGTCGAGCCCGTTGGTCCGTCGACCCCGTTCGTGCCGTCGACACCGTCAGTTCCGTTGGTGCCGTCAGCGCCGGTCGCGCCGGTGTCGACCCTTCGTCGCCCTGAGCACCGTCAGTGCTTGGTGCCATCAGCCCTTCGGTCTCGCCCTGGGCGCCGGTGAGCACCGTTCGTGCCGTCGACACCGTCAGTACCGTTGGTGCCGTCGAGCACCCGCGGCTCCGGTCTCACCCTGGTCTCACCCTGCGGCCCGGTCGCACCGGTCTCACCCTGGATGCCCTGGGCTCCGTCGGCGCCGTCTGCCGTCGCCCCGTTCGTGCCGTCGACACCGTCGATCCCGTTGGTGCCATCGGCCAGCCGCGCCGGTGTCACCCTTCTCGCCCTGAGGACCCTGGGGACCGGTAGCTCCGGTCTCGCCCTGGATGCCCTGAGCACCGTCGCGCCGTCGCGCCCTGAGCGCCAGTAGCGCCCGTGGCGCCGTCCGACCGGCGCACCGGTCGCACCGGTCTCAGGCCCTGGATGCCCTGGGCTCCGGTCAGCGCCGTCCTGCCCGTCGACACCGTTGGTGCCGTCGATCCCGTTCGTGCCGTCGACCCCGTTCGCGCCGTCGATACCGTCCACCCGTTGGTGCCGTCGACGCCGGCCGCGCCCGGTGTCGCCCTTCTCGCCCTGAGGACCCTGGCAGCTCCGGTCTTGCCCTGGATGCCGTGGCTCCCGTCGGCACCGTTCTTGCCGTCGACACCGTCGTCCCGTTGGTGCCGTCGAGACCGGCAGCACCGGTATGCCCTGGGCACCGGTAGCGCCGGTCTCGCCCTGGATGCCCTGGGCTCCGTCGGCGCCGTCGTCCGTCGACCCCGTTGGTGCCGTCGACGCCGTGATCCCGTTCGTGCCGTCGACGCCGTCCGCGCCGTTCGCCCTTCGTCGCCCTGAGGACCCGTCGGACCAGCCGGCTCCGGTCTCGCCCTGGGCCCTGGGCTCCGTCCGCCGTCAGCACCGTCGTCCGTCGACCCCGTCTGCCATCGACACCGTTGGCGCCGTCAGCGCCGGCCGCCCGGTGTCGCCCTTCTCGCCTGAGGTCCTTGGGACCGGCGGCACCCGTGGCGCCCTGCGCCCCTGCAGCCCCGTCCGCCGTGGCCCCGGCCGCTCCGGTGTCACCCTTCTCGCCCTGGCACCGGCGGCACCGTGTCGCGCCCGCGGCTCCGGTGGCACCAGCCGCCCCGGTCGGCCCGCGGCCCCGGTCGCACCCGTGGCGCCAGTCGCACCGGTCTCGCCCTTGGCGCCGGTCACTCCCCGGAGGCCCTGCGGACCCGGTGGCGCCCGTGGCCCCCGTCGCCCCCGTGGCCCCGTGTCAGCCGCGCGGGCCCTGGGCACCGGTCGCCCCGGTGGCGCCGGTCGCCCCGGTGGGTCCCCGCGCCGGTGCCCCGTCGCACCAGTGGCACCGTGCGCACCGCTGGCGCCCGTCGCGCCGGTCGCACCGGTGGGGCCGGTCGCACCCCGGGGCCCTGGACGCCGCGCGGCCCCTGGGGACCGACGGCGCCGGTGTCGCCCTTGACGCCCTTCTGGTTCCAGGTCACCTTCAGCTCGCCGGAGAGGCACGTCGTGGTCCGGGCGATGTCGATGATGCGGACGTTGCCGTTGGTGGTGTTGTAGCAAGCGGTGATGACCCCGTCGGAGCCCGGGACGGCGGCCTGAGCGGCGCTGACACCCCCGAGAGCCGCGAGCGTCACGCCCCCGACGATGGCGAACCGGCTGGCCGGACGAAGCTTGGACATGGGCTTCCTGCGATTGGACATAGGTGTAGGTCCCCTGGTGGTCGCGCGGAGCGCAGTGCTCCCCCAGCCACGACCGGCCAGATCCCCCCGGCGACGTCGTGGCGTCCCCGTTGAGACGAGGACGCGAGAAGTCTGTGTCCTACGGGTTGATGACCAACAGTCCTGGATGCGTAACTAGTCCGAATAGGGCCCGATGGGGCCATCCAGGACTAGGTGAACCGTTAACCAGGCTGGTCACAATCGGGGGTCAATGACCAGAGACGTCCGCTTTGCACTGTGCATCAGCCGCCGTCGGGCCGGTCGACCAGCACCGGGCGACCGGGCTGCTCACCCCCCCGTCCATCGAGGTAGGACTGCTTGGGGACCATCACCTTGCGCCGGAACACGCACACCAGGGTCCCGTCCTGGTTGCAGCCCTTGGTCTCCACGTGCACCACGCCGCGGTCGTCCTTGGACCGGGACTCCCACTTGTCGAGCACCTCGGTCTGCCCGTAGAGGGTGTCGCCGTGGAACGTGGGAGCGACGTGCCGCAGCGACTCGACCTCGAGGTTGGCGATGGCCTTGCCCGACACGTCGGGGACGCTCATGCCGAGCAGCAGCGAGTAGACGAAGTTGCCCACCACCACGTTGCGCCCGAACTGGGTGGACCCCTCGGCGTAGTGCGCGTCCAGGTGCAACGGGTGGTGGTTCATCGTGAGGAGGCAGAACAGGTGGTCGTCGTACTCGGTGACCGTCTTGCCGGGCCAGTGCCGGTACGTCGCCCCGACCTCGAACTCCTCGTAGGTGCGTCCGAACTGCATCCTGGCCCTCCTCGTGTCGGGCGGGGGTCAGGCGCCCCCGCCACCGGCCTTGCGGCGGTGCATCTTCGACGTGCCGTCCACGACCTCGGGGCCGTGGGCCTTCTCCTTGGAGCCGGCGGGGTGGGCCACGCCACGGTCGTTGCCCTTCTTGCGGTCCAGCGCCTCGCGCATCTTCGCCTTCAGGTCCTCGTTGCCGTTCTCGGGCATGTGAGCCTCCAGTGGGTGTCGGTGCTGCCTGTGCTGCCTGCGCCGCCTGCGCTGTCGGCAGCCGGTCAGCAGGTACGGCGTTCGGCCCCACCCTCGCACGCCGTCAGCGCTGCTTGTAGTCCTCGAGCACCCGGCGGCCGATGATCATGCGCTGGATGTCCGCGGTGCCCTCCCCGATCAGCAGCATCGGGGCCTCGCGGTAGAGCCGCTCGATCTCGTACTCCTTGGAGTAGCCGTAGCCGCCGTGGATCCGGAAGGAGTCCTCGACGACCTGCGAGCAGTACTCGCTGGCCAGGTACTTCGCCATCCCGGCCTCGAGGTCGTTGCGCTCGCCGGCGTCCTTCTTGCGGGCCGCCCGCACCATCATCTGGTGGGCGGCCTCGACCTTGGTGGCCATCTCGGCCAGCCGGAACAGCACCGCCTGGTGCTCGGCGATCTTCTTGCCGAAGGTCTCGCGCTGCTGGGCGTAGGAGACGCCGAGCTCGAAGGCCCGGTTGGCCACCCCGCAGCCGCGGGCCGCGACGTTGACGCGGCCGACCTCGACGCCGTCCATCATCTGGTAGAAGCCCGCGCCCGGCTCGCCACCGAGCACCTGGTCCGCCCCGATCACGAGGCCCTCCATGATCAGCTCGGTGGTGTCGACGCCCTTGTAGCCCATCTTCTCGATCTTGCCGGGGACGGTGAGGCCGTCGCGCACGGCTGCCGAAGCCGGCGGGCTTCTCGACCAGGAAGGTGGTCATGTTCCTGTAGACGGCTGTCGGCGCCCAGGTCGGTCCTGACCAGCACCGCGACCAGCGTCGAGGACGCGCCGTTGGTCAGCCACATCTTCTGGCCGTTCAGGGTCCAGCTCTTCTCGTCCTCCGACAGCACGGCCTTGCTCTTGATCGCGGCGACGTCGGAGCCGCAGCCCGGCTCGGACATCGAGAACGCGCCCCGGACCTCACCGGTGGCCATCCGGGGCAGGTAGTACTGCTTCTGCTCCTCCGTGCCGTGCTGCATCAGCATGTAGGCCACGATGAAGTGCGTGTTGATGATGCCGGAGACGCTCATCCAGCCGCGGGCGATCTCCTCCACGACCAGCGCGTAGGTCAGCAGCGACTCGCCCAGGCCGCCGTACTCCTCGGGGATGGTCAGGCCGAACAGGCCCAGCTCCTTCATGCCCTCGACGATGTCGGTGCGGGTACTCGTCGCGCGTGCTCGAGCTCGGTGGCGACGGGGAGGATCTTGCTCCTCGACGAACATGCGGACGGCCTTGAGGATCTCGGACTGGACCTCGCTGAGGTCCTCGGTCTCGCACAGGCGGCCCATGGGGTGTCCTTCCCGGAGCGCGCGCCGGCGGGTGGACCGCGGCCGGCTACGGGCGAGTATCGCCGATCAGCTCGGCGCGACGCCATGAACGGGACCACACCGCGCCGGGTGCGGCCTTCAGCACCCTCGCCGGCAGCCCCGGACGGGCCGGTGGCGCACTCGGCGGAGGCCTCCGACAGCGCCCGGCGCTCCCGCGTGAGGCGTCGTACGTCGGTCAGCATCCGGCCGCGATGCACGGCGGCGGCGTCGGCGACCTCGGCGTCGGTGACGTCGTCGGGGTGCCGGCGCTCGGGTACGTCGGCCGGCGTGCGCAGGTCCTCGAGGTCGCCGATCACGTCGGCACCCGGAGGCGGCGACCTCGTCGGCGATGCGCGGTCGCCGCGGGCGAGCAGCTCGGCGACCCGCTCCGGCCGAGGGCCAGAACCGCTCACCGCCCTGCGGCACCAGCTTGCCCTGGGCGAGGTAGCCCCGGATCCAGTTGCCGCGGTCGACCGGGGCGGTGAAGCCGGTCAGCTCGGCGTTGACCCGGCGCAGCAGCTCGACCTCGCACCACCCCCAGCGACTCGTTCGGCTGGGAGCCGGCCGTGGTCGCACCGCTCCGGGTCGATGCCCAGCAGCGCCGCGAAGCGCAGCCACAGCGTCTCCTTGGGCTCGTCCGGTCGCGGCAGCGTCAGCACGTGCACCCGGCTCCGGCGGCAGGGCGGCGCCCCAGCGGCGCGAGCACGTCGGCGAGGTCCAGGGTGCCCCAGCCCCAGTCGCTCGGCGGGCGCCTGCTCCCCGCGTGCCCGGGTAGTCGTCGATCGGCGACCGTCGACCCGTTCTTGACGAACTCCTGCCAGCGCGCGGTCACCAGGCCCAGCGCTCGCGGGCCGTCACCACGACGTGCACCTCGGCGTCCCCCAGGGCCGCGACCGCCCGAGCGGCCTGCTCCGCGCCGGCCGAGGCGAAGAACTCGTGGCTGACCACGGCCGTCCCTCCCAGGCGGTGATCTCCTCGACCAGCCGGTCCCAGGCCGCCGGGGCCTCGGGACTGCGGCGCGGCAGGTGCGGGTCCTCGCGCACGGCACCGCTGGCCCACAGGTGGTCGCGGCTGGACCCGCCCGGCAGCAGCACGCCCTGGCGCAGCAGCTCGTCGCGGTTGTCCCACAGCAGCGTCTGCAGGTACGTCGTCCCGGTCTTGGGCAGACCGACGTGCAGGAAGACCCGACGTGCCACGGCCGGCCGGCTCACAGGCTCCGCGAGTAGGCCTCGAGCATCCGGGCCAGCTTCTCCTCGTCGCGCGAGGCCACCGGCAGCAGCAGCTCCTGCACCACGTCGGTGAGCTCGGCCAGGCGCAGGTTGAGCTGCCGGCACTCCTGGACCTCGTCCTCGAGCACGGCCACCCGCTCGCGCAGGGCCTCCACGCCCTCGGCGGCCACCCCCGCGCGGAAGCGGCCCAGCGTGCGCGCGGCCGCCTTCCCCGCACCCGCAGCCGGGATCGGGCCGAGCCCGCCGTACGCCTCATCGTCGCCATTCGACCACCAGCCTTCCGGTGCGGTGTCCCGCGCTGCCGTCCTGGCGGCGGGTGCGTGTCTGCCTGCGGGCCACGACGGTGCCGCCGCGACCCTCGATCTCGGCGACGACCCGGCCCAGCGGCTGCGGGCGCAGGTGGTGCTCGGCCGCGAAGGGGTCGTCGCCCCCGCGCCCGGTCAGCACCTCGAGGTAGAGCCGCCCTCCGTCGCGCAGCGCCATCTCGCACAGCCGCCACAGGTTCGCACGACCCACCCGGTCGGTGGCGTCGGCGACGTGCCGCGCGGTCACCACGGTGCGGCCGGGCAGGCGGGCCAGCCGGGCGCCCTCGCCGAGGGTGGACCGCAGCTCGCAGAGGTTGAGCATCCGCAGCTCGAGGTCCGCGCGGCCTCCCGGCGGCCAGCGCGGCCACCGGGGCGCTGCCCTGCAGCGCGTAGTCCAGGCCGATGACCGAGGCGCCCTTGCGCGCGAACCACAGGTCGTCGACCGCGGTGCCGCACCCGACGTCGACGATCCGCTCCGGGATGCCCCCTCGGCCCGCCGCACCCACCGGGCGAAGGACGACGGGTCGTATCGACGGGCGGCTCGTCGCGGGACGCCGGGAGTAGGTCCGGTCCCAGGCCTCGCGGTGCACCCGGGTGCCACGGAACCAGCCGTTGAGCCGGCGGTGGGTGGAGGCCGGCGTGCCGAACTTGTACGCCGGGTCCGGCACCCGCCAGCTCGGGCCGTAGGTCGCGGTGAGGAACGCGTCGGTGTCCGCGGGCGCGGGCAGCTCGCGGCCCTCCAGCGTGGTGGTCCCGAGCGGGAAGATCTAGTCGCGCGCGGAACGGGGTGCGGATCTCGCCCATCAGGTGCAGGTGCCCGTCGGCCAGGAACCCGCCGAAGACGTCCAGGCCGCGCATGGACCCGTCGCCCTCCAGCACGTCGACCTTGAAGGCGGCCCCGCTGTAGCGGGAGATGCGGTAGCCCATCTCGGCCAGCGCGCGCTGCAGCCGGAAGGACTCCCGCACCACGTCGACCGGGTGCGTGTGCTCGCTGACGTAGCCGAGGTCGGCGTCGCTGTCGTGGCCGATCAGCCGGCCGCCCCGCACCGCGCCGAGCAGGGTGCCGTAGGCCGGGAACGCCTCGACGCCGGCCTTGCCGAGGGCGCCGCAGCACCTCCTCGATCGGCGTCGAGCAGCGGCGCGACGTGCTCGGCGCTGCGGGTGTCGAAGGTCTGCGCCAGGCGCAGGGACTTGTCGATGCCCAGCGGCAGGCCGCGCTCGTTGACCACCGCGATCGCGTCCTGTGCCCGTCGCCCAGGCGGACCTCGGCGTCGTAGGCGACGGCCCCGCTGACGTGCTCGACCAGGCGCAGCCGCGTGCGTGCCCTCCAGGAAGCGTCGCAGCGCCGAGGGCCAGGGCACCACGTGGCTGCCCCCGGCGGCGCGGCCGTCGCGGTGCAGCCAGAACGACCAGATCCGCCGGTCGTCGAAGAGCACGTCGAGGACGACCTCCTCGCGGGCTGCGCGCACGGATGCCCTCGTCGTCGACCCGGACGCCGCTGACCGCACTGGCCACCGTGCCGGCCACGGGCGCCGCCGCGGCGGAGGGGTCGGAGGGGGGCGGCACGGGGGGATCGTAGCCCGAGGTCAGCCCTGCGGCGGGGACCACACCTCGCCGCGCTGCATGCCGGCGGCCCGGCCCTTGCCGGAGATGACCAGGGCCATCTTGCGCGACGCCTCGTCGATCATCTCGTCCCCGAGCATCACCGCCCCGGTGGCCCCGCCGGCGGCCGAGGTCGACCACTCGTAGGCGTCCAGGATGTTCTCGGCGTGGTCGTAGTCGGCCTGGGCCGGGGAGTAGACCTCGTTGGCGACCTCGATCTGGCTGGGGTGCAGCGTCCACTTGCCGTCGAAGCCCAGGGCCGCCGAGCGCCCCGCCACCCGGCGGTAGCCCTCCAGGTCCTTGATCTGCAGGTACGGCCCGTCGATCACCTGCAGGTCGTGGGCGCGCGCCGCCATCAGCAGGCGCATGAGGATGTAGTGGTAGGCGTCGCCGACGTCGTACCCGGGCGGCTGCTCCCCGACCACCAGCGACTTCATGTTGATCGAGGCCATGAAGTCGGCCGGCCCGAAGATGAGCGTCTCCAGCCGCGGGGAGGCGGTGGCGATCGCGTCGACGTTGACGAGGCCGAGCGCGTTCTCGATCTGGGCCTCGATGCCGATGCGGCCCACCTCGAAGCCCATCGTGGTCTCGATCTGGGTCAGCAGCACGTCGAGGGCCTGCACCTGGGCGGCCGTCTGCACCTTGGGCAGCATGATGGCGTCGAGGTGCGACCCGGCGCCCTCGACGACCTCGATGACGTCGCGGTAGGTCCACTGCGTGGTCCAGTCGTTCACCCGGACGGTGCGCACCCGCTGCCCCCAGTCGCCGGTGGTCAGCACCTCGACGATGTTGCGCCGGGCGTCGGCCTTGGCCAGCGGGGCCACGGAGTCCTCCAGGTCGAGGAACACCTGGTCGGAGTCCAGGCCCTGCGCCTTCTCCAGGAACCGGGGGTTGGAGCCGGGGACGGCGTGGCAGGAGCGACGGGCGCGCAGGGCGCGGGCCGGTGCGGGCAGTGGGGGCACGGGGACACCTCGTCCGGGTGGGGGGCTCGAGTCCTCGGAGGGTAGCGCCGGGGAGTCGGCTGCAGAGGTCGGCCGTGGGGTATCTCTCACCACCGTCCACCTGGTCCGGACGGTGTCGCCGGCTCAGTCCAGGGGGGCCGACGGGACGGCCGGGGCGCGGTTGGTCACGATCACCAGGGACACCCCGGCCAGCACCAGGCCAGTCCCGAGCACCGCTCCCGGCGGTGGCACCTGGCCCAGCAGCGCGGCCGCCAGCAGGGACGCCCCCGGCACCTCGAGCAGCAGGGCCAAGGACACCAGCACCGGCGAGGTCGTGGCCAGCAGGTGGTTGAACACCGAGTGCCCCATCAGCTGGGCCGTCACGGTGACCAGCACCAGCAGCCCCCACTGACCGGCCGGGTAGCCGCCCAGGCCTGGCCCGAGACCAGGCAGGCGACCAGCAGCACACGGCGCAGGTGCCGTAGCAGACGAAGGTGTACGTCGTCGTGGACAGGCTCTGCCGGGCCCGCGCACCGATCACCATGTACGCCGCGGCGGCCACCCCGCCGGCCAGGGCCAGCACGTCGCCGACCAGGGCGCGCGTGGACAGCGAAGGTCCACCCCGGAGACCACCAGCACCCCGGCGAAGGCCAGCACCAGCCCGGCCGCCACGCCCACGCCGAAGCGCTCCCCCCGGACCAGCTGCCAGGCCACCACCCAGGCGATCTGCAGGCTGACGATGGCCGTGGCCGAGGCGACCGAGGTCAGCGTCAGCGAGGTCACCCACGTGCCGAAGTGCACCGCCAGGGTCGCGCCCGAGAGCACCACGAGACCGAGCCGACGGCCGCGGACGGTCGCCAGCTCCTCCCCCCGGCGCACGACCCCGGGAGCCAGTGCCGCGGTGGCCAGCCCGTTGCGCCAGAACGAGATGGCCAGCGGCGGCACGACCATCGCCGCCATCAGCGGACCGGACAGGGAGACCGCCAGCACGCCGACGGCCATCAGGAGCAGGGTGCGCGCGTGGGTCATGGTGAGGTCATTGTGCGGTGGATGCCGGCGGTCGGCCGCGGCAGCCCGGGGGTGCCCTGTGGCAGGGTCGGGGCGTGAGCACCTCCGCCGACGGACCGGCCCCCTCCCCGCTCCCGGTGACCCGGTCGACCCGGTCGACCCGGTCGGGCTGCTGCGGGTGGCGCTGGTGGCCGAGCTCGCCAAGAAGACCTCCGTGTGCTGGGTGCGCCACGACGGTCGCACCTTCCCCGTGTGGCACGTCTGGGCCGAGGACTCGCTCTGCCTGGTCTCCGGGGGCGAGGAACAGCCCCTGCCCGAGGTCCCGGACGGCGGAGCACGTCGAGGTCGTCATGCGCAGCAAGGACAGCGGCGGTCGGCTGCTCACCTGGGTCGCGCGCACCTCCGTCGTCCGACCGGGGGACGAGGCGTGGGAGCCCGTCACCACCGCCCTGGTCGGGGCCCGGCTCAACACGCCGGACCCGGCCACGACCGCCGAGCGGTGGGCCACCGGCAGCGTCGTGCGGCGGCTGTTCCCGGACGGCGAGTTCGTCGAGTCCCCGGGGCACCTGGACGACGGCCCCCACCGTGCCGCGCCGGTCGGCACGCCGGCCACCACCCGCGGCCCGCTGCCCCGGGTGCTGCACCGGCGGGTCAGCCGCCAGCCGCGCCTGGACTGACACCCCCGGCCGCCGGTCGAGGTGCGAGCGGAGCGAGCTCGCGACCCCTACCGGGGGCTCAGGCCGGGGGCACCGCGATCGTGCCGGAGGCGACCCGCTGCACCCGCCCGCCCACGAAGCAGCGCGTGGGTCGGCCCCCGCCGGCCTCGACACGGCCGTGCAGCAGCGAGGGCCGGCCCATCTCGGCGCCCTGGCTGATGTCGTAGCGGCCACCCTCGGGCAGCTGTCCCGACGCGGCCAGCACCATCCCGAGACCGGCCGCCGCCGAGCCGGTGGCGGGGTCCTCCGGCACGCCGACGCCGGGCACGAAGACCCGCGCGTGCACCCGCAGCAGCGGCGCCCGCCCGGACACCGCGTGCACGTTGACGGCGTCGATGAGGTCCTGCACCGGTCCGACCTCCGCGAGCCGCTCGGCCAGGCGTCCGAACGGGCGGGCGGCCGGTACGGCGCGCAGCACCGCCTCCTCGCTGACCGGCACGTGCACGAACGAGAGCCCGCAGCCGGCGACCCACGCCTGGCCGGCGAGGTCGCTCAGGCTGAGGCCGACCGTGCGCAGGACGTCGCGGACCAGCTCGGCCGGCAGCGGGCCCACCAGGTCGCGGGGCGCGGCCGCGAGCTCGACGAGGTCGCCGTCGAAGCGCACGCCGACCGGTCCGGCGCCGCACTGCTGGGTCGCCTCGGCGCCGGTGAGCAGCCCGGCCTCGCGCAGCACCCACGCGGTGCCCAGGGTGGGGTGCCCGGCGAAGGGGATCTCGTGCTCGGGGGTGAAGATGCGGGTGGCGTAGGCGCCGCCGTCCTGCGCGACCTCGCCGGGGAAGGTGGTCTCGGAGAAGCCGAACTCGACGGCGAGCGCCTGGCACTGCTCGCGTGCTCAGCTCGCCGGCGCCGTGCACCACGGCCAGCTGGTTGCCGGCGAACGGCCGGTCGGTGAACACGTCGACGACGTCGTAAGCCAAGGCGCATGGGCCGCATCCTCGCAGCCGGATAGTCTGACTGCTCGTGAGCACCTCCCCCACCCGCGTCTTCGCCGCCCGGCTCTCCGGGCTGCCGGTGTTCGACCCTGCCGGCGACCAGGTCGGCAAGGTCCGCGACCTCGTCGTGGTGCTGCGGGCGGGCGGGCTGCAGCCGCGGGTGCTGGGCTCGTGGTCGAGGTCTTCGGCCGCCGTTCGATCTTCGTGCCGATGACCCGGGTGACCCACGTCGACAGCGGCCAGGTCATCACCACCGGGGTGGTGAACATGCGCCGCTTCGAGCAGCGCCCGACGCGAGACCCTGGTGTTCGGCCAGATGCTCGACCGCCAGGTCACGGTCCGCGAGACCGGCGTCACCGGCACGGTGTACGACGTCGCGATGGAGCTCACCCGCACCCGGGACTGGCTGATCAACAAGGTCGCCCTGCAGGAGGGGTCCAAGCGCTTCGGGCGCAAGGGCCAGACCCACGTCGTGGACTGGCGCGACGTCGACGGCTTCGCGGCGCCGGAGGAGGGCCAGGGCGCCACGCACCTGCTGGCCGCGCTCGAGGAGATGCGCCCCGCCGACCTGGCCAGCGTCATCCACGACCTGCCGGCCAAGCGGCGCGGCGAGATCGCCGCGGCGCTCGACGACGAGCGGCTGGCCGACGTGCTGGAGGAGCTGCCCGAGGAGGACCAGGTCGAGATCCTCGGCAACCTCGACGGCGAGCGGGCCGCCGACGTGCTGGAGGAGATGTCCCCCGACGACGCCGCCGACCTGATCGCCGAGCTGCCGCCCGAGACCGCCGAGCGGCTGCTGCCGCTGATGGAGCCCGAGGAGGCCGAGGACGTCCGCCGGCTGATGTCCTACGAGGAGCGCACCGCCGGCGGCATGATGACCACCGAGCCGGTGATCCTGCCCCCCGACGCCACCGTCGCCGACGCCCTGGCCCACGTCCGCAACGCCGAGCTGAGCCCGTCGCTGGCCGCGCTGGTCTACGTCGCGCGTCCCCCGCTGGAGCCGCCCACCGGCCGGCTGCTCGGGGTGGCCCACATCCAGCGGCTGCTGCGCGAGCCGCCCTCCACCATGGTCGGCCACGTCCTGGACTCCGACATCGAGCCGCTGCGGCCCACCTCCAGCCTGGAGGACTGCGCCCGGCACCTCGCGACCTACAACCTGGTCGCCGCGCCCGTCGTGGACGAGGACGGCCGGCTGGTCGGCGCCGTGACCGTCGACGACCTGCTCGACCACCTGCTGCCGGAGAACTGGCGCGACACGCCCACCCGCTCCGAGGGACCGGTGCGCATCGGTTCCCCCAGCGTCGGGTCTGCCCCGTGGATAGGCCGACCGGCTCCAGCCGTGCCGGTCGGGAGCGCCGCGCCGACGGCTCCCGCGAGACCCGGCGCGACGGTGCGCGCGAGTCCCGCCGCTCCCCACGGCTCGACGTCCCCACCGACACCCGCCGGCCGCTGGTCCGCCGCCCGCAGGTCGACTCCGACACCTTCGGCCGCTTCGCGGAGACCTTCGCCCGCTTCATGGGCACCGCGCGGTTCCTGCTCTACATGACGCTGTTCGTCGTCGTCTGGCTGCTGTTCAACGCCCTGGCGCCGGGTCCCATGCGCTTCGACGACTACCCGTTCATCTTCCTGACCCTGATGCTCAGCCTGCAGGCGTCGTACGCCGCGCCGCTGATCCTGCTCGCGCAGAACCGCCAGGAGGACCGCGACCGGGTCATCGGCGAGCAGGACCGGCACGGCCAACGCCCGGGCGCACGCCGACATGGAGTTCCTGGCCCGCGAGATGGCCTCGATCCGGATGGCCCTGGGCGAGGTCGCCACCCGTGACTACGTCCGCTCCGAGCTGCGCATCGCTGCTCGCACGACCTCGAGGAGCAGCAGACCCGGGACGAGGACGAGGACGACGCGGACCCGGACGCCCCGGTCCGCCCCGCCTCCTGACCCGCTGGTCGGGGTGCGAGGCTGGCGATCGATTTCCGCTTCGAGCGCGGCGAGCCGCGAGACCACCGCGTGACCGCGGCCGGGCCGTGTGTCCCCGGCACGTACGCTGGCGACATGACCTCCCCCGATCTCGAGCAGATCAACGCTGCGCTCGCGACCGTCAACGACCCGGAGATCCGCCGTCCCATCACCGACCTCGGCATGGTCGAGTCCGTCGAGGTCGACGACGTCGGCCGGGTCGCCGTACGGGTGCTGCTGACCGTCTCCGGGCTGCCCGCTCAAGGACACCATCACCCGCGACGTGACCGCCGCCGTCGAGCAGGTCCCCGGTGTCACCGGCGTCGACCTCACCCTCGGCGTGATGAGCGGCCGACCAGCGCTCCGGGCTGCAGGAGAAGCTGCGCGGCGGCCAGGCGCAGAAGGAGATCCCCTTCGCCCGGCCCGGCTCGCTGACCAAGGTCTACGCGATCGCCTCCGGCAAGGGCGGCGTCGGCAAGTCCTCGGTGACGGTCAACCTGGCCGCGGCGATGGCCAAGCAGGGCCTCAAGGTCGGCATCGTCGACGCCGACATCTACGGCCACTCGGTGCCCGCCATGCTCGGGGTCGGCGACGTCCGCCCCACCCAGGTCGAGGACATGATCATGCCGGTGCCGACCCGGCCCTCCTCCACCAGCCGCGGCGACATCTCCGTCATCAGCATCGGGATGCTCAAGCCGCGCCGCGACCAGGTCGTCGCCTGGCGCGGCCCGATGCTCGACCGGGCCCTCGTGCAGATGCTCAGCGACGTGTTCTGGGGCGACCTCGACGTGCTGTTCCTCGACCTGCCCCCCGGCACCGGCGACATCGCGATCTCGCTGGGCCAGCACCTGCCCAACGCCGAGGTCGTCGTGGTGACCACCCCGCAGGAGGCGGCCGCCGAGGTCGCCGAGCGGGCCGGGACGATGGCCTCGATGATGCACCAGCGCGTCGTCGGCGTCGTCGAGAACATGTCGTTCCTGCCCTGCCCGCACTGCGGTCCCGAGCACCGCCTCGAGGTCTTCGGCTCCGGCGGCGGCGCGGCGGGTCGCCGCGACGCTGTCGGCCCGCTTCGGCTACGACGTCCCGGTGCTCGGCGAGATCCCGCTCGACCTGGCCCTGCGCGAGGGCGGCGACGCCGGCACGCCCGATCGTGGACAGCCACCCCGACTCGCCCGCCGCCCGGGCGCTGACCCGGATCGCCACCGCCCTGTCCGGCCGCGGCCGCGGTCTGGCCGGGATGCAGCTCGGCCTCACCCCCGCCGGTAGGTTGTAGTCGTGTTCGGGATCGGGCTGCCCGAGTTGGCGGTGATCATCGTGGTCGCCGTGGTCGTCTTCGGGCCGGACCGGCTGCCCGACTTCGCCCGCCAGGCCGGGCGCTTCGTGCGCCAGGTCCGCCAGTTCACCCAGGCCGCCCGCGACGACATCCGCTCCGAGCTCGGCCCGGAGTTCGCCGACTTCGAGCTCTCGCGACCTCGACCCCCGCAGGGCCGTCCGCAAGTACATCCAGGACGCCTGGGACGAGTCCGACGACGACCGAGCCGAAGCGTCGGCCCGGTCAGCGGCCCCTGGAGGACGGCGAGCGCGCCGCCGTACGACAGCGACGCCACCTGAGCGACCCCTGGCCGCAGGCGGGCTGGCTCAGCCGACCTTGGAGTCCAGGCTGACCTCACGTCGCGCACCCGGCCGTCGCGCCGTACGGCCAGGTCCACGGTCTCGCCGGGCTGGTGGCTGCGGATCGCCACGATCAGGCCGATCCCGTCGGTGACCGGCTTGCCGTCGACCCGGACGACCACGTCGCCCTCGCGCAGCCCGCCGGCCGCCGCCGGGCGTGCCGGAGGGCACGCCGACGACCTGGGCGCCGCCGGTCGCGGCGCCGGGTGTTCACGTTGGCGCCGATCACCGGGTAGCGCGCCTGGCCGGTCGCCAGGATCTGCGCCGCGGTGACCCGCACCTGCTCCATCGGGATCGCGAAGCCGACGCCGATGTTGCCGGACTCGCCACCCGACGGACCCGCCGGTCGTGGCGATGGCGGAGTTGACGCCCGACCACCTGGCCGCGCATGTTGACCAGCGGGCCGCCGGAGTTGCCGGGGTTGATCGCGGCGTCGGTCTGCAGCGCGTTGATGTAGGACGACTCGGGCGGCGTCGCCGGTGGTGACCGGCCGGTCGGTGGCGCTGACGATGCCCGAGGTGACGGTGCTGCTCAGCCCCAGCGGCGAGCCGATCGCGACCACGGTGTCGCCGACCCGCAGCGGCCGGAGGAGCCGATGGCGGCGGGCCGGAGCGAGGTGCCGTTCTGGACCTCGAGGACGGCGAGGTCGTAGACGGGGCTGCGGCCGACGATCTGCGCGGCGTAGCTGTGGCCGTCCTGGTCGACGACCTTGATGGCTCGCCGTCGCCGGTGGCGTCGGCGACGACGTGGTTGTTGGTGACCACGTGCCCCGGGTCGTCGAGCACGAAGCCCGAGCCGGTGGCCCCGCCCTCGGTGGAGCCGTCGGCCCCGCCGTTGGCCAGGATCTGCACGGTGCTGGGCAGCAGCTTGGCGGCCACCGCGGCGATGCTGCCGTTGTCGGCCGCGAGCGGCGCGGCCGCGCCGTTGTCCGCCTGATCGACAGGGACGTGACGACCCCGCTGGCCGCCATCGACCGCGAGACCGCCACCGCGGCGAGCACCCCGCCCAGGGCCCCGACGACCAGCGCCACGGCGGTCATCACCGGCCAGGCCCAGCCGGGGAAGCGGGTCGTGGACGGCTCCCGCCGGCAGCCGGGGGGCCCAGGGCCGCAGCCGGGGGCACGGCGTACGGCGGCGCGGGCGCGAGGCGGCTGGGCTGCGGGGCTCCAGCCGGGTCGGCGCCGCCGGCCGGTGCCGTCCACGGCTCGGCCCGGTGACCTGTCGCCGGCTCCGGCCCGGTGAGCTGTCCCGGCTCCGGCCCGGTGTCCTGACCGTGGTCGGGCCGCCGAGGCTCACCGGCGTACGGCGCGGGGCGCTCCTCGCTGTGCGGGGACCCCCCGGTGGCCTCCGGCTCAGCGGTCCCGGGCTCGTCGGGGCGCGCGGGCGCGGGGTCCTGGTCGTCGGGCGTGGGTCACCCGCCCATTCTCACCCAGCCTCCCAACCCGAGGTGGGCGGCCGCCCGGATCGGGGACGAGGTCAGCGGGGTGGCGCCGACGTTGCGGGCGCGGACCACGCCGCCGTCCGCGGGGGCCAGCGTCCATCCGCGCAGCCGGCCGTGCACCGACCCGGAGGGGGCGACCACGGCGCGGGTGGGCGTGACGGTGCCGCCCGAGCCGGAGCCGCCGATCGAGGTGGCGGGGGTGCCGCCCGGGCCGAGGGTCGCGCCGCCGAGCGCGGTCAGCCCGAAGACGGCCGCGGACACCGAGCCGGCGCCGACCAGGGCGATCCCGGCACGGCGGCGGGTACGGCGTACGGTGCTCGAGTCTCCGGCCTCCGCCCAGGCCGACGCGGTCGGCGCTGGCCGCGTCGAGGTCGCAGCAGCGAGCCCGAGGAACCGGTCGGAGGGCGCCTCGACCGGGGGCAGCCCGGCGAACTGCGCCAGCTGACGCTTGAGCCAGCCCTCGTGCTCGACCAGCCGGCGGCACGGCGGGCAGTGCCAGGACGTGCTGCCCAGGCGCGCTCGGCCGACTCCTCGTCCAGCTGCCCGTCGACCAGCGCGCTCACCGACGCGCCCAGGTGGCCGCCGGAGCAGCCGGACGGATCGGCGCAGCGGACCCATCAGCGCCACCTGCGGGGTCAGGCGACGACGGCGGGCTCGGCGGGACCGGAGTAGCGGGAGCGGCCCGCGCCGGGGCGCGGTGCGCCAGCGCCTTGCGCAGCATGGTGCGGCCGCGGTGGATGCGGGAGCGGACGGTGCCCAGCTTGAGGCCCAGGACGTCGGCGATCTCCTCGTAGCTGAGACCCTCGATGTCGCAGAGCACCACCGCGGCGCGGAAGTCCGGCGGCAGCTCGGCCAGCGCCGACTCGACGTCGTCGTCGAACAGGCCGTCGAGACCTGGCGCGTCGGGCGCGACCGCCCGGCTGGGGATGCGGGTCTCGGCGTCGTCGGCCGAGCGCGTCGAAGCGGATCTTGGCCTTGCGGCGGGCCTGGTCGAGGAACAGGTTGGTGGTGATCCGGTGCAGCCAGCCCTCGAAGGTGCCCGGGCGTGTACGACGACAGCGAGCGGAACACCCGGACGAAGACCTCCTGGGTCAGGTCCTCGGCGTCGTGGGGGTTGCCGGTCAGGCGGTAGGCGAGGCGGTAGACCCGCGCGGAGTGCTGGGCGACGATCTCCTCCCACGCAGGCGCCTGCCACGTCTCCTCGGGAGTCGGGTGCGTCATCGGCTGCTCCTGGTCTGCTCGCGGAGGCCGTCGGGCGTCGCCCGGGACCGGTCGCCATCACCTGCACCGGCGGCGTGCTCCCACCGTAGGAGTCCCTCCTGAGAGGGGCCTGAAGGTAGGCACTGCACGTGCTGTCGGCCTCGGAGATCGCAACGGACGGGGTCGACGCGTTGTTCCCGCGGGGCCGTGCCGGTCCGGTCCGCCGGGCACGGTAGAGTCCGCTCAGCGCCGTACCCCTCGCACCTGCCTCGGACGGCCGCTGCGCACGCACCACCCGCACACCTCCAGGAGGCCGTCATCGTCACGGGACTGAAGCCGGCCAGCTGGACCTACGCCGAGGAGTTCGTCGCCGAGGACGAGGTGCTCGCCTCGGCCCGCGCCCGCGCCGACGAGGTCGGCGTCTCACCGATCGGGAACGGCGGCGGCGCCGCCCTGCGCTTCCTCACCTCGGTCACCGAGGCCCGCGCGGTGGTCGAGATCGGCACCGGCACCGGCGTCTCGGGCCTGTGGATGCTGCGCGGCATGCGCCCCGACGGCGTGCTGACCACCGTCGACACCGAGGCCGAGCACCAGCGGCTGGCCAACCAGGCCTTCCTCGAGGCCGGCATCCCCACCCAGCGGGTCCGGCTGATCCCCGGCGCGGCGCTCGACGTGCTCCCCCGGCTGACCGACGGCCACTACGACCTGGTCTTCGCCGACGGCGACAAGACGGAGTACGCCGAGTACCTCGACGAGGCGCTGCGGCTGCTCAAGCCCGGCGGCATCGTGGCCTTCGACAACGCCCTGTGGCACGACCGGGTCGCCGACCCGGCCCAGCGCGACGCCGAGACCGTCGCGATCCGGGAGCTCGGCACGGCGGTGCGCTCGCACGAGTCCCTGCTGCCGATGCTGCTTCCCGTCGGGGACGGGCTCCTGGTGGCGAAGAAGGTCTGGGCCCCCGGCTCCTGACCCCGCCGAGGCGTCCCTTCCTGCGTGCCTGACCCCGCCGAGGCGTCCCTTCCTGCGCGCCCAGACCCGCTGAGGCGTCCCTTCCTGCGCGCCCAGACCCGCTGAGGCGTCCCGTCGTGTGCGCCCGAGCGGTCAGGGCCTCACAGGACGGAACGCCTCGGCATGAATCTGAGCGCAGGACGGGACGCCTCGGCATGAATCTGAGCGCAGGACGGGACGCCTCGGCGGGGAGGGGTCAGGCGGACGCGAGGATCTCGCGCATCAGCTGCGCGGTCTCCGACGGCGTCTTCCCGACCTTGACCCCGACGGCCTCGAGGGCCTCCTTCTTGGCCTGGGCCGTGCCCGACGAGCCGGACACGATCGCCCCCGCGTGACCCATGGTCTTGCCCTCGGGAGCGGTGAAACCGGCGACGTACCCGACGACCGGCTTGGTGACGTGGTCCTTGATGTACGCCGCGGCCCGCTCCTCGGCGTCGCCGCCGATCTCGCCGATCATCACGATCGCTTCGGTGTCCGGGTCGTCCTCGAAGGCCTGCAGGCAGTCGATGTGCGTCGTGCCGATGATCGGGTCGCCGCCGATGCCCACGGCCGAGGAGAAGCCGTAGTCCCGCAGCTCGTACATCATCTGGTAGGTCAGCGTGCCCGACTTCGAGACCAGCCCGACCCGTCCGGCCTTCGTGATGTCGGCCGGGATGATGCCGGCGTTGGACAGCCCGGGGCTGATCAGCCCGGGGCAGTTCGGGCCGATGATGCGCGTGGTGCCCTTGGCCTGGGCGTAGGAGAAGAAGTCCGCGCTGTCGTGCACCGGCACGCCCTCGGTGATGACCACGACCAGCGGCATGGCCGCGTCGACGGCCTCGAGCACCGCGCTGCGGGTCCCGGCCGGCGGCACGAAGACCACCGAGACGTCGGCGCCGGTCGCGGACATCGCCTCGGCCACGGACCCGAACACCGGCACGGACGTGCCGTCGAAGTCGATGCTCTGACCGGCCTTCCTCGGGTTCACCCCGCCGACGATGTTCGTGCCGGAGGCGATCATCCGCCGGGTGTGCTTCTGGCCCTCGGACCCCGTCATGCCCTGCACGACGACCTTGGACGACTCGTTGAGGAAGATCGACATGGTCAGGCTCCTGCCTTGCTCGCCAGCTCGGCGGCGCGGTCGGCCGCGCCGTCCATGGTCTCCGCCAGGGTCACCAGCGGGTGGTTCGCCTCCAGGAGGATGCGGCGGCCCTCCTCGACGTTGTTGCCGTCCAGCCGTACGACGAGCGGCTTGTCGGCCTCGTCGCCGAGCATGGCCAGCGCCTGCACGATGCCGTCGGCGACCGCGTCGCAGGAGGTGATGCCACCGAAGACGTTGACGAACACGCTCTTGACCTGGGCGTCGCCGAGGATGACCTCGAGGCCGTCGGCCATCACCTGCGCGGAGGCCCCGCCCCCGATGTCGAGGAAGTTGGCCGGCTTCACGCCGCCGTGCTGCTCCCCGGCGTAGGCCACCACGTCCAGCGTGGACATGACCAGGCCGGCGCCGTTGCCGATGATGCCGACCGAGCCGTCGAGCTTGACGTAGTTGAGCCCCTTCGCACCGGCGAGGGCCTCCAGCGGGTCGGCGGACTGCTTGTCCTCGAAGCCCGCGTGCTCGGCGTGCCGGAAGCCGGCGTTGTCGTCCAGGGTCACCTTGCCGTCCAGCGCCTCCAGCCGGCCGTCGCCCAGCAGGCACAGGGGGTTGACCTCCACCAGCGTCGCGTCCTCGGCGATGAAGACGTCCCACAGCTTCTTGATGACGTCCTGGGCCTGGTCGGCGATCTCGGCGGGGAAGCCGGTCGCGGCGACGATCTCGGCGGCCTTGGCGTCGTCCACGCCGGTCTGCGGGTCGATCGACACCTTGGCCAGGGCGTCCGGGTTCTCATGGGCGACGACCTCGATCTCCACCCCGCCCTCGACGCTGGCGATGCACAGGTAGTCCCGGTTGGCCCGGTCGACCAGGAAGGAGAAGTAGTACTCGTCCTTGATGTCGGCCGCCGGGGCGATGAGCACGCGGTGCACGGTCAGGCCCTTGATGTCCATGCCCAGGATGTCCTCGGCCCGCGCGACGGCGTCGGCCGGCGTCTCGGCCAGCTTCACGCCGCCGGCCTTGCCACGCCCGCCCGCCTGCACCTGGGCCTTGACCACGACCCGGCCGCCCTGCTCCTCCGCCGCCGCGGCGGCGTCCTCGGCCCTGGTCACGACGGTGCCCACGGTGACCGGCACGCCGTGCTTGGCGAAGAGCTCCTTGGCTTGGTACTCCATCAGGTCCACGGTTACGACCGTCCTATCCCGGGTTGGCTGGTGGCCGCCGGGGCGCAGCGGGTCGTCCCCAGGGGCGGCATCACGGCTGACCCTAGACCCGCCGCAGGGCGCCCGCCTACGTAGGGTGCGTCACAGCCGGGGGCCGCTGGGGCCGCCGGACACACTGGTGGGGTGCTCGCCTCCCTGTCCCCCGCCCGACGCCGCCTGGTGCTCGTCACGGCGCTCGGGCTCGTGGTGCTGGTCGTCGTCGCGGTGGGGGTGGGCGTGGTCCGCTCGGTGCGCGACCGGGTCGTCCCGGTCGACCAGGCCGCCCCTGGACCGGTGCTGCTGGTCAGCGGGTACGGCGGCTCGACGGCGTCCCTGGAGCCGCTGCGCGAGGAGCTGGCCCGCCTCGGCCGTGACGCCGTCGTGGTGCCGGCGACGGCCGGCGGGACCGGCGACATCGTGGCCCAGGCGCGGGCCCTGGGTCGGGCGGCCGACGCCGCGATGGAGCGCTACGACGCGGGGTCGGTCGACGTGGTCGGCTACTCCGCCGGCGGGGTGGTCGCGCGGACCTGGGTGCGGCAGCTGGGGGGCGCCTCGGTGGCCCGCCGGGTGCTGGGGGTGGGCTCGCCGCAGCACGGTACGTCGGTGGCCGAGCTGGCCGAGGGCGTCGCCGGCTCCTGCCCGACCGCCTGCGAGCAGCTGGTGCCCGACAGCGAGCTGCTGCGGCGGCTCAACGCCGGCGACGAGACACCGGCCGGGCCGGAGTTCGTCTCGGTGTGGTCGACCTCCGACCGGACCGTCGTCCCCACCGACTCGGCGCGGCTGTCCGGGGCCCTGGACCTCACGGTGCAGTCGCTGTGCCCCGCGGCCCGCACCAGCCACGGCGGCCTGCCCGGCGACCCGGTCGTGCTGGCGCTGCTGGACAGCGCCCTCGGCACCGCTGCCCCCGCGGCACCCACCGGGGTGGACTGCGGCTGAGCCGCCGGCACCGCGGGCGGGCTCAGGAGGTGATGTCCTTGGTGGTGAAGTTCGCCCAGGCCGCGCCGAGGAACACCACCACGTACACGCCCTGCAGCAGCACCCCGCGCACGATGTCGCGCCACAGGATCGGGTCCCGGAAGAGGTCGACGAACGACAGCCAGTACCGGGTCGGCAGGTACGGCTGCAGCGAGGCCGCCGCGTCCAGGGTCAGCAGCAGCGTCGAGGCGATGAGGAACACCAGCGCCCCCAGCGCCGCCCCCAGCGGCGAGTCGGTGAAGGTGGACAGCAGCAGCCCCAGGGCCGCGACCCCCAGCATGGACAGCGACACGTAGACCGACCGAGAGCAGCGTGCGCTCCACGAGCTGGGTCGAGGTCAGGCTGCTGCCGGAGATCCCGGTGACCAGGGTCGCGTCCCCGTCGCCGAGCAGCACGCGCCCCACGACGTAGCCCACCACCGCCACCACGACGACGGCGAGCAGGACGAAGGCCAGCACGCTGACGAGCTTGGCCACCAGCAGCCGGGTGCGTCCCACCGGCCGGGTCAGCACGTAGCGCAGGGTGCCGGCCTGCGCCTCCCCGGCCACCGCGTCGCCGGCGACCACGGCCACCGCGACGGGCATGAACAGCGGCAGCACCATGGCCAGCGCGGCCAGGGGGAACAGCGAGCCGTCGGTGAGGACGGCGGACAGGAACGCCGGTCCCTGACCCGGCCGCGGGCCCACGTCGGTGACCGCGAGCAGCACCGCCACCAGCGTCGGCAGCGCGTTCAGCAGCACGATGGTCACCCAGGTCCGGGGACGCCGCAGCATCTTGACCAGCTCGACGCGGATCACGAGGACACCCCCACCTGGGTCGGGTCGGTGGTGGCCTCGAGCACGACCTGCTCCAAGCCGCGTCGCTCCGGCCCGATCTCGTGGACCCGCACCCCGGCCTCGACCAGGGTGCGGTTGAGGGACGCGGCGTCCTCGGCCCGCACCACGAGCCGGTCGCCCTCGCGGGCCTCGACCCGGCCGTCCAGCAGGGCTCGCACGGTGTCCCCGTCGGGGGTGACCACCACGGTGCGACCCGTCGGGCCGCGCAGCAGGCCCAGCTCGTCCTGCACCACCAGCCGCCCTCGGTCCAGCACCCCGACCCGGGTGCACATCTGCTCGACCTCGGCCAGCAGGTGGCTGGAGAGGAAGATGGTGGTGCCCTCGGCGTTGAGCTCGAGCAGCAGCTCGCGCATCTCGCGGATGCCCTGCGGGTCCAGGCCGTTGGTGGGCTCGTCGAGGACCAGCAGCCGGGGCGCCCGCAGCAGGGCGGCCGCCAGGCCGAGCCGCTGCCGCATGCCCAGGGAGTAGCCGCGCACCTTGCGCTCGCCGGCCACGCCGAGCCCCACCCGCTCCAGCACCTGGCCCACCCGGTCGCGGCGACCGCGCCGCGGCGAGCCCATGGCGTCGAACAGCTCGAGGTTGGCCCGGCCGGTCAGGTGGGCGTACGTCGCGGGACCCTCGACCAGGGTGCCGACCTCGGGCAGCACGGAGGCCGCCGCCCGGGGCATGGGCTGGTCGAGCACGCGCGACCTCCCCGGAGGTGGCCAGGACCAGGCCGAGCAGCATGCGCACCGTGGTGGTCTTGCCCGAGCCGTTGGCGCCCAGGAAGCCGTAGACGTCCCCCTCGCGCACGT
The DNA here is from genome assembly GCA_963750345.1 of uncultured Actinomycetota bacterium. Taxonomy (GTDB): domain Bacteria; phylum Actinomycetota; class Actinomycetes; order Propionibacteriales; family Nocardioidaceae; genus Nocardioides_B. The sequence continues at coordinate 111,656 of CAVVQH010000010.1, read as the reverse complement.
CGAGGTCGATGCCGTCGACGGCCAGGACCGGGCCGTAGCGCTTGGTCAGGGCCCGGGTCTCGATCGCCCGGGTCGCACTCGCCCGGGCCTCGACGGTCCCGGTCTCAGGGGGAGCTCACCGGCTGCCACCCAGGGCCGGACGGTTCGTCGCGAGCTCGTCCGCGGCGTCGGTGAGCGCCTGCGCGGTGACGGTGCCGGCCAGCAGCCAGCTGGTGCCGTTGACCTCCGGCTCGGCCAGCAGCAGCCGCAGCGGCGAGGCCTCCAGCAGGATGCCCGCGTCGGTGGTGGCCACGCCGGGACGCTTGCGGAGGTCCTCGCGGACGCGGTCCGCCGAGCGGCTCCAGAGCGGGATGGCCAGCAGCACGGTGGGGCCCCGGCCGTAGACCCCGACCGAGCCCTGCACCTCAGCCGGGGCGGACTCCCGGTCGGGCAGCCCGGCCAGCGTGTCCGGCGGGACCCGGGAGGCGAAGCGGTCGGCGGCGGCGGCGAGGTCGACCACGTCGTCGTAGCGCAGGTGGGCGTCGTGCGGCGGGGTGAACCTCAGGGTGCTCGCCGGGGGCCGGCCGGGGGAGAAGTCCAGGAGCCGGGAGGTCAGCGAGGGCGTGCTGCTGCCGCGGTCGTAGAGCTCAACCCGCAGCGGCACCGACGAGGCCGCGTCGACGTACACGTCGACCCGGCCCACGGCGGCCTGGGCGTCACCCGGGGTCAGGCGCAGCCCGAGCGCCGTGCGGCCGGCCACGCGCCGTGCGGGCAGCCGGCTGAGCTCGGAGCGCTGGGCGCCCTGCAGCACGTGCCGGGCGAGCTCGTTGGGAAGCAGGTCGGCGGCGTCGGGCAGGCGCACGGGCACGTCGGGGATCAGCGTGGCCCGCTTGGACTCGTAGACCCAGCGCACCATGCGGTCGCCCCGGTGGACGAGGTCGGTCTCGCCGGTGGTGCGCAGGTCGGCCACCCGCCACGTGTCCGGACCGCTCCACCACACCCGCAGGCGGTTGGTCTCGCCGAGCAGCTTGCCCAGGCTCGAGAGGGCGTCGTTCTCCGGCAGCAGCACGCTGCCGGCGGTCTCGGCGTACCCGGAGAAGGGCACGTCGCGGGAGGCGCGCACGCGCTCGAGGAGGGCGCCGGCGGAGACGTCGCGGTCCCGGACCGGCAGCGCGCGCACCAGGGCGGGCGAGGCGAGCAGCAGGACGACGAGGATCCCGACGGTCCACCAGCGGCGGGCAGCGGTCATCTGGCGAGCGTACGACGGGGCCGGGCAGAAACACATGCATCTTCAACTGTTGTGGACAGAGGGTTCGGCTGGCCGGCATTCCGGACAGGACCTATCCGTGGCGACCACTAGCCTCGGTGGCATGTCGAGCGCGACCCGGATGCTGCAGCTGCTCTCGCTGCTGCAGACCCACCGGTACTGGCCCGGGGCCGAGCTGGCCGCCCGGCTGGAGGTCAGCGACCGTACGCTGCGCCGCGACGTCGACCGGCTGCGCGACCTGGGGTACCCGGTGCACGCCGCTCGGGGGTCGACCGGCGGCTACCAGCTGCAGGCCGGCGCCGCGATGCCCCCGCTGCTGCTGGAGGACGACGAGGCGGTGGCCATCGTCGTGGGGCTGCACGCAGCGGTGGGCGGCATGGTCGACGGCATCGAGGAGACCGCCGCGCGCGCCCTCGGCAAGGTCGTCACCGTGATGCCACCCCGGCTGCGGCGCCGCGTGGACGCACTGGCCTCCTACGCCGTGCCGACGGTGTGGTCCTCCGACGGCCCGAGGGTCGACGCGCACGCCCTGGCGACGCTGGCGCAGGCGTGCCGCGACGACGAGCGGGTCGGCTTCGGCTACCGCACCCGCGACGGCGAGACGATGGACCGCTCGGTCGAGCCGCACCGTCTGGTCTCGCTGGGACGGCTCTGGTACCTGGTGGCCTGGGACCTGCTTCGCCACGACTGGCGCAGCTTCCGCGTCGACCGGATGAGCGAGGTCCACCCGACGGGGGTGCGCTTCCGGCAGCGCGACCTGCCGGGCGGCGACGCGGCCGCGTTCGTCACCCGCAGCCTGCGCTCGCTCCCCCAGCACCGGCGCGTCTCGGTGCGGGTGCACGCCCCCGCCGACGTCGTACGACGCCACGTCCGGCACTGGGGCACGGTGGAGGAGCTCGAGCCGGAGCCAGGCCGGGACGGACCGCTCTGCCGGGTGGTCATGGAGGCCGACGACCTGGCCTGGCCACTGTTCGTGCTCGCCGGGGTGGGGGCCGACTTCCTCGTGGAGGAGCCGGCCGAGCTGGCAGAGCGGGCGGCCCTGGTCGGGGCGTGCTTCACGCGCTCGACCCGGGAGCGGGAGGCAGGCGGGACCCGGGCGGGGCGGAGGGGGGCTGAGGCAGGGCCGTAGCGGGGTCCTGCTGGGTCGAGCGCGGCGTCTCAGGCGTGCGCGGGATCCGCGGAGTCGTCGACGACGTGCTCGCGGACCCAGTCCACGATGGAGGTCGTCCGGGCGCCGGGGGTGAACACCTCGGCCACCCCCATCTCCTTCAGCAGCGGGATGTCGCCCTCGGGGATGATGCCGCCGCCGATGACCACGATGTCGCGGGCGTCGCGCTCGTCGAGCAGGCCCAGCAGCTTCGCGAACAGGGTCATGTGCGCGCCGGAGAGCACCGAGAGGCCGATGACGTCGGCGTCCTCCTGGATGGCCGTCTCCACGATCTGCTCCGGTGTCTGGTGCAGACCGGTGTAGATGACCTCGTGACCGGCGTCCCGGAGCGCCCGGGCGATCACCTTGGCGCCTCGGTCGTGCCCGTCGAGCCCCGGCTTGGCCACCACGATCCGGATGGGAGAAACCACGTCGCCACCTCCTCGTCACGGTCCGGCACGGCGCTGCCGTCCTTCGTCGCACCCTAACCGACCCCGCCCGGAGCGCGGGGGGAGCAGCCCTCGGCCGGTGGTGACATCAGCCACACGGACACCAGCGCCGGGGACCCCGGCTCCCGCTCCGGACCAGACCGGTGGTGTGCCCCAGACCACACAGGTGGCTTTACCGAAACGGACAACGCCGCCCGTCTTCGTTATCGTGAGCCGCTGCCCGACCCCGACCGAAGGATCTCCCCCGACGTGGCGACCCACCGAGCCGAGCAGCACGCCCTCCCCCGGCGTCGTACCACCCCCCTCTCCGCGACCCCTCCGGTCCCTGGCAGCGGTGCCGTCCGCAGCCACCGCGGCACCCACGCCGCGGCCAGGACGCGCCGTCCCTCGGCGCCGGTCGCGCGTCGCACGCTCCGCGCCCTGCCGGGCCTGCTCGGCGCCACGGCCCTCACCCTGGGCGCCGTCGGTGCCCTGACCGCCAGCGGATCCCAGGCCGACACCGCACCCGGGGCCACGCCGGGGTCGCGAGGCTCCGCGGCCGGGAGCGCCGGCTCGTCCGCCTCCCCCGTCGCGGCCACCCGCCTGTCCGCGACGCTGTCCTCTCGCGCCGAGCTCGTCGCCGGCCGCGAGCGGGTCGTGAGCCGCGGCTCGCAACGCACCGCCGCCCGCGAACCACGTAACACCGCCCGTGACACGTCCGGCGAGACCTCGGGGGTCGCTGCGACCCCCGCCGGTCGGGGGCTGCAGGCGGTCGCCGAGCGGCGGGCCCGGCAGCGCAACGCCGCCCTGGCCCGCATCGCGGTCAGCGCCCAGACGCCAGGCCGTGGCCATCGCCAGGGACGCCTGGCAGCTGCCGGTCTCCCCCGGCGCCTACCACCTGACCAGCCGCTTCGGGCAGTGCTCGGGCCTGTGGTCGCACTGCCACACCGGCCTGGACTTCGCCGCGCCGTCCGGCACGCCGATCCACGCCGTCGCGGGCGGCACCATCACCGAGGCCGCCTCCTCGGGCGCCTACGGCAACCGCACGATCGAGACGCTCGAGGACGGCACCGAGCTGTGGTACTGCCACCAGACCTCGTTCGCGGTCTCCCCGGGCGACGACGTCCGGGCCGGCGAGGTCATCGGCACCGTCGGCTCGACCGGCAACACCACCGGCCCGCACGTGCACGTCGAGGTCCGCCCCTCGCCCGACGAGCCGGTCGACCCGTACGCGGCGATGGTCGAGCACGGCCTGAAGCCGTAGGCCCGGCGCTCAGAGCTTCTCGACCGGGGCGTAGCGCAGCAGCAGCCGCTTGACGCCCTGGGACCCGAAGTCGATCGAGGCCACCGCCTTGTCGCCCGCGCCGTCCACGGCCACCACCGAGCCCATGCCGAACTGGTCGTGCAGCACCCGGTCGCCCGGGTCCAGCGACGGCACCTCCCGCTTCTTCCCACGGGCGTCGGCGTCCGCGCGGACGGCGGCCGCCCCGAACCGGCGGGTCGGCGCGGAGCCGGTGCGCTGGGGCAGGGAGGGCAGCACCGGCCTGTTCCACGACGTCTGGGCCGCCTCGGTCCGGCGCCAGTCCACGAGGTCGACCGGCAGCTCGTCGATGAAGCGCGACGGCGGGTTGTGCGACGGCGCGCCCCACGCCGAGCGGACCAGGGCCCGGGAGACGTAGAGCCGCTGCTGGGCGCGGGTCACGCCGACGTACGCCAGCCGCCGCTCCTCCTCCAGCTCGGTGCGGTCGTTGAGCGAGCGCTGGTGCGGGAAGATCCCGTCCTCCAGGCCGGTCAGGAACACCACCGGGAACTCCAGCCCCTTGGCGGTGTGCAGCGTCATGAGGGTGACGACCCCGTCCGCGGCCCGCTCCGGGTCCTGGTCGGGGATCTGGTCGGAGTCGGCGACCAGCGCCACCCGCTCCAGGAAGTCCGGCAGCCCGGGCGCGGCCGGGGACTCGTCGGCCGGGTCGGCCGAGGGGGCCAGCACGGGCTCGTCGGCGAACTCGCGGGCGACCGCGACCAGCTCGGCGAGGTTCTCCACCCGGGTCTCGTCCTGCGGGTCCTCGCTCTCCTCCAGCTCGCGCAGGTAGCCGCTGCTGGCCAGCAGGTGCTCGAGCACCACGTCGGCCCGCTCGCCGGCGTCCACCATGGAGCGGGCCTCCTCGACCATGTCGACGAAGGAACGGACCGCCCCCAGCGAGCGGGTGGCGATGCCCGGGGCCTCCCGGGCCCGTTGCAGGGCCTCGAAGAAGGTGAGCTGCTCGCTGCGGGCCAGCGCCTGGACGCAGGCCTCGGCGCGGTCCCCGATCCCCCGCTTGGGCACGTTGAGGATGCGGCGCAGGGAGATCTCGTCGTCGGGGTTGACCAGGATGCGCAGGTACGCCAGCGCGTCCTTGATCTCGCGGCGCTCGTAGAACCGCACCCCGCCGACCACCTTGTAGGGCAGGCCGGAGCGGATGAACACCTCCTCGAACACCCGGGACTGCGCGTTGGTCCGGTAGAACACCGCGGTGTCGGCCGGACGACGCCTGGCCTCACCCTCCAGGCGGCCCAGGGCGCGCACCTCCTCGGCCACGAACCGGGCCTCGTCGTGCTCGTCGTCGGCCACGAACCCGACGATGGGCTCGCCGTCGCCCGCGTCGGACCAGAGGTTCTTGGCCGTGCGGCCGGTGTTGCGCCCGATGACCGCGTTGGCCGCGGTGAGGATGGTCTGCGTCGAGCGGTAGTTCTGCTCCAGCAGGATGGTGCTGGCGTCGGGGAAGTCCTCCTCGAAGTCGAGGATGTTGCGGATGTTCGCGCCGCGGAACGCGTAGATGGACTGGTCGGCGTCGCCGACCACCATCAGCTCGGCCGGCTCGACGTTGCCGGTGTCGGCGACCTCGCCGTCCGGGGCGTCGGGGTCGACCTGGCCGTCCGCGACGGGTCGGCCCACCGACGGTCCGCACAGCTCGCGGACCAGGGCGTACTGCGCGTGGTTGGTGTCCTGGTACTCGTCGACCAGGACGTGCCGGAAGCGGCGGCGGTAGCTCTCGCGGACCTCCGGGAACGACTGGAACAGGTGCACCGCGGTCATGATCAGGTCGTCGAAGTCCAGGGCGTTGGCGTCGCGCAGCCGCTGCTGGTAGAGCGCGTACGCCGAGGCGTAGGTCTCCTCGAGGTGGTTGCTGCTGCGCCGCGAGGCCTCCTCGTGGTCGACCAGCTCGTTCTTCTGGTCCGAGACCCAGGTGAGCACCGCGCGCGGCGGGTAGCGCTTCGCGTCGAGGTCGAGCTCCTTGCACACCAGGGTCATCAGGCGGCGGGAGTCGGCGGCGTCGTAGATGGAGAAGGAGGACTTGTAGCCGAAGCGCTCGATCTCCCGGCGCAGGATGCGCACGCAGGCCGAGTGGAAGGTCGAGACCCACATGATCCGGGCCCGTCGCCCGACCAGGTCCTCGACGCGCTCCCGCATCTCGGCGGCGGCCTTGTTGGTGAAGGTGATCGCCAGGATCGAGCCGGGGTGCGCCTTGCGCTCGGCGATCAGCCAGGCGATCCGGCGGGTCAGCACCCGGGTCTTGCCCGACCCGGCCCCGGCCACCACGAGCAGCGGCGACCCGGCGTGCACCACCGCCGCCCGCTGCGGCCCGTTGAGACCGTCGAGCAGGGCCTCGTGCTTCGACGCGGACGGGGCCTCGGGGAGGGGGAACAGGGTGCTCATGTCCGCTCCACCCTACGTCCGGCCCGGACGACGACCGCTCCGACGGGCACCAGCCGACGCGTCCGACCGCCGGCCCGCCCGAGCCGGACCGGAGGCCACGCCCAGTGCCCGTCGGAGCGGTCAGCGACCGTTGGCGGAGAAGTGCATGAGGTCCTTCAGGGAGGTGTAGTCGCCACCCCAGGTCCAGCCGACGTCGGCGAAGGCGGCCGTCACCACGTCGCCCCGCTCGATCATCCCGGGCCGGCGCCAGGAACGGTCCAGGTAGGCGCTCGCCAGCTCGGGCAGCACGAGGTCGCCCTTGTGGTACGGGTTCAGGAAGGGGTTGACGTCGATGGCCAGCCCGAAGGCGTGCGCCGAGAGCGTGGTCGACCCGCGGGTCAGCCGGCAGACGTACGCCGCGGTGTCGTTGCCGTCGCCGGTGGGGGGCGCGTCGAGGTCGGCCGTGGTGGGCAGCCGCATCTCCTCCAGCGGGTAGCCCGCCGCGAACAGCCGGCCGAAGACGGTCACCACGTCGCGGGCCACCGAGGCGTTGACCACCAGCTCGCCGGTGTGCAGACCGCCGTCCAGGCCGTGGAAGGACAGCGTGAGGTAGCGCAGACCCGACAGCGGGACCGGGCAGCCCGGCGACCAGGTCTCCCCCATCCGACGACGCAGCGCCGGGGTGACCGGGCCGGTGGTGGCGTGGAAGCGGTCGTCGGGCGGGGGCGGCAGCACGTCGCGGGTGGGCAGCCGGCGGACCCGCAGCACCCTCGGGGTGGGCAGCACCTGACCGAAGCCGTCGCCGCGCAGCGGGAGCGGGTGGGCGCCGACCCTCCACGCGGCGGGATCGACCGGGCGGGACGGGGCGCTGGGGGACGACGACGGGGTGGGGCTGCGCGAGGTGGGCGCGGCGGAGGCGGTCGGCGAGGTCGGCGGGGTCGAGGCGGTGGGCGACGTGGCGGGCGACGTGGGCGCGACGGAAGGGGTGGGCGAGGTGGACGGGGACCCGGTGCTCCCGGGGTCCCCCGACGAGCACGCGCTCGGTGCGGCGAGCACGCACAGCCCGAGCACGGCCGCCAGCACCCGCCGCCCGGGCCGGGTCGGGCTCAGAGCAGCCGCCGGTCGTTGGCCCAGCGGGTGAGCTCGTGCCGGGAGGACAGCTGCAGCTTGCGCAGCACGCTCGAGACGTGGGTCTCGACGGTCTTGACCGAGATGAACAGCGACGAGGCCACCTCCTTGTAGGAGTAGCCGCGGGCGATCAGCCGCATCACCTCCCGCTCCCGCTCGGTGAGCCGGTCGAGGTCCTCGTCGACCTGGGCCACCTCGATCGTGCCGGCGAAGGCGTCGAGCACGAAGCCCGCCAGCCGCGGCGAGAAGACGGCGTCGCCCGTGGCCACCCTCCCGATGGCGTCGACCAGCTCCGGGCCCGTGATGGTCTTGGTGACGTAGCCCCGGGCCCCGGCCCGGATGGTCCCGATCACGTCCTCGGCCGCGTCCGAGACCGACAGGGCCAGGAAGCGGGTCTCGGGCAGGCGCGCCCCGATCCGCCGCATGACCTCCGCGCCACCGCCGCCGGGCAGGTGCACGTCGAGCAGCACCACCTCGGGGCGCAGCGAGCTGACCGCGGCCACGGCCTGGTCGACGTCGGCGGCCTCGCCCAGCACCTCGACCCGGTCGGGGTGGGCGGCCAGCTCGGCCTTCACGCCCGTGCGGAACATGGCGTGGTCGTCGACCACCACCACGGTGCGTCGGGTCATCGGGTCTCCTCGGTCGGGCGGCCTGCGGGGGCGGTGTCGCGGTGGTGCGGGTCGGGCGCGGCCGTGCCCGCCATCTGCAGGCGGACCTCGGTGCCCTCGTCGGGACCGCTGCGGATGGTGGCCGTGCCACCGTGCCGCCGCACCCGGTCCAGGATGGAGTTGCGCACGCCGAGGCGGTCCGCGGGCACCTCGGCCACCTCGAACCCGCGGCCCCGGTCGCGCACGAAGACCTCGGTGCCGACCGGGGAGCACTCGACGTACACGTCGACCTTGGCCGCTCCGGAGTGCCGGGCCGCGTTGACCATGGCCTCCCGTGCGGCCAGCACCAGCGGGCGCACCCGCTCGGAGACCGGGGCGTCGCCGACCACGACGACCTCGACGGGTACGCCGTGGGCATCCTCGACCTCGGCGGCGGCCGACCTCAGGGCACTGGCCACCGAGACCTCGGGCGGTGGCTGGTCTCCGTACAGCCAGGCGCGCAGGTCCCGCTCCTGCGCGCGGGCCAGGGTCGCCACGGTGCGGCCGTCGTTCGCGTGCTTCTGGATGAGGGCAAGGGTCTGCAGGACGGAGTCGTGCAGGTGGGCGGCCATGTCGGCGCGCTCCTGCGAGCGCACCCGCGCAGCGCGCTCCTCGGAGAGGTCGCCGGTGAGCCGGAAGACCCACGGCCCGACCATCAGGGCCAGACCCGCCACCCCGAGCACGCCGGCGACCACCACGTCGCGGGCCACGCCGATGCGGCCGGACTGCCCGGTCTCCACGGCGAAGAGCACCAGGGCGGAGGCGAGCAGGCCCACGCCGGCGGCCAGGCGGGCGTACGACGCGACGCCGCCGCTGCCGACCACGGCCCGCCAGAAGTCGACGCGGCCGGTGCTGTCGACCCAGCGTTCGCGCTGGGCCTCGTCGGCCTGGCGCCACAGCACCGCGAGGCCGACCACGCCGAGCAGCAGCGGCCAGAAGACCAGCGAGCCGCCGACCAGGCTGTGGCCGAGCACCACGACCCCGAGCGCGACCGCGGCCAGTGCGACCAGGGGGCCGACGTCCTCCATCCGCCGCGACCGCCGGGGGCGCTTGCCCTGGCGGGTGGCGGCCTCCAGCCCGGGGCTGGCCTGCTCCAGCCGGCTGTCGGTGGGCAGCACCAGCCACAGGCCGGCGTACAGCAGCAGGCCGAAGCCGAAGGTGGCGGTCACCAGGAACGCGGAGCGCACGTACAGGCTGCGCACCCCGAGGTGGTGGCCGAGCCCGGCCGCGACCCCGCCGAGCAGGCGCTCCTCGCTGCTGCGGTACGCCGTGCGGCGGACCGGGGCCCGTCCGGTGGCCGGGCCGGTCGCGGGGAGGGAGGTGGACGGGCTCATCGTGGTCTCATCGTCACACAGCGGCCTCGGGGCCGACCATGCGTGCGAACCCTGGTCGACCCCCGGTCCGCCCCTGTGCCGACCCCTGGCCGGCACGACGCACCCCGGGGTCCGAACCGGGGGTCTCCCCGATGGTGGCGGGCCCCTCCAGCCCCCAGGATCGAGTCATGACAGAGACCCAGGGCACCCAGGCCTCCCCGGAGCCGCCACCCACCGACGACCGGACCGGTGCCGGACCCCACCCCCAGCCGCCCCCGGGCCTGGACCGCGACCACCTGCGCTCCTACGAGCAGCTGCGCCGCAGCACCACCGACCGCAAGGTCGCAGGCGTGGCGGGCGGTCTCGGGCGGCACCTCAACATCGACCCCACCATCGTGCGGGTGCTGCTGGTGGTGCTCTGCTTCTTCGGCGGCGCAGGCTTCCTGCTGTACGGCGTCGCGTGGCTGTTCGTGCCCGCCGACGACCGGCCCGAGGGCACGATCCGCACCCGGCCCGCCACCCGCAACGCCCTGCTCGTCGCCACGGGCGTGGTGGCGGCCCTGCTGGTCCTGGCCAACGGCTGGGGCGGCTTCGGGGTGCCGTGGCCGGTCGATCGTGGTCGGCTTCGGGGTGCTGGTGTTCATCGCCGTCCGGGACCGGGACGGCGGCACGCCCACCTGGACCCCGTCCGGCGACCCGCGCCCGGACTACCCGTCGTACCCGGCGACCCAGGCGAGCCCGGTGACCCCGGCGACCCCGGCGACCCCGGCGACCGCCGTACCGGGCGTGGAGCCGACCGCGACGTGGTCGTCGACGGCGCCCTCCTGGCCGCCGCCCCCGCCGCCGTGGCAGCCGCCCGCGGCCCAGGCCGGCCCTCCGCCGTACCAGCCGCCGCGTCGCCGCCGCGGGCCGCTGCTCTTCCTGCCCACGCTGGCCCTGGTGGCCATCGCCCTCGGGACGCTCGGCCTCGTCGACGCCTCGGGCACGGACGTGGTCCCGGCCGCCTACCCGGCCCTGGCCCTGGCCGTCGTCGGCGCGAGGACTGCTGCTCGGCGCCTTCGTCGGTCGCGCCGGCGGCCTCATCGCGCTCGGCGTCCTGGCCGCGCTCGCCCTCGCCGTGACCTCGCTGGTGGGAGCCGTGGGAGGGATCAGCGCCCGCAACGGCCAGCAGCTCACCCTCACCCCCGCGACGGCCGCCGACGTGGCCAGCTCCTACCGGATCGACACCGGCAGGGTGTACCTCGACCTCTCGAGCCTCTCCGACCCGGACGCGCTGGCCGGGCGCACCATCGACGTGGAGGTCGGCGCGGGCGAGGTCGTGCTGGTGCTGCCCCGAGGGCTGCGCACCGACGTGACCGCCGACGTCGACGGACCCGGCCAGATCGACTTCCCCGACCAGGGCACCGGCGGCTTCGACAACCACCTGCAGGGCGTCCTGGGCACGGGGACCGGCACGGTCACCGTGGACGCCCAGATCACCGCCGGCCACATCGACGTGAGGAACCCCTGATGCGCGAACCCGTCACCCACCCGCTCAACGTCAGCTACCTGGTGCTCGGCCTGGTCTTCCTGGGCATCTCCGGCTCCTGGGCCCTGACCGCGGCCGACGTCCTGGACACCCGCGACGTGACCTGGCTGATGCCGCTGGTGCTCGTCGTCGCCGGGGTCATCGGGCTGGTCGCCGTGGCCGCCCGCGGCGCCAGCCGTCGCCGTCAGCTCGGATCCGCGCACGACTCCACCCAGGACCCCGCCGATGGCTCCGTGTCGGGGCCCTACGGCCGGGACGAGGCCTCCGAGGGGACGGACCTCCCCGAGGACGAGACCGCCCGGCTGGACCTGTTCGCACCCACCGACGCCACCGCTCCCACCGACGCCACCGATGCCACCGATCCCAACGACGGAGAGCGCCGGTGAGCGACTGGTGCGTCGCCCTGGGCGGGCAGGAGGCGCCTACTCCGCGAAGGAGTTCGGACGCCGCCAGGCCCGCTCGAACGGCAGCCGCCACGCGTGCGGCGCGATCATCTGGTGGATGGCGTTGGGGCCCCAGCTGCCGGGAGCGTAGCTGCGCACCGGCGGCGGGTCCTCGACCAGCTGGCGGGACTTGTCCCACAGCTCCTCGATGCCGGCGGCGGTGGTGAACAGCGTGTGGTCGCCCCGCATGGCGTCGTGGATGAGCCGCTCGTAGGCCTCCAGGACCCCCTTGGAGCTGCCCGTCTCGTGCGTGGCGAACTGCATCGAGAGCTTCTCCAGCTTCATCCCCGGGCCGGGGCGCTTGCCGTAGAAGGACAGCGACATGCGGGACTGGTCGGCCAGGTCGAAGGTCAGGTGGTCGGGACCGGCGGCCCCCACCCCGGAGCCGGCCGGGAACATCGTGCGCGGCGGCTCCTTGAAGGCGATCGAGATGATCCGGGCGCCCTCGGCCATCTTCTTGCCGGTGCGCAGGAAGAACGGCACCCCGGCCCAGCGCCAGTTGTCGATCTCGACCTTGAGGGCCATGAACGTCTCGGTGTCGGAGTCGTCGGCCACGTCGGGGTGCTCGCGGTAGCCGAGGTACTGCCCGCGTACGACGTTGTGCGACTCCAGCGGACGCATGGAGCGGAACACCTTGAGCTTCTCGTCGCTGATCGGCCCGGGGGCCAGCGAGGTCGGCGGCTCCATGGCCATGAACGCCAGCACCTGCATCAGGTGGGTGACCACCATGTCGCGGAAGGCGCCGGTGGACTCGTAGAAGGCGGTCCGCATCTCCAGGCCGAGGGTCTCGGGCACGTCGATCTGCACGTGGTCGATGAAGTTGCGGTTCCAGATCGGCTCGAACAGACCGTTGGCGAAGCGGAAGGCCAGGATGTTCTGCGCGGCCTCCTTGCCCAGGAAGTGGTCGATGCGGAAGATCTGCTCCTCGGCGAAGACCTCGTGCAGCCGCGCGTTGAGCTTCTTGGCCGACTCGAGGTCGGTGCCGAACGGCTTCTCCATGATGATGCGGGAGCGCTCCACCAGGCCGGCCTCGGCGAGCTGCTTGACCACCGGCAGCGCCGCCTTGGGCGGCACGCTCAGGTAGTGCAGGCGGCCGATCTCGCGCCTCGCACTCCTCGCGCCAGCTGCGGTCTCGGCCGCGGCGACCGCGTCGCGCGAGCGCGTCGGGACCGTCGAGCTGCGAGACGAAGGTCAGACGGCTGGCGAAGTCGTCCCAGCACGCCTCGTCGAAGGGACGGCTGAACTCGTCGACCGCCTCGCGGGACACCTTGATGAACTGCTCGGTGTCCAGTCTGTCGAGCGACGTGCCGACGATGCGGCAGTCGTCGAGCAGCCCGGCCTCCAGCAGGTGCAGGAGTCCAGGTAGCAGCTTGCGGCGGGCCAGGTCACCGGTGGCACCGAACAGGACGACGACATGGGGTTGCTCCATGCCTTCGATGGTAGTCCTGTCGGGCGCCCCGTGGGTTGCCGCGGGGTGAACGACGCCGACGAGCCCCGCGCAGCGTGTGCGGCGGGGCTCGTCGGGGACGGGCGGTCCGGGGTCAGGCGGCCGGGACGCGGCGGCGAGTGGTGTCCTGGCGGTCCAGCCACACCCGGCGGGCACCCGCGGTGGTGTCCGGGTGGTCGGAGAAGACACCGTCGACGCCCGCCTCGAGCAGGGCCACGGTCTGGCCCTGGCCGTCCCCCCGGGCGCAGGGGTCGTCGCCACGGCGGAACGGTGCGGCCAGGAACTGGTTCTCGTCGCGCGCCGTCCAGGCGTGCACCAGCAGCCCAGCTGCGTGGGCCCGGTCGGCCAGCCCGGTGCTCCGTCCCGCGTCGTCCAGGACGAGGCCTGCGTGCAGGCCCACCGCTGCGGCGTACGTCGCCACGTCGGCCAGCCCGGCGGGCGAGAGCAGGTCGCGGTAGGTCAGCGGGTCACCGGCCGCGACACGGTCGTACGGCGCCCCGTCCCGGTCGACCAGCTGCACCAGCGGCACCGGGACGACCGCGGCCAGGGCGCGCAGGTTCGCCGTCTCGAACGACTGCACGAGCACCGGCGCGTTGGGTCGGTCGAGGTGGTGGCTGCGCAGGGACGCGACCAGCAGGGGCTCGAGCGGGAGGCCCCGGGAGGCGAAGTAGGAGGGGTGCTTGGTCTCGGGGTAGACGCCGACGGTCACCCCGCGCTCGCGTCCGCGCCGCTCCGCCAGGTCGAGGATCTCCTCGAAGGTGGCGATCTCGAACCGGCCGTCGTAGACGGTGTTGGCCGGGCGTACGGCGGGCAGCCGCTCGGTGGCGCGCAGCGACTTCAGCTCCTCGAGGGTGAAGTCCTCGGTGAACCAGCCCTCCGTGAGCCGGCCGTCGATGAGTCGGGTGGTCCGCCGCCCTGCGAAGTGCCGGTGGGCAGGCGACGTCGGTGGTGCCGCTGATCTCGTTCTCGTGGCGGGCCACCAGCACCCCGTCCCGGGTGGGGACCAGGTCGGGCTCGATGTAGTCGGCGCCCATCTCGATGGCCAGCTCGTAGGAGGCGAGGGTGTGCTCGGGGCGGTAGCCCGGAGCCCCCCGGTGACCGATGACCAGCGGCAGGGCGCGTGCGGGTCCCCGGGACGGGAGCGGGGAGCCGGCGGTGGTGTCCATGACGTCGACGGTCCGCGCGCCACGTGTACCGCAGCGCAGCGTGACGTGAACCTCAGGTGAAGGGCGGTGGGCGCGTCAGGGTGCCACCGGCAGCTGGACCTGGGCCACCAGGCCGTCCGCACGGCGGTCGGGCGTGCGTTCCACCGTCCAGCCCCCGCTGCTCGCGCTGCCGCAGGGGACGGGCAGGGCCGTCGACCCCTGCGCGACGCACGCGACCGACAGCACCGGAGCGCCGGTGAGCTCGACCCGGGCGGGGCCGTCGGCCGGCGTCGCGGTCAGCCGCAGGGCGGTCGCCCGCAGCAGGGCTCGGCCCGGTACGTCGGGGCTGCGCTCCACCACCCCGCTGAGCCGGTACGTGACCCGGACCAGCTGGGCCGGGTCCTGGAAGGTGAACACCTGCGGGTCGTCCCCGACCGTGCCCGGCCCCGGGACCCTGGAACCGTCGGCCACGACGACCAGCCCGCTGGCCTTCACCGAGCCGCTGCCCACCGACGGGTCCGGAGCGCTGAGCACGACCCGGTCGAGGCCGGCCCCGCTGCGCACCCACTGGGTCACCTGCAGGTCGCCGCGGCCGAGGACCCGCACCCGGTCCAGGGAGCCCGTGGCGGGCAGCGAGGCGGGCGGCCGCAGCACCACCGTGGGGGTGGCCTCGAGATCGGACCCGCCCTGCGGGCTGTCGTCGCGGGCGATCACCAGGTAGAGCAGGACGAGGTTGGCGACGAGCAGCGCGATGAGCGCCGCGGCGACGAGGGCCGGTCCCCTGCGCAGCGACCGGCCCGTCCGGGCCTGGTCACCGCCCACCACGACGGGTCGCGTCTCGCGCTCCGACTCCGGCTCGGCGACAGGATCCGGCTGCGACTCCCGTGCCGGTTCAGGTTCAGGTTCCGGCTCCGGCGCGGCTACGACGTCGGGCTCGGCCACGACCTTGGGCTCCGCTTCGAGCTCGGGCTCAGGCTCGGGCTCCGGCTCGGCCACGACCTCGGGCCCCGGCTCGACCACGACCTCGGGCTCCGGCTCGGCTTCGGCTCCGGCTCCGGCTCGGCCACGACCTCGGGCTTCGGCTCCGGCTCCGGCTCCGGCTCGGGCTCGGGCTCGGGCTCGGGCTCGGCCACCGGCTCCGGCTCCGGCTCCGGCTCGGCAACGAGCTCGGCCTCAGGATCGGCCACGACCTCGGGCTCCGGCTCGACCAGGACGTGCGGATCGTCGGAGACGTCGGCCTCATCGGCGTCGTCGAGGCGGAACAGGTCGCCGGACTCGTCCACCCAGAAGACCTCGCCGGTCTCGTCGACGTAGAACAGCTCACCCGTCTCGTCGACGTAGTAGCCCTCGGCGTCGTTGACGCCGGCATCGCCAGCGTGGGCGGTCGGTCGGCGTCGGGAGAGTCCGCGTCGACAGCGTCGGGGTCGTCCGTGCCACCCAGCCCCGGGACGATGGAGGCGTCCGAGTCCCGGTCATCGTGACGGCGTCCGGTGAACATCGCCTTGAGGCCCGACCCCACGCCCGACCTCACCTCGCACCTCGGCGTACGGGCGGGCCGACCGGCTCGGCGGTGACGACGGCGAGGTTCTGGTAGCCGCCGTCGGCCCGGACGTACGGGGGTGCGCAGGTGACCAGCGTCAGACGCGCCGGGCCGGTGGGGGCGGAGATGTCGCCTCGGCCGCGCAGCGGCCCCTGGGGCACCAACCGCCGCGAGACGATGCGGAAGTCCTGGCGCAGCGAGGCCGACAGCACCCTCACCCGGGCTCCGGGGCGGACGTCGAGCAGCTCCGCGAAGGGCCCGAGGCCCTGGGTGACCGAGTCGATGTGCGCCGCGACCAGCATGGAGCCGAACGGGTCACCCAGGCGGGACCCGCCGCGCCACCAGCCCGCGGCGTCGATGTCCTCGGGGACGGCGAGCTCGCCGTCCGGGCGCGTGGAGACGGCCAGGACCGGGACGACCCGCCCGCTGGGCAGCCGGACGGACACCGGCCGCTGCGCCAGCAGTGCGGAGGCGGCCCGCCGAGCGGGGACCGCGGGCCGCGCCGGGCCGTCGGCGGGCGTCGGCGAGGAGGAGACCGGAGCCGCAGCGGCCGGACCGGTCTCCGGTGCGGACGGCGCCCCGCAGCCGCTCAGACCCAGCACGAGGGCGGCCAGCCCCAGGGCCGGCCGGGCCCCTCGCCGAGGTTGTGACGGGGACGGGCGCACCGGCGACGAGCCGGTCAGCGCGACGCGGCGGGCGACGTACGTCGTCCTGCCGACCGTCGCACGGCCACGGCCAGTCCGACCAGGAGGAGCCCACCGGTCGCCACCAGGGGCACCGCCGCGGCCGACCCGGTCGACGCGCGCGAGACCGGGGCGAACGTGGTGACGGCGCGCCCCGCGGCCAGGCCCGCCGAGCCGGTCTTGATCGTGAGGGGGGCCACCGTGCCGTCGGCGGCGACGCGCGCCACGTGGCTGATGACCCGCATGGAGCCGTTGGAGGGTCGTCCGACGGCGTAGATCATCGTGACCGTGCGGGGGGCGAGGTTGACCGTCAGCGGGCCCAGCAGCGGGTCGGTGGTCCGGCCCGTGGCCAGCAGCTCCACCCGGTGGTCACCGGCCGGCACGTCGGCGGAGGCGTACTCGCCGTTGGCGATGTTGGTGAAGATCTTGGTGCCGTCGACGCGGACGTCGGCCGGGGCGACCGTGGCCGTGTGCGCCACCAGGACGCGCGCCTTGCCGGGCCCGATGGGCGCACGGGGGGTGCGGTAGACGTTGACGACGTCCTTGCCGCCGACCGAGGCCGGCCGGTGCAGGACGACGTCGGCGTTCGCCCCGGGGCGCACCGTCACCGTCGCGCGCATCGACGCGCCGCCGGACGGTCGGCTGAAGCGGACCTCGTGGGTCCCGGTCGCGAGGGCGAAGGGGCCCGCGACGGTGCCGACGCCGACGCCCGAGCGGACGGTGCGGCCGTCGATCGCGATGTTCACGTCGGCTCCGGGGACGCCTGGATGATCTGCACCTCGCCCGTCGCGGGTGCGGCGAGCACGGGTGCTGCCATCGGCCCCGCCCCCATCAGCAGCACTCCTCCGGCCGCCGCCGTCGCGGTGGACAGCACACGTCGACCCGTCATCGGTTCCTCCCCCTGCTCGTCCCTCGGACAACTCCTGGCCCCATCCGGACCGGTGTCCCCCCCGGGTGGCCTGGTCACGTGTACCCACGAAGCCACCGTCCGGCACGTCCGATCGAAGTAAAGTTTGCGTTTAGCGCCGCACGTCCGCCGAGAGGGGGCCGGCGCACCCCGGTTGCGCGCGTTCCGCCCCGCCGGCAGGTGGCCCTGACTAGGGTCGGGAGAACGGGCGTGCGAGAGGAGTGCCGGTGCTGCAGGACTCAGCGTCCCGCTGGGGATCCCGGGATGCGGTGATGGTCGGCACGCGCCTGCTCGCGGTGGTCTACACGGTGCTGGTGCCCACCCAGCTGGTCCTGCTCGACGGGACCCCGCGGCTCCTGGTGGTGGCCCTGGCCGCGGTGACGGCGGTGTTCTTCGCCCTCAGCGCCCGAGCCGCCCTCACCGTCGACGACCGGTCGGTGGACCGGCTGCTGGTGCTGGTCTGCCTGCTGCCGATGCTCAACGTGCTGGTGCACCTGGCCGTGACCCGTCAGGTGCAGCAGAGTGCCGTCGTCGCGCTCATCGTGGTCGGGATCGGCGCGGTCTCCAACGGCCGACGGGTGGCCTGGTCCCTGGTCGGGGCGTCGTCCGGGGCCTGGCTGCTGCTGGTGCTGGTGCACCCGCCGCGTCCGACCCCGCTGGTGCTGTTCTACGGGGTGGTCATCGCCCTGGCCTGCGTCCTGTCGGTGGCCGTGCTGGAGATCCGGCTCACGGCGTACCGGCGGCTCAGCCGTGCGGTCGACCGCAGCGACCTCGGGCTGCGGCGCTTCCAGTCCGTCTTCGACCACAGCCCGGTCGGCATCGGCCTGACCGACGAGAACGGGTTGTTCGTCGAGGCCAACGCCGCCCTGTGCGAGCTGCTCGGGCGCCCGGCCAAGGACGTCCGCGGCCACGCCGTCGACGAGTTCACCCACCACGACGACGTACCGGCCCCGGCCCCCTCCTCCGGCGAGCGCCGGGTGGTCCGCCCGGACGGCGTCGTCCGTTGGGCGTGGATGACGCGGGCGGCCGTCGCCGGGCCCCAGGGCCAGCCGTGGACCGTCGCCCAGATGCAGGACGTCACCGACCGTCGCAACGCCGAGGACGAGCTGACCCTCTCCCGCGACAGCATGCGGGCCTCCGTGGAGATCGCCCAGGCGACCCAGCAGGGCCTGGACCCCCGGCCGGTGATCCTGCGGCACCTGCGGGGGCTGGCCCAGGCCAGCTTCGTCTCGCTCATCGAGCCGCTGGGCGAGGACCGCCTGGTGGTGACCGCCGTCGACGGCGAGCTCAACCTGGTGGGCCTGTCGATGGACCGGAACGACCCGTCGGTGACCACCCACGTGTGGCGCACCGGTGAGGCCGTCTTCGCCTCGCAGGTCGCCGAGCACCCGCTGGTGACCCCGCAGCTGCTGACCGACTCCGGCGCGGCCAGCCTGATGTGGCAGCCGGTCGGGGTGGGAGGCGACCTGCAGGCGGTGCTCTCGATCGCGTGGGACGACCCCATGGAGGGCGTGGACACGGCAGGCCGACGGGCCGTGGAGGCGGTCGCGGCCGAGGCCGGCGCCGCCCTGACCGGTGAGCGGATGCGCCAGGTGCTCGAGCGGTCCACGGTGACCGACACCCTCACCGGGCTGCTGAACCGCCGGGGCTGGGACGCCGAGATCACCCGGCTGCGCGCGCATGCGGACCGCACCGGCACCGCGTTCACCCTGGCCCTGGTCGACCTCGACCACTTCAAGCGCTTCAACGACACCTTCGGGCACCTGGCCGGGGACGAGGCGCTGCGCGCGTTCGCCGTCCGGGCCCAGGAGGCGCTGCGCGTGGTCGACGTCGTGGCCCGCTGGGGCGGTGAGGAGTTCACCGTGGCCCTGCAGGGCACCAGCGGCGAGGCGTCCTCGGTCGCGCTGGACCGGCTGCGCCGCTGCGCCCCCGACGGCCTGACCTGCTCGGTGGGCGCGGTCGAGGTCCACCCGGGCGAGAGCCTGTCCGCGGCGCTCTCGGCGGCCGACGCCGCCCTCTACGAGGCCAAGGAGGGCGGGCGGGACCGGGTGGTGCGCGGTCCACGGCCCGCCGCCGCGCAGCCGCACGTGGGTCAGCCGGGCTGAGGCAGCCCGGAGATCGTCGTGCCCGAGCGGATCCTGTAACGCCGGTTGATGCTGATCAGCACCGCGGTCCAGGGCTCCAGCTGGCGGGCGATCCTCAGCCGCCCGGCGTCGACGCCGTCGCGCGAGGTCACCGCCCGGGCCAGCTCGACCGCGACCTGCTTGGCGTCCTGGTCGTCGCCGCACACCAGCACGTCCTCGTGGTCCAGGACGTCGGCGTCCCCCCACAGGCTGACCGCCGAGACGTGGTGGAAGGCGCCGACCACGCGTGCCCCCGGCACCAGGGCCGCGGCCGTCTCGGCGGCGCTGCCGCCGGGGACGTCCAGCGCGTAGGGGCCCTCCCGGTCGAAGCCGAGCGGGTTGACGCAGGAGATGACGACCTTGCCGCCCAGGACGTCGGCCAGCGAGGTCACCAGCTCGTCGTGCCCGTCGTACGGCACGGCCAGCACGACGACCTGGGCGGCGGCGGCGGCCTCCGCGTTGGTGGCCCCGGAGACCTCCGCGCCCGGCACGCGCCCGGCGACCTGGGCCGCCGTCTCGCCGGCCCGCTCCGCGGACCGCGAGCCCAGCACCACCCGGTGGCCGTGCCGCGCCCAGCGGTAGGCCAGCCCGCGGCCCTGGGGCCCGGTGCCGCCGAGCACCGCGATGTCGTAGGTCGTCACGCCTCGTCCTCCTTCGCAGCCCCCGTCACCCGGACGGGGAGCACGGGCAGGTGCCCGCGCCATCATGACAGCGTCACTGTCACGGTAGTACCTTGGGGCGGACCGAGCAGCCGGCCCGAGCCGGACCCGCGTGCACCTCGAGCCCAGGAGCCCCATGAAGCTGTCCACGCCGCTGATGTACTCCGGCAACCCCCGCGAGGCGGCCGACCAGGTGGCGTCGCTGGAGCGGGCCGGGCTGGACCGGGTGTGGGTCGCGGAGGCCTACGGCTTCGACTCCCCCACCCTGATGGGCTACCTGGCCGCCACGACCGAGACCGTCGAGATCGGCGCTGCGATCCTCAACGTCTACTCCCGCACCCCGGGCGCGCTGGCGCAGACCGCGGCCGGGCTCGACAACGTGAGCGGCGGGCGGGCCATCCTCGGCCTCGGCGCGTCCGGCCCGCAGGTGATCGAGGGCTGGCACGGCCTGCCCTACGACAAGCCGCTGGGCCGCACCCGCGAGGTCGTCGACATCGTCCGGAAGGCGCTGCGGCGCGAGACCCTGACCTACGACGGCACGGTCTTCACCCTGCCGCTGCCGCCGGGCGAGGGCACCGGCCTCGGCAAGCCGCTGAAGATGTTGACCCGCCCGGAGCGTCCGGTGGTGCCCATCTACGTGGCCGCCCTGGGCCAGAAGAACGTCGAGGGCACCGCGGAGTACGCCGACGGCTGGCTGCCCTTCCTCTTCGCCCCGGAGCGGGCCGACGAGGTGTGGGGCGCGGCGCTGGCCGCCGGGGCGGCGCGGCGACCGGCCGACCTGGGACCGCTGCAGGTGGTGGCCGGCGGGATGGTGAGCATCGGCGAGGACGTCAAGGGCATGCTCGACCTGGCCCGGCCGACGGTGGCGCTCTACGTCGGCGGCATGGGCGCCAAGGGGAGGAACTTCTACAACACCCTGGCCTGCGCGTACGGCTTCGAGAAGGAGGCCGCCCAGATCCAGGAGATGTACCTCGGCGGCAACAAGCGCGACGCGGAGGCGGTGGTGCCGCTCGAGCTGCTCGAGATGACCAACCTGGTGGGTCCGGCCTCCTACGTCCGTGAGCGCATCGCGGCGTACGCCGAGGCCGGGGTGACCGACCTGCAGGTCGTGCCGGTGCCGGCCGACGGGGGCAGCCCCGCGGAGCTGGTGTCGACGCTGAAGGAGTGGGTGTCATGACCGCACGACCGCTGATGGAGCCCGAGCACGAGGCGTTCCGGCGCACCGTGGCCGAGTTCGTGTCCCGTGAGGTCGCGCCGCACCACGAGCAGTGGGAGGCCGACGGCCAGGTCAGCCGCGAGGTGTGGCGCCGGGCCGGCGAGCAGGGCCTGCTGTGCTTCGACGTCGAGGAGGAGCACGGCGGCCCGGGGGTGGCCGACTTCCGCTACAACGTGGTCCTGGCCGAGGAGCTGACCCGGGCGGGGGCGCACGGCCCGGGCTTCGGGGTGCACACCGACATCATCGTGCCGTACCTGACCTCCCTGGGTACGCCGGAGCAGAAGCGGCGCTGGCTGCCCGGCTGCGTCAGCGGCGAGACCATCACCGCCATCGCCATGACCGAGCCCGGTGCCGGCAGCGACCTGCAGGGCATCCGCACCAGCGCGGTCGACAAGGGCGACCACTACGTGCTGAACGGGAGCAAGACCTTCATCAGCAACGGCGCCATGGCCGACCTGGTCGTGGTGGTGGCGCGCACCGACACCCACGTCGAGGGCGGGCTGGGCCACCGGGGCATCAGCCTGCTCGTCGTCGAGCGGGGCATGGCCGGCTTCGACCGCGGCCGCAACCTCTCCAAGGTGGGGATGGCCGCCCAGGACACCTCCGAGCTGTTCTTCGACACCGTGGTCGTGCCCAAGGAGAACCTCCTCGGCGAGGAGGGCTCCGGCTTCGTGTCCCTCATGCGGAACCTGCCCCAGGAGCGGCTGTCGATCGCGGTGACCGCCGCGGCCGCCTGCGAGTCCGTGCTGGCCATGTGCCTGGCGCACGCCACGGAGCGGGAGGCCTTCGGCCGGCCGATCGGCAGCTTCCAGAACACCCGCTTCACCATCGCGGAGATGGCCACCGAGGCCCGCGTGGCGCGGGTCTTCGTCGACGAGTGCGTACGGCTGCACACCCTCGGGGAGCTGGACGCCCCGGGCGCCTCGATGGCGAAGTGGTGGACCACCGAGCTGCAGAAGCGGATCGTCGACGCCGGGCGTGCAGATCTTCGGCGGCTACGGCTACATGCGGGAGTACCCCATCGCCCGGGCCTTCCTGGACAGCCGCGTGCAGACCATCTACGGCGGCACCACCGAGATCCAGAAGGAGATCATCGGGCGCTCGCTCGGCCTCTGACCACCCGAAGGGGGCAGTGACGCAGGGCCCCGGCGGTGGTTGCATCGAAGGCATGAAGCGTCTGGTGATCTGCTGCGACGGGACGTGGAACGCCCCCGACTCGGCGAACGTGACGAACATCGAGAAGATCGCGCGCACGGTGGAGACCCACCCTGCGGACTCGGGCGGGACCCAGCAGCTGGTGCTCTACCTCGAGGGCGTCGGCTCGCGGGGCTACCGCGCGGACCGCATCCTGGGTGGGGCGCTGGGGCTTGGGCCTGTTCGCGAACATCCTGGCCGGCTACCGGTTCCTGGCCCTCAACTACGACCCCGGTGACGAGATCTACGTCTTCGGCTTCAGCCGGGGCGCCTACACCGCCCGCAGCCTGGTGGGCATGGTGGGCCGGGTCGGCCTGCTCACCCGGGAGGCGGTGGTGGCCGACCAGCTCGGCCCGGCCGAGGAGCGCTACCGCGACCGGCGACAAGCCGCAGCAGGAGACCCTGGAGCAGTTCCGCGCGAAGTACTGCCACCCCGACACCCACGGTCGCGCTGCTCGGCGTCTTCGACACCGTCGGCGCGCTGGGCGTGCCGGGGGCGCTGAGCCGGCGCTACGAGTTCCACGACGTCAACCTGTCCGCGACGGTGCTGCGGGCCCGGCAGGCGCTGGCCGTCGACGAGCGCCGGATGACCTTCGAGCCCTGCCTGTGGGAGGCGCCCGACACCGTACGTCGGCAGGACGAGCGCTCGGGGCGGGTGCAGCAGGTGTGGTTCGCCGGGGTGCACTCCGACGTCGGCGGCGGCTACCCGGAGTCGGGCCTGTCCGACACCGCCCTGCTGTGGATGGTCACCGAGGCCAAGGCGTGCGGGCTGGTCTTCGACGACCGCCTGCTGGAGGTGTACCTGGACTGCGGCCAGCCGGCCGACCCGCACCGGTCGCTGCGCGCGGCGTACCAGGTGATGAACCGGCTGTCGCGGCTGCGGGCCGCGCTGCCGGGAGGACCCGGGTCGTCCCGGCGGTTCCTGGGCGACCGCCGGCGCCTGGACCCGCCTCCCCTCCAGGACGGCGGTGAGTGGGCGGTGGGCGTGAAGATCGCCTCCTCGGTGGTCGCCGCCTACCGCGCCGACCCGGCGTACCGGGTGCCCAACCTGGTGGAGTACGACGAGCAGACCGCGGGCTTCGCGGGCTGCAGCACCGAGATCGTGGCCCTGCCGCACCAGGACCGTCGAGGGGCGCTCAGACCGGCGCGGCCTGGCGGCTGAGCCGCACGGGCAGCGCTTCCAGACCGAAGACGATCGACATCGCGCGGTAGTCCAGCCGGTCGGTCTCCACCGACAGGTCGGGGAAGCGGCGGGCCAGCGCGGGGAACGCGGCCCGCAGCTCCATGCGGGCCAGCTCCGCGCCCACGCAGCGGTGGAACCCGTGACCGAAGGCCAGGTGCGAGGCGGGGGTCCGGGACGGGTCGAACCCGTCGAGCCCCGGGCCGGTGCGGGGGTCGCGGTTCGCTCCGGCGAGCTGGCAGACCACCACGTCACCCTTCGAGACCCGCACGCCACCGATCTCCACGTCGTGGCGGGGGAAGCGGGGGAAGGCGATCTGCACCACCGAGAGGTAGCGCAGCAGCTCCTCCACCGTGCGGTCCACGGCAGCCGGGTCGTCGGCCACGGCGAGGTAGTCCGCCGGGTGGTCCAGCAGCACGGCGGTGCCCAGCGCGAGCATGCTGGCGCTGGTCTCCAGGCCGCCGGTGAACACGCCGTCGGCCAGCCCGGCCAGCTCGAAGTCGTTGATCTCGTCACCGTGCTCGCGGATGATCTGGCCGATCAGGCCGTCGCCCGGGTCGATGCGCTGCTTGCGCGTGGCCTCCATCAGGAAGCTGCGGGAGCCGGAGACCGCTCCGAAGACCCCCGTGCCGCCGGTGGAGACGTCGAAGCGGGCCGAGCCCAGCGCCCGGAAGGTGTCGCGGTCCTCGTCCGGCAGGCCGAGCAGCTCGCAGATCACCAGGAACGGCACGCTGAACGCGAAGGTGGGCACCAGGTCGACGGTGCCGTCCCCGGCGGCGGCCAGGGCCTCCACCTCGTCCAGCTGCGCCTCGACGATGGCGGCGATCCGGGGCCGGAGCCGCTCCAGCCGCCGCATCGTGAACTCGGGGGTCAGCAGCCGCCGCAGCCGGGTGTGGTCGGGCGGGTCGGTGAAGCCCAGTCCGCCGATGTCACCGTCGGTGGTCGAGCCCCGCTGCCCCATGAAGGGACGGATGTCGTTGCTGTAGCTGGTGGTGTCGGCCAGCACCTGCCGGGCCTCCTGCTCGCCGCTGACCACCCATACCGTCATGCCCAGGAACGACGTCAGCCGCGCCACCGGCGCCTGGCCCCGCAGCTCGCTGAGCCGCTCGACCGGGTCCACGCCGTTGCGCTGCAGCGGCCAGGACAGGCTGTCGGGGACCTTGTCGAGCCGGGAGAGGTCGATGCCGCCGTGGCGGCCGACGCGCGACAGCACGAGTCGTCGTACCTGGCTCGTGAGGTACGTCGTGAGGCGTGACACCGGCGGGGCCCCCTGGGGCGGTGGAAGGGAACGGTGTCCCGAAGTATGCCGGAGCGCGGGTGTCGGCGCGGGCATCCGCGCCACCTCAGAGCGGCTCGTCGTGCAGGATCCGCTGGAACAGGCGGTGGTCGCGCCAGCGACCGCCCAGGAACAGGTACCGCGGGGCCAGGCCGTACTCCACGAAGCCGCAGCCCAGCAGGACGCCCTGGGAGGCCGTGTTGTCCACCAGCGTGCCCGCGTCGAGGCGGTGCAGCCCCCGCTCGCGCGCCTGCACCGCGACGTGCTCGGTGCCCGCGGTGGCCAGCCCGCGGCGCAGGTGCCCGGCGTCGACCCAGTACCCCAGGCTGCCGCTGTGCAGCACCCCCCGCACGATCGTGTTGAGGTTGAAGCGGCCCACCACGTCCTCGCCCGCCAGCAGCAGCCAGGCCGCGGCCGCACCGCTGCGGGTGGCGGCCAGCTGACCGGCGACCACCGCCTCCTGGCCGTCGCAGGGTGAAGAAGGCCTCGTCGCGGGCGGGCTCGAAGGGAGCGAGGTGCTCGCGGTTGCGCCGGTAGGCCCGGGCCAGGGCGGCGGCGTGGCCGGAGGTCAGCTCCTCGATCCGGTATCCCTGCGGCAGCACGCGCACGAGGCTAACCCCCGGGGCACGGGGGTCGAGGTTGCGGGTCGGCAGGAGGTCGTGCCACGGTCGTGCGGTGGTGCCGACCCCCGAGACCGACCCGCACGGGCCCGCCCCGCACCCCGCGCGGGGCGGCGCGCAGGAGACCGTGGTGCCGCTGGACGTGGTGCGCCGGCTGGCGCTGGTCGGCACCCGGATCAGTGCCGGCAGCGTGCTCACCGACACCCTGCAGGCGGTGGCCGACGGCATCGTCGACGTCCTCGGCTTCGGGGTCGCCGCGGTCAACCAGCGACGGGCCGACGGCGACTTCGTGTGCGTGACGGTGGCCGGCAACGACGAGGCCCGGGAGGCCCTGCTCGGCAGCCTCGCCACCCGGGCGACCATGGAGGCGGTGATGCGCGGTGCCGACCACTGGGGGTCGCTGCGCTTCACCCCGCACGAGCGCGCCACCGCCGACGACCTGGAGGTGGAGTGGGTGCCCGACCTCGTGGTCAGCGACGACCCCGACGCCTGGCACCCGATGGACCTGCTGCTGGCGCCGCTGCTCGACGACGAGGGCGAGACCGTGCGGCATCCTGTCGGTCGACCTGCCTCCCGGCGGACGGCGTCCCGACGTCCTGCTGCGCGAGCTGCTGGAGGTCTTCATCCTGCAGGCCGGCATCGCCCTGTCCGCGGTGGCGCTGCGGGAGCGGTACCAGGAGGAGCGGGCCGCGCGGGAGGCCCTGCTGCTCGAGCTCGCCACCCGCGACCCCCTGACGGGCCTGCCCAACCGGCGGGCCATGACCGAGGCCCTGGGCGAGGCGGTGCGCGACGCCCGTCGACGCGGGGTCACGGGGGCCGTGCTCTTCTGCGACGTGGACGGGCTCAAGGAGCTCAACGACCGGGCCGGGCACGCCGCGGGCGACGCGGCACTGGTGGCCTGGGCGCGAGAGCTGCAGGACCGCGTCCGCGACGGGGACCTGGTCTGCCGCATCGGCGGGGACGAGTTCGTGGTGGTGGCCGAGCGGCTCCCGGCCGAGGCCGCCACCGCGCTCGCGGACCGGATCCGGAGCTCACCGGCCAGCGCCCCGGGCCTGGCCGGCCTGCGGCTGAGCGTCGGCGTCGCGGTGGTGGACGGCGCCCTGGAGCCCGCTGCGGTCCTCGACCTCGCCGACCGGTCGATGTACGCCGACAAGGCCCACCACCGCACGCTGCGCCGTCGCGACGACCCGTGACGGCCCTGGGCGCACGGGCCCCGACTGGCTAGGGTCGCTGCGAGGCCTGTGTCGACGTCAGTGGAGGAGGGCCGCCGTGCTGGCAGCCGAGCGTCAGGACCGGATCCTGGACCAGGTGCGGCAGCGTGGCGCCGTACGGGTCAGCGAGCTGTCGCTGCTGCTGGACGTCTCGGACATGACCATCCGCCGCGACCTCGACGCCCTGGCGTCCCAGGGTCAGCTCGACAAGGTGCACGGCGGCGCCACCACCCGGCGCTCCCCCAGCACCGACGAGCCCGGCTTCGAGGCCAAGCGGCACCGGCAGACCGCCGAGAAGGACGCGATCGCGGTGCAGGCGGCGGCCCTCGTCGCCCCCGGGTCCGCCGTGGGGCTCTCGGCCGGCACCACGACGTGGACGCTGGCCCGGCAGCTGGCGCTGGTCCCCGACCTCACGGTGGTCACCAACTCCACCCGGGTCGCGGACGCCCTCCTGGCTGCGGGCCGCTCTCAGCGCGGGCCCGGGGCGGCCCCGCACGTCATCCTCACCGGAGGGGTGCGCACGCCCTCGGACGCCCTGGTCGGCCCGATCGCCGTGCGGTCGCTGGAGTCGCTGCACCTGGACCTGGTGTTCCTGGGGGTGCACGGCATGGACCGCCGCGCCGGCTACACCACGCCCAACATGCTGGAGGCCGACACCGACCGGGCCCTGCTGGCCGCAGGCCGCCGCCTGGTGGTGGTCGCGGACCACACGAAGTGGGCCACGGTGGGCATCAGCACGATCGTCGACCTGGACCAGGCCGACGTCGTGGTGACCGACGACCGGCTGTCGCAGGAGGCCCGGGAGACCCTGGAGGAGTCCGTGGACGTGGTGGTGGTGGAGCAGCCCGTGAGGGGCGGGCCGAGGTCGAGGACGTGGCGCAGGACGTGGCGGTGCGGGCATGAGCCTGGGCGGGCGCGAGGTCGAGCTGCGCGACGGCGACTGGAGCGCGGTCGTGACGCAGGTCGGCGGAGGGCTGCGGGCGCTGCGGCGCGGGTCGGTCGACCTGGTCCGGACCTACGCCGCCGACGAGGTGCGGCCGTACTTCCGCGGTGCGACGCTCGCGCCCTGGCCGAACCGCGTCATCGACGGCCGCTACGACGTTCGACGGTGCAGAGCAGCAGCTCGCGCTCACCGAACCGGAGCGCGGCAACGCCCTGCACGGACTCATGGTGTGGGTCGACTACGACGCCGTCGAGCGCTCCGAGGACTCCGTCGTGCTCGCGGCCACCGTGCAGCCCCAGGCCGGCTGGCCGTTCCGCCTCGACCTGCGCATCGCCTTCGCGCTCGACGGCGACGGCCTGCACACCACGGTCACCGCGCTCAACACGGGGCCCACGCGTGCGCCGTTCGGCACGGCGCCGCATCCCTACCTCGTGCGCGGGCGGAGGCGGCGAGCGCGTCGACGACTGCGACCCTGTCGCTCCCGGCCTCGCAGGTGCAGGAGGTCACCCCCGACCGCCTGCTCCCCACCGGCCTCGCGGATGTCGCGGGCACCGACTTCGACTTCCGCGAGCCCCGTGCGCATCGGGACGACCTTCGTCGACCACGCCTACACGGGGCTCGCACCCGACGCCGACGGCCTGCACCGGGTGCGGCTCACCGCCGACGCGGGCCGGGGCCGAGCTGCGCTGGGACCGCCGGGTGCGCCGTGGGTGCAGGTGCACACCGCCGACCCCCCCGAGCCCGACAACGACCGCACGGGGCTGGCCGTCGAGCCGATGACCTGCGCGCCGGACGCCTTCAACAGCGGCCAGGACCTCGTGGTGCTGCCACCGGGGGGCTCCCACACCGCGTCCTGGAGCGTCCGCGCCCTCTAGCTCGCGGCGTGTGGTGGCAGGCCGCGGCTACAGGCGCTGGGTGCGGCTCAGCAGCGTCTGCAGCACCACCACGACGATGCAGGAACGCGCCGCTGACCACGGCCTGCACCGAGGAGTTCAGCGAGCCGACCTGGTTGATGAGGTTCTGGATGACGCCCAGCAGCAGCACCCCGGCCAGGGTGCCGCAGCACGGAGCCGGCGCCGCCCACCAGCAGCGTGCCGCCGATGACCACGGCCGCGATCACGTCGAGCTCCATGCCGACCCCGAGGATGGTCACCCCGGAGGCCAGGTACGCCGCGTTCAGGGCCCCGGCCAGGCCGGCGAGCAGGCCGCTCATCACGTACACGCCGGTCTTGACCCGGGCGACCCGCAGGCCCATCAGGGAGGCGGCGTCCTCGCTGCCGCCGAGCGCGAAGACGGCCTGCCCGAAGCGGGTGCGGGTCAGCACCACCGCGAAGACGAGGAACAGCACCAGCGTGATCCACACGATGAGGTCGACACCCAGCACGTCGGCCGACCCCAGCCGGTGGAACAGCCCGTCCGAGGGCACCACGTAGGTCTTCTGGCCCTCGTCGGACAGCGCGAGCAGCAGCCCGCGGGCGAACAGCAGCGAGGCCAGCGTGACGATGAACGGCGCCATGCCGGCCCGGGCGACGAGCAGCCCGTTGACCAGGCCGATGAGCCCGCACAGCAGCAGGGGCACGGCCAGGCCCACCAGGACGCCGTACTGCGAGGCCCAGGCGCCGACCACCCCGCCGAGGGCGAAGACCGAGCCCACCGACAGGTCGATGCCGCCGCTGATGATGACGAAGGTCATGCCGATGGCCACGATCGCCACGGGGGCCTGGCTGAGCGCGATGTCGCCGCAGGTTGGTGGCCGTCCCGAAGTCGGGGAAGACGAAGCTGAAGACCACCACGACGAGCACCAGCACCGCCAGGGCGCCGTGCCGCTGCACGAGGTGGGCGGCCAGCTCCCGGCGGCTCTGCCGCTCGGGGGCGGCCACGATCACGGGCCGTCGGGGCCCTCCGACCCGGACCGCACCGGCGAGGATCGTGTGGCGCTCATCGCCTCATCCCTTCCTCCCGCGCCCCAGCTGCAGGTACACCGCGGCGACGATGATGACGGCCTGGGTCATCTGCGACCAGGAGTCGGAGATGTCGTGCTTGACCAGCGTGGCGTCGATGAGCTGCATGAGCAGCGCACCCGCGATGGTGCCGAGCACCCGGACCCGGCCCCCGGACAGCGGGGTGCCGCCGACCACGACCGCGGTGATCGCGTAGAGCTCGAAGAGCAGGCCGATCGTCGAGGGGTCGCTGGCCTGCAGCCGGGAGGTGGCCAGGATCCCCGCGACGGCGGCCAGCAGCCCGCTGATCAGGTAGGTGCCGAGCAGCACCCGCTTGACCGGCAGCCCGGAGAGCTCGGAGGCGCGCCGGTTGCCGCCGACCGCGACGAGCTGGCGGCCGAAGGTCGTCCGTCGCACCACGAACGCCATCAGCAGGCGACAGGACCGCGGCCACGATCACGATGACCGGTACGCCGAGCAGGTCCCCCGTGCCGAGCGACAGGAACGTCGGGTCCGAGACGGTCTTGAGCTGGCCGTCCGCCAGCACCAGCGCGAGCCCCCGCCCGCCCACGAACAGGGCCAGCGTGGCCACGATCGGCTGCACGCCGACGCTGGCCACCAGGGTGCCGTTGACCAGCCCCGCCAGCAGCCCGGCCAGCAGGGCCACCAGCACGGCGACCACGAACCCGTAGCCCGAGGTAGAGCGGTACGACGGCCGCCGCCAGCGCCATCACCGCCCCCACCGACAGGTCGACGCCCTCGGTGCCGATGACCAGGGCCATGCCGAGCGCGACCACGATCACCGGGGAGGCCTGGATCAGCTGCGTGCGCAGGTTGCCGGTGGTCAGGAAGTTCGAGGTGAAGGCCACGTTGAAGGCCAGCAGCAGCACCAGCGCGGCGTACACGCCGTTGTCGCGCAGCCAGTCGGACGCCGGTACGGCGGCGGGAGGCGGCGCCGGCCTCGGGCCGGGTGGCCGTGGCGGTCACGCGGCCCCCTCCGTCCCCGACGAGCTCGAGCCCGACGCGGAGCTCGAGCCGGAGCCCGACAGGGCGTCCATCAGGTCCGCCTCGGTCACGCGGTCGCCGCGCAGGTCGCCGACCGGGGTGCCGCTCTGCAGGACCACGATGCGGGTGGAGCCGCCGATCAGCTCCTCCATCTCGGAGGAGACCAGGACGATGCCCAGCCCCTGTCCGGCGAGCTCGGCCACCAGCGCCTGCACCTCGGCCTTGGCGCCGACGTCGATGCCACGGGTGGGCTCGTCGAGCAGCAGGACCCGGGGCTCGGTGCACAGCCACCGGGCCAGCACCACCTTCTGCTGGTTGCCGCCCGACAGGTCGCGCACCCGCTGGTGGGGGCTGGAGGCCTTGATGCGCAGGCGATCCATGAAGGTGTCGACCAGGGCGTCGATGCGGTCCTCGGAGACCAGCCCGCCGCGGCTGAGCCGCGGCAGCGCGGCCAGCGCGATGTTCTCGCGCACCGACAGGTCGGGGATGATGCCCTCGGTCTTGCGGTCCTCGGGCAGCATCGCGATGCCCGCGCGCACGGCTGCCGAGGTCGAGCCCTGCTTCACCACCGTGTCGCCGACCCGGACCGAGCCGGAGTCCAGCGACATCGCGCCGGCCACCGCCCGCAGCGTCTCGGTGCGACCGCTGCCCAGCAGCCCCCCGAGGCCGACGACCTCACCCGGTCGCACGGTGAAGGAGACGTGGTCGAGCTGCGCGGTGCGGGTGATGCCGTCCACCTCGAGCAGCGGCGGGGCGTCGGTGTCGGCGTGGTGCGCCGCCTCCCCCCGCAGGCGCTGCAGCTCCTCGGCCCGCTTCCCCAGCATGTGCCCGACGAGGTCGGCGCGGGTCAGGTCCGCGACCGGGCCGGTGTGCACCAGCGACGCCGTCGCGCAGCACGGTCACGTCGTCGCAGACCCGGAACAGCTCGTCCATCTTGTGGCTGACGTAGATCACGGCGAGCCCGCGCTCGCGCAGCGAGGCCACCAGCTCCAGCAGCTGGTCGACCTCCTTGGGCTCCAGCGAGGACGTCGGCTCGTCCATCACCACCACCCGGGCGTCGGTGCTGACCGCGCGCACGACCGCGACCATCTGCTGCAGCCCCAGTCCCAGGGAGCGCAGCTGGCGGGTCGGCTCGACCCGGATGCCGTGCGTGGTCAGGAGGTCGCGCGCCGACCGGTTCATGGCCCGGTGGTCGACCAGACCGAAGCGGCGCGGCTCCCGCCCGAGGTGGAGGTTCTGCGCCACCGTCATCAGCGGGACCAGGTTGACCTCCTGGTAGATGG
The DNA here is from genome assembly GCA_963750345.1 of uncultured Actinomycetota bacterium. Classification (GTDB taxonomy): domain Bacteria; phylum Actinomycetota; class Actinomycetes; order Propionibacteriales; family Nocardioidaceae; genus Nocardioides_B. The sequence continues at coordinate 79,731 of CAVVQH010000010.1, read as the reverse complement.
TGCTGATGCCGGCGCGCTGGGCGTCGATGGGTGCCCGGAAGGACACCGGCTCGCCGCCGAGCCGGATCTCGCCCGCGTCGGGCTGGTGCACCCCGGTGAAGACCTTGATCAGCGTGGACTTGCCCGCGCCGTTCTCCCCCACCAGCGCGTGCACCCGACCGGCGTACGCGGTGAAGTCCACCCCGGACAGGGCGTGCACCCCGGCGAAGCTCTTGTCGACCCCGCGCACGGTGAGGGCCGGGTCCCCGGGTGTGCCGGGTGACCCGGGGGCTCCGGGTGGGGCTGCATGGCCGGGTGCGGCTGCCACCGGTGCTCCTCTCCGGGTCCGGGTCGCCGAGGTCGGCGGCTCTGCTCAGTAGGCCGAGTCGACGCCGTCCTTGGCGTTGTCGCTGTCGTACGCGCGGTCCTTGATGATGATGTTCTCGCGCACGCCCTTGCCGGACAGGAACTTCTCGGCGGTGGCGAAGGCCAGCGGGCCGAAGCGCGGGTTGGACTCGATGACGCCGTTCATCCGCCCGTCCACGATGGCCTGGACGGCGTTGCGCGTGCCGTCGACCGAGACCAGCTTGACGTCCTTGCCCGGGGTCTTGCCCAGGCCCTGGATGGCGGTGACGGCACCCAGCCCCATCTCGTCGTTCTCGGCGTAGATCGCGTCGATGTCGGGGTTGGCCTGCAGCAGCTGCTCGGTCACCGACTGGCCCTTGTCGCGGGCGAAGTCACCGGTCTGCTTCGCGACCACCTTGAGGCCGGGAGCGCTGGCCTTGATCTCGTCGACGAAGCCCTTGGTGCGGTTGGTCGTCACGTTGTTGCCCGAGGAGCCCAGCAGGATGGCGACGTTCGCCTTGCCACCCGTCGCCGCGTCCATGGCCTTGGCCGCGCGGTGGCCCTGCTCCAGGAAGTCCGAGCCGATGAAGGTCACCCAGTTCTTGCAGAAGCCCGCGTCCAGCTCACGGTCCACGGTGATGACCGGGACGCCCTTGGCCGCGGCGGCGTCGAAGGCCGGCTCGAGGCCCGAGGAGTTCAGCGGGGCGACGATCAGCACGTCGACGCCCTTGGCCAGCAGCGTCTTGATGTCCGCGATCTGCTTGGGCAGCTGGGAGTTGGCGTTGGTGGTCTCGAGCGTGATGCCGCGCTTCTTGGCCTCGTCCTTCATCGACTGGGTCTCGGCGATGCGGAAGGGGTTGGCCTCCTTCTCCGACTGCGAGAAGCCGACGGTGGCGCCCTTGAGGCTGCGCTTCTTGGCGCCGTACGTCGAGGCGGTGCAGGTGCCCCCCTTCTGACCGGCGATCTGCTGGGCCGCCGCGGCGGACGTCGAGGAGCCTCCACCCCCCGAGCTGCCGCTGTCCTCGCTCTTGGCGCAGGCGCCCAGGGTGCTGGTCATCAGGACCACGGCGCCGGCGAGGGCCGCCCGGCTGAGCAGGGGATGGGTCATCTGAGCTCCTTCGAAACGTCCCCCGAGCGGGGCTCCGCAGGCGGGACCGGCCGACGACGTGCGCGCCGGCCCCGTGTGTGACCGCCACACAATCCGACGTACACGCATGGTGTCAAGAGTCCGAGCCTGTTGCTTTCTGTTGGATCTGGGCGCTCTCGCACCCCCGGTTGCACACGGGGTGACCTGTGGCGGCTGCCGTACCCCGACCTCGCCGCAGCATCCCCGGAGGGGCTCAGGGGCGGACGAGCCCCGTGGTGCTGCTCTCCCGGACCACGAGGCGGTGCTCGGCCACGAGGTCACGTCCCGGCGCGCCGGGCTCGGCGATCCGGTCGGCCAGGCAGTCCAGCGCCAGCCGGGCCAGCTGCTCCTTGTCCGGGGACACCGTGGTCAGGGAGGGCACCGACCAGCGACCGTCCTCGATGTCGTCGAAGCCGACCACCGCGACGTCCTCCGGCACGCGCAGCCCGGCCTCGGCGAGGGTGCGCAGGGCGCCCAGGGCGAGCTCGTCGGTGTAGCAGAACACCGCGTCCACGGGCCGGGCCCCGGCCAGGAGCCGGGCCATCGCGGCGGCGCCGTCGGGCCGGTGGAGCGTGCGGACCGGCACCAGCAGGTCCTCCGACCAGGGCAGGCCGGCCTCCTCCAGCGCCAGGCGGTGACCGCGGGCGCGCAGCAGCGCCGTGTCGTTGTGCAGGTGGGGCTGCGCCCCGATCGCGGCCACCGCCCGCCGCCCGACGTCGAGGAGGTGGCGGGTGGCCGCGCGGGCGGCGGCGACGTTGTCGATGGCCACGTGGTCGAGCGGGCCGGCCGCTCCGCGCTCCCCCAGCAGCACCAGCGGCCCGGCGCTCGAGCTGGAGGAGCTCCTCGCCCGCGACCGCCCACGGGCTGCAGCAGCACCCCGTCGCACGGACTGGCCCGGCGGCCCGGCCACCATCTGCCGCTCACGCTCGGCGTCCCCGCCGGTCTGGTCGATGTGCACCGTCCAGCCCCGCTCCTCGGCGATCCGCACCACCCGGGAGGCCAGCTCGGCGAAGTACGGCGAGACGATCTCCGGGACGACGAGGCTGACCGTCTCGGTGCGGCCGCGTCGCAGCTGGCGCGCCGCGGTGTTGGGCCGGTAGCCCAGCTCGTCGATCACCGCCTGCACCCGCAGCCGCGTCCCCGGCGCGACGTGGGCGAAGCCGTTGGCCACGTTGGAGACCGTGCGCACCGAGACACCGGCCCGCTCGGCCACGTCCCGCAGGCTGATCGGCACCGGGTCCTCCTCCACCCGATCGTGCCAGGGTATTGCATCGTGGCATTGCAACGTTGCAAACTAGCCGGGCAGGACACTCTCGGACGCTCTCGGACCCCAGGAGGACAGATGACCGACACCGACACCGACCAGCCCGTGACCGCAGAGGACCGCGCGGAGGCCGTGCAGGCCCTGGCGACCGACGGGATCATCGGCCGCAAGGGCGCGCTTCTCCCGGGAGTTCGTCGAGCAGATGCGCGAGGACGTGGAGGCCGCCTTCACCGAGGCCCGCTCCCGCGAGGGCGGCGCCGTCGGCCGCGGCCCGAAGCGCTGGTACGTCGAGGTGCACCCGCAGGCCCTGCGCGGCTTCGCCGAGCTGGTGCAGCACCCGTGGGTGCAGGCCGTGGCGACCGAGGTGCTGGGCCCGGACTGGACGGTGGTCGAGGTCGGCTTCGACACGCCGTTCGCCGGCGCCGTGCACCAGCCGTGGCACCGCGACTTCCGGATGCCGGAGGAGACCAAGCGGGAGCGCCGGCTGACCAGCCTGGCCTTCAACATGACCCTGGTCGACACCGAGGAGGACATGGGGCCCTTCGAGATCGCGCTGGGCACCCAGTTCGACGACGGCTCGGAGTTCGACCACGAGATGTTCCCCGACCAGTCGATGTACCCCCGGTACAAGGAGCGCGCGGTGCGCAAGTACCCGCAGATGGGCGACATCTCGGCCCGCTCCGCCCTGACCATCCACCGGGGCACCACCAACCACTCCGAGAAGTCCCGCCCCGTGCTGGTCCTGGGCATCGACGGGCCCGAAGGCACCAACTCCGAGCACCACGACCTGGCCGTGACCCGGGACTACTGGGAGTCGCTGCCCCAGGCGGTGCGCGACCACCTCTCGTGCCCGATCGTGGACGAGCTCACCCCGATCACCCAGAAGCACGACATCGAGGGCCTGGTCATGGGCGCCGAGGAGTGAGCCGCTGCCCCTCGCCTGAGCCCCGCCACCCCTCGCGTGAGCCCGGGCCCCTCGCGTGAGCCCCGGGCCCCTCGCTGAGCCCCGCGCCCCTCGCGCTGAGCCCCGGGCCCCTCGCCTGTTTCCCATGGCACCATGGGAATCTGGTGCTCCCCACGGTGGGATCACCATGGGCAGCGGCAGCTCTCCGTGGGCAGTACGACGGTGCGCCCCACCCCGGCCCACGCCCCACCCCATGACTCACGCGTCAGCCGTGCGTCGGGCTCAGTGGCTCTGCCGCACGGCCGGGTTCCCGGCTGCGTCGGTGACCTCGAGGTGGCCCGGTGGGTTGACGACCACCCCGTAGGTCGAGCCGACCGGCGCGGCCAGGTCAGGGGTGAAGGTCGCGGTCCGGGTCCGGCCGGTGAGGCAGGGCGTCGGGCCCCCGTCCACGGTGGCGCAGCTCCATGCCCCCGGGACCTCTCCCGAGACCGTCGCCAGCCGGACGGACACCGACGCGTCGGAGATGCCGTCGACGTCCTCGCTGAAGACGACCACCACACGACCGTCCACGACCGTGGAGCCGTCGTAGGTCGGGTCGCTGTTGTCCCCGGCCAGCACGCGGGTCGAGGGTCCCTGCTCCTGGTCCTCACCGGCCCAGTCCCGGGCCGTGACCGTCGGGGACAGGATCCCGCCCTGGCTGCGGCAGCCGTCCACCACGACCCGGGCGCTCCACACGCCGTCGTGCCGGTCACCCGAGACGAGCCGCGGCCGGATCTCGCCCCGGACCCCCGCTGAGAACGGGAGCCACAGACCCACCTCCCGGACCAGCCCGATCCGGTTGGTGGCCCGGATGCGGTAGGTCACCGCTCGGTCGCCGTTGCGCACGTCGATGCTGCTGCGGTCCACGCGGACCGAGCGGACCACCGTCCGGCCGGCCGGGGCGACCGGTGCGCCGACCACCCTCAGCCGGTCGGGCCAGCCCGCTGCGCGCAGGTCGCTCCCGCTCAGCGTGCGGCGCCGCCCGGCGTGGTCGCGGACGATGACCGACTGGACGAACCACGGCTCGCGACCGACCCGTCGTGGGACCCCGAAGCGTCCTCGCATCAGCCCGTGGCGACCCGGCAGCGGCCGGAGGTGGACGGTGACGGCTCCGGAACGGTCCGGGGTCTCGGGGTACAGGCGCATCCACCCGTCGCGGACCCCCGAGACGCCGTCGAACGCACGGGCGGTGGCGTAGACGTACCGCGCACCCGCCCGGGTGTCGACCTTGCGCGGGCTCAGGTCGACGTCGGTGATGCGCGGCAGGGTGTCGTCACGGGTGGAGAGCACCTCGACCGTCCGGTTGCCGGCGACCTCCGCCCAGCTGTGCTGGCCTCCCGGGGAGTACAGCACGTCGAACTGCCCGCCGTCGTCGGACAGGGTGCGGTCGGGGAAGTCCGCCCGGTCGGAGAGGAAGGCGTAGCGCACGGCCAGCGGGCCGGGCTTCGACCACCGCGGGACCGTCGTGCTGCCGACCCAGGTGTGCCCCCCGGTCCAGGCCATGACGACGTGGCGTCCGTTGGTCAGGTACAGCTCGACCGAGCGCACCCCGGTCCGCGGGCCCGGTCCGCCGAGGTCGTGGGCCTCCGCGGTCACCTGCACCTGCTGGGACGCGGACCGGGCGTCCACCACGCGCGGGCCGATGGTCAACGAGTCGAGCACCGGGGCGACGTTCTCGACCGGCGCGCACCGGCTGAGCGGCGCGGCCGTCGCCGCGCCGGTGAGAGGGAGGCTGACGGCGGTCGCGGCCAGCAGGACCAGCACGCCCCCCGCCGCGGTGGTGCGCCGGTCGGACGTGTGCATGGTCCCTCGCTCCGTCGGGCGGGCGGATGCGCCCGCACCCCCTCCAACCGCTCACGACGCCCCGAGGTCACACGGACGGTGCCCGGTCCAGTCCGCCGCCGCCCGGCCGCCCGCAGATTCCCATGGCACCATGGGAATCTGCCGCTCCCCACGGTGGGTGCACCATGGGCAGCGGCAGTCCTCCGTGGGCCGTACGGGCGGAGCGTCCTACCGGGCGACCCCGATGGAGGTACGACCGTCGGCCGAGGTCACGCCCGGGAGGGGATCACTCCCACTCGATGGTGCCCGGCGGCTTGCTCGTCACGTCCAGCGTCACGCGGTTGACGGCGGGCACCTCGTTGGTGATGCGCGTGGAGATGGTCTCCACCACGTCGTACGGCAGCCGGGACCAGTCCGCGGTCATGGCGTCCTCGGAGGTGACGGGACGCAGCACCACCGGGTGGCCGTAGGTGCGGCCGTCGCCCTGCACGCCGACCGAGCGGACGTCGGCCAGCAGGACCACCGGGAACTGCCAGATGTCGCGGTCGAGACCGGCCCGGGTGACCTCCTCCCGGGCGATGGCGTCGGCCTCGCGCAGGATCTCCAGACGCTCGTGGGTGACCTCGCCGATGATCCGGATGCCGAGGCCGGGGCCGGGGAACGGGTGCCGCCACACCATCTCGGCCGGCAGGCCCAGCTGCTCCCCGACCAGCCGGACCTCGTCCTTGAACAGGGTGCGCAGCGGCTCGACCAGCTCGAACTCCAGGTCGTCGGGCAGGCCGCCGACGTTGTGGTGGGACTTGATGGTCGAGGTGCCGGCCCCGCCCCCGGACTCCACGACGTCGGGGTACAGCGTGCCCTGCACCAGGAAGTCGACCTTCTCCCCGTGCGCCGCGGCGTCGCCGATGATCTCGACGGCGGCCGCCTCGAAGACGCGGATGAACTCCCGGCCGATGGCCTTGCGCTTCAGCTCCGGGTCGACCACGCCGGCCAGCGCGTCGAGGAACCGCTTCTCCGCGTCCACCACGTGCAGCGACACCCCGGTCACCGCCACGTAGTCCCGCTCGACCTGCTCGGCCTCGCCCTTGCGCAGCAGCCCGTGGTCGACGAAGACGCAGGTCAGCTGATCGCCGATGGCCCGCTGCACCAGGGCGGCGGCGACCGCGGAGTCCACCCCGCCCGAGAGCCCGCAGATGGCGCGGCGGTCGCCGATCTGGGTGCGGATGGCCTCGACCTGCTCCTCGACGATGTTGACCATGGTCCAGGTCGGACGGCAGCCCGCGATCTCCAGCAGGAAGTGGCTCAGCACCTGCTGCCCGTGCTCGGTGTGCAGCACCTCGGGGTGCCACTGCACCCCGGCCAGGCCCCGGCCCAGGTCCTCGAACGCCGCGACCGGGGTGTCCGCGGTCGAGGCCAGCACGTCGAAGCCGGGCGGCGCCGCCACGACCGAGTCGCCGTGGCTCATCCACACCCGGTGCGCGCGGGGGACGTCGGCCAGCAGGGTGCCCGGGTCGAGCACCTCCACCGGCGTGCGGCCGTACTCCGAGCGGCCGGTCCGTCGTACCTCGCCGCCCAGGCCCAGCGCCATGGCCTGGAAGCCGTAGCACATGCCGAACACCGGGACCCCGGCCGCGAAGACGTCGGCGTCGACCGTGGGGGCGCCGGGCTCGTAGACCGACGACGGACCGCCGGAGAGGATGATCGCCTTGGGCCGCCGGGCCAGCAGGTCGGCCAGCGGCGTGGTGTGCGGCACGATCTCGGAGTACACCCGGGCCTCGCGCACCCGGCGGGCGATGAGCTGGGCGTACTGGGCGCCGAAGTCGACGACGAGGACCAGGTCGTGCTCTGTCACGGCGGGCCTTCGGGGGTAGGCGATCTGCTGGGCAGGCTGAGCGGCCGAGTCTAACGGCCCCTGCTCAGGCCCGCCCCAGCCGCTTCATCAGCCGGAGCTGCGCGGTCATCACCCGGGCGTAGACCTCGTCGCTCATGCCCAGCACCGGCGCGAAACGGACCAGCCGCTGGGTGGCCACCGACTGCGTCTCGGTGAAGCGGAGCACGCCCTCGGCACCCTGGCGACGACCCAGGCCGGACTCCCGCATGCCGCCCATGGGGGCGTCGATGCTGGCGAAGGTGGCCGCGAACGCCTCGTTGACGTTGACGGTCCCGCACCGGACCCGCCGGGCCAGCGCCCGGGCGCGGGCGCCGTCCCGGCTCCAGACCGAGGCGTTGAGCCCGTAGGAGCCCTCGTTGGCCCGGGCCACCGCCTCGGACTCCTCGACGAAGCGGTAGACCGAGACGACCGGCCCGAACGTCTCGTCCTCGAAGCAGCGCATGGCGGGGGTGACGCCCTCGAGCACGGTGGGCTCGTAGGAGAAGGGCCCCACGTCGGGACGGGCCCGTCCGCCGGCCAGCACCCGCGCACCCCGGGAGCGGGCGTCCTCGACGTGGGCCACCGTGGCGTCGAGCTGGCGCTGGGAGATGAGGGTGCCCATGTCCGCCCCCCAGCCCAGGCCCGGCTCCAGGCGCATGGCGCCCACCCGCTCCAGGAACCGGCGCAGGAAGCGGTCGTAGACCTGGTCGGCCACGAACATGCGCTCGGTCGAGACGCACAGCTGGCCGGCGTTGGAGAAGCACGCCCTCACCGCGCCCTCCGCGGCCCGGTCGACGTCGGCGTCGCGCAGGACGAGGATCGGGTTCTTGCCGCCGAGCTCCAGGGAGCAGCCGACCAGCCGCTCGGCACAGGCCGCGGCGATGCTGCGGCCGGTGGCGGTCGAGCCGGTGAAGCAGACGTAGTCCGCGCGGGCCACGACCTCCGGACCGATCTCGTCCCCCGGGCCGGCGACGACCTGCCACAGGTCGGGCGGGAAGCCGGCCTCCTCCAGCAGCCCCACGGCGTACAGGGCCGTCAGCATGGTCTGGGCGTCGGGCTTGTGCACCACCGCGTTCCCCGCCAGCAGGGCAGGCAGGCCGTCGCACAGCGCCAACGTGAAGGGGTAGTTCCAGGGCGAGATCACGCCGACGACGCCCTTGGGCGTGCGGTTGACCTCCACCCGGGTCAGGCCCGGGACCACGCCCGCGACCCGGCGGGTGTCGAGGTGCCGGTGACCGGTACGGCCGTAGTAGCGCGCAGTCAGGGCCACGTGCAGCGGCTCGTCGTAGGCGTCCTTGCGGGCCTTGCCCGACTCCCAGCAGATCAGGTCGGCGATCTCGGCCTGGCGGTCGACGACGAGGTCGTGCAGCCGCAGCAGCAGCGCCTGCCGCTCGTCCAGCGAGGTCTCCGCCCAGAGCAGCTGCGCGGCCCGGGCCCGGTCGAAGGCCACGGCCACGTCGTCGGGCGTCGACTGCGGCACGGCGCCCAGCGGCTGACCGTTCCAGGGACAGGAGGTGGTGACCGTGCGACCGCTGGTGGCCACCACCCGCCCCGTCAGCCGGCGTACGAGGGACGGCTCCAGCGCCCAGCTGGCGGTGGGGTCGAGGGAGGGGTCCCGGATGCCGTCCGGCACGGTTCCGGAGGGCTGGCCGTCGGGCTGGGAGCTCATCTGTGGAGCGTAGGCCGCGACCACCCGGCCGGACACCCCACGGGACCCCGCCATCGCGCGTTCATGCGCTTTTCTGGAGGAGATCCAGATCACGCGCTGTAACAGGCAGATCCACGGTCTGACGTTTACACCCGCGCTAGAATCGGACGTGTCGGGAAGGTCCTTCCCGGCCCGCAGCACCCACCGCAGCACCCACCAGAGAGAAGCATCATGTCCGCCGGGCTCCACCCCACGATCACCCTCGACCTCGCCGCCTCCACGATCGGCGACCTGCACCGCACCGCGCAGGCCCGGACCCGGCTGGCCACGGCCCGCCGCACGCGTCCGCTGCGCGGCACCGCCCCGCGCGCCAGCTGAGCGGTCCCGACACCCACGCCTGCACACGCCGACAGGCGCCGACGATCCCGAGATCCGTCGGCGCCTGTCGCGTTCTCCTCCCGTCCGACCCCTGCCGGACGGGAAGCCGCTCACCCGCTCAGCTGCAGGTGGCCGTGGGGGTGACGCTCACCGCCCGGGCGGCCTTGAGGGTCGCCGCGCACTGCGCCGACCCGGCGCCGTACAGGTCCTTCGCGCCCTTGACCAGGCCGTCCACCGCCTGGGGGTAGGTCGTGGTCGAGGTCCAGTAGGTGGTGAGGCCGCGGTACCAGATCGCCGCCGCCGCGTCCCGGCCGATGCCGGTCACGGTGCTGCCGTCGCAGGTCGGCGAGCTGTGCGGCAGACCCCCGATGGTCTTGGCGCCGGACCCCTCGGCCAGCAGGTAGAACAGGTGGTTGCCCACCCCGGAGGAGTAGTGCGGGTCGAGCCGCGCCACCTTGGTGGACCAGCAGTTGCGGGAACCGCCGTCGAGCGACGGGTTGTCCATCCGGCGCAGGTAGCCGCCGCCCTTGGTGATCTTCTCCCCGATGTAGTAGTCGCCCGGGTCGCTGGCCACCGCCGCCTGGAACTCCACCATGGTGCCCATGACGTCGGAGGTGGACTCGTTGAGCCCGCCGGCGTCCTTGGAGTAGTTCAGCCGGGCGGTGGCTGCGGTGACGCCGTGCGACATCTCGTGCCCGGCCACGTCCAGGGAGGTGAGCGGGGTGAACGACGCGCCCCCGTCGCCGTAGGTCATGCAGAAGCAGGAGTCGCTCCAGAACGCGTTGTCGTAGCCCGAGCCGTAGTGCACCCGGGAGTACGCCGCCACGCCGTCGTTGCGGATGCCGGTGCGGCCGAAGTGCGCCTTGTAGAAGTCCCACGTCGTGGCCGCGCCGAAGGCTGCGTCCGCCGCCGCGCTCTGGCGGTTCGAGGTCCTCCCGTCGCCCCAGACGTTGTCCGCGTCGGTGAACAGCGTGCCGCGGGCGGTGCTCGTGGTGTTGCCCGCGTCGTAGGTCGAGTGGCCGCCGCGGGTGGCGTCGGTCAGGGCGTACGTCGCTCCGCTCAGCGTGGTCTGCAGGCTCACCGAGCCGCTGTAGAGCGTGGCGCCGGTGCCGTCGGCGTTCAGCACCTGCGGCACCCGGGCCAGCCGGGCACCCGTCCGCGCGTCGGTGTAGACCAGGTCGTCGATCGGCGTGCCGTCGGCGGCGGTGCCCGTCACGGTGGTGCGCCAGGCCAGCACGGGTGCGTGGTCGGCGGCGTAGACCACCTTGACCGCAGCCCCCGCGGACAGCCCGCTGGTGCGCGCCGTGCTGCGCCGAGCCGTGGCCCCCGACACCGCGGCGTCGGTGGTGGGCAGCGAGATGGTGCGGCGGCCCGCCCAGGTGGCGTCCGTGACGGCGCCGGACGGGGTCTGGGTGGTGACGAGGTCACCGCCGACGACCGGCAGGCCCGCGTAGGTCCGGTCGTAGCGGACGTGCTCGGTGCCGTCGGCGTCCCGCAGCACGTCGCGCACGACCAGGGACTGCTGGGCTCCCAGGGCCAAGCGTCCCGCGGTCGCCCCGCGGGTCTGCCGGGCGTCGGCGATGGCCTCGCGCCGCTGCGTGGGCGTGAACGACCGGTCCGGTCCGCCGGCCGCCGGTGCGGTGGTGGTCGCCGTCCCGGCGCTGGCGGTGGCCGTGGCGGTGAGCGCCGGCACGGCCAGCGGGCTGAGAGCCATGGTGGCGGTGCCGATGACCCCGACGGCCCAGTGTGCTCGTCTCACGCAGCTGCCTTCCTGTGCGCGGCGGTCGGGGATCTCCCGGCCTCCGGCGGTGGGCCCGCCCTGGTCGGACCGGCCCCCTGGCACGAGCATGCGGGGTCGCCGGGGCCACGGGTAGCCGTCAACTTGCGCACCTGCACATACCTGCAAACTCCAGGCGTCACCGGAGCGCGCCCCAGGGAGCCGAGACCGGTCGGGGCCCGCCGGGTCAGCAGGCCGCCGTGATCGTGCGGGCGCCGAGGTCGGGCCGGACCTGCTCGAGCAGGCCGTGCCGCTCCCGGACGCGCTCGACGACCGCCGCGTCCAGGTCGGCCACGACCACGCCGGGCGCCTCCTGCCCCAGGCCGGCCAGCAGCCGTCCGTCGGGGTCGTGGACCGAGCTGCCCCCGCTGAAGGACGCCTCGCCGCAGCGCCCGGTCAGCCCGGACCGGACGACGTACAGACCGTTGTCCAGTGCCCGCGCGGCCGAGGCGGCGTCCCGCCGGTGCTCGGAGCCGACGTACGACGCCGCGGACAGCAGGTACGCCGAGGCGCCGTCCAGCGCCGCGGCCCGCGCGTGCTCGGGGAGGAAGACGTCGAGGCAGATGCCCAGCCCGAGCCGCCAGCCGTCCACGACCAGGGTGGCACCCCGCTCCCCGGGGTGAAGAACCAGCGCTCGTCGCGGTCCACGTGCTGCTTGTCGTACGGCGCCCGCACCCCGTCGGCGTCGCACGACCAGCACCGAGAGCGTGGAGCGGTCCGCCGCCCGTCGTACGGCGGCCCCGACCACGACCACCACGTGCCGGGCCCGGGCGAGGTCCTGCAGGGGCGCCAGCCGCGGGTCGTCCGGCGAGACGCTGCGCTCGTGGGTCCAGCAGGACGGGTCGTAGCCGGTGAGGAACAGCTCGGGCAGCACCACGACCCGCGCGCCCCGGTCGGCGGCCGTGGTGGTCAGGGCGAGGCTGGTGGCGAGGTTGGCCCCCAGGTCGCCGGGCACCGAGACGGCCTGGGCGGCCGCGACCCGCAGGACGCCCGGGCTCACCGGGCTCACGGGGCTCACGGGGCCGGTAGCCACCACGAGCGCCGCGGTCACTGGACCACGACCTCCACGCGCTGGAACTCCTTGAGCTCGGTGTAGCCGGTGGTGGCCATCGAGCGCCGGAGCGCCCCCACCAGGTTCATCGTGCCGTCGGCGGTGCGGGAGGGGCCGAAGAGGATCTCCTCCAGGGTGCCGACGGTGCCGATCTCGATGCGCTCGCCGCGCGGCAGCTCGGGGTGCCACGCCTCCGAGCCCCAGTGGTGGCCCCGGCCGGGGGCCTCCTTCGCGCGCGCCAGGGGCGAGCCGATCATCACCGCGTCCGCGCCGCAGGCCACCGCCTTGGCCACGTCGCCGGAGCGCCCGATGGAGCCGTCGGCGATGACGTGCACGTAGCGCCCCCCGGACTCGTCGAGGTAGTCCCGCCGGGCGGCGGCCACGTCGGCCACCGCGGAGGCCATCGGCACCGAGATGCCGAGCACGGTGCGGGTGGTGTGCGCCGCGCCCCCGCCGAAGCCCACCAGCACCCCGGCGGCACCGGTGCGCATGAGGTGCAGCGCCGCCTGGTACGTCGCACAGCCACCCACGATGACCGGGACGTCGAGCTCGTAGATGAACTCCTTGAGGTTCAGCGGCTCGGACTGCCCCGAGACGTGCTCGGCCGAGACCGTCGTGCCGCGGATGACGAACATGTCGCAGCCGGCGTCCACCACGGCCTTGGCGAACTCCTTGGTGCGCTGGGGGGACAGCGAGCCCGCCACGGTCACCCCGGACTCCCGCATCTCGCGCAGCCGGGCGGTGATCAGCTCGGCCTTGACCGGCTCGGCGTAGATCTCCTGCAGCCGACGGGTGGCCTGCGGGCCGGTCAGCCCGGCCACCTCGGCCAGCAGGTCGCTGGGGTCGTCGTAGCGCGTCCACAGGCCCTCGAGGTCGAGCACGCCGAGCCCGCCGTGCTTGCCGAACGCGACGGCCGTCTGCGGGGACATCACCGAGTCCATCGGGGCGGCGAGGATCGGCAGCTCGAAGCGGTACGCGTCGATCTGCCAGTGCACCGAGACCTCCTCCGGGTCGCGCGTGCGCCGGGAGGGCACGATCGCGACGTCGTCGAAGGAGTAGGCGTGGCGCCCGTGCTTGGCCCGGCCGATCTCGATCTCCTGCATGGGGCGACCCTATCGTCGCCCCACCCCCACGACGGACCGTCGTCCCGGGGTGGTCAGCGTGAGGTGTAGTTCGGTGCCTCGGCCGTCATCTGGACGTCGTGCGGGTGGCTCTCCTTGAGGCTGGCCTGCGTGATCCGGATGAACCGGCCGCGCTCCTGCAGCTCGGGCACGGTGCGCGCCCCGACGTAGAACATCGACTGCCGCAGGCCGCCGGTGAGCTGGTGCGCCACCGCCGACAGCGGACCCCGGTAGGCGACACGACCCTCGATGCCCTCGGGCACCAGCTTGTCGTCGCTGGTGACCTCGGCCTGGAAGTAGCGGTCCTTGGAGTAGGACTTCTTGCCGCGCGAGGACATCGCGGCCATCGAGCCCATGCCGCGGTAGGACTTGTACTGCTTGCCGTTGACGAACAGCAGGTCCCCCGGGCTCTCGTCGCAGCCGGCCAGCAGCGAGCCCACCATGACCGACTCCGCGCCCGCGACGATGGCCTTGGCGATGTCGCCGGAGTGCTGGAGGCCGCCGTCGGCGATGACCGGCACGCCGGCCTCGTGGCAGGCCAGCCACGCCTCGTACACGGCGGTGATCTGGGGGGCTCCGACCCCGGTGACCACCCGCGTGGTGCAGATGGAGCCGGGCCCGACGCCGACCTTGACGGCGTCCGAGCCCGCGTCGACGAAGGCCTGTGCGCCGGCCCGGGTGGCGACGTTGCCGCCGATGACCTGCACGTGCCGGGTGGCCGGGTCGCTCTTGAGCCGGCGGACCATGTCGAGCAGCAGCCGGACGTGGCCGTGCGCGGTGTCGGCCACCAGCACGTCGACCCCGGCCTCGACCAGCGTGGTGGCCCGCTCCCAGGAGTCGCCGAAGTAGCCGATGGCGGCGCCCACCATGAGCCGGCCGTCGGCGTCGTAGGAGGCGTTGGGGTGCTGCTCGCTCTTGACGAAGTCCTTGACCGTGATGAGGCCGACCAGGTGCCCCGCGTCGTCGACGATCGGCAGCCGCTCGCGCTTGTGCTGGCGCAGCAGCCGGGTGGCCTCCTCGCGACCGATGCCCTCGTGACCGGTGATGAGCGGCATCGGGGTCATGATGTCGCCGACCAGCCGGCTGCCCCACTCCGCGACCGGGACGAAGCGCAGGTCCCGGTTGGTGATGATGCCCAGCAGGGTGGCGTCCTCGTCGATGACCGGCAGCCCGGAGACGCGGTACTCCCCGCAGATCTCGTCGAGCTGCTCCAGGGTCGCCTTGGGGCCGATCGTGATGGGGTTGGAGATCATCCCGGTCTGGGTGCGCTTGACCAGGTCCACCTGGTAGGCCTGGTCCTCGATGGACAGGTTGCGGTGCAGCACGCCGAGCCCGCCCTCGCGGGCCATCGCGATGGCCATCCGGGACTCCGTGACGGTGTCCATGGCGCTGGAGACCAGCGGGATCCGCAGCGAGATGTCGCGGGTCAGCCTGGTCCCGGTGTCCACCTCGCTGGGGACGACGTCGGTCTCGCCCGGCAGCAGCAGGACGTCGTCGTAGGTCAGGCCGACGGCGGCGAACTTGTCCGGGATGCCGGCGGGGCTGTCAGGGTCGTACGACGCGGTCATGGAGCCCTCTCGGAACGGGTCGCTGGCAGGCCTCCAGTCTAGGCGCCGCGTGGTCCCGTGCCCGGCGAGGGCTCAGGCACGGACCGGCCACACCCCCGGACGACGCCCCGGGCGGACCCCGGCGATGCCGCGCCGGCTCGCGCGCCCGGGCCGGCCGGTGGCTCGGGGACGGTGGTCAGCGGCTTGAGTCCCTCGACGCCGACGGTCACCACCACGGTGTCGCCGTCCAGTCGGATGCGCGCCCGCAGGCCGGAGGCGAAGGCCAGCGACATCAGCGCCGGGTTGTGGGTGCGGCTGCGCAGCACGACCTCGCCGCCCCGTGGCCGCGGGCCAGCCGGGCCGCACCGGACAGCAGCCGGGTGCCGAGCCCGCGGCGCTGCCAGCCGTCCTCGACGAGCAGCGACGACCTCGGCCACCCCGGCCTCGCACGGTGCCGACCGAGGCCAGGGCGACGACCTCGTCGTCCGACGGTGGCCACCAGCGCGCCTCCGCCGGAGAGCAGCAGCCGGCGTGCGAAGCGCTCGTCGACCCGGGCCAGGGGCGCGGCGTAGCGGCGGTAGACGGAGTCGCCCGAGCAGCGCAGGTGCATCCGCATCAGCGCCGGGGTGTCCTCGAAGCCGGCCAGCCGCACGACGGGCTCGCCCGAGGCCGACGGCACCGGGCCGGTGGTCGGGTCGTAGCCGGACGGCGGCCTCCTCGCGCCCGGCGAGCAGCTCGCAGGCCACCTCGGCGAAGGCCACGGCGCGGGCGTGCTCGGTGGCGGTGAACGGCGTACGGCGCCGCAGCACCACCCGGCGCGACCCGACCTCGACCACGAGGGTGTCGCGGTCCGCGAGCCCCGACGTCACCGGGCGGCGGACGTCCCGGTCGGCGTCGAGCAGCCGGGCCAGCAGCTCCTCGAGCCGGGTCCGGGGTCGTGGGCCACCCGGCGCAGCGCGTGCAGGTAGTGGATCGGGCCGTCGACCAGGGCGTGCTCGGTGCACGCCCCGACGGTGACCTGGCCGCGCCGCCGGCCTCCTCGACCAGCTCGGCGACGTCGCCGCTGCCCCAGTCGTCGCGGGGCCGCGCAGCACCAGCTCGTCGGTGACGCCCTGCGACGCCGGGGAAGATCTGCAGGCCGAGGATGTTGACGCCCTGCTCGCCGCAGCGCCGGGCCAGGGCGGCCAGCGACCCGGGACGGTCGGACATCGTCGTACGCACTCTCCACAGCACGGCGGCCTCCTCGGCGGTGCCGCGCATCCGCGCCCAGGGTGGCGCCGGCCGGAGGTTCCGGCCGTGCTGCGGGCCGGTGTTGCGGGTCGTGAACAAGCTCTACGTGGACCGCGCGCGTCGGGTCCATCCACATGACCTCCCAGGCGTGGCCGTCGAGGTCGTAGAAGCTGCGGCCGTACATGAAGCCCTCGTCCTGCGGGCTCGTTGGCGGGCCCCGCCGCCGAGCGCGAGGGCGCGTGTCGACCAGCGTGTCGACCTCGTCGCGGCTGCCCGCGGAGACCGCCAGGATCGCGCCGGTGGTCGCGGCCGGGTCGGCGACCTGCTTGGGGTGAAGGTGGCGAAGAACGGCCGCGACAGCAGCATCACGCACGCCTGCTCGCTGACCACCATGCAGGTGGCCGGTCTCGTCGCGTGAACTCCTCGTCGAAGCGTGAAGCCCGAGCTGCGTGAAGAAGCCGGTGGAGCGCGGCCAGGTCCGGCGACGGGCAGGTTGACGAAGATCATGCGCGGCCATGGGTGCTCCCTCGGGCCGGGGACGGTGCGGTCTCGTGCGGGTGGACCGATCCCGTGACGGAAACTCATCGGTCAGCCCGGACGCACGAACGCCGCCCGGAGGACCGGGCGTCGCGGTCGACGGTCGTGCGTGCTGCGGTGCTGCGGTGGATCAGTGACCGTGGCCGTGGCCGTGGCCGTGACCGTGGCCGCGCCGGCCGCGGCGTCGTCCTCGTCCTCGGGCTTGTCCACGATCAGCGTCTCGGTCGTGAGCAGCATGCCCGGCGATCGAGCGAGGCGTTGACCAGCGCGGAGCGGGTCACCTTGACCGGGTCGAGGACGCCCTGGGCGACCAGGTCGCCGTACTCGCCGGTGGCGGCGTTGTAGCCCTCACCGACCTTGCCCTCGCGGACCTTGGCGACCACGACGAAGCCGTTGACGCCGCCGTTCTCGGCGATCCAGCGCAGCGGCTGGTCGGCCGACTTGGCGACGATGCGGACACCGGTCGCCTCGTCACCGGTCAGGCCGAGGCCGCCGTCGAGCACGCTGACCGCGTGGACGAGCGCGGAACCGCCGCCGGCGATGATGCCCTCCTCGATCGCGGCGCGCGTCGCGGAGACGGCGTCCTCGATGCGGTGCTTCTTCTCCTTGAGCTCGACCTCGGTGGCCGCGCCGACCTTGACGACGCAGACGCCGCCGGCCAGCTTGGCGAGGCGCTCCTGGAGCTTCTCGCGGTCCCAGTCGGAGTCGGTGTTCTCGATCTCCGCCTTGATCTGGTTGACGCGGCCGTCGACCTCGGTCTTGTCGCCGGCGCCCTCGACGATCGTGGTGTTGTCCTTGGTGATCGTCACGCGACGGGCCTGGCCCGAGCACCTCGAGCCCGACCTGGTCGAGCTTGAGGCCGACCTCGGGGGCGATGACCTGGCCACCGGTGAGGGTGGCGATGTCCTGCAGCATCGCCTTGCGACGGTCGCCGAAGGCGGGGGCCTTGACGGCGGCCGCGTTGAAGGTGCCGCGGATCTTGTTCACGACCAGCGTGGACAGCGCCTCGCCCTCGACGTCCTCGGCCAGGATGAACAGCGGCTTGCCGGCGGCGATGACCTTCTCCAGCAGCGGCAGCAGGTCGGCGATCGCGCTGATCTTGCCCTGGTGGATGAGGATGTAGGGGTCGTCGAGGACGGCCTCCATGCGCTCCGCGTCGGTCACGAAGTACTGCGAGATGTAGCCCTTGTCGAACTGCATGCCCTCGGTGAACTCGAGCTCGGTGCCCATGGTGTTGGACTCCTCGACGGTGATCACGCCGTCCTTGCCGACCTTGTCGAAGGCCTCGGCGAGCAGCGTGCCGATGCACGGCGTCGCGCGAGGAGATGGTCGCGACGGCGGCCATGTCCTCCTTGACGTCGACGTCGCGGGCGGCGTCGCGCAGGGCGTTGCCGACGGCCTCGACGGCCTGGTCCATGCCGCGCTTGAGGCTCATCGGGTTGGCGCCGGCGGCCACGGCGCGCAGGCCCTCGTGGACCATCGCCTGGGCCAGCACGGTCGCGGTCGTCGTACCGTCACCGGCGACGTCGTTGGTCTTGGTGGCCACCTCCTTGGTGAGCTGGACACCGAGGTTCTCGAACGGGTCGTCGACCTCGATCTCGCGGGCCACGGTCACGCCGTCGTTGGTGATGGTCGGCGCACCCCACTTCTTGTCCAGGACGACGTAGCGGCCCTTGGGGCCGAGCGTCACCTTGACGGCGTTGGCGAGGGCGTCCACGCCACGCTCGAGGGAACGGCGGGCGTTCTCGTCGAACTCCAGAATCTTCGGCATCTGTTGATGCACCTTCCGTGTTGGGTCGTTGGTCGGAGCTGAGACGACACAGCCCCAGGGGCCCGAACGTGTCAGGCCGCCCGGGGCGGTGTCAGGTGACGCGGGTGCTGCGGCCGAGACGGTGGAGCGGCTCAGCCGATGACGGCGAGCACGTCGCGCGCCGAGAGGATGAGGTACTCCTCGCCGGAGTACTTGACCTCGGTGCCGCCGTACTTGCTGTAGATGACCTTGTCGCCGACGTTGACGTCGAGCGGGACGCGGTTGCCGTTGTCGTCGATGCGACCCGGACCGACGCTCAGGACCTCGCCCTCCTGGGGCTTCTCCTTGGCGGTGTCCGGGATGACCAGGCCGGAGGCCGTGGTCTGCTCGGCCTCGAGGGCCTTGACGACGATCCGGTCCTCGAGAGGCTTGATGTTGACCGACACGATGTCGACCTCCACTTTCTTGGATCTGCGGAATTCTCGGAGCTGACGGTGTGCCGCACGCCGGTGCCTGCTGGGACGCACGCCGTCGCGGGGGTCGTGCGTCCTGGCCGGCACTGGCAGCCGCTGGCACCCTCCTGGGGAGAGTGCCAACGCCAAACTAGCACTCGACCGCCGTGAGTGCCAGGCGGGTCTGCCAGGATGTCGCCCGTGGACCTCGAGGCGTTCCGGTGGCTGCTCACCGGCCCGGGCCAGGCGCTGCTGGCCCGGGCCCAGGCCGTGCACGACGAGCACGCCGGCGACCCGGTGCGGACCGCCTCGGCCCTGCGCCGGGGGTTCCCCGACCCGGGGGCGACCGGGCCGCGGCCGCGCTGACCCAGGTCGCGCTGCGGGCGCGGGCCGTGGTCAAGCTCGGCGAGGACGCGCGGCGGATGTACTTCACCCCCGACGGGCTCGAGCAGGCCACCCGCCTGCGCGTGGCCACGCATCGCGCCGCCCGGGTCGCGCTCGGCGCCCCGGCCTCGGTCCTGGACGTCGGCTGCGGCATCGGCGGCGACCTGCTGGCGGTGGCCCGGACCGGTCTGACCGTGGCCGGCGTCGACCGCGACGAGCTGAGCGTCGAGGTGGCCCGCGCCAACCTGGACGCCCTCGGGCTGGGCGGCGCGGTGCCGCGTCGCGTCCGCCGAGGACCTCGACCTGCGGCCGTTCGGGGTGGTGGTGGCCGACCCCGCCCGTCGTACCGCCCGGGGACGGGTCTTCGACGTGGACGGCTGGTCGCCGCCCTGGCCCTTCGTCGAGGCCCTGCTGGCCCGGCCCTCCGTGGTCAAGGTGGCGCCGGGCCTCCCGCACGGCCTGGTCCCGGACGGCGTCGAGGCCGAGTGGGTCTCCGAGGCCGGCGAGGTCAAGGAGGCCGCGCTGTGGTCCCCGCAGCTGGCCACCGTCGACCGGCGGGCCACCGTGATCCGCGGCGCCGGGCTGGCCACGCTGACCGACGAGGACCCGACCGCCGCCGAGGTCCGCCCCGTGGGCCGCTTCCTCTTCGAGCCCGACGGCGCCGTGGTCCGCGCCGGGCTGGTGACCGCCGTGGCCGCCGTCGTCGGTGGCGGCCTGGTCGACGAGCACATCGCCTACGTCACCGGCGACACCCCCGTGGCCACGCCGTTCGCCCGGGGTTACGAGGTGCTCGAGGAGCTGCCGTACCGCGAGAAGCCGCTGCGCGCGGCGCTGCGGGAGCGGGGCGTGGGACGCCTGACCATCAAGAAGCGGGGGGTCGACGTGGTCCCCGAGACGCTGCGCGCCCGGCTGGCCCTGCGCGGGGACGCCGAGGCCACGCTGGTGATGACGCGGGTGGCGGGCAAGGGCACCGCCCTGCTGGTGCGGCCGCTCTGACCCGTCCGCCTTTTCCCCGCCGTCCGCCGCCTGATTCCCAGGGGATGTCGAGAATCTGCGGCTGCCCATGGGTGGCCCACCATGGGGAGGTGCAGGTCTTCGTGGGGAGTACGCCGAGTGGACGCCGTACGACGCGGGCCGCCGTACGACGCGGGGCCGCCGTACGACGCCGAGCGGGCCGCCGTACGACGTCGGGGCTCAGGCCTGGCGCTGGTACGTCGCGGGGGGCGTGCCGACCACGGAGGTGAACACCCGGGTCAGGTGGGCCTGGTCCGCGAACCCGAGCCGAGCCGCCAGCTCCGCCCAGTCCACCGGCTCCCCGCGGTGGGCGACGGCGGCGGCGTCGAGGATCCGGAAGCGGGTGATGACCCACTTGGGCCCGATGCCGACGTACTCGGTGAACAGCCGCTGCAGCGACCGCAGGCTCATCGCCCCCCGGGCGGCGAGCTCGTCGGCCCGGGTCAGGCCGTGGTCGTGCTCCGCGGCCCCCACCAGCGCCCGGACCTCCTCGACCACGGGGTCGGGCCGGGGGTCGAGCGCCATCAGGTAGCCCTCGAGCGCCGCCACCATCCCGGCCACGTCGTCGCCCTCGGCGACCCGGCGCGCGGTCGGGCGGTCGTCGCGCCCGAGCAGCTCCCCGGCCGGCACCACCCGGTCCGAGAGCGAGCCCACGCCACGGCCCAGGAAGGGCCGGAACCCGCCCGGGTGGAAGGCCGCCCCGAGCGTGTGGCCCTCGCCGGACAGCTCCCGGACGAACGGCTCGCGGCTGACCCCGTGCACCAGCAGCCGGCCCTGCTCCACGGCCGCGTGCACCCGCGGCTGCGGCACCACCTGCTGGCGGTGCGGCTCGGCGGTACGCCACCCGACGTACCAGTGGTAGTCGACGTACGGCGCCAGGGCCGGGCTCGCGGGCACCCTCTCGACCCGCAGCGCCCGCGCCGCCTCCGACGGGCGCAGGATCGCGGCGGGCGTGCCCCGGGGCCGGTCCATGGCGCCGAGCCTAGTGGTGGCGACGGCGCGGCCGGGTTGTCGCGTTCGTCCAAGACCCGCGCCCCGCCGGCTCCTAGCGTCGGGCCATGACCTACACGAGCACAGCGACCTGCAGGTTCGACGTCGCGTCCTGGAGCGAGCGGGCGTACGTCGACATCGACGAGGGCGAGGGTACGACGGCCGGGGAGACGTACTACCCGAAGCGGGGCCTGACCCGCGCCGAGGTGGGCTACACCTACACCGGCGACGTGGAGGGCACCTCGACCCTGACCTACCTCATCGCCTACAAGGCCGACGCGGCCCCCGTCCTCGGGCTCGAGCAGTTCACCGGTTCGGTGGACGGCCACGAGGGGTCCTGCGTCTTCCAGCACACCGGCAGCCAGGACGCCGGCTCGGTCTCGGCCCACCTCGAGGTCGTGCCGGGCATGGGCACCGGTGGCCTGGAGGGTCTGCGCGGCGAGGCCGAGCTGCGGATCTCCGGCCACAGCGAGGACGGCTACGAGCTGGTCCTGCACTACGACCTCGGCTGAGGCGGGTGCCGCGAGCCCCGTCTGCCGGGCCCCGTGTGAGGGCGTCAGCGGCTCCGGCGCCAGGCGTCCTCCACCAGCTCGGCCACCACCCCGGGGTCGCAGTCGGGCAGCCGCACCCGCACCGCCGACAGCGTGCGGCCCCACCACTGCTCCTCGCACCAGTCCGGCCACTCCGCCACGGCGGCCCGGATCTCCTCCGGCGCGAGCATGATCCGCAGCTCGTCGGGGCCGGGCAGCGTCGCGAGGATCCGACGGGAGGTACGGAACGACGGGAACCCGTGGTGGTCGCGCTCGGTGACGCCCTCGAACCCCAGGGCGAGCGTGCGCACCTCCTCGGGGGTCACGGCCGACGGCCCAGCGCTCCCAGCAGCCGGTCCTGCGCCGGGGCGTCCGGAGCGACGTCCACCGGCCCGGCCACCACGCCGTTCTCCCGCATGGTGTCGCCCATGGTGTCGACCATGGCCTGGAGCCGCTCGACGTCGCGGGGGTCCATCGTCTCGTCCTGCCCGGTCGCCCGGGCCAGGTCCCAGCCGTGCACCACGAGGTCGAAGCACACGAACCCGTCCACGGACGCAGCGAACGTGGTCGGGCCGAACCAGCCGTCGTAGCCCTGGTCGGCCCGCGCCGGGTCGTCGAGGTCGGCCTGCACCTGATCGCGCACGGCGGCCCAGGCCCCGACCGGATCGTCCTCCACCGAGGGGTGCTCGGCGAGCTCGCGACCGACCAGCCCCAGGAACCGGCCGTGCACGTCGAGGACGTGCGCGACCAGCTCCCGGGCGGTCCACTGCTCGCAGGGGGTGCGGGCCGACCACCCGTCGTCGGGCACCGCGGCGACCCGGTCGGTCAGGGACGAGGCGAGACGGCGGTAGCGGGCGGCGACCTGTTCCATGCCCCGACCCTGCCAGACCCGGGTCAGGGCAGGTAGTACATCGGGTTGGGCAGCTTGAAGGTCCGGTCGGCGAACCCTCCGGTGAGGTCGCTGTACTGGTCGCCGAAGTTGGCCCGGATGTCGTACCCGAGTGACTCGATGTGGCGCCGCGTCTGCGACTTCCGCTCGATCGTGGAGCACGACGGCGTGACCGTCGGGTCGGCGTCGTAGCGGGTGCTGCGGGTGTCGCAGGTGATCCACGGCTGCCCGGCGTCGTCCTTGAGGAAGACGTGGCTGCGCGGCACGCTCGGGAAGCCGACCTCGCGCAGGTTGGTCGTGGTGCCGGGACGCTGCGCCTCGGGACGACCGGTCAGGAAGAACACGGTGTAGCCGGCGCGCTTGGCGGCGCTCGCCAGCCGCGGCATCCCGGGCACGGCCGGGAACGCGGCCGCGTCCACGAAGGTGCCGTTGACCACCGGGTCGTAGACGAAGCTGCTGTAGATCTCATAGTTGTAGGTGTTCAGCGAGGTGTCGTCGACGTCCAGCACGATCGCCTTGCGGCCCTGGCCGGTCGGGCGGGCGTGGCGCAGGTACGCCGAGGCGCCGCGCTCCAGGCCCGCCACCTCGTGGGCGTACGCCCCGGTGGACGAGGGCACGTGCTGGGGCGAGCCGTCGGGGTTGGTGCCGGAGACGGTGTCGCCGTAGTACGCCTTGATGGCCGTCTTGACCTGGTCGATGTTCTGGATCTGGTCGGCGCGCGTGGGCTGTTCCGGCGGGGCGGGGACCGACGGGGCGTCGCCGGCGGCGGTGCCGGTCTGGCCGACCGCGGACTGCACGCCGAACGCGGCCAGCGCGCTCAGGGTGGCCGCGGCGAGCGCGACCCCGGCGGTACGACGGCGGGGCGACAGGGGTGAGCGGGTCATCGATGGACACCTTTCCTCGAGGTGGGGGTGTGCAAGGAGCAGGGTGCCACGCCGCACCGACAGGAGCACAGGGGTGTGCGCCGGCCGAGCGGGGACGCCCCGTCGGGCTCCGACCCTCAGGCCAGCCGCGCCCGCAGCAGCACGGCCGAGCGTCCCGGCACCTCGACCCCCGCCGACTGCCCCGACGACGTCACCGCCACCTGGTCGGCCCAGCTCAGCAGCACCTCCGTACCGCCGTCGGGCGCGACGGGGACGGCCCAGTCGTCCTCGCCGAGGTTGGCCAGCACCAGCACCGATCCCCGCTGCACCGCCAGCCGGCCCTGCGACCACTCCACCCGGTCCTGGCCGAGCCGCGGGTCGCGCAGGTCGGGCTCGGCCCGGCGCAGCGCCAGCAGCGAGCGGTACCAGGCCAGCAGCCGGACGTGCGGCGCCCGGGACGGCTCGGACCAGTCCAGCCGGGAGCGGGTGAAGGTCGCGGGGTCCTGCGGGTCGGGCACCTCGTCCGCCGACCAGCCGTGCGACCCGAACTCGGAGCGGCGGCCCTCGGCGGTCAGCCGGGCGATCTCGGGGTCGGTGTGGTCGGTGAAGAACTGCCAGGGCGTACGCGCGCCCCACTCCTCGCCCATGAAGAGCATCGGGGTGTACGGCGAGGAGAGCAGCACCGCGGCGCCGCAGGCGAGCACGCCCGGGTCGAGGTCGAGCAGCGCGCCGGAGAGCCGGTCGCCCTGGGCCCGGTTGCCCACCTGGTCGTGGGTCTGCAGGGACACCACGAAGCGGGAGCCGGGCACGGTGTCCACGTCGACGGGCCGGCCGTGGTGGCGCTGCCGGAAGGAGGAGTAGGTGCCGTCGTGGAAGAACGGCGTGCGCAGCACCTTGGCCAGCGCGGTGGGGTCGGCGAAGTCCGCGTAGTACCCCTGGGTCTCGCCGGTCAGGGCCACGTGCAGGGCGTGGTGCACGTCGTCGGACCACTGGCCGTGCACCCCGAGGCCGGCCACGGCGTCGGCCCGGCCGCGGGGCGTGACGGTGCCGGGGTCGTTGCGGTCGGACTCCGCCACCAGCCAGAGCCGGCGGCCGGTCACCGCCGACAGCTCGTCGACCTCCCGCGACATCTCCTCCAGCAGGTGGGTGGCGCTGTCGTCGTGCAGCTCGTGCACGGCGTCCAGGCGCAGCCCGTCGAGGTGGAAGTCGCCGAGCCAGCGCACGACGTTGTCGAGCACCCAGCGCCGTACCTCGTCGCTGTCCGGCCCGTCCAGGTTGAGCGCCTTGCCCCAGGGCGTCTCGTGCTGGTCGGTGAAGTACGGCCCGATCTCGCCCAGGTAGTTGCCGTCGGGGCCGAGGTGGTTGTGCACCACGTCCAGGCACACCGCCAGCCCCAGCGCGTGGGCCGCGTCCACGAAGCGCTGCAGGGCGGCCGGACCGCCGTACGCCTCGTGCACGGAGTACGGCGCGACGCCGTCGTAGCCCCAGTTGTGCCGGCCCGGGCAGGTGGCCACCGGCAGCAGCTCGACCACGTCCACGCCCAGCTCGACCAGGTGCGGCAGCCGATCGACCGCCGCGTCCAGAGTGCCCTCGGGGGTGAAGGTGCCGACGTGGGTCTCGTAGAGGACGGAGCCCGCCAGGTCGACCCCGGTCCAGCCCTGGTCGGACCAGGTGAACCGGTCGGCCTCGAACCAGGCCGACCAGCCGTGCGGCCCGTCGGGCAGGGCGGCCCCGCGCGGGTCGGGCCGGGGGTCGCCGCCGTCGAGGGAGAACGCGTACCGCGCGCCGTCGGCCAGGGCGGCACCGCCGGACCACCAGCCGTCCGGGGTGCCGCTCAGCGGGCTCCGCCCGTCCTCGGTGACCAGCTCGACCCGCTCCGCCCACGGCGCCCACAGCCGGGGTCCGCCGGTACCGGCCCCGACGGGGGCGTCCGGGGCGGTCATGACCGGTGCACCCGTCGCAGCAGGGCCACGGGCAGGTCGGCCAGCAGGTCCGCGCACGGGTTCTCCCCGCCGTCGTGGAAGGTGCCGGTCAGCTCGTCGCGCCACAGCCCCACGGGCAGGGTCACCGTCGCACCCGACCAGCCGCCGACCGTCTCCAGCCGCCGCGGGGCCCGAGTCACCAGCGTGGCCACCTCGTCGCCGCGCACGAAGCCGACCAGGTGGCGCGAGGTGGTGTCCAGCGCGGCGTACGCGCCGCCGTCGCCGAAGGCGGTCCGCAGCTGCCGGCGCAGCGCGAGCGCCCGGTGCGTGACGAGGAGCTTCTCCTCGTCCAGGTCCCGCGGTGGGCGCTCGGCCAGCCGGGCCAGGCGGTCACGCCGGGAGGCGTAGTCCACGGGTCGACGGTTGTCGGGGTCGACCAGCGAGAGGTCGACGACCTCGGTGCCCTGGTAGGTGTCCGGGGTCCCGGGCAGGGTCAGCTGCAGGAGCTTCTGCCCCAGCACCAGCGCCCGGACGGCGGAGGCGTTCGCGTCCACCGCCGCGGTCACCACCTCGCGCAGGGGACCCTCCGCCAGCGCGGCCCGGGCCAGGGCGAGGACCCGGTCCTCGTAGGCCTCGTCGGGGTCCAGCCAGGAGGTCAGCTGCTTGGCCTCCCGCACCGCCTTGGTCAGGTAGCCGGTCAGCCGCTCCTCGGCGACCGGGCCCACCCCCACCAGCGTCTGCCACAGCAGGTGCGCGGTGGGGCCGTCGACGCCGGCCTCACGCCCGGCCGTGGCGAAGGCCTCGGTGCACCGCAGCCAGGACTCGGCGTCCCCGGCCACGGCCAGCAGCCGCGCCCGGACGTCCTCGCTGCGCTTGGTGTCGTGGGTGGACAGCGTGGTCATGCCCAGGGGCCAGCGGCTCTGCTGGTGGGCCGCCCAGGAGTGCAGCAGCTCCGGTCCGGGGTCCTCCAGCAGGTCGGGGTCGCCGCCCACCTCGTTGAGCGCGACCAGCCGGTGGAAGCGGTAGAACGCCGTGTCCTCGATGCCCTTGGCCATCACGGGTCCCCAGGTCTGCTGCAGCCGCACCGCGAAGTCCCGGGCCGCGGGTACGGCGGGCGCGACGGCCAGCCCGACCAGCTGCTCGACCTCCGCGGCCAGGTCGGGGCGGGCCATGGACGCGCGGGCCCCGGCCGCCTCGAGGCGGCGGCGGGCCAGGTCGTCCAGCGACCCGTCGGGGCGGACGTAGGCCCGGTAGACCTCGCAGGCCACCAGCACCTCGACCAGGGCGGCGGCCAGCCGCTCGGGGTCGGCCCCGGGCAGCGCCTCGGTGGCCCGGCGCAGCAGCCGGTGCCGCTCCACGGCGAGCACGTCGTGCACCACGAGCCGCTTGGCCTCCTCCACGACGTGGTCCAGGGAGGGGTCGCCCCCGGTGCCCGCCCAGGACTCCTGCAGCGCCTCGGCGGTGGCCCCGTCGAGCAGGGCGGCCGAGACGGCCCTCGCCGCGTCGTACCCGGTCGTGCCGTCGCAGGCCCAGTCGGGCAGCACCTCGTCGCCCTCGAGCACCTTCTCCACCCAGATCGCCGTCCCGGGTCGCATCACCTGCCGCAGCCGCGCGAGGTACCCCTCGGGGTCGGCCAGCCCGTCCGGGTGGTCGATGCGGAAGCCCTCCACGGCACCGGCGTGGTTGAGGTCCACCAGCACCCGGTGGGTGGCGTCGAACACGTCCTCGCGCTCGACCCGGACCGCGATGAGCGAGTCCACGTCGAAGAAGCGGCGGTAGTTGAGCACCGCGTCCCGGTCTCTTCCAGAACGCCAGCCGGTAGTGCTGGTCGGCCAGCACCGCGGCCACGTCGGCGTCCGGGTCGCCGTCCCAGGTGCCCGCGCCACCGGGAAGGCGTGGTCGAAGTAGGTGAGGGCCTGCTCGCCGCCCTCCTCGGCCAGCACCAGGCGGCCCTGGGCCAGCACGTCCTCGAGCGGCTCGCCCAGGACCGGCAGGCCGAGCCGCCCGTCCAGGACGTCCCAGTCCACGTCGAACCAGTGCGCGTACGACGAGTCGCGGCCGTGCAGCAGCACGTCCCACAGCGGCGCGTTCGCGCTCTCCGGAGCGACCAGCGCCATGTGGTTGGGCACCACGTCGAGCACCAGTCCGAGGCCGTGCGCGCGGGCCGTCGCGGCCAGCGCGAGGAGCCCGTCGTGGCCGCCGAGCTCGAGGCTGACCCGGGTGTGGTCCAGCACGTCGTAGCCGTGCTGCGAGCCGGGGACGGCCTGCAGCACCGGTGAGAGGTAGAGGTGGCTCACCCCGAGCTCGGCGAGGTAGGGCACCACCGCCTCCGCGTCGGAGAAGGTGAAGCCCGCGTGCATCTGGAGGCGGTACGTGGAGGTCACGGGGCGAGCACGTGCTCCCCGGGGCCGCGCCCCCCCGCTCGGCGCCCAGCGTGGTGTCCGGGCCGTGGCCGGTGTGCACCACGGTGTCGGCCGGCAGCACCAGCAGCCGGTCGGCGATGGAGGCCACCAGCTGTCGCGGTCGCTGAAGGAACGCCCGGTGGCACCCGGACCGCCGAGAAACAGGGTGTCCCCGCTGAACACGCAGCCCAGCTCCGCGGCGTGGAAGCAGACGCCGCCGGGGGCGTGGCCGGGCGTGTGCAGCACCCGCAGCGACGTACCCGCCACCTCGACGACGTCACCGTCGGCGAGGTCCACGTCCCACAGCTCGTCGGGGTGGGTCAGCTCCCACAGCGGCCGGTCGGCCGGGTGCAGGAAGATCGGCGCCTGCTCGCGCTCCCGCAGCGACGGCGCGACCCGGACGTGGTCGTCGTGGGCGTGCGTGCACAGGATCGCCTTGAGCCGGCGGTCCCCCACCAGGGCCAGGATCGCGTCGACGTCGTGCGGGGCGTCGATGACCACGCACTCCGCGTCGTCCCCGACCACCCACACGTTGTTGTCCACGTCGAAGGTCTCGCCGTCGAGGGTGAAGGTGCCCTCCACCACCGCGTGGTCGATGCGCGCCGTCACGAGAGGACCACCACCGAGCGCAGGACGTCGCCGCCGTGCATCTTCTCGAACGCGGCCTCGACGTCGTCCAGGGCGATCTCCTCGGTCACGAACGCGTCCAGGTCGAGCCGGCCCTGCTGGTAGAGGTCGACCAGCAGCGGGAAGTCGCCGGCTGGGCAGGCAGTCGCCGTACCAGCTGGACTTCAGCGCCCCGCCGCGACCGAAGACGTCGATGAGCGGCAGGTCGGGGAGGGTCATCTCCGGGGTCGGCACCCCGACGAGCACCACGGTCCCGGCCAGGTCCCGGGCGTAGAACGCCTGCTTCCAGGTCTCCGGGCGGCCGACCGCGTCGATGACGACGTCGGCACCGTGGCCGCCGGTCAGCGCCCGGATGGCCTCGACGGCGTCCTGCTCGCTGCTGTTCACGGTGTGCGTGGCGCCCAGGCTCGTCGCCCGCTCCAGCTTCCGCGGGTCGAGGTCGACGGCGATGATCGTGGCGGCGCCGGCCAACCGGGCCCCGGCGACCGCGGCGGAGCCCACGCCCCCGCACCCGATGACGGCCACGGTGCTGCCGCGCCCGACGTTGCCGGTGTTGATGGCGGCCCCGAGCCCGGCCATCACGCCGCAGCCCAGCAGGCCGACCGCGGCGGGCCGGGCCGACGGGTCGACCTTGGTGCACTGGCCGGCATGCACGAGCGTCTTCTCCGCGAAGGCGCCGATGCCCAGCGCGGGCGAGAGCTCGGTGCCGTCCTCCAGCGTCATCTTCTGGGTGGCGTTGTGGGTGTCGAAGCAGTACCAGGGCTCGCCTCGGCGGCAGGCCCGGCACTCGCCGCACACGGCCCGCCAGTTGAGCACCACGAAGTCACCGGGGGCGACCTGGGTGACGCCCTCCCCGACCGACTCCACGACCCCGGCGGCCTCGTGGCCGAGCAGGAACGGGAAGTCGTCGTTGATGCCGCCCTCGCGGTAGTGCAGGTCGGTGTGGCAGACCCCGCAGGCCTGGACCACCACCACGGCCTCGCCCGGTCCGGGGTCGGGGACGTTGATGGTCTCGATGGACACGGGCGCGCCCTTGGCCCTGGCCACGACCCCGCGGACCTGCTGCATGGAACCTCCTGCTGATGGCTGACGGATGGTCGCTCCCGGCCCGCTCGGAGCCGTACGACGGTCAGGGGAAGGCTAACGGGCCAGCAGTGCGCCGACCGTGGCGACGTACCCCGCCACGAGCAGCCCACCCACCGGGCGCGGCAGGAATCCGGACCGGGCACCCACGAGCAGCACCAGCGGCAGCACGGCGGTCAGCGCGGCCACGGAGGTCACCACGTTGTGCCGGCCCAGGGCCAGGGGGTCGACCAGCGCCGCCAGGCCGAGGGTGACGGTGGCGTTGTAGGCGACCGCGCCGACCGCGCCCGCCACCACCACCCCGCTCAGCCCCCGGCGCCGGGCCGACCACACCAGCGCCACCATCTCCGCGCTGGTGGCCAGGCCCAGCACGGTCAGCCCGATGACGGAGTCGCCGACGTCCAGGACGTCGACCAGCCGCTCGGCCCCCCGGACCGCGAGCGCCCCGCCCAGGACCATGCCGAGCAGGCCCGCCAGCAGCAGGGCGAGGGGGTGGCGGGAGCCCCCGGCGCCGTGTCGTCGTCCTCCTCGAGCTCGGCCATCTCCCCGATGACCGGCGGGGTCCGCTCGCGTCGCCACACCAGGGCCACCCCGGCGACGTACAGCAGGACCAGCAGCAGCCCCTCGGCCCGGCCCAGCACGCCGTTGCGCAGCAGCAGCACGGCCACCAGCCCCAGGACGGCGGCCGCACCGGCGTACTGCAGCGAGCGCCGGTCCACCGGCAGGCGGGTGACCAGCGCCGCCAGCCCCAGGGTCAGCGTGAGCACGACGAGGTTCGCACCGATCGCGTCACCGGCCGCCAGCGCCGGGTGCCCCTGCGCGGAGGCCAGCGCGGCGGTGACCGCCTCCTCCGGCTCGGCCCCGGCCAGCAGCACCGCCAGCGCGAGCACGCTCACGCCGAGCCGGTCGGCCGCCCCCGTGACGTTCTCGGCGAACGCCTCCGCGCCCGCCGTGAGCAGGGCCGCTCCGGCGACGAGGAGGGCGAGGGTGACCGCGAGGCTCAGCACGGCGTCAGTTTCCCAGGGGATGTCGGCTTTCTGCGCTTCCCACGGTGGGCCCACCATGGGGAGCACCAGATTCTCGACATCCCATGGGAATCAGAGCCCAGCCCCCCGAGGGGTCAGGGCTGCGGCGGAGGCGCAGGCGGCGTGGCCCCCGGCAGGTTGGTGATGCCCATGCCGTGGTCGGCGAAGGTGACGAGGTCGGGCATGGTGAAGTCCCCGGCGGTCGCCGACGGCAGGAACGGCCTCCAGCCGGGCTCGTGCCGCAGGTAGGAGGACGGGTCCTTGGCCATCAGCCCCATGAACACCTCCGCGACGATGCGACCGCCGACCTGGCCGAGGTGGTGGCCCTCGGCCTGGAGGCGGGCCTCCCGCAGGACGTAGTACCAGAGCGGCGCCGCCCCGTTGCCGCCCGGCAGGTCGAGCTCGGCGTTGCTGAGCACGTCGGCGCCCATCACCCGCGCGACGCGACTGTCCTGAGGGCAGCGCGAGCCGCGCGCCGCGCATCAGGTTGCGCTTGATCAGCGAGCTGGGGTTGCCGGCGATCTCCTTCGGGAGGTCCTTGAGCGGGTTGGCCAGCAGGGTGTCGATGAGCCGGGTCTGCTGCATCGGCCCGTCGCCCTCGCCGGCCACCTCGAAGAAGCGTCGCCACTCGATGGTCCAGAACGGCGGCAGCACCCGGAAGCCGCCGAACTGCTGCAGCCGCAGGGCCGGGTCGCGGTCGCTGCCGGGCAGGAACGTCGCCAGCGGCCCGACCAGGCTGTTGAGCTGGTAGCGCCCGCGGACCTGGGAGTGGCCGAAGCGGTACGCCGCCACCGCGAACTCCACCGGCATGTACGGCGCGGTGGACCGTACGTCGTAGTGCCGGGTGGTGACCATCGGCAGGTGGTGCGACTCGTCGAGGACGGAGTCGAGCATCTCCTGACCCACGGTCCGGCGCAGGAAGTCGTGCACGACCATCCACTGGTAGTGCCAGCGCACGATCCGCTGCGAGGCCTCGAAGACGGTCTCGCTGCCGCGGATCAGCGACGGGTCGGAGCGGACCCGGTCGACGACCTTGTTGTGGAACTTCAGCATCGTCAGGTGCAGCTGGCCGACGAAGGTGTTCTCGTCGTTGCGGGGGTCGCCGATCAGCGCGGTGTCCTGCTGGTTGCGGGGCAGGTCGTCCTCGTTGTCGTGGTGCCCGATCAGCAGCTTGTCCTGCTGGCCCTCGTCGCGGTCGTAGAGGTACGCGTCGTCGCTCGGCCCGCGGCCGTACATGGAGTCCAGGTCGAAGCGCGGGCTGCGGAAGTCGGTCAGGGCGTCGGGGTCGTTCTGCCGGACCAGGCTGGAGACCGGGTCGAAGGTCAGGTCGTGGTCGATGAACTGGCCGAGGTAGGTGTAGCCGGACGGGATGGTCGGGTTGTTCAGGGTCGGGTCACCACCGGCGGCTCCCTCGGTCATCACCTCGGCGATCTCGTCGATCCGGGACGCGCTGGGGATGAAGGGCGGCAGCCGGAACATCCGGCCGAACCGGCCCTCGAACAGCCGGGAGACCGGCACGTAGGCCAGCCCCCGCTGCTCCGCGCCGTGGCCCCGGGCCGGTCGGCGCCCCGGCCTCATCCCCTGGGCGCTCGCGGCCTGGTTGACCAGGGTCTCGGCGGAACGTTGGACCGGGAGCTGGCCGGTCAGGACGTCGGACATCGTGCCTCCACGTGCTGGAGGGTCGGCCTGGTGTTCCCCGAGAAGAGGTCGCCCCGTGCGGTCCTGGTCGCCGTCCCCTGCGGGTCAGACTGGCGTCGCCCCGCAGCACCGTCAACGGACGAACGCGACGTTCCGGACGAGGACCCGTATCAGTTTCTGCACGTTCCGCTTTGCCCCGATGGCTCCAACGGGCACGTCCCCCTTGTCGGCACAAGTCCGCCCGTTCGCCCGGCGGCCCGCCCACGGCCAGGGGCGGACACCTCAGGCCAGGACGCTGGTGACCGGCAGCGAGGAGTCGGCCGGCAGGTCGAGCGCGGACGGCCGACGGCCCCGGGCGACCGCCTCGGCGCCGAGCGCGGCGACCATGGCGCCGTTGTCCGTGCACAGACCGGGCCGGGGCACCCGCACCCGGATGCCGCGCGCCGCGGCGCGCTCCTCGCTCAGCGCCCGCAGCCGGGAGTTCGCGGCCACCCCGCCCCCGATGAGCAGGTGCCCGACGCCCTCGCTGACCGCGGCCTCGACGGCCTTGCGGGTCAGCACGTCGCACACCGCCTCCTGGAAGGACGCGGCGACGTCCTCCACGGGCACCGGCTCGCCCGAGCGCTCCCGGGCCTCCACCCAGCGAGCGACCGCGGTCTTCAGCCCCGAGAAGGAGAAGTCGAAGCGGTGCCGCTCCAGGTCCCGCCGCGAGGTCAGGCCACGGGGGAAGTCGATGGCCACCGAGGAGCCCGAGCGGGCGGCCCGGTCGACGTACGGGCCGCCGGGGAAGGGCAGCCCCAGCAGGCGGGCCACCTTGTCGAAGGCCTCCCCCGCCGCGTCGTCGATGGTGGCCCCCAGCGACACGATCCCGCCGTCGCCCTCGGCGTCGGTGTCGTCGCCGCCGGTCACGTCGGTGACCCGCAGCAGGGAGGAGTGCCCGCCGCTGACCAGCAGGGCGATGCACGGCTCGGGCAGCGGACCGTGCTCGAGCTGGTCGACGGCGACGTGCGAGGCGAGGTGGTTCACGCCGTACAGCGGGACCGCGAGGCCGACGGCCAGCGCCTTGGCCGCCGCCACCCCCACCATCAGCGCGCCGGCCAGGCCGGGGCCGGAGGTGACCGCGACCGCGTCCACGTCGTGCAGCCGGACGCCGGCCTCCTCGCAGGCCCGTTCGAGGGTGGGGACCATCGCCTCCAGGTGCGCCCGGGAGGCGACCTCCGGCACCACGCCCCCGAAGCGGGCGTGCTCCTCGACGCTGGAGGCCACGGCGTCGGCCAGCAGCGTGCGGCCCCGCACGAGACCCACGCCGGTCTCGTCGCAGGAGGTCTCGATCCCCAGCACCAGCGGTTCGTCGGCCATGCCCGCATTCTGGTCCCCGGCCGCCCGCACGGGAGGATGGGGGCATGGTGCGTGAGATCGAGGCCCACGAGCTGCACGACCTGGTGCGCCTGCCGTACGTCGCGCACCAGGTCGACCCCGCCCGGGTCGAGCGAGTCTGGGTGCACGGCGGGGCCGTGGTGGTGCAGGCCGCACCGTCCCGGCCGGGCGTGCCGACGCCGGGCGCGACCTGCACCTGCCTGGGACCGGCCGACGACCTCGGCCACCTGATGGCCGCCCTGGCCGCGGACGGGGTGCGCACGGACCGCCTCACCGTGGAGCAGCCGGCGGAGCTGCCCGCCACGTGGGTGCTGACCTCGAGCCACGACTGGCTGTGGATGACCACCCGCGAGCTCGGTCCGCCCGCGGACGCCCCCGCGTGGCGGCCGGAGCAGCTGGACGGCGTGCGGGACGCGGTGGAGATCGACGAGCTCCTGGACGCCGCCAACGCGGACTCCTTCGCCCGGCCCGGGCAGCCCGGGGTCGAGGTGTGGTGGGGCATCCGCGAGCGTGCCCCGCACTCCTCCCGCCTGCTGGCCGCCGGGGCGCTGCAGCGCATGCACGACGGCACGCTGCACATGCGCGGGCTGGGCGTGCTGCCGGAGAACAGGGGCAGCGGCGCCGGACGGGCGCTGAGCGCGGCGCTCACCCGGCACTCCCTGGCCCACGGGTCCGGGGTGGCGACGCTGGGCGTGTACGCCGACAACCAGGTCGCCCTGCGGATGTACGAGACGCTGGGCTACCGCACCGTGCACCGCTTCAGGTCGGGACCCCTGGCGCCCTGACCCCCGTCTCCCCGACCTCCCGGGCCATCACCAGCGCGTCACCGCCCTCGCGGTAGTAGGCCCGCCGGCGGGACACCTCGACGAACCCGACCTGGCGGTAGAGCGCGACCGCCGCCGCGTTCTCGACCGCGACCTCGAGCAGCACCCGCGCCACCCCGG
Source organism: uncultured Actinomycetota bacterium (assembly GCA_963750345.1). Taxonomy (GTDB): domain Bacteria; phylum Actinomycetota; class Actinomycetes; order Propionibacteriales; family Nocardioidaceae; genus Nocardioides_B. The sequence goes on along the minus strand of CAVVQH010000010.1, from coordinate 45,243 downwards.
GTCCGGGGTCGTCCAGGGCAGCGGCCAGCAGGGCCCGGGCCACCCCCCGGCGTCGGTACGCCGGGTGCACGGCGACCCGCTGCAGGTCCAGCACGTCCCCCGCCGCCGCCGTCACCACGTAGCCGGCCAGCGGATGGCCCGACGCCACCAGGGCCCGGCGCCGCGGGCCCGTCAGCTCCTCGGCCACCGAGGCGCGCGACCACGCGTCGGCCCCGAACACCAGCACCTCCAGCGCGTGCACGGCCCCGACGTCGCCTCCGGTGGCGGGCCGCAGGCGCTGGTTCACGAGACCGGCTTGGGCCGGGTGGGCTCGGCGACGTCGGGGCGGCGCAGGTAGAGCGGGTCCGGGGGCAGCACCTCGACGTCGCCCGCGAGCACCAGGGCGGCGAGCACGCCGGCGTCCGGGTGGGTGGGTCCGACCGGGTGCGGGAAGGCCTCCGGGTAGAGCCCGGGACCCGTGCCCACCACCGGCCCCGACGTGGCGACGTCGGCCGGCCGGGAGACGTGCGGCCCGTCGAGCCGCCGGCCCCGCCCGTCGTACGACGCGTGGTAGACCTCCTTGCGCCGGGCGTCGGTGGCGACGGTGAACGGGCCGTCCACGGCACCGTCGGCCACGGCCTGCGCGGCCAGCACGTCGAGGGTGCAGACGCCGTGCACCGGGACGCCGAGCACCAGGCCCAGGGTGCGGGCGGTGACCAGTCCGACCCGCAGCCCGGTGAAGGGGCCGGGCCCCACGCCGACCGCGACCCCGGTGAGCTGCTCGCGGGAGACCCAGGCCTCGTCGAGGACGGCCTGGATGCCGGGGGCCAGCAGCTCGGCGTGCCGCAGGGCGTCCACCGAGCGGTGGGAGCCCACCACCCGGTCCCGTCGTGCAGGGCGACGGTGACCGCCGGGGTGGCGGTGTCGAGGGCGAGCAGCACGCGAGCAGGCTACGCGTCGAGGTCGACGCCGTCCCAGCGGCGGCCGACCCCGCGCAGGGTGAGGGTGCGCGCCTCCCCCGGCTCGTCGGCGTGGGCGCGCAGCAGCTCGACCTCGAGCCGGTCCTCGGCCAGCGCCTCGGCCACCCCGGAGCCCCACTCGACCACGGTCACCGCCTCGGCCAGCGAGGTGTCCAGGTCGAGGTCGTCGAGCTCGGCCAGGCCGCCGAGCCGGTAGGCGTCCACGTGCACGAGGGCCGGTCCGCCGACCAGGGAGGGGTGCACCCGGGAGATGACGAAGGTCGGCGAGGTCACCGGTCCGCGCACCCCGAGGCCCTCGCCCAGGCCCTGGGTGAAGGTGGTCTTGCCGGCCCCCAGGTCCCCGCTGAGCACCAGCAGGTCCCCGGGTCGCAGCAGCCTCGCGAGCCGGACCCCGACGGCGCGGGTGTCCTCCGCCGTGGCTGCGTGCAGCCTCACCGGGCCCGCCGCCGCGTCCACGCCGTCCACCGGGCCACCCTCACGACGCCTCGTCGGCGGCGGGGCCGCCGGCCGGGGAGGCGGCCACCCGGGCCAGCAGGTCGGCGAGCACGGCGTCCACGCGGTCGTGCTCCTCCAGGATGACCATGTGGCCGGCGCCGACCACCTCCACCAGGGTGGCCCCGGGGATGCTGGAGGCGATCCGGCGGCTGTGCGAGAGCGGGGTGATGACGTCCTCCGTGCCGCCCACCACCAGGGTCGGGACCCGGGCGAAGGCGCCCAGCACGGCGTACCGGTCGAGGCTGTCGAAGTTCGGGAAGAAGTGGGCCAGCACCTCGAAGGAGGTCGCGGCCAGCATGTCGTTGACGAACTCGACGTAGGAGGCCGGCACCTCGCCGCCGAAGGCGAACTCCTCGGCGACCAGGAAGCCGAGGTTGGAGCCGCGCCGCCGCACCCGGTCCACCAGGGAGGGCGCCAGGGCCAGGCCGGCCACGATGCGGGGCGCCACCTGGCCGGCCAGCCGGTCGGGGATGAACCGGCTCAGCAGGTGGTGGGTCTTGAGGCCGCCGGCCGCGGTCGAGACCAGCGCGGCGCCGACCACCCGCTCGTCGAAGACGGCGCGGTGCCGCTCCGCGAAGGCCAGCAGGGTCATCCCGCCCATGGAGTGGCCGACCAGGACGACGGGTCCCTCGGGCACCACCTCGGCCAGCACCTGGGCCAGGTCGTCGGCGAGCTGGTCCAGGGTGGCGTGCGCGGCGTCCGAGCGGCCCGATCGGCCGTGGGAGCGCTGGTCGTAGAAGACCATCCGGTGCTTGCCGCGCAGGAAGGTGCGCTGGAAGTGCCAGCACTCCAGCGACAGCGCGTAGCCGTGCACGAACACCACCGTCGGCCCCGCCGGCTCGAGCGGGTGACCGGCTGGTCGCTCCGCCTGCTCGCCGTACGGCGCGACCTCGTCGACCTCGACGAAGAGGTCCACCCCGTCCGGGGTGCGCACCGTGCGCCGGTCCCCGCGCAGCCCCCCGAGCCGGTCGGCGCCCGCCGCGCCCGCGCGGCGCGAGCGCACCACCCGTCGCTCCACCAACGCCCCGGCGGTGAGCGCGGCGGCGGTGGCGCCCGCCCCGGCGACCGCCACCCTGATCCATCGGCTGGTGCTCATGACCCGGACAGTCCTCTCGACGACACGTGGCGGCGCACGAAGCGGCCGCCGGCCCTGGTGACGATCTCGTAGGAGATGGTGCCCGCGGCCTCGGCCCAGTCCTGCGCGGTGGGCCCGCCGTCCTCGCCGCTGCCGAAGAGCACCACCTCCTCGCCCGCGCGGGCGAGCTCGCCCTCCAGGTCCACCACCAGCTGGTCCATGCACACCCTCCCCGCCACCCGCCTCCACCGGTCACCCACGAGCACCGGGCCGGCCGACGACGCGGCGCGGGGCACCCCGTCGCCGTACCCCACCGGGACCAGCCCCACCGTGGTGTCGCGCTGGGCGGTCCAGGTGTGGCCGTAGGACACCGACGCGCCCGCGGGCAGCGCCTTGACCAGCGCCAGCCGGGCCCGGGCCGTCATGGCCGGGCGCAGGCCCAGCTCGGCCGCGCTCACCACCTCCGGCGCCGGGGAGAGCCCGTAGGACGCGATCCCGCAGCGCACCAGGTCGTGGGCCGACCACGGGCGCAGCAGCGCCCCGGCGGAGTTCGAGAGGTGCCGGACCTCCGGCTCGAGCCCCGCGTCCTCCACGGTCCCCAGCGCCCGGGCGAACGCCTCCTCCTGGGCCGCGTTGGCCGGGTGGTCGGGCTCGTCGCTGCACGCGAAGTGGGACCAGACCCCGGTGACACGGACCTCGCCGTCCCGCTCGGCGTCCGCGGCCGCCCGCACCAGCCCCTCCCACTGCTCGGCGGTGGCGCCGCCGCGTCCCAACCCGGTGTCGACCTTGAGCTGCAGGCGCGCCGGACGACCCACCCGGCGGGCCGCGGACCGGACGGCGGCCAGCTCCTCGAGGGTGTACGCCGTGACGTCGACGTCGGCCTCCAGGGCCGGGGCGAGGTCCTCGCCGGGGACGGTCAGCCAGGTGAGCAGCGGCCCGGTGTCCCCCGCGGCCCGCAGCGCCACCGCCTCCTCGAGCACGGCCACCCCCAGCCAGTCCGCCCCGCCGGCCCGGGCCGCGCGGGCCGAGGCCACCAGGCCGTGGCCGTAGCCGTCGGCCTTCACGACCGTCATCATCGCGGCCTGCGGGGCCGTGGACCGGACCCGGGCGCGGAGCGTGGCGACGTTGTCGGCGATGGCGTCGAGGTCGACCACCAGCTCGGCGCGGTGCTGCATCGCCGGCAGCCGACGCGCGGCGGGCGGGTCCGGCTGGCTCATGACGCAGCCATGATGCCCCACCCGCCCGGGACCACCGCCGGGACCCGCCCGGCCACCCGCCGGACCACGGGCCGGACCACGGCCCGGCCACCCGCCGGACCACGGGCCGGGCTACTCACCGGCGAGCAGCGTGCGGCACACCCCGGGCACGGCCCGCGCCACGTCCGAGGCGGTGACCGGCCCCCCGCCGGACCCGCCCCCCGCCGTCACGGCGGCGGTGCCGTGCAGCCAGGAGCCCACCGAGCCCGCGTCGAACGGCGACAGCCCGGCGGCCAGCAGCGAGCCGCACACCCCGGCCAGCACGTCGCCGGCCCCGGCCGTGGCCAACCACGCAGGCCCGGTGGTGGTCACCTGCACCCGTCCGCCGGGCTCGGCCACCAGGGTGTGCCGGCCCTTGAGGAGGACGACCGCGCCGAAGCGCCGGGCCGCCAGCCGGGCATGGTGCAGCTGGTCGGCCTCGACCTCGGCGCGCTCGACCCCGAGCATCCGGGCCAGCTCACCGGCGTGCGGCGTGAGCAGCGCAGGCACCGGGAGCGGCCCGGTGACGTGCTGCAGCCCGTCGGCGTCCACGACCACCGGCACGCCGTCGGCCAGGGAGTCGGCCAGCGCCTGCTCGGCGTCGGACCCGCCACCGGAGCCGACGACCCAGGCCTGCACCCGCCCCTCGCCCACCACGACCTCGGGGTGGGTGGCGCGCACCAGGTCCGCGGCCCCGCCGAGGTAGCGCACCATCCCGGCCAGGCCCGCGCCGGCCCCGGAGACACAGAGCACCCCGGCGCCGGGGTACTGCTCGGAGCCGGCCCGGACCCCCACCACGCCGCGGGTGTACTTCTGCGCGTCGGGGGCGGGCCGCGGCAGCAGCGCCCGCACGTCGTCCTCCTGCAGCGCGACGACGGCCGGGGCGGGCAGGTCGAGACCCAGCCCGACGAGGTGGACCACGCCGCAGGCCATCGCGGCCGGGTCCACGAGGTGCGCGGCCTTGTGGGTGCCGAAGGTGACCGTGACGGCCGCCCGCACGTGCGGCCCCTCGACCCGGCCGGTGTCGCAGTCCACGCCCGAGGGCGTGTCCACCGCGATGACGGGGACGTCGCCGAGCTCCTCGCCCAGCGCCTCGACCAGCCGGGCGGCGGGCTCGCGCAGCCCGCCGTGCCCGCCGATGCCCACGATCCCGTCCAGCACCACGTCGGGGCGGCGCCGGGCGGGGGGCAGGGTGGCCACCACGCGACCGCCGGCCTGCCGCAGGGCCGTCAGCCCGGAGCCGTGGGCCCGCTCGGGGTCCAGCAGCAGCGCCTCCACCACCACCCCGCGGCGGGCCAGCAGGGCACCGCCGTGGAGCGCGTCCCCACCGTTGTCGCCGGAGCCGACCAGCAGCAGCACCCGGGCGCCGTACGCCGTCCCGAGGAAGTCCAGCACGGCGTGGGCCAACCCCGCCGACGCCCGCTGCATGAGGGCGCCCTCGGGCAGGGTGGCCATCAGGGCCTGCTCGGCCTCGCGGACCTGGTCGACGGTGTGGGCGGCGCGCATCGCGCCACCGTACCCAGCACCCGGCGCCTCAGGACTCCAGCACCACGACCGCCGAGGCGATGCCGGCGTCGTGGGAGAGCGAGACGTGCACCGAGGCCACCCCGAGCTCGTCGGCCCGGGCCAGCACCGAGCCTCGCATGTCCAGGCGCGGGTCACCGCTGGGGGCGTTGACGACCTCGGCGTCCACCCACGCCATGCCCTTCGGCGCGCCGAGCGCCTTGGCCAGCGCCTCCTTGGCCGCGAACCGGGCGGCCAGCGAGGCCAGCGGCCGCTGCTGCTCGGCGGCGGTGAACAGCCGCGTGCGCAGGGCCGGGGTGCGCGTCAGCGACTCCCCGAACCGCGCGATGTCCACCACGTCGATGCCCACCCCCAGCACGCCCACGCCGGCCGCCTCACTCCACCGTGACGGACTTGGCCAGGTTGCGGGGCTGGTCGACGTCGTGGTGCTTCTGGGTGGCCAGCTCGCAGGCGAACAGCTGGAGCGGCACGACCGCCACCATCGGCTGCAGCAGGGTGGGCACCTTCGGCAGCCGGATGAGGGTGTCGGCGTACGGCGTCACGTCCTCGTCGCCCTCCTCGGCCAGCACGATCGTGCGCGCGCCGCGGGCCCGGACCTCCTGGATGCCGCTGAGCATCTTGTCGTGCAGGAAGTCGCGGCCGGGCGGCGGCACGATGCAGAAGACCGGCAGCCCGTCCTCGACCAGGGCGATCGGGCCGTGCTTGAGCTCGCCGGCCGCGAAGCCCTCGGCGTGGATGTAGGCCAGCTCCTTGAGCTTCAGCGCACCCTCCAGCGCCACGGGGAAGCCGGTGTGCCGGCCCAGGAACAGCACCGAGCGCGCGTCCGACAGCTCCCGAGCCAGCGCGTGCACCTGCTCGGCCGCGTCCAGCAGGCCCTGCACGTGGGCCGGCATCTGCTCCAGCTCGCGCACGACCACGCCGATCTCGTCGGCGTACTTGGTGCCCCGCACCTGGGCCAGGTAGAGCCCCAGCAGGTAGCAGGCCACCAGCTGGGTCATGAACCCCTTGGTGGAGGCCACCCCGATCTCGGGCCCGGCGTGGGTGTAGATGACGGCGTCGGACTCCCGCGGGATGGTGGAGCCGTTGGTGTTGCAGATGGCCAGCACCTTGGCCCGCTGGGCCCGGGCGTGCCGGATGGCCATCAGGGTGTCGGCGGTCTCGCCCGGACTGGCTGATGGCCACCACCAGGGTGTCCCGGGTCAGGATCGGGTCGCGGTAGCGGAACTCGTGGGCCAGCTCCACCTCGCACGGGATCCGGGTCCAGTGCTCGATGGCGTACTTGGCCACCATGCTGGCGTAGTTGGCGGTGCCGCAGCCGATGAGGATGATCTTGTCGACGTCGCGCAGCTCGGCCTCGCTGATCCGCAGCTCGTCGAGCTGCAGCGCGCCGGCGGTGTCGTGGCGGCCCAGCATCGAGTCGGTGATGGCGCCCGGCTGCTCGTGGATCTCCTTGCGCATGAACCAGTCGTAGCCGCCCTTCTCGGCCGCCGAGAGGTCCCAGTCGACGTGGTAGGGCCGGTAGCTGCCCTCGGGCGCCGGCCTCCCGTGCAGGTCGGTGATCTCGACGCCGTCCACGGTGATGGTCACGACCTGGTCCTGGCCCAGCTCGAGCGCGTCGCGGGTGTGCTCGATGAAGGCCGAGACGTCCGAGGCCAGGAAGGTCTCCCCCTGCCCGATCCCGACGACCAGGGGGCTGTTGCGACGGGCCGCCACGACCCGGTCCGGGTCCAGCGCGTCGATCGCCACCAGCGTGAACGCGCCCTGCAGCCGCCGGCAGACGTGCTGCATGGCCTCGGTCAGGGTGCGGTCGTCCTCCAGCGCCGCCTCCAGCAGGTGGGCCGCGACCTCGGTGTCGGTCTCGGAGAGCAGGTCGTGACCGGCCCGCTCGAGCTCCCCGCGCAGGGCGGCGAAGTTCTCGATGATGCCGTTGTGCACCAGCGCGACCCGGGAGCGAGCGCCCAGGTGGGGGTGCGCGTTCCGGTCGTTGGGCGCGCCGTGCGTGGCCCAGCGGGTGTGCCCGATCCCGGTGCCGGAGGACGGCAGCGGGTGGTCGGCCAGCGCCTTGTCGAGGTTGGACAGCTTGCCGGCCCGCTTCTCCCCCACCACCGTGCCGTCGTGGACCAGGGCGATGCCGGCGGAGTCGTAGCCGCGGTACTCCATGCGGCGCAGGCCCTCCACCACGACCTCCTCGGCCCGGCGCGGTCCGACGTACCCGACGATTCCACACATGGCGGCGACTCTACCGGCGCCGCCCTCCGCCACCGGCCCGCGACGCGGCGCCCCCGGCCCGGCCCGCGGCCTGCCGCCCGCGGCGGGGCCGACCTGCGAGACTGCGCCGCATGACACACGGGGCAAGCGCCCGCGGCGACCGCGAGTCCGGTCCGTACGTCGAGCTGGACCGCGACGCGTGGGCCGCCCTGGGCGCCGCCACCGAGCAGCCGCTCAGCGCCGAGGAGATCGATCGGGTGCGCGGCCTCGGCGACGAGCTCGACCTCGACGAGGTGCAGCAGGTCTACCTGCCGCTGTCCCGGCTGCTGAGCCTGTACGCCGAGAGCGCCGGGCACCTGCACCGGGCCCAGGAGGAGTTCCTCAACCAGCCGCAGCCGCCCCGCACGCCGTTCGTCATCGGGCTGGCCGGCTCGGTCGCGGTCGGCAAGTCGACCACCGCCCGGCTGCTGCAGCACATGCTGGCGCACTGGCCCGCGAACCCGTCGGTCGCGCTGGTCACCACCGACGGCTTCCTGCTGCCCAACGCCGAGCTGCGGGCCCGCGGGCTCCTGGAGCGCAAGGGCTTCCCGGAGTCCTACGACCGGCGGGCGCTGCTGCGCTTCGTGATGGACATCAAGTCGGGCAAGGACGAGGTGGAGGCGCCGACGTACTCCCACCTGGTCTACGACGTGGTGCCCGAGGAGAAGGTAGTGGTCCGGCACCCCGACATCGTCATCATCGAGGGCCTCAACGTGCTCCAGCCCGGACGGGTCCGCGAGGACGGCCGCATCGGCCTGGCCATCAGCGACTTCTTCGACTTCTCGGTGTACGTCGACGCGGCCACCGACGACATCCGCACCTGGTACGTCGACCGCTTCCTGCGGCTGCGGGAGACCGCGTTCCGCGACCCGGCGTCGTACTTCGCGCGCTACGGCAGCCTCAGCGAGGAGGAGGCGGTGGCCCAGGCGAACGCGATCTGGGACACCGTGAACGGTCCCAACCTGAAGCAGAACGTGCAGCCCACCCGTGGTCGGGCCACCCTGGTGCTGCGCAAGGCCCCCGACCACTCGGTGCGCTGGGTGCGGCTGCGCAAGCTCTGACCCGAGGGCGCGGCGACGCCGGCGCCCCGGACCGGCCTCAGAGCTCCAGCAGGAAGGCCGGGCACACCCCGACCGGCCGGAAGCCCAGCCGCTCGTTGATGTCGACCATCCAGCGGTTGGCCTCGGCGTTCTGGGTGTGCACCTCGGTGACGTCGGGTCGCCGCCGCGTCAGCAGGCGGAGGTTGGCGACCTTCACGGCGGTCCCGAGGCGGTGGCCCCGCAGGTCGCGCCGGACCAGGGTGCCCATCTGGTGGGCCTTGCGCGAGGACGGCAGCACGAAGAGGTCGGAGTGCGCGACGACCTCCCCCTCGCGCACGGCCACCGCGAAGAGCGTCGTACGGCCCATCCGCCGGGCCCGGGCCAGCCGCAGCGTGACGATCCGCGGGGTGAGCCGTTCGGCCTCGTAGTCGACCTCGCCGGTGGGGGCGTCGCGTCCGAGCTGGTTGAGCAGGTGACAGTAGGAGGGCAGGTAGCGGGCGGGCAGCCGGTCGACGTGGGTCTCCACGACGATGCCCTCGTGGTGCGGTGCGGCCCCGTCCCCCAGCCGGTCGAGCAGGCCGTCCTCGAGCGGCAGGTCGAGGGTGCGGTGGATCTCGGTGTCGGCCACCCGGAAGCCGTGGGCCCGGGCGAAGCGCACCACCGGCAGGTCCTCGCGCTCCTCGACGGGGGCCGAGGCGCCGGCCAGCACCACCCGTCGTCCCGCCGCGCGCACCCGCTCCAGCAGGTCCTCGACCACCCGGCCGCCGTAGCCCCGGCCCCGCAGCTCGGGCTCCACCGCGGCGAAGACCCAGGCCTTGTCGGTGTTGTCGAGCAACGACAGCTGGAGCAGACCGGCGGCCACCATGCGCCCGTCCTGGTAGAGGCAGACGCCCTCACGCAGAGCGTCGCCGACGGGCTCGCGCAGCACCGCCGCCAGCTCGGTGGCGGACCAGAACGTGTTCCAGGGCCGGCCGTCCTCCTTCTCGGCCCGCCAGCCGATCTCGTGGAACCGGCGCAGCTGCGCGGCGTCGGTGGGGTCCAGCGTGCGCACGTCCGCCCGCATCCGCATGCCGTCGAGGCTAGAGCCTGCGAGACTTCCCCCGTGTTGCACCTCCAGCTCCGGGTCCCCGCCGACCTCCTCGACGCGGTGGTCGGGCTGCTGGAGTCCGACGACACCGTCACCAACGTCGCGGTGCTGCCCGGCAGCTACACCAAGCCCGCCGGCGACCTGGTCATCGCCGACGTCGCCCGGGAGGGCGCCAACCCGGTGGTCGCCGCGCTCAAGGCCCTGGGCCTGCACCACCGCGGGTCGGTGATGCTCTCCGAGCCGGGCACCATCCTCTCCGACGCGGCCACGGCCGCCGAGCAGGCGGCTCCCGGCATCCCCGACGACGGGATCGTGTGGGACGTGGTGGAGAACAGGGTGCGCACCGAGAGCGTGCTGTCCTGGGCCTTCCTGTCCTTCCTGACCCTGGCCACCCTCATCGCGGGCGCCGGACGCCTGCTGGACCAGCCCATCCTCATCATCGGGGCCATGGTCGTGGGGCCGGAGTTCTCCCCCGTGGCGGCGATCTGCGTCGCGCTGGCCCGCCCGCGCCCGTCGATCCTGCCGCGCGCCCTGGGCACCCTGGCCGGCGGCTTCGGCGTGGCCGTGCTGGTGGCGAGCCCGCTGTGGCTGCTGGCGCACGCGGTCGGGCTGGCCTCCCGGGCGGACGCCAGCTCGGGCACCCTGACCGACTTCATCATCCGGCCCGACGTGTGGTCGCTGGTCATCGCCCTGCTGGCCGGGGTGGCCGGGGTGCTGGCGCTGACCACCTCGAAGTCCGGACCGCTCGTGGGCGTGTTCATCTCGGTGACCACCGTCCCCGCGGTGGGCACCGTGGCGCTGTGCCTCGGGGTCGGCGTGTGGTCGGAGATCCCCGGGGCCCTGGTCCAGCTCGGGATCAACCTCATCGGCATGGTGGTCGCCGGCACGCTGACGCTGCTGGTGCAGCGGGCCGTCTGGTCGCGGGTCGAGGGCTCCTCCCGCCTGGCCGGGATCCGGGGCTGAGCCGGTGACCACGGCCCGGGTCGTCCCGGTCACCACCGAGATGGACGGCGACGAGCTCGACGCCGAGGACGCCTGGCACCTGCTGCGGCGGGTCGGCGTACGGCGGCTGCTGCTGGACTCCTTCGTCCGCTTCCGCTACGCCGACGGCTTCAGCCACAGCCGGGCGCTGGCCCTGCAGGCCTGCCTGTCGGTGGTGCCGTTCCTGCTGGCGCTGTCCGGGCTGGCCGCCGACATCGACCAGCAGCGGCCCGCCCGGGTGCTGGCCCGCACCATCGAGCGGCTCTCGCCCGGCGGCGCCTCCCGGGACGCCCTGGCCTCCGCGGTCACCGGCACCACGGGCGACCGCGCGGGGGAGGTCGCGCTGGTCCTCGGCCTGGTCGTCTCCGTGCTGTCCATGACCACCGCGATGGCGCAGGTCGAGCGCGGCACCAACCGGATCTACGGCATCGCCCGGGACCGCCCGGCCCCGGTGAAGTACGGGCGAGCCCTGGTGCTGACCGCGATCCTGGCCGTGCCGGTGGGGGTGGGGTTCCTGCTGCTGGTCGCGGGCGGCTCGTTCGCGGAGGCGATGGCCGCCTCCTACGGCTGGTCGGACCACGTCGTGGACACCTGGAACGTGGTGCGCTGGCCGGCCGGTCTGGCGCTGCTCGTGCTCACCGTGGCGGTGCTGCTCGACCACGCCCCGCGACGCCGCCAGCCGGCCCTGTCCTGGCTGGCCCTGGGGGCCGCCCTGTCGGTCGTGCTGACGATGGCGGCGACGGGTCTGCTCGCGGCCTACGTGCAGCTGAGCGGGTCGTTCACCACCACCTACGGGCCGCTGGCGGGCGTCTTCGCGCTGCTGCTGTGGTCGCTGCTGAGCTCGATCGCCCTCTTCGCCGGCGCGGCGGTCTCCGCGCAGCTGGAGTCGCTGCGGGCCGGCCTGCCGGAGCCGGCGCACGACGACCCCGGGCGACCCCCGGACCGCGTGGTGCACGACCACCCCTGAACCAGGACCCGCAGGTCACACGCTGCGGTGCATCTCCACGCAGCGCTCGACCTCGACGTAGCCCAGCGCGTCGTTCACCGCGTTCATCGGCGCGTTGACGTCGGCGTTCCCGGTCAGCAGCAGGTCGCAGGTGGGGAACAGCCGGCGCAGCTGACGGTGGTTGGCGACCTTGGTGGCGATGCCCAGCCGGTGCCCCCGGTGCTCGGGTGCGACCAGCGTGCCGCTCTGGAAGCCACGGTGCACGGCGTGCTCGTTGACGGCGATCTCCGTCAGCGCGACCAGGCGTCCCTGCGCGTCCAGCGCCCCGGCCGCCACCTCGTGCCGCCCCGACCGCAGGTGCTGCTGCTCCAGCATCCGGACCCGGGCCGCGTCCCAGCGCTGGGCGCGCAGGTCCAGCTCGCCCATCGGCGCCTCGTCGAAGAACATCTCGTTGAGGCGGCAGTAGTCGGCGACGTACGGCTCGGGGACGGCGTCGACCCAGGTGACGATCCGGTACGCCCCGTGGTGCGCCGCCGCCGCGGCGGCCAGCCCGTCCCACCGGTCCTGGGTGGCGGGCAGGTCGACGGTCTTGACGCCCTCGGCCAGCGCCACCTCGGAACCCCACGGCACGGGCGAACTCCAGCCCGGCCGAGGTGGCGTCGACCGGCGTGTAGGCCTCGGTGTGCACGACCTCCCGGTCGCGGCCCCGGGCCACCTCCAGGGCGGCCTCGACCAGCGCGCGGCCCAGCCCGCGGCGCCGGCGGTCGGGGTGGGTGCGCACCACCAGCAGCGCCGAGTGCAGGTTGTCGTACGTCGGGATCTCGACCTGGGCGGCGGCCGCCATCTCCCCGCCCTCGAACGCGGCCAGCAGCACCCGGTCCAGGTCGTCGCGGCCCTGGGTGTACGACGCACGGGTGGAGGGCCACGGCGGGTAGAAGTCGTGCACCCGGTTCGCGTCCTCGGCCGCCTTGCCGATCTCCCAGTGCCGTCGGGTGGCGACCTCGTCCAGCGGGTCGAGCACGCGGATGTCCACGACGACGAAGCCTAGGGAACCCCGGGCCCCGGCCGCAGCCGAACCGTCAGGACAGCGCGAGCCGCGCGCGGACGACGCCGGCGAGCCGCTCGGCCACGGCGTGCGCCTGCTCGGCGGTGCCCGCCTCCACCATCACGCGCACCAGGGGCTCGGTGCCCGAGGGCCGCAGCAGCACGCGGCCACCCTCCCCCAGCTCCCGGCCGGCCTGCGCCACCGCCTGCGCCAGCTCGGCGTCGGTGCCGGCCCGGGACCGGTCCACGTCCGGCACGTTGAGCAGCACCTGCGGCAGGCGGGTCATCACCGCGGCCAGGTCGGCCAGCGGGCGGCCCTGCTCGACCATCCGCTCCAGCACGTGCAGCGCGGTCAGCAGCCCGTCCCCGGTGGTCGCGTAGCGGCTCATGATCACGTGCCCGGACTGCTCGCCCCCCAGGGTGTGGCCGTGCTCCTTCATCGCCTCCAGCACGTAGCGGTCCCCCACCGCGGTCTGCAGCACCTCGACGCCCTCGCGGCGCAGGGCCTGCACGAAGCCCAGGTTGCTCATCACGGTGGCGACCACGGTCCCGTGGGCCAGCGTGCCCTCGTCGCGCATGGCCAGGGCCAGCACCGCCAGGAGCTGGTCGCCGTCCACGACCTCGCCCCGGTGGTCCACGGCCAGGCAGCGGTCCGCATCGCCGTCGAGGGCGAAGCCCACGTCGGCACCGTGCTCGAGCACCGCGCGCTGGAGCACGTCCAGGTGGGTGGACCCGCAGCCGTCGTTGATGTTCAGCCCGTCGGGCTCGGCGCAGATCGCCACCACGTCGGCGCCGGCCTTCGCCAGGGCCAGGGGACCGGCCTCGGAGGCCGCGCCGTTCGCGCAGTCCAGGACGACCCGGAGCCCGGCCAGCGAGCGTCCGAGCGTGGAGACCAGGTGCTCGGCGTAGTCGGCCACGGCCGGGGCGTACGGAGCGACCCGGCCCACCGCGCCACCGGTCGGGCGCTGCCAGGGCTCGCGCAGCCGTCCCTCGATCGCGGTCTCGATGGCGTCGTCCAGCTTGACGCCACCGCGCGAGAGGAACTTGATGCCGTTGTCGGGCATCGGGTTGTGGCTGGCCGAGAGCACCACGCCGAGGTCGGCGTGCAGCGCGTCGGTCAGGAAGGCCACACCCGGGGTGGGCAGCACCCCGAGCAGCTGGACGTCGACCCCGGCCGAGGCCAGGCCGGCGACCACGGCGGCCTCGAGGAACTGGCCCGAGATCCGGGTGTCCCGCCCGACCACGGCACGAGGCCGGTGCCCCGTGAAGGCACCGGCCTCGCCGAGGACGTGCGCCGCGGCCACCGAGAGGTCGAGAGCGACCTCGGCGGTCAGCGCGGAGTTCGCGAGCCCCCGGACACCGTCGGTCCCGAAGAGACGCACCCATGGCGCCGGGGCCGCGGTCAGCGCTTGCTGTACTGGGGCGCCTTGCGGGCCTTCTTGAGACCCGCCTTCTTGCGCTCGATGACGCGCGCGTCGCGGGTCAGCAGCCCGGCCTTCTTCAGCGACGGCCGGTTGGCGTCGAGGTCGATGGCGTTCAGCGCGCGGGCCACCCCGAGGCGCAGGGCCCCGGCCTGACCGGTGATGCCGCCGCCGTGGATGCGGGCGATGACGTCGAAGCGGTCGACCAGGTCGGTGGTCACGAAGGGCTCGTTGACGACCTGCTGGTGCAGCTTGTTCGGGAAGTAGGAGTCGAGGCTGCGGCCGTTGACCGTCCACTGCCCGGTCCCGGGGACGAGACGGACCCGGGCCACGGCCTCCTTGCGGCGGCCGGTCGCGCCGGCGGGGGCGATGGTCGCCGGACGCGGCGGGGCGTCCTCGGAGGGGGCGCTCTCGGAGCTGTAGGCGACGCCCTGCTCGTTGGGCGTGAAGGTCTCCTCGACCTCGGTGGCCCCGTCGGCGCTGGTGGTGTCAGTCACGGATGTCCTCGCTGCTTGTCTGCTGGGGGGTGCTCGTCGTGGGCGTGCTGGGTGGTGACTACTGCGAGATCTGCTGCGAGAGCTGCGTGATCTCGAAGGGCTGCGGCTGCTGGGCGGCGTGCGGGTGCTCCGGGCCGGCGTACACCTTCAGCTTGCCGAGGAGCTGGCGGCTCAGGCGGTTCTTGGGGAGCATGCCCCACACCGACTTCTCGATGGCCCGGCGCGGGTCCTTGGCCAGGAGCTCGCCGTAGGGGGTGGAGGAGAGGCCGCCGGGGTAGCCCGAGTGCCGGTAGGCGAGCTTCTTGGTGGCCTTGTCGCCGGCCAGCGACACCTTGCTCGCGTTCACGACGATGACGAAGTCGCCACCGTCCATGTGCGGGGCGTAGGTGGGCTTGTGCTTGCCGCGCAGCAGCGTGGCGACCTGGACGGCGAGACGGCCCAGCACCACGTCGGTGGCGTCGATGACGTGCCAGTCGCGCTGGATGTCAGCGGGCTTCGGGCTGTACGTGCGCACGGTTGTCTACTCTCTCGATCCACGACGGTTGCATGACTGGCTCGTTCCCACGGGCCGGGGGCTCCGGCAGGGAGCCGCGCCGCGCCCGGCACAGGGCCAGGCACACTGAGACCGCACGGCGGCAGTCGCAAGGACCGAGTTTACGCAGCGCCGGGCAGCCAGGTCAAAACGGCCCCGGCTTGCCGCGCTCTCAGGTTACGGGCATAGGTTGACCGGGTATCCACGCCCACGACACGAGCCTCCCGGCCGACGACCCACCCGCCGTACGCCGGGCCCCACCAGCGAGGAGCCGACGTGACCGAGACGGCCACTGCGACCACCGACAGCGACGACAGCGGCTCGAGCGAGTCCCTGAGCATCCGGGACAACCGCACCGGGGAGTCCTACGACGTCGCCATCACCGACGGCACCATCAAGGCCTCCGACATCGGCCGCATCCGGACCGGCGAGGACGAGCCCGGGCTCGCCGTCTACGACCCCGGTTTCGTCAACACCGCCTCCTGCCGCTCCGCGGTGACCTTCATCGACGGTGACAAGGGCATCCTGGAGTACCGCGGCTACCCCATCGAGCAGCTGGCGGAGCACTCCAACTTCCTCGAGGTCTCCTACCTGCTCATCCACGGCGAGCTGCCCACCGAGGAGCAGTACGACGCGTGGGTGCACGAGATCACCTACCACACGTTCGTCCACGAGAACGTGCGCAGCTTCATGGAGGGCTTCCGCTACGACGCCCACCCGATGGGCATGCTGCTGGCCTCGGTCGGCGCGCTGTCGACGTTCTACCCGGAGTCGCGCAACATCGCCGACCCCGACAACCGGCACATGCAGATCGTCCGCCTCATCGCCAAGATGCCGACGCTGGGCGCCTGGTCGTTCCGGCACGCGCAGGGCAAGCCGTACGTCTACCCCGACAACGAGCTCAGCTACACCGGCAACTTCCTGGCCATGCTGTTCCGGATGAGCGAGAGCAAGTTCGAGGCCGACGAGCGGCTGGTCAAGGCGCTGGACGTGCTCTTCATCCTGCACGCCGACCACGAGCAGAACTGCTCGACGAACGCGGTCCGCTCGGTGGGCTCCAGCCAGGTCGACCCGTACTCGGCCACCGCCGCCGGGATCGCCGCCCTCTACGGCCCGCTGCACGGCGGCGCCAACGAGGCCGTGCTGAAGATGCTGCGCCGGATCGGGTCGGTGGAGAACATCCCCGACTTCATCGACGGCGTGAAGAACGGCAAGGAGCGCCTGATGGGCTTCGGGCACCGGGTCTACAAGAACTTCGACCCGCGCGCCCAGATCATCAAGAAGGCCTGCGACGACGTCTTCGAGGTCACCGGGGTCAACCCGCTGCTGCAGATCGCCCAGGAGCTGGAGCGGATCGCGCTGGAGGACGAGTACTTCGTCTCCCGCAAGCTCTACCCCAACGTGGACTTCTACAGCGGCCTGATCTACGAGGCGCTGCAGTTCCCGCCGGAGATGTTCACGGTGCTCTTCGCCATCGGACGCACCCCCGGCTGGCTGGCCCAGTGGCACGAGCTCGTGCAGGACAAGGAGCAGAAGATCGCCCGGCCCAAGCAGATCTACACCGGGCCGCGCACCCTGGACTTCGTGCCGTCCTCCGAGCGCTGGGCCTGACCCGCCGCACCGCTCCCCTCCCCCGCGACTGATTCCCAGGGGATGTCGGGTTTCTGCCGCTGCCCATGGTGGACCCACCATGGGCAGCGGTGGTTCTCCGTGGGCAGTGGCGTACGACGGGCCCGGCCGACCGACGCCGAGCACCCGCCTGACCATCGCGCCGCCGCATCCCGCACCCGGACCCCTGATCCCCCAGGAGGACACGCATGACCGACCGCCCCACGGCCGTGGTCTTCGACCTGGGCAACGTGCTCATCGACTGGGACCCGCTCCCGGCCATCGCCGCGGGCGTCGGCGAGCAGGAGGCGCGGCGCTTCCTGGCCGCCGACGACTTCGACTTCGCGGCCTGGAACCACGAGCAGGACTCCGGCCGCCCCTTCGAGGAGTCCGAGCGGGCCGCGGTGGCGCGGGTGCCGCACTGGGAGCGGGCGATCCTGTCCTACCGCCAGCACTTCGACCGCTCGCTGGTCGGCGGGATCGAGGGCTCGGTGGCGGTGCTGCGCGACCTGCACGCCGCCGGCGTCCGGCTCCTGGCGCTGACCAACTGGTCCGCCGAGCTGTTCCCGGTGGCGCTGGGACGGTTCGACTTCCTCGGGCTGTTCGAGGACATCGTGGTCTCCGGCGACGAGCGCATGGCCAAGCCCGACCCCCGCATCTTCGCGCTGCTGGCCGAGCGCAGCGGGGTGCCGCTGAGCCGCTGCGTGTTCGTCGACGACAAACCCGTGAACGTCGAGGCGGCGCAGGCGGCCGGCATGGACGGGATCGTCTTCGTCGACGACGGACGCCTGCGGACCCTGCTGCGGGAGCGCGGCCTGCCCGTCTGACCCCGGCCGGCCGCCGGTGGGCTCAGCGGGCCCGCTGCACCCGGCCCTCGTCCCACACCGGCCCGTCGGACTCGAAGACCGACCCGTCCGCGCCGTAGACCAGGAACCGGTCGAACCCCCGCGCGAACCACCGGTCGTGGGTGACCGCCAGCACGGTGCCGTCGAACATCTCCAGACCCTCCTCCAGCGCCTCGGCCGACTGCACGTCGAGGTTGTCGGTGGGCTCGTCGAGCAGCAGCAGGGTCGCCCCGGAGAGCTCCAGCAGCAGGATCTGGAAGCGCGCCTGCTGGCCGCCGGACAGGGACTCGAAGCGCTGCTCGGAGGCGTGCGCCAGCTCGTAGCGGTCCAGCGCCCGGGCCGCGGGCTCCCGGGCATCCCGGCGCGCCCCCGGGGCTGCCGTCCCCGCGGTGGAGCACGTCGAGCAGGGTCCGGCCCATCAGCTCGGGGTGCTCGTGGGTCTGCACGAACCAGCCCGGCCGCACCCGGGCGCCGAGCCGCGCCCGGCCGGTGTGCCGCACCGGCTCGATCGGCACCTCCCCGACCGGCCGGTGCTCGACCTCGGGGTCGGTGCCCCCGGCGGCCAGCAGCCGCAGGAAGTGCGACTTGCCGGAGCCGTTGGAGCCGAGCACGGCCACCCGCTCGCCGTACCAGACCTCGAGGTCGAAGGGCTTCATCAGGCCGCTGAGCTCCAGCTGCTCGCAGACCACCGCCCGCTTGCCGGTGCGCCCACCGCGCAGCCGCATGGTCACCGACTGCTCGCGCGGCACGGCCTGCGGCGGCCCGGCCTCCTCGAACTTGCGGAGCCGGGTCTGGGCCGCGCGGTACTGCGCGGCCAGCCCGTCGTTGTACTCGGCCTTGATCCGGTAGCGCAGCACCAGCGCCTTCAGCTTGGCGTGCTCCTCGTCCCAGCGCCGGCGCAGCTCCTCGAGGCGGGCGAAGCGGTCGCGGCGCGCCTCGTGGTACGAGGCGAAGCCACCCGGGTGCGTCCACACCGTGCCGCCGGCCGCGCCGAGCTCGACGGTGACCACCCGGGTGGCGGTGTGGTCGAGCAGCTCCCGGTCGTGGCTGACGTAGAGGATGGTCTTGGTGGACTCGGTGATGCGCTGCTCGAGCCAGATCTTGCCGGGCACGTCGAGGAAGTTGTCGGGCTCGTCGAGCAGCAGGACCTCGTCGGGCCCGCGCAGCAGCAGCTCCAGCACCAGGCGCTTCTGCTCGCCGCCGGAGAGGGTGGTGCAGCTCGCGGTAGCGGCAGCGCTCGTAGGGGATCCCGAGCGCGGCGACGGTGCACACGTCCCAGAGGACCTCGGCGTCGTAGCCGCCGGCGTCGGCCCACTCGCCCAGCGCCTCGGCGTAGCGCATCTGCGTCTTCTCGTCGTCGTGGTCCATCATCGCCAGCTCGCAGGCGTCGACCCGCTCGGCCGCGGCCCGGACCCGGGGCGGCGAGACCGACAGCAGCAGGTCGTGCACCGTGAGGCCCTCGACGCCCTGGGTCACCAGCTGGCGCATGACCCCGAGGCCGCCGCTGCGGGTGACCGTGCCCGCGTGGGGGACCAGGTCACCGGTGACGATGCGCAGCAGGGTGGTCTTGCCGGCGCCGTTGGCACCGACCAGCGCCACCTTGGCGCCCTCCCCGACCCGGAACGAGACGTCGTCCAGCAGGACCCGCCCGTCGGGCAGCTCGAAGCGCACCCCTGCTACGTCGACGTGTCCCACGCAGGCAGTGTCCCCGACCGGTCGCCCCCCGCGCCAACCGTTTCGGGCTCAGGCGCCGCGGCGGCGGTTCCGTTGCCGTCCCACGCCCTCGTCACGGACCATCCGGGAGCGGAAGACGGCGTAGTAGATGCCCACCAGGATCGCCCCGACGACCACCACCGGCAGCAGCGCGGCGTGGATCCACAGCGCGCAGACGACCACGAGCAGGCCGTAGACCATCGGGACGAGCGTGTCGAGCTGCCTGCGGTCCATGGTGGTCCTCCCGGGTACGGGTGCGGCTGCACCCTGCCACCGTAGGGGTGTCACCCCGTCGCGGACAGTCCCCGGCGCCGCGTGTCGGCCCGTCACCCCCCGCCGGCTACT
This sequence comes from uncultured Actinomycetota bacterium, assembly GCA_963750345.1. GTDB lineage: Bacteria > Actinomycetota > Actinomycetes > Propionibacteriales > Nocardioidaceae > Nocardioides_B. The sequence goes on along the minus strand of CAVVQH010000010.1, from coordinate 25,649 downwards.
GCTCGCTGGAGCCGGCCCAGAGGTTGATGCCTCCCTCGACGGCGTCCTGGTCGATGGCCGCCAGCTCCTCCTCGGTCAGGGGCGGGCCGTCCAGGGCGTCCAGGTTGGTGTCGAGCTGCTCCACCGACGAGGCCCCGATGACGGCCGAGGTGACGCGCCGGTCGCGCAGCACCCACTGCAGGGCCATCTGGGCGAGCTTCTGGCCGCGCTCCCGGGCGATCTCGTTCAGCCGGCGCACGTGGTCGAGCACGCCGCCCTCCAGGTGCTCGCGCGGCAGGGTGCTGCCGGACCGCGCGGCCCGGGAGTCGCCGGGCACGCCGTCGAGGTAGCGGTCGGTGAGCAGGCCCTGGGCCAGCGCGGTGAACGCGATGCAGCCCATGCCCTGCTCCTCGAGCTTGTCGAGCAGGTCGTTCTCGATCCAGCGGTTCAGCAGGGAGTACGACGGCTGGTGGATGAGCAGGGGCGTGCCGAGCCCGCGGGCGATCGTCGCGGCCTCCGCGGTCTTCTCGGCGGAGTAGGAGGAGATGCCGACGTAGAGGGCCCGACCGGAGCGCACGGCGTGGTCGAGCGCCGCCATCGTCTCCTCCAGCGGGGTGTCGGGGTCGAAGCGGTGGCTGTAGAAGATGTCGACGTGGTCCAGGCCGAGGCGGCCCAGCGACTGGTCCAGCGAGGACAGCACGTACTTGCGGGAGCCACCGCCCTGGCCGTAGGGGCCCGGCCACATGTCGTAGCCGGCCTTGGTCGAGATCAGCAGCTCGTCGCGCAGGCCGGCGAAGTCGGTGGCCAGGAACCGGCCGAAGTTCTCCTCCGCCCGGCCGTACGGCGGGCCGTAGTTGTTGGCGAGGTCGAAGTGCGTGACCCCGCGGTCGAAGGCGCGGCGCAGGATGGCCCGCTGGTTGTCCTCCGAGCGGTCCTCGCCGAAGTTCTGCCAGAGCCCGAGCGACAGCGGCGGCAGCTGCAGCCCGCTGCGGCCGCAGTGCCGGTAGTCGGTGGAGTCGTAGCGGTCGGCCGCGGGGGCGTACCCGGGGGTGGAGGTCGTCGTCTCGCTCATGGGTCCATCGAACCACCGCCCACCGACGACGCCGGCGGGCCGTCCACCGGGGGCTGCTCAGGCGTCCACCACCAGGTCCCCCCGGGGCGTCGAGCAGCACAGCAGGGCCTGACCCCGCGCGATCTCCCGCGGCCGGATGCCGCCGCCGTGGACCATGTCGACCTCACCCTCCAGCACCATCGTCTTGCACGTGCCGCAGACGCCCTCGCCGCACGAGGACGGCAGGCTCAGACCCGCCCGGGCGGCCGCGTCCAGCACCGTGGTGCCGGCGTCGCAGGCGACGGTCCGGCCGCTGCGACGGAACTCCACCGCGAACCCCACCGCAGCGTCCTCGGAGACCCCGGCCGCCGGGGGCACCTCGGGCGCCCCGGGCCGACCCAGCACGAAGCTCTCCTGGTGGCACCGGGCGGGGTCGACGCCCGCCTGGGCGAGCAGGTCGCGGACCGCGTCCATGTAGCCGGGCGGCCCGCACAGCAGGATCTCGGCCTCCAGCAGCTCGGGGGCGACCCGGCGCAGCATCGGCAGGGTGAGGCGGCCTCGCTCGCCGGCCCAGCCGGGGTCGCCGCCGTCGTCCTGGCAGACGGTGGTGACCCGCACGCCCTGGGCGGCGAGGTCCTCCAGCTCGGCCCGGAAGACGATGTCCCCCGGCGTGCGGGCGCTGTGCACCAGGTGCACGTCCTGCTCGCCGCCGGCGTCGCGCACGGTCCGCAGCATCGACATCAGCGGGGTGATGCCCACCGCCGGCCGGTCAGCAGCAGGTAGCGCGCGGCCGGGTGCCCCTCCAGGGTGAACCGCCCGTGGGGCCGTGAGGCCCGCAGGCGGTCGCCGACCTCGAGCCGGTCGTGCAGCCAGTTCGACACCGGCCCCTGCGGCACCCGCTTGACCGTGATGGTCAGCCGGTCGGGACGGGTCGGCGGCGAGGAGATGGTGTAGCAGCGCTCCACCTCGCGGCCGTCGAGGTCCAGGCGCAGCGTGAGGTACTGCCCTGCCCGGAAGTCCAGGCGTCGCGGCTCGCCCGGGGCCAGCACGAAGCTGCGCACGTCGTGGGTGACCTGGACGACGTCGGTGCAGACCAGGTCCTGGTCGATATCGTCCCCGCAGTCCCGGCCGGCGGTGGGCCGAGGGTCGTCGACCACGGGGGACTCAGGCATCAGCTCGGTCATGAGCCCACCTCCTGCAGCCGCTTGACGTACCAGCTGGCGAACCCTCGACCTGGTACTCGTTGAGCGCGTAGGGCCCGGGCTCGTAGGCCGGGCTGAGGCGCCGGCCTGTGCCCGGGCGACGAACTCGCCGTCCTGGCGGTTGGTCTCCCGCCACACGTGGGTCAGCCGGTCGAGGTCGTAGTCCACGCCCTCCACGGCGTCCTCGTGCACCAGCCAGGTCGTCCGCACGAGCGTCCGGTCGGGCGCGAGCGGCAGCACCGAGAAGGTGACCACGTGGTCGGCCAGGAAGTGGAACCAGGCGTTGGGCTGCAGGTGCATCGAGAGCCGGCCCAGCCGGGCGGTGTCGAGGTCGCCCAGCAGCCGGCCGGAGACCGCCGTGCCGTCGGGGGTGAAGGACTCCCCCGCCCCGTCCAGCGGCTCACGCTGGATGCGGAAGCCGGTGGAGCGACCGGAGAGCTCCTCGATGCGGGCGTGCGGCAGCCCGCGCTCCTCGCAGGCGGCGCGCAGGTCCGCGTCGGCCGCCAGGTAGCGGTCGAAGGCGGGTCGCAGCCGCGTCGGGACCTCGTCGTCCTCGTAGCCGTACGTCGGGAACAGCGAGCAGGCCAGCTCCGGGTGGCCCTCGCAGTGGTAGCACTCCCGGTTGTTCTCCATCACCAGCTTCCAGTTGCCGCCCTCCACGAGGTCCTCCTGGTGGGCGACCTGGTCCGGCCGAGCCGGTGGGGCGCGAGGTACGGCGTGACGCGGGCCGCGTGGTCCTCCACGTCGACGGGCGGCTCGTCGGCCAGGCAGAGGTAGACCAGCCCGGCCACGACGCGCACGTGCACCGGTCGCAGGCCGAAGCAGCTCGCGTCGAAGGACGGCGGCTGCGGGCCGGCGTGCAGCAGCCGGCCGTCGACGCCGTAGGTCCAGCGGTGGTAGCCGCAGACGATGTTCCCCACCGACCCGGCGCTCTCGGTCAGGATGCGGGCCCCCCGGTGGCGGCACACGTTGTGCCAGGCCCGGACCTCCTCGTCGTCGTCGCGCACCACGATGACCGACCACGGCCCGACCTCGACGGTGAGGTAGTCACCCGGCTCGGGGATCTCGGGCTCGCTGGCCACGAAGATCCACTGCCGACCGAAGACGGCGCGCACGTCGAGGTCGTGGACCTCGGGGCTGGAGTAGAAGGCCGCGTCCAGCGACAGCCCCGGGCGCCGCCGCCGGACCAGCCGTGCCAGCGCGTCGTCGCCCGCCGCGACCGGCGCGGCGGGGTCTGCCAGGACACTCATGCGAACTCCTCGGGGTGCGGGTACGACGGGCGCACGCCCTCAGTCTGCGGTCGCTGACCGTCTGACAAAAGCGAACGAAACTGCATGGAAACGTGCGATCATCTCGTATGATCGACCACCGCCTGCACGTGCTGCGACTGCTGGCCGAGCACGGCACCGTCACCGGCACCGCCGCCGCGCTGCACTACACGCCCTCGGCCGTCTCCCACCAGCTGCGCACGCTGGGCCAGGACCTGGGCGTGGTGCTGCTGGTGCCGGAGGGGCGGGGCGTGCGACTCACCCCGGCGGCCCGCACGCTGCTCGCCCACGCCGACGACCTGTTCGCCCGCTGGGAGGAGGCGCGGTCCGCCGTGGCGGCCACCGTGGAGGAGCGCTCGGGAGCGCTGCGCATCTGCGGCTTCTCCACCGCGGCCGCGGCCCTGCTGCCCCAGGTCGCCGCCCACTTCGCGCGCGAGCACCCCGGGGTCACCGTCCGCATCATCGAGGCCGACCCGGAGGAGTGCTTCGAGCTGCTGCTCGCCGACGAGGCCGACCTCGCGGTCGTGGTGGCCACCGCCGCGCTGCCCTCCCCGGTCGACCGCCGCTTCGACCAGCGTCCGCTGCTCGACGACCCGCTGGACCTGCTGGTCCCCGAGGGCCACCGGCTGGCCGGTCGCAGCTCGGTGCTGCTGAGCGAGGCGGCCGACGAGCCCTGGCTCAGCGACCGTCCCGGGCGTCCGCACCACCGGCTGGTGGTGACCGCCTGCGCCGCAGCCGGCTTCGCGCCGTCGATCGCCCACGAGGCCGCCGAGTGGGACACCGGGGCCGCGCTGGCCGCCGCCGGTCTCGGGGTGGCCCTGGTGCCCCGGCTGGCGCGTCTGCCGGCCGGCTACCCCGTCGTGCGGGTGCCGCTGCGGGGGGACCCCCGTCCGGCCCGCCACATCCTCAGCGGCGTACGGCGCGGCCGGCGCGGGCACCCGGTGCTGGCCGAGGCGCTGCGCGTGCTCGACGAGGCCGTCCGGGAGCAGCGCGCGCCCGTGCCCGCCTGACCCCGCACCCCGGCCCCGCGGGGGCCCCGACCGCGAGAGTCAGGCCCGCCGTACCTCCAGGACCCGGAACCCCTTGGCCGCGGCGATCCGGGTCGCGGGCCACCCCTGCTCCCCGAGCCAGCGCTGGAGGGAGTCGGCACCCAGGTTCTTGCCGACCACGAGCACGGCCCGGCCGCCCTCCGCGAGCCGGGGCAGCCACTGCAGCAGCAGGGCGTGCAGGGCGGGCTTGCCGACCCGGATCGGGGGGTTGGACCAGATCTCGTCGTAGGTCTCGCCCGCCGGGACCTCGTCGGGCGTGCAGGCCAGGACCTGGTCGGCCAGGCCGAGGGCCGCGGCGTTCTGCGTGGCGAGCAGCACGGCGCGCTCGTTGACGTCGACGGAGCGTACGACGGAGCCGGGGACCGCCGTGGCCAGGGCGATCCCGATCACGCCGTACCCGCAGCCCAGGTCGAGGTAGCGCCGGGCCGCGGGCGGGGCCGTCTCGCGCAGCAGCACCGCCGTGCCGACGTCGAGCCGGCCCTGGGCGAAGACCCCCGACCCGGAGTCCAGGGCCAGCTCGTGTCCCCAGACCTCGCAGCGCACGGGCGTGCGGCGGAAGGCCACCGACGGGTCGGCGGTGAAGTAGTGGTCATCCACAGCAGACCTCCTCCCGCCTGACCCGGGACTCCCGGGCCCGGTCGGCCAGGCCGGCGTCGTCCGGGTAGGCCACCTCCTCCAGGGTCAGGCCGTGCGCGCGGATGACCGTCGCCGCCGGGTCGCGCCGCCGGCCGCGCAGCACCTCGCCGGGCCACGCCACCGGCTTGCGGCCCTCGCCCACCGCGACCAGGGAGCCGGCCAGGGAGCGGACCATCGTGTGGCAGAAGGCGTCCGCGCGGACGTGGGCGACGGCCAGCCCGGTGGCGTCGCGCGACCACGACAGGTCGAGCAGCGTGCGCAGGGTGGTGGCGCCCGCCCGCCGGCGGCAGAAGGCGGCGAAGTCGTGGTAGCCCACCAGCGCCGCCGCCGCCTCGTTCATCGCCGCCAGGTCGAGGCGGCGCGGCCAGGACAGCACCGTGCGGCGCACCAGGGGGTCGACCAGGGCCGGCTCGTCGGCGATCCGGTAGGCGTAGCGACGCCACAGGGCGGAGAATCGTGCGTCGAAGCCGTCGGCGGCGGCGGTCACCGCGTGCACCCGGACGTCGGACGGGAGCACTCCGTTGACCCGGCGCAGCAGGGCGTCCAAGGGCCCGGCGGCGCTGCGCACCGGCACCGTGGCCAGCACGTCCGCGTCGACGTCGAGGTGGACCACCTGCCCGCGGGCGTGCACGCCGGTGTCGGTGCGACCTGCACACGTCAGGCCCACGCGCTCCAGCCGCAGCACCCTGGCCAGGCCGTCCTCGAGCAGTCCCTCGACCGTCCGCAGGCCCGGCTGCCGGGCCCAGCCGTGGAAGTCGGTGCCGTCGTAGGCCAGGTCGAGTCGCACACGCACGGCGCCATCCTCCCAGCACGGACCGACCGCCCGCACCCGCGCCTTGCGGTCCCTCTGTTTGTAGCAGTACAGTCGGTACAACACCTACTACAAACGAGGTCGTCATGGTCACGTTCGTCGTCCTGCTCCTCGCCGAGGCCCTCGTGGTCTCGGTCGTCGCGACCCGGTGGGCCGGTCCGCGCGCCGACCGGCGCATGGCCGAGGTGTACGCCTCGACCGGTGTCCCCCTGGACGGTGCCGCCACCGCCCGGCTCCGGCCGGTCGTGCTGCGCCGGACGAGCTGGCCGGCCGTCGGCCGCTCCATCGGCGTGCTGGTGGCCCTGGGCTGCTTCCTCCTGCTCTCCGGACCGGCGGACCACGGCTCGTTCCTGCGCACCACGCTGCTGGCCGGGCTCGCCGGCGCGACCGTCACGGCGCTCGGCCTGGCCGCCGGAGGCCTGGTCGGCCACGTCGCGGCCGGCTACCGCGGGTTCCCCCCGGGCCCGTCCGCCGTCCGCGCGGTGCGGCTGAGCCCCCGCCGTACGTCCGACCACGTCGGAGCGGCGCGTCTGCGGGCGGCGCGCTGGTCGACGATCGCCCTGGCGGTGACCGTGGCCGTGGACCTCCTCGTGCTGCAGCGCTCGTCAGCGGGCGTCGCCGTGCTGGCCGCAGGTCTGGCCGCGCTGGGGCTGGCGGCCCTCTCCTGGGCGGTCAGCCGGGTGCTGCTCGGCCGGCCCGTCGCCGCTGAGGGCAGCGACGAGCTGCGCTGGCGCGAGGCGTTCCTGTCCGACACCCTCCAGCTGGTCGCCGCGGCGACCGTGCAGCTCAACGTGTGCGCGGTGCTCCTCGGCCTGGGGGCCGTGCTCGCGCTGCGGGGAGGCCTCGCCGCGTGAGCGCGCCCAGCATCGAGATCGACACGGCCTCCTCCCTGCCCCCGTTCGAGCAGCTGCGCACCCAGATCGCCGGCCAGGTGGCCTCGGGGCAGCTCGCCGCGGGCAGCAGGCTCGCCACCGTCCGCCAGCTGGCCGCCGACCTCGGTCTCGCCTCGGGCACCGTCGCGCGGGCCTACCGCGAGCTGGAGGCCGACGGCGTCATCGAGACCCACGGCCGACGGGGCACGTTCGTCTCCTCCACCGTCCTGGAGCGGGAGCTCGACGCCGTCTCCCGACTGGCCCAGGAGTACGTCGCCGCGGCCCGCCGCCACGGCCTGAGCCGGCCCGAGGCGACGCTGCTGGTGGAGCGGGCCTGGGGCGGCTGAGCCGGACCGCGAGCGCCGGACGCACCGCGGCCCGCCACCCCCACAGGGGTGACGGGCCGCAGCGACGAGCGGGTGGCGGTGCTACTCGCCCGCGCGGGTGAAGCCGGCGGCCTCGGCCGCCTCCGGGGAGGCGAACCAGACCTCGGCGACCGTGGAGCCGAACCACTGGCCGTCGGGCTCGTGGTACTTCTTCGAGTCCTCGTTGCCCTTCACCGGGAAGCCCTCCGGGGCCTGCTCCGGGTCCTCGAGGGGCAGGTGCGCACCCTCGTAGGTCCCGGTCTCCTCCGTGCCCTCGGCCACCTCGGGCGCACTGTCCTCGGTCGGCTCCGTCGCGGTGTCCTCGACGGGCTCGGCCGGAGCAGCGACCGGGGCGGCAGCCGGGGCCGCCGTGGACCGGCTGGTCGAGGCACCCGCGGCCGGGGCCGTGTACTCCTCGGTCACCAGCTCGATGACCGCCATGGGGGCGTTGTCGCCCTTGCGCGGACCGATCTTGGTGATCCGGGTGTAGCCACCGGGACGGGCGGCGTAGCGCGGCGCGATCTCCTCGAACAGGGCGTGCACCACGCCCTTGTCCTTGATCGTGGCCAGCACCAGGCGACGGTTGTGCAGGTCGCCCTTCTTGGCCTTGGTGATCAGCTTCTCGGCGTGCGGGCGGAGCACCCGTGCCTTGGCCTCGGTGGTGGTGATCCGGCCGTGCTCGAAGAGGCTGGTGGCCAGGTTGGCCAGGATCAGCTTCTGGTGTGCCGCGCTGCCGCCGAGGCGCGCGCCCTTCTTGGGGGTGGGCATGGTCTTCTCGTTCCTCCCGGGCCGTGCGAGGTACCCGGGTTCGGGTGTCGGGGTGTCGGTGGTGCGACGGGGGCAGCGCCCCCGCGGTGGGTCAGTACTGCTCGTCCTCGACGAACGAGTCGTCGTCGTCGTCGTACGCCGCGAGGGCAGCCTGCGGGTCGAAGCCCGGCGCGCTGTCCTTGAGCGAGAGACCCATCTCGTGCAGCTTCGCCTTGACCTCGTCGATGGACTTGGCGCCGAAGTTGCGGATGTCGAGCAGGTCCTGCTCCGAGCGGGAGATGAGCTCACCCACGGTGTGGATGCCCTCACGCTTGAGGCAGTTGTACGAGCGGACCGTGAGCTGCAGGTCCTCGACCGGCAGGGCCAGGTCGGCGGCCAGCTGCTCGTCGACGGGCGACGGGCCGATGTCGATGCCCTCGGCCTCGACGTTGAGCTCGCGGGCCAGGCCGAAGAGCTCGACGAGCGTCTTGCCCGCGGAGGCGATGGCGTCGCGGGGACGCATCGAGGCCTTGGTCTCGACGTCGATGACGAGCTTGTCGAAGTCGGTGCGCTGCTCGACACGGGTGGCCTCGACCTTGTAGGTCACCTTGAGCACCGGCGAGTAGATCGAGTCGACCGGCATGCGACCGATCTCGTTGTCCCCGCCCTTGTTCTGCACCGAGGAGACGTAGCCGCGACCGCGCTCGACGACGAGCTCCATCTCGAGCTTGCCCTTGTCGTTCAGGGTGGCGATCTTGACCTCGGGGTTGTGCACCTCGACGCCGGCCGGGGGCGCGATGTCGGCGGCGGTGACGTCGCCGGGACCCTGCTTGCGCAGGTACATGGTCACCGGCTCGTCGTGCTCGGAGGAGACGACGAGGTCCTTGAGGTTGAGGATCACCTCGGTGACGTCCTCCTTGACCCCCTCGATCGTGGAGAACTCGTGCAGGACGCCGTCCACCTTGATGCTCGTGACCGAGGCACCGGGGATGGACGAGAGGAGCGTGCGCCGGAGGGAGTTGCCGAGCGTGTAGCCGAAACCGGGCTCGAGGGGCTCGATGACGAAGCGCGAACGGAACTCGTCGACGGACTCTTCCGACAGAGTCGGACGCTGAGCGATAAGCACTGGCTGTTTCCTTTCCGAGCCCACCCGCTATTTGACGGACTCGAACACCGAGGACGTGGTCCTCGTTGTCGTGGTGGCGGCGTTTTCTGTTGTCCTCGGCGCGGGACGGGGCCCGTGCCGGGGGTGGTCGGGGAGCCGGCGGTCGCCGGCTCCCCGGCCCGATCACTTCTTCGAGTAGTACTCCACGATGAGCTGCTCCTGGACCGGCAGGTCGATCTGGGCCCGCACCGGGAGCTGGTGGATGAGGATGCGCATCCGGCCCGGCAGGGCGTCCATCCAGGCCGGCACGATCCGCTCGCCGTGGGTCTCGCGCGCCACGATGAACGGGGTCGTCTCCAGGGACTTCTCCTTGACGTCGATGACGTCGTACTGGCTGACCTGGAACGACGGGATGTCGACCTTGTGGCCGTTCACCCGGAAGTGGCCGTGCACGACCAGCTGGCGGGCGTGGCGACGGGTCCGGGCGAACCCGGCCCGGTAGACCACGTTGTCCAGGCGGCACTCGAGCAGCTGCAGCAGGTTGTCACCGGTCTTGCCGGAACGGCGGCTGGCCTCGGTGTAGTAGTTGTGGAACTGCTTCTCCAGGACGCCGTAGGTGAAGCGGGCCTTCTGCTTCTCCTGCAGCTGCGAGCGGTACTCGCTCTCCTTGATGCGGGCGCGGCCGTGCTGGCCGGGCGGGTAGGGACGACGTTCGAACGCTGCGTCGCCACCGACGAGGTCGACACCGAGTCGGCGCGACTTCTTCGTCATGGGGCCGGTGTATCGGGCCATGCTTCTCAGGACTCCTTGATCGCTCGGTCGGGGCTCAGACGCGGCGGCGCTTGGGCGGCCGGCATCCGTTGTGGGGCGTGGGCGTGACGTCCTGGATGGTGCCGACCTCGAGGCCGATCGCACCCAGGGACCGGATCGCCGTCTCGCGTCCCGAGCCGGGGCCCTTGACGAAGACGTCGATCTTCTTCATGCCGTGCTCCTGCGCCCGACGACCCGCGGCCTCGGCGGCCATCTGCGCCGCGAACGGGGTGGACTTGCGCGAGCCCTTGAAGCCGACGGTGCCGGCGGAGGCCCAGGCGATGACCGCCCCGGTGGGGTCGGTGATCGTGACGATGGTGTTGTTGAACGTGCTCTTGATGTGAGCCTCGCCCTGGGCGACGTTCTTCTTCTCCTTGCGGCGCACCTTCTTGGCGCCGGCGGCCTGACGGCTCTTGGGGGGCATGCGTTACTCCTGGTTCGAGATCGAGGGGAACAGCGGCGGGACCACGGGGGTCACTTCGCCTTCTTCTTGCCGGCGACCGTGCGCTTGGGGCCCTTGCGGGTGCGCGCGTTGGTCTTGGTGCGCTGGCCACGGACAGGGAGGCCCTGACGGTGGCGGCGACCCTGGTAGCTGCCGATCTCGATCTTGCGCCGGATGTCGGCCTGGACCTCGCGGCGGAGGTCGCCCTCGATCTTGAAGTTGGCTTCGATGACGTCGCGGAGCTTGACCAGCTCGTCGTCACCGAGCGCGTGGGTCCGGGTGTCCGGGTCGACCCCGGTCTCGGCCAGCAGCTGCTGGGCGCGGGTGCGGCCGATGCCGTAGATGTAGGTGAGTGCGATCTCGATGCGCTTGTCGCGCGGGAGGTCGACACCAACGAGGCGTGCCATGGGGGTGGCTGTTCCCTTCGGTTCGCGGAGGTCTCAGGTCGTGTCGCGTCCGGCTGCACCGGGCCGTGCGGCCCGAGCGGTCGGCCCCGGCCTCCGGTCCGGGGGTGACCTCGACCGGTGGGGCTGGTCGAGGAGCGATCACGTGGTGGTGTTCAGTTGTGGCGGGCGCCGGGCAGGATCAGCCCTGGCGCTGCTTGTGGCGAGGGTTCTCGCAGATCACCATGACGCGGCCGTGGCGACGGATCACCTTGCACTTGTCACAGATCTTCTTGACGCTGGGGTTGACCTTCATGAGGACCTCGCGGCCTTCCTGTTGCTCGTTCGGCTGGACGCCCCGCTCCCGTGGAGCGGGCGCTACTTGTAGCGGTAGACGATCCGACCACGGGTCAGGTCGTACGGCGAGAGCTCGACGACCACCCGGTCCTCGGGGAGGATCCGGATGTAGTGCTGCCGCATCTTGCCGCTGATGTGGGCGAGGACCTTGTGCCCGTTGCTGAGCTCGACCCGGAACATCGCGTTCGGGAGAGCCTCCACAACGGTGCCCTCGATCTCGATCACGCCTTCTTTCTTCGGCATGTCCTCCGCAATCTCATCTCTCGTCGAATGGAACCGTCTACCGTTGGCCCGGGAACCGCCCCGACCCCTCCAGCAGGAGCGGTGGGTGGACCTCGAGGGGCCGTCGCGGGGCGCCCGATCCCGGACCGCACGAGGACGAGGTCCACGATGATGGCCGGGCAGCCGCAGGGCGCCACGAAACGAGCCCACGTTGGGCCGACAGGTCAGTCTAGGCCAGATCCTGGACAACCCCTAATCGGTGTGCATGCGGGCCGACCCCTCCGGTCAGCGCCCGCCGAACCGCACCCCGAGGGCGGTGAGCTGCCGCTCGCCGCCGTCCAGGGCGGTCAGCACCCAGGTGCCGTCCCGGGTCACGGTGAAGGTGTGCTCGAAGTGGGCGGCCCACGACCCGTCGTCGGTGCGGACCGTCCAGTCGTCCTCGTCGGTGTGCGTCCACGGCTCCCCGGCCACCACCATCGGCTCCACGGCCAGCGCCAGGCCCTCGACCAGGCGCGCGCCCCGACCCCGGCGGCCGTGGTTGGGCACGTCGGGCGGCTGGTGCATCGCCGAGCCGATCCCGTGACCGGTGTAGTCCGGGACGATGCCGAAGGAGCTCTGGGCCCGGACGTGGCCCTCGACCGCGGCCGAGATGTCGCCGACGTGGCCGCCGAGGGCCGCCGCCGCGAACCCGCGCCACATCGCCTCCTCGGTCACCCGCATCGAGCTCCGCCGCGCGCCGGCCGACCGCGCCGACGCCCACGGTGATGGCGGCGTCACCGTGCCAGCCGTCCACGATGGCCCCGCAGTCGATGGAGACGAGGTCGCCCTCGGCCACCAGCCGGTCGCCGGGGATGCCGTGCACGACCTCGTCGTTGACCGAGACGCAGATCGACGCCGGGAAGGGCGGGTCGCCGTAGCCCAGGAACGAGGGGACCGCCCCCGCGGAGCGGATGCTGTCCTCGGCCAGGGCGTCCAGCTCCCGGGTGGAGACCCCGGGACGCACCGCGGCGCGCAGGAGCTCGAGGGTCTCCCCCACCACCAGCCCGGCCGAGCGCATGGCCAGGATCTGGTCCGCGGTCTTGATCTCGATGCCGCGGTCGCGGAACACGTCAGCCCCTGCGGATCAGCTGGTCGCTGCGCCGTCGGTCTGGTCGAGGGCCTCGAAGACCCGGGCGCTGACCTCGTCGACCTCACCGAGTGCCGTCCACCTCGACCAGCAGACCGCGGTCGGCGTAGACCTCGGTCAGCGGTGCGGTCTGGGCGGTGAAGACGTCCTGGCGGTGCCGGACGACCTCCTCGGTGTCGTCGGTGCGACCCTCGTCGGCGGCCCGCTTCAGCAGCCGCTGGACGATCTCCTCCTTGTCGACGGTCAGCACGAGGACCGCGTCGAGGTGGTGGTCCTTCTCGGCCAGCATCGTGTCGAGCTCGTGGACCTGCGAGACCGTCCGGGGGTAGCCGTCCAGCAGGAAGCCCTGCACGCAGTCGGTCTCGGCCAGGCGGTCGCGCACCATGGCGTTGGTGACCTCGTCGGGGACGTAGTCACCGGCGTCCATGTACTGCTGCGCCGTCCGGCCCAGCTCGGTCTGCTCCGTCACGTTGGCCCGGAAGATGTCGCCGGTGGAGATGGCGGGGATCCCCAGCCGTCCGGCGATGACCTTCGCCTGGGTGCCCTTGCCGGCCCCGGGAGGACCCATGAGGATGATCTTCATCAACGCAGGAACCCTTCGTAGTTGCGCTGCTGCAGCTGGCTCTCGATCTGCTTCACGGTGTCCAGCGCCACGCCCACCATGATGAGGATCGAGGTGCCGCCGAAGGGGAAGTTCTGGTTCGCGTTCACCAGGGCGATCGCGATCAGGGGGATGAGCGAGATGAGACCCAGGTAGAGCGCGCCCGGGAGGGTGATGCGCGAGAGCACGTACTGCAGGTACTCCTCGGTCGGCCGCCCCGCCCGGATCCCGGGGATGAAGCCGCCGTACTTCTTCATGTTGTCGGCGACCTCCTCGGGGTTGAAGGTGATCGCCACGTAGAAGTAGGTGAAGAAGATGATCATCGCGAAGTACAGCGCCATGTAGAGCGGGTGGTCGCCCTTGACGAGGTAGTTGGAGATGAAGGCGGCCACGCCGGAGTTGCCGCTGAACTGCGCGGCCATCGCCGGCAGGTACAGCAGGCTCGAGGCGAAGATGACCGGGATGACGCCGGCCTGGTTGACCTTGAGCGGGATGTACGTCGAGGAGCCGCCGAACATCTTGCGACCGACCATCCGCCGGGCGTACTGCACCGGGATGCGCCGCTGCCCCTGCTCCATGAAGATCACGGCGGCGACCAGCACCAGCCCGATGACGATCATGAGCCCGAAGACCCACCAGCCCCGCGAGACCCGCACCGCCCACAGCGAGGCGGGGAAGGTGGCCACGACCTGGGTGAAGATGAGGATCGACATGCCGTTGCCGATGCCGCGGTCGGTGATGAGCTCGCCGAGCCACATGATCACCGCGGTGCCCGCCGTCATGGTGATGACCATGACCAGCATCGTGGTCAGCGAGTTCTCCTTGTACAGCAGCGGCTCCGCGCAGCCCTGCAGCAGCTGACGGCTGCGGGCCAGGGCCACGATGCCGGTGGCCTGGAGGATGGCCAGCGCGAGCGTGAGGTACCGGGTGTACTGGGTGATCTTGGTCTGGCCGGCCTGGCCCTCCTTCTTCAGCGTCTCCAGCCGCGGGATCACCACGACGAGCAGCTGCAGGATGATGCTGGCCGTGATGTACGGCATGATCCCCAGCGCGAAGATGGTCAGCCGCAGGAGGGCGCCGCCGGAGAACAGGTTGATCAGGCCGTAGAGGCCGTCGTTCTTGGTCTGGTCGAAGCACGCCTGGACGTTCGCGACGTTGACCCCCGGGGTGGGGATCTGCGACCCGAGCCGGAAGATCACCACGACCGCGAGCACGAACAGCAGCTTCTTGCGCAGGTCCGGCGTCCGGAACGCGTTGGCGAATGCGCCTAGCACCTGGTCCTCTTCTCCGTCACGTACGAGGTGTCCCTCCGTCGACTGGACGGACCCCGGCAGCCTAACAGGGGCCCGAGCGGTCCTGGTGCCGTACGCGGAGGTACGACGAGGTCCGCCCGGGCCCCTGCAGAGGCCGGGTGATCCGTCGGATCGGGTCTTCTCAGACCTCGGTGGTGCTGCCGCCGGCAGCGGCGATCTTGTCCTTGGCCGAGGCGGAGAACGCGTTCGCGCTCACCTGCACCGCGACCGAGATGTCCCCGGAGCCGAGCACCTTGACGGGCCGGCCGTCACGGACGGCACCGCGGGCCACGAGGTCCTCGATGCCGACGGTCCCGCCCTCGGGGAACAGGCTGCCGAGACGGTCCAGGTTGACCACCTGGAACTCCTCCTTGAACGGGTTCTTGAACCCCTTCAGCTTGGGGAGCCGCATGTGGATGGGCATCTGGCCACCCTCGAAGCCGGCGGGCACCTGGTAGCGGGCACTGGTGCCCTTGGTGCCGCGACCGGCGGTCTTGCCCTTGGAGCCCTCACCGCGACCCACACGGGTCTTCGCGGTCTTGGCCCCCGGGGCCGGGCGCAGGTGGTGCAGCTTGAGCGTCATGTCAGTCCACCTCTTCGACGGCGATCATGTGCCTGACCGCCTGGAGCATGCCACGGATCTCGGGACGGTCCTCCTTGACGACGACGTCGCCGATGCGCTTGAGACCGAGCGACCGGAGGGTGTCCCGCTGGTTCTTCTTGCAGCCGATGATCGACCGCTTCTGCTGGACCTTGAGGCGCGTCATGACGGCGTCGCCTCCGCCCGGGCCCGCAGCAGCGCGGCCGGGGCCACGTGCTCGACCGGCAGGCCGCGTCGGGCCGCCACCGCCTCCGGCTCCTCGAGGGAGCGCAGCGCCTCCACCGTCGCGTGGACGATGTTGATCTGGTTGGAGGAGCCCAGCGACTTGCTCAGCACGTCGTGGATGCCGGCGCACTCCAGCACGGCGCGCACCGGGCCACCGGCGATCACACCGGTACCGGGCGCGGCCGGGCGCAGCAGCACCACGCCGGCGGCCTTCTCGCCCTGGACCGGGTGCGGGATGGTGCCCTGGCTGCGGGGGACGCGGAAGAAGTTCTTCTTCGCCTCCTCGACGCCCTTGGCGATCGCCGCGGGCACCTCCTTGGCCTTGCCGTAGCCGACCCCGACCATGCCGTCGCCGTCGCCGACGATCACCAGGGCCGTGAAGCTGAAGCGGCGGCCGCCCTTGACGACCTTGGCCACCCGGTTGATGGCGACCACGCGCTCGAGGTAGGCGGTCTTGTCCGCTCCCTGGCCACCGCGACCACCGTCGCGGCCTCCACGGCCGGACCCTGATCCACCACCGGTGCCGGAACGGCGCTGTTGTCCGCTCATGTTCGAACTACCTTCCCTGTCTTGGTTCGCCATCAGAACGCCAGGCCACCCTCGCGGGCGGCGTCGGCGAGCGCGGCCACGCGCCCGTGGTACTTGTTGCCGGCGCGGTCGAAGACCACACCGTCGATGCCGGCGGCCTTGGCCCGCTGGGCCACGAGCTCGCCGACCCTGCGGGCCTTGGCCGACTTGTCGCCCTCGGTGGAGCGCACGTCGGCCTCCATCGTGCTGGCCGAGGCCAGCGTGCGACCGACGAGGTCGTCGACGACCTGGACGCTGATGTGCTTGGACGAGCGGGTGACCACCAGACGCGGTCGCTCCGCCGTGCCCGAGACCTTCTTGCGGCCCCGGACCTGACGACGCAGCCGCGAGGCGACGCGGGCGCTCGTGTGCTTGCTGGACTTGAGAGAGATGGCCATCGTCACTTACCAGCCTTTCCGACCTTGCGACGGATCTGTTCTCCGGCGTACCGCACACCCTTGCCCTTGTAGGGCTCGGGCTTGCGCAGCTTGCGGATGTTGGCGGCGACCTCACCGACGAGCTGCTTGTCGATGCCCTGGACGCCGAGCCGGGTGGGACCGTCGACGGTGAAGGTGATGCCCTCGGGGGCGTCGAAGGTGATGGAGTGCGAGTAGCCGAGCTGGAACTCGAGCTGGGTCGGACCCTTGGACAGGACGCGGTACCCGACGCCGACGATCTCCAGACGCTTCTCGTAGCCGTCGGTCACCCCGGTCACCATGTTGGCGATGAGGGTGCGGGAGAGTCCGTGCAGCGACTTGCTCTGCCGCTCGTCGTTGGGACGGACCACCTCGATGACGCCGTCCTCACCACGGGTGACCGTGATCGGGGCGGCCACGTGGTGGCTGAGGGTGCCCTTGGGGCCCTTCACCGTCACCAGGCGGTCGTCGACGGCGACGTCGACTCCGGACGGGACCGTGATGGGGAGCTTGCCAATGCGCGACATGCGTGTGCTCTACCTTTCTCTGGTCTCGACGGAGGTCGACTACCAGACGTAGGCGAGGACTTCCCCACCTACGCCCTTCTTGTTGGCCTGACGGTCGGTCAGCAGGCCCTGGCTCGTCGAGATGATCGCCACGCCCAGGCCGCCGAGCACCTTGGGGAGGCCGGTGTGCTTGGCGTACACGCGCAGGCCGGGCTTGGAGATGCGCCGGATCCCGGCGATCGACCGCTCGCGGTTCTGGCCGTACTTCAGGGTCAGCTCGAGGACCTGGCCCACGCTCTGGCCCTTGCTCTCGGGGTCGGCGTCGGAGACCTTCCAGGAGGTGATGTACCCCTCCTGCTGGAGGATCTCGGCCACCCCCACCTTCAGCTTGCTGTGCGGCATGGACACCGCGTCGTGGTACGCCTGGTTGGCGTTGCGCAGACGGGTGAGCATGTCTGCGATCGGGTCAGTCATCGTCATGGCCGTGAGGCCCTCTCCCACCGCGGTTTCGTGGCCCCGGTGAGGGGGGCACGACCTGCGGCGTTCTCGTGAGTGGTGGTTTCGGTGGTCACGCGGGAGGTCACCAGCTGCTCTTGGTGACCCCGGGGAGCTCGCCGCGGTGGGCCATCTCCCGCAGGCAGATCCGGCACAGGCCGAACTTGCGGTAGACGGACTTGGGCCGGCCGCAGCGCTGGCAGCGGGTGTAGCCGCGCACCTTGAACTTCGGCGTGCGCGCTGCCTTGACCTTGAGGGATGTCTTGGCCATCGGTCACTGCTCCTTGAACGGGAAACCGAGCTGCTTGAGCAGCGCGCGACCCTCGTCGTCGTTCGTAGCGGTCGTCACGACCGTGATGTCCATGCCGCGCGACCGGTCGATGCGGTCCTGGTCGATCTCGTGGAACATGACCTGCTCGGTCAGACCGAAGGTGTAGTTGCCGCGGCCGTCGAACTGTCGCGAGGACAGCCCGCGGAAGTCGCGGATCCGGGGCAGCGCCAGCGAGAGCAGGCGGTCCAGGAACTCCCACATGCGGTCGCCGCGCAGCGTCACGTGGCAGCCGATCGGCATGCCCTCGCGCAGCTTGAACTGGGCGATGGACTTGCGGGCCTTGGTGACCTGGGGCTTCTGGCCGGTGATCGCGGTGAGGTCGCGGACCGCACCCTCGATCAGCTTGGAGTCCCGGGCCGCCTCGCCGACGCCCATGTTGACCACGATCTTGGTGAGACCGGGGACGACCATGACGTTGGGGTAGTGGAACTGCTCCTGCAGGGCCGGCACGATCTCGTCGCGGTAGCGCTGCTGCAGGCGGGGACGGGCGGACTGGCCGGTCGTCCCCTCACTCGTGGTGGCGGTCATCAGATCTCCTCACCGGACGTGCGGGCCACGCGGACGCTGCGCTGGGCGGGGTACGTCGAGCCGTCGGGACGGCGCTTCTCCACCGCGTCGCGGCGGTAGCCGATCCGCGTGGTGACCTTGCCCTTGTCCTCGCTGCCCTTGGCGGCGTCGACCAGCAGCATCACGTTGGACACGTGGATGGCGGCCTCCTGGGTGATGATCCCGCCCGTGGTGCCGGCGCGACCGCCCTGGTTGACGACCTTCGTGTGCCGCTTGATGCGGTTGACGCCCTCGACGATGACGCGGTCGTCCTCGGACAGCACCGAGATCACCTTGCCCTCGGCGCCCTTGTCCTTGCCGGCGATGACGCGGACGACGTCGCCCTTCTTGATCTTCAAGTTCTTCTTCTTCTTCGGTGTCGGCTTGGCGTGGCTCATGGCTTCAGAGCACCTCCGGGGCGAGCGAGATGATCTTCATGAACCGCTTCTCGCGCAGCTCGCGGCCCACCGGGCCGAAGATGCGGGTCCCGCGGGGCTCGCCGTCGGCCCGCAGGATCACGGCGGCGTTCTCGTCGAAACGGATGTAGGAACCGTCGGCGCGGCGGCGCTCCTTGACGGTGCGCACGATCACGGCCTTGACGACGTCGCCCTTCTTCACGTTGCCACCGGGGATCGCGTCCTTCACGGTGGCGACGATGACGTCGCCGATTCCGGCGTAGCGCCGACCCGAGCCGCCGAGCACCCGGATGCAGAGGATCTCCTTCGCACCGGTGTTGTCGGCGACCTTGAGTCGCGACTCCTGCTGGATCATCGGTATTTCTCCTGGTTGTCGCGCTGGTTCTCGGCCGGCCTCGCGGTGGGCCGAGCCTTGCGGAACTGGTGGGTGGACCTGATGGGGACTACTTGGCCTTCTCGAGGACCTCGACGATGCGCCAGCGCTTGGTGGCCGACAGCGGGCGGGTCTCCTGGATCCGGACCCGGTCGCCGACGCCGCACTGGTTGGTCTCGTCGTGCGCCTTCAGCTTGCTCGTGCGCCGCAGCACCTTGCCGTACAGCGGGTGCTTGACGCGGTCCTCGACGGACACGACCACGGTCTTGTCCATCTTGTCGCCGACCACCAGGCCCTCACGGACCTTGCGGTAGGGACGGCCCTCGTGGCCCTGGGTGTTGGTGCCGCCCTGGGTGGGGGTGGTGGTCTGCTCGGTCACGTTGTCCTCGCTCATGCGGCACCGTCCTGGCTGCTGGTGGCGTCCGGCGACTGCCGGATGCCGAGCTCACGCTCGCGCACGACGGTGTAGATGCGGGCGATGTCCTTCTTCACGGTGCGCAGGCGCCCGTGGCTCTCGAGCTGCCCGGTCGCGGCCTGGAAGCGCAGGTTGAACAGCTCCTCCTTGGACTCGCGCAGCTTGCTCTCGAGGTCGACGTTGGTCATGTCGTCGAGCTCGTGCGTCGTCGTCGCCATCAGAAGTCACCACTCTCACGGGTCACGAACTTGCACTTCATCGGCAGCTTGTGGATGGCGCGGCGCATGGCCTCGCGGGCCACGTCCTCGTCCACGCCGGCCAGCTCGAACATCACGCGTCCGGGCTTGACGTTGGCGATCCACCACTCGGGCGAGCCCTTGCCGGAGCCCATGCGGGTCTCGGCGGGCTTCTTGGTCAGCGGGCGGTCGGGGTAGATGTTGATCCACACCTTCCCGCCGCGCTTGATGTGACGGGTCATCGCGATACGCGCGGACTCGATCTGGCGGTTGGTGACGTAGGCAGGCTCGAGGGCCTGGATCCCGAAGTCGCCGAAGGCCAGCTCGGTCCCACCCTTGGCGGCGCCGGAGCGGCCGGGGTGGTGCTGCTTGCGGTGCTTGACCCTGCGGGGCATCAGCATGTCGCTCAGGCCTCCGTCGTCGGTGCGGTCGTGGTGGTCGGGGCTGCGGCCGAGGCCTCGGCGCTCGGGGCCTCGGTGCCGGCCGGGGCGCCCGCAGGAGCCTCGGTCGTGCCGTCGGCGCGACCCGCGCGGGTCGGGCGCTCGGCCCGGGTGCCACGGGTGGGGCGGTCGGGCGCCCCGCCGCGGGCCGGGCGGCCGCGACCGGGAGCACCGGCGCGGGCGGCGGCCTGGGCCTCGCGCTCCGCGCGGGTACCGGCCACCTCGCCCTTGTAGATCCAGACCTTCACGCCGATGCGGCCGAAGGTGGTCTTGGCCTCGTAGAAGCCGTAGTCGATGTCGGCCCGCAGCGTGTGCAGCGGGACGCGGCCCTCGCGGTAGAACTCCGAGCGCGACATCTCGGCGCCACCGAGGCGGCCCGAGCACTGGATGCGGACGCCCTTGGCGCCGGAGCGCATCGAGGTCTGCATGGCCTTGCGCATCGCACGGCGGAAGGCGACCCGGCCGGCGAGCTGCTCGGCCACGCCCTGGGCGACGAGCTGCGCGTCGATCTCGGGGTTCTTCACCTCGAGGATGTTGAGCTGGACCTGCTTGCCGGTGAGCTTCTCGAGCTCGCCGCGGATCCGGTCGGCCTCGGCGCCGCGACGACCGATCACGATGCCCGGGCGGGCCGTGTGGATGTCCACCCGGACCCGGTCGCGGGTGCGCTCGATCTCGACGCGGGAGATGCCGGCGCGCTCCATGCCCTTGGACAGGAGGCGCCGGATGGCGACGTCCTCCCCGACGTAGGACTTGTACAGCTTGTCGGCGTACCAGCGGCTCTTGTGGTCGACGGAGATGCCGAGGCGGAATCCGTTCGGGTTGATCTTCTGGCCCATCAGGCGTTCCGTCCCTTCTTGGTGGACGTGCTGGACTTGCTGGACTGCGGGTTGGCCGCCACCGAGGCGTCGACCACACGGGCCTGCACCACCAGGGTGATGTGGCTGGTGCGCTTGTTGATGCGCGAGGCACGGCCCTGGGCGCGGGGGCGCCAGCGCTTCATGGTCGGACCCTCGTCCACCATGGCCTTGCTGACCACCAGGCTGCTCCGGTCGAGGCCCTCGGTGCCCCCGGCGTTCGCGACGGCGCTCTCGAGGACCTTGTACACGGTCTCGCTCGCGGCCTGCGGTGCGAACTGCAGCAGGGCCAACGCGTCGTCGACGGCCATGCCGCGGACCATGTCCACGACGCGGCGCGCCTTCATCGGCGTGATGCGGACGAAGCGTGCGCTGGCGAAGGCGCCGGGCTCGTCGCCCAGCAGGCTCTCGCGTCGGGCGCTGACACGCCTGCGCTCCATAGTGCTCATCTCTCGACTCTCTCGACTCTGTCGGTGCTACCAGTGCTGACCGGGTGGCGTCCTCGCATCAGCGACGACGGGCCTTGCGGTCGTCCTTGACGTGACCCCGGTAGGTGCGGGTCGGCGCGAACTCGCCCAGCTTGTGCCCGACCATCGAGTCGGTCACGAACACCGGGACGTGCTTGCGGCCGTCGTGGACCGCGATCGTGTGACCGATCATGGTCGGCACGATCATGGAGCGACGCGACCACGTCTTGATGACGCTGTGCGTGCCCTTGTCGTTCTGGACGTCCACCTTCTTGCTCAGGTGGTCGTCGACGAAGGGACCCTTCTTCAGGCTGCGAGGCATCGTGCGTGTTCCTTCCCTGTCGTCTAACGACGCTTGCTGGACTTGCGGCGGCGGACGATGAGCGCGTCGGAGGCCTTGCGCTTGCGCGTGCGGCCCTCCTTCTTGCCCCAGGGCGAGACCGGGTGGCGACCACCGGAGGTCTTGCCCTCGCCACCACCGTGCGGGTGGTCGACCGGGTTCATCACGACACCGCGGACGGTCGGGCGCTTGCCCTTCCAGCGCATCCGGCCGGCCTTGCCCCAGTTGATGTTGGACTGCTCGGCGTTGCCGACCCCGCCCACCGTGGCGCGGCAGCGTACGTCGACGTACCGCATCTCGCCGGAGGGCATGCGCAGCTGCGCGCGGCTGCCCTCCTTGGCGACCAGCTGGGCCGAGTTGCCGGCCGAGCGGGCGATCTTGGCGCCGCCGCCGGGACGGAGCTCGATGCAGTGGATCGTGGTGCCGACCGGGATGTTGCGCAGCGGCAGGTTGTTGCCCGGCTTGATGTCGGCGCGGGGGCCGGCCTCGACCGGGGTGCCCTGGGTCAGACCCTGGGGCGCCACGATGTAGCGCTTCTCGCCGTCGGCGTAGTGCAGCAGCGCGATGCGCGCGGTGCGGTTCGGGTCGTACTCGATGTGCGCGACCGTGGCGGGGACGCCGTCCTTGTCGTAGCGACGGAAGTCCACGACGCGGTACGCACGCTTGTGACCGCCACCCTGGTGCCGGGTGGTGATCCGGCCCTGGTTGTTGCGGCCGCCCTTCTTCGGGAGCGGGCGCACCAGCGACTTCTCCGGCGTCGACCGCGTCACCTCGACGAAGTCGGCGACCGACGAGCCGCGTCGGCCCGGTGTGGTCGGCTTGTACTTACGGATACCCATGGATTATCTCGTCCTCGAAAGTCTGGCGGCAGCGAGCCCGGTCAGGAGACCGGACCCCCGAAGATGTCGATGCGCTGGCCCTCGGCGAGGCTGACGATCGCCCGCTTGGTGTTGGCGCGCTTGCCGGTGCCGAAGCGGGTGCGACGGGTCTTGCCCTGACGGTTCAGCGTGTTCACGCTGGTGACCTTGACGTCGAACACCTTCTCGACCGCGATCTTGATCTCGGTCTTGTTGGCGCTCGGACGCACCAGGAACGTGTACTTGTTCGCGTCCAGCAGGCCGTAGCTCTTCTCGCTCACCACCGGGGCGATGAGGATGTCGCGGTGGTCCTTGTGGAAGGTGCTCACGGGGCTTCCTCCGTCGGGGTCTCGACTGCCTCGGCCTCGGTCGAGGTGGCGACGGCCTTCGCGGACCGGCCCGTGGCGGGCCCGTTCACGAACGCGTCGAACGCACCGCGGGTGAAGACCACGTCGTCGGACAGCAGCACGTCGTAGGTGTTGAGCTGGTCGACCGCCAGCAGGTGCACCGAGTGCACGTTGCGCAGCGACAGCCAGGTGAGGTCGTCCCCACGCTGCAGCACCACGAGGGTGCGCGGGCGGGGGGTGAGGCCGGCCAGGGCCGCCAGCGCGCCCTTGGTGCTGGGCTTGTCGCCGGTGGCGAAGTCGAGCACGTGGACGCGTCCGGCGCGGGCCCGGTCCGAGAGGGCACCGCGCAGGGCGGCGGCCTTCATCTTCTTGGGGGTGCGCTGGTCGTAGCTGCGCGGGACGGGCCCGTGCACCACGCCGCCGCCGGCGAACTGGGGAGCCCGGATCGAGCCCTGACGAGCCCGGCCGGTGCCCTTCTGCTTGTACGGCTTGCGCCCACCGCCGCGGACCTCGCCGCGCGACTTGACCGCGTGGGTGCCCTGGCGGGCCGCGGCCTGCTGGGCCACGACGACCTGGTGGATCAGCGGGATGTTGACCTGGACGTCGAAGATCTCGGCGGGGAGGTCGACCTGGGCCGCTGGGGATGACTCGCTCATGCGCTGACCTCCTTGACGAGGGCCTTGGCGGCGGAACGGATGACCACGAGGCCACCCTTGGGGCCGGGCACGGCACCCTTGAGCAGGATGAGGCCGCGCTCGACGTCCACGGCGTGCACCGAGACGTTCTGCGTGGTGACGGTGACGCCACCCATGCGGCCGGCCATCTTGGTGCCCTTGAAGACGCGACCCGGGGTCGCGCAGGCGCCGATGGAGCCCGGCGAGCGGTGGTTGCGGTGCGCACCGTGCGAGGCCCGGGAGCCGTGGAAGCCGTGGCGCTTCATCACGCCGGCGTAGCCCTTGCCCTTGCTCGTCGCGGAGACGTCGACCTCCTCGCCGGCGGCGAACAGCTCGGGGCTGAGCTCCTGCCCGACGGTGTAGGTCGCGGCGTCCGCGGTGCGGATCTCGACCACGTGGCGGCGCGGGGTGACCCCGGCCTTCTCGAAGTGGCCCGAGCGCGGCTTGGTGACCTTGCGGCCCTCGATCTCGCCGTAGCCGATCTGCACGGCGTTGTAGCCGTCGACCGGGGCTGGCGGACCTGGGTGACCACGTTGGTGCCGGCCGCGACGACCGTCACGGGGACCACGCGGTTGTTCTCGTCCCACGTCTGGGTCATGCCGAGCTTGGTGCCCAGCAGACCGCGTACGTTGCGTTCAAGAGTGCTCATGGAATCTCAGACCTCCTGACACTCAGAGCTTGATCTCGATGTCGACACCGGCAGGCAGGTCGAGCCGCATGAGCGAGTCGACGGTCTTCGGGGTCGGGTCGATGATGTCGATGAGACGCTTGTGCGTGCGCATCTCGAAGTGCTCGCGGCTGTCCTTGTACTTGTGCGGCGAACGGATGACGCAGTAGACGTTCTTCTCGGTCGGCAGAGGCACAGGGCCGGCAACCTTCGCGCCCGTTCGGGTGACCGTGTCAACGATCTTGCGCGCCGAGGTGTCGATCACCTCGTGGTCGTAGGCCTTGAGCCTGATGCGGATCTTCTGTCCCGCCATAGCTCTGGTTCGTCCTAACTCGTCGTACCGCTGTCTGTCGGGGCCGGTCCGGCGGACCACACCCGTCGCCCCGCCCTCCCGGGCGCCCCTCCCGCCGACCCCCGAGGTCGGGCGTGTCGCGCCTGTTTCCGGCACACACCGTCATCGAGGTCATCAGCTGGGGGGCACCCGGCGCCGCCCGTGACGTGGTCACGGCCTGGCGCCGGGCTGGGAGGGTCTCCTGGTCCGGCGCGGACACACACTGACCACCGCAAGCAGGAGAGCCTGTTCAGTAGTCAACGTGCGCTTCTGACCGCGCCCCGGCGACCCCGCCGGAGCAACCTGACTAGTTTGACAGAGGGAGCCGACCTCAGCAAATCGGGACGGGAGTGACGCCGTCCCCCGCGGAGCGGGCGCTCAGGAGCGACGACGGTAGGCCAGGTCGGTGACCGGCCGGCCCGCCTCGAGGCCCCGGCGCTCGAAGCGCGTTAGCGGGCGGTCCTCCCAGCGCGGGGCCGGCCCGTCGTGCACGTTCTCCAGCAGCGGCTCGGCGTCCAGCACCTCGGCCATCTGCTCGGCGTACGGCGGCCAGTCGGTGGCCAGCCGCCAGAGCCCGCCGGGCCGCAGCCGGGAGGCGGCCAGCCGGGCGAAGTCGGGTCGCACCAGGCGACGCCGGTGGTGGCGCTGCTTGCGCCACGGGTCGGGGAAGAAGGTCCACAGCTCCTCGAGGCTGCCCTCCCCCAGCAGGTGCTCCACCGTCCACACGGCGTCCACGCTCATCATCCGGACGTTGTCGACGCCGGCCCGCTCCATGTGGTGGAAGGTGTCGGCCACACCGGGCAGCCAGACCTCGATCCCCAGCACGTCGTGCAACGGCCGGCGCGCGGCCAGGGCCACCGTCGCCTCCCCCACCCCGGAGCCGATCTCGACCACGAGGGGGGCCCGGCGGCCGAACCAGGTGGCGAGGTCGAACCCGGGTCGTCCACGGCGTCGTCGGGGATCCACCACGCGTCGCGGTGCGCCTCCCAGGCCTGCTCCTGCCGCGGCCCCATGCGGCTGCCCCGGCGGCTGTAGGTGAGGACCTCGCGGATCCGCCTCCCCTCCGGCGTACGCCCGGTGTGGGGCCGGCCCGGGCGGACGCCCGTGTTGTCGTGCGAGCCCATGCGGGCGCACCTCCCGTGCTGGTGAGGCCGCTGACGGGCCCGGACGTGCCACGAGGCCCGACCCCCGAAGGGACCGGGCCTCGCGGCGTGGCGTCGTGCTCCG
>CAVVQH010000009.1:0-145580 GCA_963750345.1 uncultured Actinomycetota bacterium | reverse complement strand
GTCGCGTTCCCTGCCGGTCCGCTGACGAGCCCGTTCCCAGTCCGCAAATAGTCCGCAAGAAGTGCGTACGAGACCGAAGGGCGTCAACCGCGCTCAACACCGTCGGCAACGCATGTGCGCAGGTCAGAGGCCCTTTCGGCAAGATCCAACGAGAGTGAGAATGGGCCGGATGTCCGCTGCAGACGACCCCGCTACTACTAGATGCGACAGCCAAGGCGCATCGGACCGAGCGCATGCACGGGGGTGGGGTCGCCTATTTGAAGGAGCCATCAACGTCGGGTCGTCAACAGTCAACGGCGGCCATCGATGGCCAAACCCTGCGGCGGTTGTTGCCCTGGGACTTGTCGGCTGGTCGGCGCATGATGGGGCATGGCCAGCATCACTAAGCGCACCTCTACGCGCGTCGTCGTTGATGAGAGGACCGGTGTGGAGAAGACGGTCGCGATCGAGCGCTATCGCGCCCGTTACCGCGACGAGGCAGGCAAAGAGCACGCCCGGCACTTCGTTAAGAAGGCCCCAGCCCAGCAATGGCTCGATGAAGTCACCGCCTCTGTCGTCCGCGGTGACTATGTTGACCCAGCGGCCGGCAAGACCACCTTCAGGCAGTGGTTCATGCGGTGGTCCGAGGTTCAGGACTGGGTCGATGGGACCGCCGAGACCGCGGCCTTGACACTCGCCTCAGTCACCTTCGCCGACGTGCCGATGAGTCGGATCACCGAGCTGCACGTCGAGGCCTGGATGAAGGTCATGACCAAGCCAGGCCCGAAGCGCAAGAAGGGACTCGCCGCCTCCACCAGGCGCACCCGCTACAACTACGTCCGCATGGCCTTCCTCGCGGCCGTCAAGGCGCGTGTGATCCGGCAGGATCCAACCGCAGGGATCACCCCACCTCGTGTCGCCAAGTCGGAGGGCAAGATCAAGATCCCGACCTCCGAGCAGGTCGGCGCCGCGCTGCTCGAGGCACCGGATCACTTCCATGCGTTCGTCGCCGTGTGCGCGTTCGCCGGCCTGCGACTCGGTGAGGCGGCAGGCATCCAGCTGGACGACGTCGACTTCCTCAGGCGAACCTTGTCGATTCGGCGTCAGATCCAGGGCCAGGTCAACTCGAAGACGGTCGAGGTCTCGCCGAAGTACGAGTCAGCCCGGACGGTCTACCTACCCGACGATCTGGTGAGGGTGCTCGCCGCTCATGTCGAGAAGCACCCACCGAAGGGGGAGGAGCAGTGGCTGTTCTCGCTTAACGGCTACGTATACAACCGCAACAGCGCCGGCAACCAGTGGCGCCGCCTTCGGGTGAAAGTTGGCATGGAGGCGTTCACGCTGCACGACTTACGGCACTTTTTTGCTTCCGGCCTGATTGCCGATGGCTGCGATGTTGTGACCGTGCAGCACGCCTTGGAGCACTCCACGGCGTCGATCACGTTGAACGTCTACAGCCACCTGTGGCCGAAGGCTGAGGACCGAACGCGGGCAGCAGCGACCCACCTCATGGCAAGCACGGCTGTTCCTGCGGACTCTGTGCGGACTCAGACCGGTTCCTGAGCGTGAATCAGCGGTAGTTGGTGAACTGCACCGGGAAGTCGTAGTCCTGGCCCTTGACCAGGGCCTGCACCGCCTGGAGGTCGTCGCGCTTCTTGCTGGTCACCCGCAGCTCGTCGCCCTGGACCTGCACCTTGACGCCCTTGGGTCCCTCGTCGCGGATCAGCTTGCCGACCTTCTTGGCCTGCTCCTGGGAGATGCCCTCCTTCAGCTCGACCGAGATCCTCGACTCCCGCCCGGACTGCCGCGGCTCGCTCGCGTCGAGCACCTTCAGCGACTGGTTGCGCTTGATCAGCTTGTCCTTGAAGACGTCGAGCACCGCGGAGGCGCGGTCGTCGGCGTTGGCCGAGATCTCGACGGCGTTGTCGCCGGAGCGCTCGATGGTGGCGCCGGTGTTCTTGAAGTCGAAGCGCTGGGTGATCTCGCGCTGGGCCTGGTTGATGGCGTTGTCGATCTCCTGCTGGTCGAGCTTGCTGACGATGTCGAACGACGAGTCGGCCATGACGGGGGTGCCTCCAAGGGACGGTCAGGACGGGGGGCCCGCCGGTTTATGTCTCGGGACGCTGCTGCGCTATTCTCGTCACTCGGCGCGCCGGAGACAATTCGGGGCACCACGGCAGGTTGCCCGAGTGGCCAATGGGAGCGGACTGTAAATCCGTCGGCTTAGCCTTCGAAGGTTCGAATCCTTCACCTGCCACCCTTGCGGAACGGGCCCCCGACCAGCGGAGACGCTGGTCCGGGGCCTCTCTTCGTCCCGGACGGTGCGGGTCAGACCCCCGTGACCGGTCGATCGGCGTCGGGACACCGGCGCCGGGCAGCCCGAGCGCGCGCAGGTCGACGGCTTCGAGGTCGCCGCTTCCGGAGGGCTGCGGGAGAGGGGTTAGCCTCCGGCTCATGGTGCCCGCCGAGAACGTGCCGTCTCCTCCGCCCGTCGTGAAGCAGGTGGAGCCGGTCGTCCCGGGAGGCGCGATGACCGGGCCGGAGGTCGAGGCGGTCCTCGCGAGCCACTGGGGCCGCGGCACGCAGGTCTCCCCCCTGGGGAGCCTCCAGGACGCGGTCTACCGGGTGCTGGACGACCGGGGCGCACCCCTCGGCGCGGCCCGGGTCTCGACGAGCCGGGTCGACGACGACGAGGTCGAGGCCGAGGCTCGCCTCCTGGAGCACCTGGCGCGCGCCCTGCCCGGCCTCGACCTGCCCGTCCTGCAGCCGGCTGAGGACGGCTCGCTGCTGCACCGTGCGGGCGGCGCGTCGGTCCGGCTGATGCGCTGGGTGCGAGGCGTGCCGCTCGCCGCCTGGTCACGCCTGCCGGACCAGGCCGCCCACGAGCTGGGCTCGGTCGCCGGTCGTGTCACGTCCGCGCTGGGCGGCTTCGACGCGGCGTCGCTGCACCGCCACCGCGAGTGGGATCCCCGCCACGCGGTCGCGGTGACCGAGCACTATGCGTCCCGGTGCCCCGACGGCCTGCGCGACGTGGTCGACGTCGCCCTCGCCCGCACCCGGGAGGCGCTGTCGCACCCCGGCACGGCCAGCCTGCCGTGGCAGGTCGTGCACATGGATCTGACCGACCTCAACGTCCTCGGGGAGTTCGGGCCGCGCGGGACGTTCGAGGCGACCAGCATCGTCGACTTCGAGGACATGGCGTGGAGCTGGCGGCTCTGCGAGCCGGCCGTGACCGCGCACGCGATGATCGGCCGGCGACCCCAGGACCCGTTGGGCGTGCTGGCTCCCGTCCTCGCCGGGTTCCTCGAGCACGCGCGGCTGAGCGAGCCCGAGGCGGACCTGCTGTGGGACGTCCTCGTCGCCCGTGCGCTGACGTGCGCGGTCGTCGAGGCCGTCGAGGCGCTCGACCAGCCCGACAACGAGTACGCCCACCGGGTCGCCGCGCTGGACGCCACGGGCCTGCGTGCGGTCGTCGGGGTGGACCCGTGGTTCGCGCGGGCGTTCGTCCGCCACGCGTGCGGCTTCCGACCCGCTCCGGACCTCGCGGTCCCGGCCGGGGAGGACCTCACCCCGATCGTCGAGCAGGGCGGTGCGGCCGGCTACCAGACCGCGGTGGAGCTCGCTGACGCCGACCGCGACCACGCCGCTCCCGACGCGATGGCCCTGGGGACCGTCCTGCGTCCGGCCGAGCCGTGCCCGGTGGTCGCTCCTGCCGGCTGCGAGGTCGTCGCCGTCGCGGGTGGCTCGGTCACGCTCCGGCTCCGCACCCCGGGCGGACACGGTGCCCACCTGCGCATCGAGGGTGTGGAGACGGACCTGGTCGCGGGGACGTCCCTGTCCCGAGGGGACGCCCTGGGGGTGGTCGCCTCGGACGCCGGCGTGGTCCGCGACCTGCACGTCCAGCTGATGGGTGGTCCGGCCTGGCCGTCCACCGGCAGGGTCCGGGACGCGGACCTGTGGCGCCGCCTGTGCCCCGACCCGCAGGACCTCCTCCCGGCCCCCGCTCGGGTGCTCCCCCCGGCCAGCCGCCCCGAGGACATGGTCGAGCGCAGGAGTCGGCACGTCGCCTCGGTGCAGCGCACGTACTACCGCACGCCGCCCCAGATCGTGGCGGGCCGCGGCCAGTGGTTGTACGACAGCACGGGCCGTCGGTACCTCGACATGGTCAACAACGTCGCGGTGGCCGGGCACAGCCACCCGCGCATCACCGCCGCGGCCGTGGAGCAGCTCGCCCTGCTCAGCACCAACTCGCGCTTCGTCTACGAGGCGATCGCGGACTACGCGGACAAGATCGTGGCCACCCTCCCGCCCGAGCTCGACACCGTGATGCTGGTGAACTCCGGCAGCGAGGCGGTCGAGCTCGCCCTCCAGGTCGCGCGCGCCTCCACCGGGCGGCACGACGTCGTCGTGATGGACGGTGCCTACCACGGGTGGACCACCGAGCTCGTGGAGCTCGGGACGCTGGAGGCCGACCGCCCGGGGTGGCGGGACCGGCTGGCCCCCTGGGTGCACGTCGCCGACGCCCCGGACGTCTACCGCGGTCCCCACGGGGACGACGTGGCGGCGTACGTCGGCTCGGTCGAGGCCCAGTGCGAGGCCGCGCTGGCCCACGGCGGCCCGGCCGCCTTCGTGCACGAGCCGGTGCTCGGCAGCCGCGGCGGCGTCGTGCCCCCCGCCGGCTACCTCCGGGCGGCCTACGACGTCGTACGCGCGTGCCGGCGGGCTGTGCGTCGCCGACGAGGTGCAGGTCGGCTTCGGCCGGACCGGGGCGAGCTTCTGGAGCTTCGGCAGCCACGGCGTCATCCCGGACATCGTGGCCAGCGCCAAGGCCGCCGGGAACGGCCATCCCCTCGGGTTCGTCGCCTGCCGCAGGGAGGTCGCGGAGCAGTTCGCCGGCTCCGCGATCTTCTTCTCCACCGCCGGCGGCAACCCGGTCTCCTGCCGGATCGGCGAGGCCGTGCTGGACGTCATCCGCGAGGAGGGGCTGCAGGAGAACGCCCGTCGGGTGGGTGAGCGCATCACGGCCGGCCTCGCGGAGCTCACGGCGCGCCACCCGGCGATCGGCGCGACGTACGGGATCGGGCTCTACCAGGGGGTCGACCTCGTCGAGGAGCCGACCGAGGAGCGGACCGCGATGCGGGACACGGTGGTGTCCGACGTCTGCGAACGCCTGCTCGAGCTCGGCTGCATCGTGCAGCCGACCGGACTGCTGGGCAACGTCCTGAAGATCAAGCCCCCGCTGTGCCTCACGGAGGCGGACGCGGACCGCTTCCTGTCCGCCCTGGACCAGGTGCTCACCGAGCAGGAGGAGCTGGCCCGTCTGGTCGAGGAGACGCACCCGTCCTGAGCCGGTGTCGTCCGTCGCACCCCAGGGGGACTGAGGCGACCCGGAGCCGCCGATGAGTCCGGAGACGCCCGCGGGTCAGGACGGGGGAGGACCCCACCTGGAGGAGGCACCGTGCCGGAGCTGCTGATCGACCTCATCACCTCGCTGGACGGGTACGGCGCCGCCGAGGGCTGGCCGGGCTGGTGGGGGCTGGAGGGCCCGGAGTACCTGGCCTGGCTCGACGCCCAGCCGGAGGCCGCGTCCACGGTGCTGATGGGGGCGACGACCTACCGGCTCATGCACGGCTTCGCCGGCGCCGGCGAGCCGGGCACCGACCAGCTGGCCGGACTGACCAAGGTGGTCTTCTCCGCGAGCCTGCCCGGCCCGCCGGAGTGGGCGAACACCACCCTGGTGCGCGGTGACGCGGTGGAGGCCGTGCGCGCGATGAAGGAGGGTGGCGGCGCGCCGATGCGCACCCTGGGCAGCCTGAGCCTGGGCCGGTCCCTGCTGGCCGCCGGGCTGGTCGACCGCTTCCGCGTGGTGGTGTTCCCGGTGATCACCGGGCGCACGGGCCGCGACCGGGTGTACGACGGGTACCCCGACGTGCTGCTGGAGCTGACCGACAGCCGGCTGCTCGACGGGCGGCTGCAGGTGCTCGACTACCGCCCGACCGTCCTGGCGGCACCCCCCTCGGGTCCGGCGGGGACGGGAACGGCCTAGGCGACGCCGACCGTGGCCTGCGTCCGGTAGTCGCGCGGGCTGGAGCCCATCTCGCGCTTGAAGGCGGCGCTGAGGGCGAAGGGCGTGCCGTAGCCGACCCGGGCCGCGACCGAGGCCACCGTCGCCTCGGGGTCGAGCAGCAGGTCGGCGGCCAGCAGGATCCGCCACCGGGTGAGGTAGGCCATCGGCGGCTCGCCCAGCACGGTGCTGAAGCGACGGGCGAAGGCCGCCCGCGACAGGCCCGCCACCCGGGCCAGCTCGACCACCGTCCAGGGGTGGGCGGGGTTGTGCTGCAGCACCCGCAGCGCCGGGCCGAGCACGGGGTCGGTGAGGCCGGCCCACCACCGGGGGGTGCGGTCCTCCGCGTGGGTGAACCAGGTGCGGAGCACGGTGATCAGCAGCAGGTCGAGCAGCCGGTCGAGCACGGCCTCCTGGCCCGGCCGGTCCCGGCCCACCTCGTGCGCGAGCACCCCGACCAGGGGGGAGTCGAGCTCGTCCTCACGGAGCACGAGGAGCGGCGGCAGGCTCGTCAGCAGCCGACGTCCGACCTCGCCCTCCACCCAGTACGCCCCGGTGACCAGCAGGTCGTCGGCGTCCTCCACGGCGGCGTTGCCCCAGGTGCGCACTCCGCGGTCCATCTCCATCCGCAGCGGACGGCCCTCGGGCGTCGTGCAGTGCTGCCCCGGGTGGATGACCACCGAGGGAGCGGTGGCGGGGTCGTCGGCCACCGCCCAGTGCGCGGGCCCGACGGAGACCGCGACGTCCCCCGGCCGCAGCAGCACCGGCTCGCCCGACGCCGGCAGGGCCCAGACGTGACCCCGCACCACGGAGGTGACGGTGAGGGGTGCCTCGTCCTCCAGGCGGATCGCCCAGGGCCGGCGCATCGGGCAGCGCAGCACGAAGGCGTTGCGGGCCCGGGGACCGTCCAGCAGCGCGGCGAGGTCGTCCACAGCCCCACCGTAGACGATGGCGTATGCCCACGAGCCGTACGACGATGGAGCCACGGGCCCCGGGCCGCTGTGATGGACCCATGACCTTCACCACCGAGCTCCTGGCCGGCCCCGCCGGCACCACGCCCTCGCCCTCCGCCCTGCGGACCCCCGTGCTGCTGCTGGCCACCCTGCTGTGCGGCCTGCAGGCCGGCACCTACTACACCTGGGCCACCGGCGTCATGCCCGGCCTGGCCCACGTCGACGACCACGGGTTCGTCTCGGCCATGCAGCAGGTCAACGTGGCCATCGTGAACCCGCTGTTCATGCTCAGCTTCCTCGGTGCGCCGCTGCTGGCCGCGGTCGCGGTGGCCACCTCCGGCTCGGCGGTGCGCCCGTGGACGATCGCCGCCCTGGTCCTCGCGGTCGGCACCGTCGTGGTCACCGCGGCCGGCAACATCCCGCTCAACGACGCCCTGGCCGCGGCCGGGCCCGTGGACAGGATCGCCGACCTCGGGGCCGTGCGCGAGCACTTCGAGACCCTGTGGGTGCGCTGGAACGTGGTGCGCACCCTGACCTCGACCGGGTCGCTGGCGCTGCTGGCCTACGCGGCGCTGCGCCGCTCCTGACCGCTCAGCCCAGGCCGACGAGCGTGAGCGAGCGCTCCCACAGGCCGTCGATCACGGCCTGGTCCCGGGCCTGACGGTTCTCCCGGCCGTCGGGGGTGAAGCGGCTGAAGTAGCGGCCGTCGAGCGTGGGGTCGGCGCCACGCTCG
The DNA here is from genome assembly GCA_963750345.1 of uncultured Actinomycetota bacterium. Taxonomy (GTDB): domain Bacteria; phylum Actinomycetota; class Actinomycetes; order Propionibacteriales; family Nocardioidaceae; genus Nocardioides_B. The sequence goes on along the minus strand of CAVVQH010000009.1, from coordinate 137,851 downwards.
GCCAGCGCGACCAGGGGTGCGGCGCCCTCGGGCACGCTGATGGTGGCGAAGCGGCTCAACGGTGAGCGGTAGAGCAGCCCGACGACCCAGGAGTCCCGGCCGAACGAGCTGCCGACCGGACCGGGGTGCACGGCGACCGAGACGATCCCGTCGGCCGACCAGCGCTGGGCGATCCCGCGGGTGAAGACGATGTTCATCAGCTTGCCGGTGCCGTAGGCCAGGAACTCACGGGCCCGCCGGTGCTCGTAGTCCAGGTCGTCCAGGACGATCTTGCCGGCCAGGTTGCCGATGCTGGAGGTGTTGACCACCAGCGCGCCGCCGTCGGCCGCGAGGACGGGACGCAGCAGCTGGGTCAGCAGGAACGGCGCCAGGTGGTTGACCTGGAAGTTGGGCTCGTGGCCGTCGGGGGTGCGACGGGCCGGCGCGAACGTGCCGCCGGCGTTGTTCATCAGCACGTCCAGGGAGCCGGTGCGCTCGACCACCTGCTCGGCCAGCCGACGCACGTCCTCGAGCCGGGAGAAGTCCGCGACCAGCGGCTCGGTGCCGACGGCCTCGGCCACGGGGCGCAGCTTCTCCACGGAGCGCCCGGTCACGTGCACCGTCGCCCCCCGGGCGGCCAGGGTGCGGGCGGTCTCCGCCCCGATGCCGTCGCTGGCCCCGGTGACCAGGACCGTGCGGCCCGCCATGCTCTGTCCGGGCTGCTCCGGCTGGCCTGCGTGGTCGGTCATGCCGCGAGCCTAGGACGCGGTCCGCAACGCCTCGCGGGGACCGCTCAGCCCGACGTCCCCGACGGCTCCACCCGGTCGATGATCTCCCGCAGGGCGGCGACGTGGCCCCCCAGCGACCGGCGTCCCTGCGGGGTGATCGACACCCACGTCGTACGGCGCCCCTGGTGCACGCCCTTGCGCACCCGGACGTAGCCGACCTCGCCCAGCGCGCGCAGGTGCTTGGACAGCACGGAGTCGCTCACCCCGAGCTCGTCGCGCAGGGTGCTGAACTCGGCCGCCGACACCGCGGTGAGGGTGGTCATGAGGGTGAGCCGGGCGGGCGGGTGGATGTGCGGGTCCACGGCGCCGCTACCGGTGCTGCACGAGGAGCAGCAGGCCGGCGAGGCCGATGACCACCAGGACGCCCAGCCAGAGCGCCGACTCGCCCCGTCCGTGCACGGCCGGCGCCGCCCGGTAGGTCTGCATCCAGCGGCGTCCGCTGAGCACGTAGGCCACCCCGCCCGCGGCGGCGCACCCGGCCACCAGCCACCCCGCCCCGGCGAGGGCCGCCCAGGTGGCGGTGGCGAGCGCCGCGGCGTAGGACAGCGAGGCGGGGGTCGCGGTCCCGGCGACGACCCGGCTGAGCAGCCCGCCGAGCCAGACGCCGTTGGCCCGGCGGAAGGCGAGCACCTGGTACGCCGCGGTCGCCGCGAACAGGGCGAGCCCGGCCACGAGCGCGACCAGCGACGGCCCGGAAGGTGCGGCCACCCCCACGGCCGTGGTGGCGATCTGCACCGCCACGGCGGCGCCGATCGACCCCAGGAACAGGGGCGGCAGCACGAGGCCCGCGGCCAGCGTGGTCCGGGCGGCCTCGGCGTCGGCCAGGGCGGCCCGTGCCTCGCCGGGGGTGGGAGCATCTGGAGTTTCCATGATGGAAAGCATGCGTCGTACTTTCCAATCCGTCAAGTACGACGACGCTGCCAGCCGGGGTCAGCCGGGGGTCAGCTGCTGGTCAGGTGCTCGAGGTCCTCCAGCAGGCCCGGGTGCGTCGGCTCCCAGCCCAGGGCCTCCCGGGTGCGGGCGGAGGAGGCCGGCTGGTCGGTGGCGAAGATCGGGCCGAGCGGGCCGAAGGACTCCGGGGAGACGCTGCGCACCGGCAGGTCGAGGCGGCGGCCGATGACGGTGGCGATGTCGCGGACGGTGTCGCCCTCGTCGGCCACCGCGTGCCAGCAGGAGCCGGCCGGACCCCGCTCCAGGGCGGCGCGGAACAGCGCCGCCGCGTCCAGGGCGTGCACCGCGGGCCAGCGCTGCGAGCCGTCACCCGGGTAGCCGGAGACGCCCGTGCTCCGTGCGATGCCGGTCAGCAGGCCCGCGAAGCCGCCCCGGCCGTCGCGGTGCACGGTGCGGGGCAGGCGTACCGCGGTGCTGCGGACGCCGCGCCCGGCCAGCCCCAGCACGGCGTTCACCGACCGGGCCCGGCCGCCCACCGGGCCGTCGGTGGGCAGCGGGTCGGCCTCGGTGGCGATCCGGCCGGGCACCCACGGCGTCCCCGAGACGGTGACCAGGGGCCGGTCGCTGCCGGTCAGCGCCTCGCCCAGGACCTGGAGGGCCGCGCTCTCCTCCGCCACGGAGCGGCCCAGGGCCTCGGCGTCGCTGAAGTCGTGGCCGAAGGCGAGGTGCACCACCCCCTCCGCGGCGGCGGCTCCGGCGCGCAGGACGTCGAGGTCCCCCAGGTGGCCGCGCAGCGCCTCGCCGCCGGCCGCCTCCACGGCCTGTGCCGAGGCCTCGGAGCGGGCCAGGGCCAGGACGGTGTGGTCGTGGGCGAGCAGCTCGGCCACGACGGCCGAGCCGACCAGGCCGGTGCCACCGGTGATGAAGACGTGCACGGTTCCTCCTGCGAGTGATGGGACAAGTGTCCCGTCACCGTAGCAGACTGATGGGACAAGAGTCCCGTCACGCTAGGATGGTGGCATGGCGAGGTGGGAACCGGGAGCGCGCGAGCGCATCGTGCTGGCCGCCGTCGACCTGTTCACCGAGCAGGGGTACGACGCCACGACCGTCGCGGAGATCGCCGAGCGCGCCCGCATCACCAAGAGCACCTTCTTCCGGCACTTCCCCGACAAGCGCGAGCTGCTCGCCGCCGGGCAGGAGGCGCTCAGTCGGCTGCTGACCGAGGGGATCGCGGAGGCCCCGCCCGGGGCGGGCGCGATGGCCGCGGTGGCGCAGGGCCTCGAGCGGGCCTCCGGTGCCATGGGGCCGGCCAACCGGGAGCTCGGCCCACGGGTGAGGGCGGCCGTCGCGGCCAGCACCGAGCTGCAGGAGCGCAGCACGCTCAAGCACGTGGGGCTGGCCGCCGCCATGACTGGCGCGTTGGTGGAGCGGGGGGTCGGCGACGCCGTCGCGCACGTGGCGGGGGAGCTCGGGGCCCTGGCCTTCCACCGCGGCTACGAGCGGTGGTCCGAGGGCGAGGGCGGGGCGGACGAGCCGCTGGCACCGTACGCGCTGGCCGCCCTGGAGGAGCTGCGGGCCGCCACGGCCTCCCTGGACTGACGGTCACGAGCCGACGTCGCAGATCTTGATCGGTTCCAGAAAGACCCCTAGGGTGGCGAGCATGACGGTCTCGGACTCGGCCAGCCTGCTGCGGGAGCGGTCCCTGCGTGTCACGGGCCCGCGCCTGGCGGTCCTGGAGGCGGTGCACGAGCACCCCCACGCCGACACCGACACGGTGATCGGCGCGACGCGGACCGCGCTGGGCAGCGTGTCCCACCAGGCGGTCTACGACGTGCTGCGCGTGCTGACCGACGTCGGTCTCGTCCGGCGCATCCAGCCGGCCGGCGCGACCGCCCGCTACGAGGCGCGGGTCGGCGACAACCACCACCACCTCGTCTGCCGCTCGTGCGGCGACATCGTCGACGTCGACTGTGCCGTCGGCGCCGCCCCCTGCCTGACCGCCGAGGACGACCACGGGTTCGTGGTCGACGAGGCGGAGGTCGTCTACTGGGGCACCTGCCCTGACTGCGCGGCCGCAGCACCTCACCGTGAGCCCCACCCGGAAGGAACCCCATGAGCGACACCCAGGACCACCCCACCAGCCCGCAGGGAGTGGACGCCAAGGCCGCGTCCGGCTGCCCCGTCGCCCCCGACTCGGTGACCGCGCAGGGCAGCGAGTCCGAGAACCCGGCCATCGACTCGCCGACCCCGAAGACCGGTGGGCGCCCGCGCACGCTGCAGGACTGGTGGCCGGACTCCCTCGACCTCTCGGTGCTGCACGCGCACTCCGTCAGCGGCAACCCGCTCGGGGCGGACTTCCGCTACGACCGCGCCTTCGCCGACCTCGACGTCGAGGCGCTCAAGCGCGACATCACCGAGGTGCTGACCACCTCGCAGGACTGGTGGCCCGCCGACTTCGGCCACTACGGCGGCCTGATGATCCGGATGAGCTGGCACTCGGCCGGCACCTACCGCATCTACGACGGTCGCGGGGGAGCGGGCGACGGCGGCCAGCGGTTCGCGCCGCTCAACAGCTGGCCCGACAACGCCAACCTCGACAAGGCCCGCCGCCTGCTGTGGCCGGTCAAGCAGAAGTACGGCCAGAAGATCTCCTGGGCCGACCTGCTCGTCCTGGCCGGGAACGTCTCGCTGGAGTCGATGGGCTTCGAGACCTTCGGGTTCGGCTTCGGCCGCGAGGACGTCTGGGAGCCCGAGGAGATCTTCTGGGGGCCGGAGGACACCTGGCTGGGCGACGAGCGGTACGCCGGCGAGCGTGAGCTGGAGGAGGCGCTGGGAGCGGTCCAGATGGGCCTGATCTACGTCAACCCCGAGGGCCCCAACGGCAACCCCGACCCGCTGGGCTCGGCCCGGGACATCCGCGAGACCTTCGCCCGGATGGCGATGAACGACGAGGAGACCGTCGCGCTGATCGCGGGCGGCCACACCTTCGGCAAGACCCACGGCGCGGGCGACCCGTCGCTGGTCGGCCCGGAGCCCGAGGGTGCTCCGCTGGAGCAGCAGGGGCTCGGCTGGAAGAGCTCGTTCGGGTCGGGCAAGGGCGCCGACGCCATCACCAGCGGTCTCGAGGTCACCTGGACCGACCGTCCGACGCAGTGGAGCAACCGCTACTTCGAGTTCCTCTTCGGCTACGAGTGGGAGCTGACCGAGAGCCCGGCCGGGGCCAAGCAGTGGACGGCCAAGGACGCCGAGGACATCATCCCCGGCCCGACCGCCGACTCCCCGAAGCGCAAGCCGACCATGCTCACCAGCGACCTCGCCCTGCGCGCCGACCCGGCGTACGAGAAGATCTCGCGGCGGTTCCTGGAGAACCCCGAGGAGTTCCGGCTGGCCTTCGCCAAGGCCTGGTACAAGCTGCTGCACCGCGACATGGGTCCGGTCAGCCGCTTCCTCGGGCCCTGGGTGGCCGAGCCGCAGCTGTGGCAGGACCCGGTGCCCCCGGTCGAGCACGAGCTCGTCTCGGAGGAGGGCGTGGCCTCGCTCAAGGAGCGGGTGCTGGCCTCCGGGCTGACCACCGCCCAGCTGGTCTCCACGGCCTGGGCCTCGGCCTCCAGCTTCCGCTCCACCGACAAGCGGGGCGGGGCCAACGGCGCCCGCATCCGCCTGGAGCCCCAGCGCAGCTGGGAGGTCAACCAGCCCGAGCAGCTCGCCACCGTGCTGGAGACGCTGGAGAGCATCCAGCACGACGCCACTCAGGACGGCATCGAGGTGTCCCTGGCCGACCTCGTCGTCATCGCCGGCTCGGCCGCGGTCGAGAAGGCCGCCCGTGACGCCGGGGTGGAGGTCACCGTGCCGGTGCGCCCGGGTCGGACCGACGCCACGCAGGAGCAGACCGACACGCACTCCTTCCGGGTGCTGGAGCCCCGCGCCGACGGCTTCCGCAACTACCTGCGCCCGGGGGAGAAGACCCGTCCCGAGATCCTGCTGGTCGACCGCGCGTACATGCTCGGCCTGAGCGCGCCGGAGATGACGGTCCTGGTGGGCGGGCTCCGCTCGCTCGGCGCCACCGCGGGTGGTACGTCGCACGGCGTCCTGACCGACCGTCCGGGGGTGCTCAGCAACGACTTCTTCGTCCACCTGCTGTCCCCGGGCACCCGGTGGAAGGCCGCGGAGCAGGAGAACGTCTACGAGATCCGGGACCTGGCCACCGACGAGGTGCGGTGGACCGCCACCGCGGTCGACCTGGTCTTCGGCTCCAACTCGCAGCTGCGGGCCCTGGCCGAGGTCTACGCCAGCAGCGACGCGACGGAGAAGCTGGTGCGCGACTTCGTCGCGGCCTGGGTCAAGGTCATGGAGCTGGACCGCTTCGACCTGGCCTGAGCCACCGAGCCGGCCTCCCCCTGCCCGGGGGAGGCCGGCTCGCTCAGTAGACGTCGAACTCGTTGCCCTCCGGGTCGAGCATCGCCACCGCGTACTGACCGTTCGCCTCGTCGTCGACCGTGCGCAGCCGGGAGGCCCCCAGGGCCACCAGCCGGTCGGCCTCGTCCTCGACCCGGCTCCGCCGCACCTCGAAGGGCACGCCGCGACCTCCGCTCACGGCGACGTCGAGGTGCAGCCGGTTCTTCACCGACTTCGCCTCCGGGACGACCTGGAACCAGATGCGCGGTCCCTCGCCCGCCGGGTCCTCGATCCGGTCGACGCCCGGGCCCAGCTCCTCCTCCGGCACCCCGACCGAGCGGTACCACTCGTTCCAGGAGGCGAACCCCGGCGGGGGTGGCGCGAGCACGTAGTGCAGGGCCTCGGCCCAGAAGCGGGCCAGCGGCTCGGGGGAGCCGCAGTCGATCACCAGCTGGTAGGACACCGCCACGAGGCACCTCCGGAGGTCTTCAGGGAGGTCCAGACTCGCAGGCCCCACCGACAGTGCGTGCGGGTGGACGTGGTCGTCGCGCAGGTGGACGACATCCGCAGCGGTCGAGCAGGGGTGGACGTCGTTGTCGCGCAGGTGGACGACATCCGCGACGGTCGAGCGCGCCCGGGCTTGGCTCAGTAGGTGCCCTTGATGACGAAGTAGGACCCGCGGATCGTGCCGGCCAGCTTCGAGCGCTGACGGGCGAACCTGAAGGAGCCGAGCTCGGTGGGCACCTCCATGCCGTCGGAGAGCTTGAAGCCCACGGCGCGCTTCCCGCCGTCCTCGACGGCGTACATCACGTTGACCGACAGGCCGGACTCGTAGAAGACGTAGGCCATCCGCAGCCCCTCCACCTCGAAGGCCGTGGCCTCCAGCGGGCGGGAGGCGATGTGCAGGTCCCGCTCCTGGGCCAGGATGCGGTGCACGTGCTCGACGACCTCGCCGGCCTCCTCGGCGGGCTCCACGGTGAAGACGTGGGCGTACTTGGTGTGGAAGTACCGTGCCTCGTTGGCCCGGAGCCCGGCCAGCGCGTCGGCCACGGGCGAGGACTCCAGCCCCGCGGTGGACACGTCCTTGAAGTCGACGACGTGGGACATGGGGCCTCCTGGGTCGGTGCGTCACCGACACCCTAGGCCCGGGTGGTGGCCGAGCCCAGGTAGCCGAAGGTCCAGGGGGTGCGCGGGCCCGGGAGGTACTCCGCGCGGACGGTGGTCGGCACCAGCCCGGCGGCCCGGACCAGGGCGGGGACGTCGCGGCTGAGGTGGCATCCCCCCGCCACGCGGCGCTGCACGGGGTCGAGCCTGCGCTGCCAGCGGGCGACCCCGGGCGTGGGGGCCAGCCCGTGCTCGAGGAAGGCCAGCGTGCCGCCCGGCCGCAGGACCCGGCGCACCTCGCGCAGCGCCCGGGCCGGGTCGGGGATGGTGCAGAGCGTGAAGGTGCACAGCACGTGGTCGTAGGAGGCGTCGGCCGCCACGAGCCGCTGCCCGTCCACTCCCACGCGGTGGACGGGCAGGTCGTGGCGTGCGCGCCGTCGCTCTGACAGCGCCCAGCCCCGGTCGGACGGCTCGACGGCGTCGAGGCGGGTGACGGTGGCAGGGAGGTGGCGCAGGTTGAGACCGCCGCCGAAGCCCAGCTCCAGGACGGTGCCGGTCAGCCCGGCGCAGGCCTGCGCCCGGACCTCGCCGATCTCGCGGCCCTTGAGAGCCCGGTCGACGAGACCGGGGACGACGCGCTCCTCCCACCAACCCATCACGACATGATGCCCCGGCAGCCGGGTGAGGGGCAGACGTAGCGGAAGGGCGGGTCGGCCAGGAGCACGACGGCCTGGGCGTCGGGGGGCGAGGCGGGGTCCATCTCGAGCACGAGGTCGGCCCCGCACCGGGGGCACCGCGGCGGGTGCCAGCCCGTCATCCCGGCTCTCCGGGCGATCAGTGGTGGACGGTGTGGCGAGCACCCATCCGGGTGTAGGCCAGCAGGACGATGACGGCGCCGATGACCGAGCCGATGATGCCGGCGGGCTGCAGGAATCCGCCCGAGGCGTCGTGGTGGAACAGCAGGTACCCCAGGAAGCCGCCGACGAAGGAGCCGACCACGCCCAGCACGACGGTCATGCCGACCGAGAGGTCCTGCTTGCCGGGGACGAGGAGCCGCGCGAGGGCGCCGGCGATGAGACCGACGACGAGGATGGTGAGGATGAGACCGAGCATGATGTGCCTTCCGGTAGGAGTTGCTCCTCATCCTGGGACCCCTGGGGCGGGTCCGGTACACCCCTGGGTAGGTTAGGCTCCCCTCGTGTCGTCCGCCGTCTCCACCGTCCCCGCTGCCTCCTCTGGCCACGCCGCCCAGGGCAGGGCTCCCGGCCGGCCCATCACGGTGGCGCTCGTGGACGACTACGACGTGGTGCTCATGGGCGTGGCCAAGATCCTGGACCGCTACCGCGACCGGGTCGTGGTCGCCGAGATCGACACCAACGAGCCGGTCGAGGACGTCGTCGACATCGTGCTCTACGACTGCTTCGCGCAGCCGGAGTCCGACCACGAGGACATCGCCGTCCTCATCGACAACCCTCGCGCCCGCCGGGTGGTGGTCTACACCTGGAACTTCCACCCGGACCTCGTGGCCAGCGCCCTGCGGCAGGGGGTGCGCGGCTACCTCTCCAAGGCGCTGCCCGCGCGCGAGCTCATCACCGCGCTCGAGGCCGTGCACGCCGACGAGGTCGTGGTCAGTGACCCGCCCGGACGCACCGGCGGGATGAACGGCCTGGACTGGCCCGGTCGCAGCGAGGGCCTCAGCGAGCGGGAGGCCGAGATCCTCGCCCTCATCACCCAGGGCCTGGACAACGCCGAGGTCGCCGCCCGCACCTTCCTGACCCCGAACACCGTGAAGTCCTACATCCGCACGCTCTACCGCAAGATCGAGGTCGACAGCCGGACCCGGGCCGTGCTGTGGGGCATCGACCACGGCTTCGCCCCGGACCACCACCGCATCGACCACTGGCGTGGCGGGCCCTGACCCGTCGGTGACGGGATCCCGCACGGCCGACCAGTTCGGTCGCTCGGCGGGGTCCACCCCTGCATGAGCACCCACAGCACGACAGGCACCACGGGCACGACGGAGACGGCGCGGCTCGCAGGGCTCGCGGGGCGGCTGCGCGACCTGCACCACGGCGAGCTGCTGGTGCTCCCCAACGCCTGGGACGCGGCCAGCGCCCGGGTCGTGGTGGAGGCCGGCTTCCCGGTCGTGGCCACGAGCAGCGCCGCGGTCGCGGAGTCCCTGGGGTACGACGACGGGCAGGCGGCGCCCTGGTCGGAGATGCTCGCCGCCGCCGCACGGATCGCGCGGGCCGTCCCGGTGCCGGTGACCGTGGACGCCGAGGCCGGCTACGGGCTGGAGCCGGCGGCGCTGGTGGCCCGCCTCCTGGAGGGTGGTCTGGTGGGCTGCAACCTGGAGGACACCGACCACCGCACAGGGGGACTGCTCGACGCCGAGGCCCACGCCGGATGGCTGGCCGGCGTGCGGGAGGCGGCGGACGCCACCGGGGTGCCGCTGGTCCTCAACGCGCGGGTGGACGTCTTCCTGCCCACGAGCCCGGTGGCCGAGCCCGACCGGGTGGCCGAGGCGCTGCGGCGCGGACGCCTGTACCGGGAGGCCGGCGTCGACTGCGTCTACCCGATCGGCGTCCGCAGCGCCGAGACCCTGGCCGCCCTGGTCGACGGCCTCGGCTGCTCGGTCAACGGCAACCCCGGCCCCGGCCTGGACCTCGCCCGGCTCCGGGAGCTGGGGGTGGCCCGGGCGTCGTACGGGCCGCGCTTCCACCGCACCGCGATGGCGGAGCTGGCGACCGCGCTGCGCGCTCTGAGGTGAGCAGACCCGTCAGGCGCGCGGGGGGCTGGCGGCGGTCAGCACGCGACGGTTCAGCGCCCAGACCAGCAGGGCCACGCCCAGCACCCCGCCGCCACCGGTCACCACCGCCGGCCAGCCGCCGGCGTTCCAGAGCACCCCGGCCAGGGCGGAGCCCAGCGCACCGCCGATGAAGTTGCTGGTGACGAAGGCGGTGTTCATGCGGCTGCGCGCCTCCGGGTCGATGCCCAGCAGCCGGGTCTGGCTGAGGATGGCGTTGCCCTGGATGGCCACGTCGAAGGCCACCACGGCCACGACCAGCACCACGATCGAGGTGCGGCCGACCCCGGCCAGGACCAGCGAGGCCACCCCCAGGGCCAGCGCGGCGCCGGTGAAGGGCACCGACAGGCCGCGGTCGGAGAGGCGACCGACGCCCTGCGCGGCGACCGCGCCGGCCAGTCCGGCCAGGCCCACCAGGCCGATGGTGGTCAGGGAGTAGGAGAACGGTGGAGCGGTCAGCAGGAACGTCATCGCGGTCCACACCAGCGTGAAGACGCTGAAGCCCGAGGCTCCCAGGTAGAGCGTGACCGGGACGGCCCGGTGGGTGCGGACCACCAGCAGCACCGAGGACAGCAGCCGGCCGTAGCCGATGCGGGCCCGGGGCTCCAGGCGCGGCAGCACCCGTAGCAGCACCAGGGCGAAGACCCAGGCCAGCACGCCGGCGAACACGTAGATGGCCCGCCAGCCCAGCAGGTCGGCCACCACCCCGGCCACGGTGCGCGAGAGCAGGATGCCGACCAGGACGCCGGATCCGATGGTCCCGACCACCCGGCCGCGCTCCTCCGGCGCGGCCAGGTCACCGGCCAGCGGGATCAGCAGCTGGGCGCCGACCGAGGTCAGACCCACCGCGGTCAGCGCCGCCAGCTCCGTGCCCCAGTGCGGGGCGGCCGAGGCCGCGAACAGCGCCGCCCCCGAGGCCAGCAGCACGCCCGGCACCAGGCGGCGGCGGTCCAGCACGTCCCCCAGCGGCACGACGAGGAAGATCCCGACCGCGTAACCGACCTGCGTCACGGTCACCATCAGCCCGGCCACCGACTGGCGCACGCCCAGGTCCGCGGCCATCTCCTCCAGCAGCGGCTGGGCCCAGTACAGGTTGCCCACCGCGGCCCCGCCGGCCACCGCGAAGAGCAGGGTCAGCAGGCGGGTCACGGCGACCACGGTACGGCGGGCGCGTCAGGGGCGGCGGGCCGCCCGGGCCACGCGGGCCGGGCGCAGGTCCTGCTCGACGAAGCGGAACCAGGGGTGGGCCGGGTCCATCGGCCCGAACCCCGGCGGCCCCCGGAACGCCGGCGCGAACCACTCGTCCACGAGAGTGGCCTGCTGCTCGAGGTTGTAGGAGGCCCACGGCCGGTCGCCGTCCCCCGGCTGGTACGGCGCTCGGGTCACCTGGGTCCGCACCGCCGAGGCCAGCAGCCGCGAGACCACCGGGGCGTGGGTGAACTGCCAGACGTGGGTGAGCTCGTGGACGAGCAGCTTGCCGGGCCGGGGGTAGGGGCCCGTGACGTGGTGCAGCGGGTCGTCGTACGCCTCGCCGATGTTGACCAGGCAGCGGCCGCCCGGGGCGGGCAGCACGAACGCGCGGTGCTGCACGCCGATCACGTCGGTCAGCACGATCCGGTCCGGGGCCGGCAGGCTCCCGCCGAACACCGCCTCGACGGCCTCCCGTTCGACGTCGGTCAGCAGGCGCCGTCGCACCCGGCCGCGGGCCAGCCCGGCCCGCACGCGCGTCCGCAGCGTCATGGCGCTCCCGAGACGACCAGCCGCGCACCCGCCGACCGCAGCAGCGGCACCGCCCGGGCCACCAGGTCGTCGGTCATCCGGGTGACCGGCCCGGAGACCGACACCGCCGTGCCCGAGGCCCGCGGTCCCACCGCGACGGCCACGCACCGCACCCCCAGCTCCTGCTCCTCCTCGTCCAGGGCGTATCCCCGGGCCCGGATCACGGCCAGGTCCTCGCGCAACCCCGCCTCGGTGGTGTGCGTGTGCGGGGTCAGCGCGGGCAGTCCCACCCGGCGGACCACCTCGCCCACCCGCTGGTCGTCGAGCCGGGCCAGCAGGGCCTTGCCCACGCCCGTGCAGTGCAGGTCGACCCGCCGGCCCACCTCGGTGAACATCCGCATGCTGTGCCGTGAGGGCGCCTGGGCGACGTACTCGGCGCGGTCGCCGGCCAGCAGGGCCAGGTTGGCGCTCTCGCCGAGCGCGTCGACCAGCCCGGTCAGCACCCGCTCGGTGTCGGCGCCCACCAGGGACCGGGCGGTCACCCCCAGCGGGACGAGCCGGGAGCCCAGCGCGTAGCGGCGGTCGGGGAGCTGGCGCATGTAGCCCCGGTCCACCAGGGTGCGCAGCAGGCGGTGGATCGTGGCCAGCGGGATGTCGCAGGCCGCGGCGACCTCGCCGATCGAGAGCTGGCCGCCCCGGGCCGCGACGATCTCGACGAGGTCCAGCGCCCGGTGCACCGACTGCACGCCGGTGGCCGGGCGGTCGTCCCGCATGTCGCCGGCGGGAGGGGGCATGGGGACGTCCTCCCTGCGGCCACCGGTTGACAATCCGGTGGCAACTCCATAGTTTCCAATAAGAAGACCGACAATTCCACATCGTGGAAACTGACGCAAGGGATGCGTGATGGACGACCGTGTGCAGATCGGCGGGCTGAGCGTGGCCGGCAGCCTCCACCGCTTCCTGGCCGAGGAGGCGCTGCCGGCCTCCGGCGTGGACCCCGACGCCTTCTGGTCCGGGGCCGAGGCCCTCATCGCGGAGCTGGCGCCTCGGACCCGTGAGCTCCTCGCCCGGCGTGAGGAGCTGCAGACCCGCATCGACGCCTACCACCGGGAGCACCCGGGGGTGCCCGACGCGGAGGCCTACACCGCCTTCCTCACCGACATCGGCTACCTGCTGCAGGAGCCGGAGGACTTCGAGGTCTCCACCTCCGGGGTGGACGACGAGGTCGCGCGGATCGCCGGCCCGCAGCTGGTCGTCCCGCTGCTCAACGCCCGCTTCGCCACCAACGCCGTCAACGCCCGGTGGGGCTCGCTCTACGACGCGCTCTACGGCTCCGACGTCATCTCCCGCGAGGGCGACCTCGCCCCCGGGGACAGCTACAACACGGTGCGCGGGGAGCAGGTGGTCGCCCAGGGGCGCGCCCTCCTCGACGACCACTTCGCGCTGGCCGACGGCTCGCACGCCGACGCCACGTCGTACGCCGTGCGCGACGGTGCCCTGGTGGTCGAGCGCTCGGGCGGCGACCCGGTCGCCCTGGCCGACCCGGCGCAGCTGGTGGGGTACCGCGGGGACGCGGAGGCGCCGGAGGCCGTGGTGCTGGTCCACCACGGGCTGCACGTGGAGGTCCTGGTGGACCGCGAGGACCCGATCGGGTCCACCGACGCCGCCGGGGTCAAGGACCTGCTCATGGAGTCCGCGGTCTCCACGATCATGGACCTCGAGGACTCGGTGGCCGCGGTCGACGCCGAGGACAAGGTGGTCGGCTACCGCAACTGGCTGCGCCTCATGGACGGCGCCCTGGCCGAGGAGGTCACCAAGGGCGGGCGCACCTTCACCCGCTCGATGAACCCCGACCGCACCTGCACCGCGCCCGACGGTGGGACGGTCACCCTCCCGGGTCGCTCGCTGCTCTTCATCCGGCAGGTCGGCCACCTGATGACCAGCGACGCCGTGCTGGACCGCGACGGCGCCGAGGTGCCCGAGGGCATCCTGGACGCGCTGGTCACCGCCCTGGGCAGCATGAAGGACCTGCGCGGCGAGTCCGGGCTGGCCAACTCCCGCACCGGGGCGATGTACGTCGTCAAGCCGAAGATGCACGGACCGGACGAGGTGGCCCTCACCGTCGACCTGTTCTCCCGCGTCGAGCAGGTGCTCGGGCTGCCGCCGCTGACCATCAAGGTCGGCATCATGGACGAGGAGCGCCGCACCACGCTCAACCTCAAGGCCTGCATCCACGCGGCCCGCGAGCGGGTGGCGTTCATCAACACCGGCTTCCTGGACCGCACCGGCGACGAGATCCACACCTCGATGCTGGCCGGCCCGGTGGTCCGGAAGAACGAGATGAAGTCCGAGACCTGGATCCAGGCCTACGAGGACTCCAACGTCGACACCGGCCTGGCCTGCGGGCTGCTCGGCCGCGCCCAGATCGGCAAGGGCATGTGGGCCGCCCCGGACAGCCTGAAGGCCATGCTCGAGACCAAGATCGGCCACCCACGCGCGGGCGCGAGCTGCGCCTGGGTGCCCTCGCCGACCGCGGCCACCGTGCACGCGATCCACTACCACCAGGTGGACGTGCGGGCCCGGCAGGAGGAGCTGCGCGGGGGTCGTCGCGCCGGCCGCGCCGAGCTGCTCACCCTTCCGCTCGGCGACCCCGCCGCGTGGTCGGCGGAGGACCGGCAGGCCGAGATCGACAACAACATCCAGAGCCTGCTGGGCTACGTCGTGCGCTGGATCGACGCCGGGGTGGGCTGCTCCAAGGTCCCCGACATCACCGGCGAGATGCTGATGGAGGACCGCGCGACCTGCCGCATCTCCTCGCAGCACGTGGCCAACTGGCTGCACCACGGCGTGGTCGACGCCGAGCAGGTGGAGGAGACGCTGCGTCGGATGGCGGCGGTCGTGGACGAGCAGAACGCCGGCGACCCGACGTACGAGCCGATGGCCCCGGACTTCGACGGGGACGCCTTCCTCGCGGCCCGGGCCCTGGTGCTGGAGGGCCTGGAACAGCCCAGCGGCTACACCGAGCCGATCCTGCACCGCCGACGCGCGAGCCGGAAGGCCCGCACGAGCGACCAGGCCGCCCAGCAGACGACCGAGCAGACGACCGAGCAGAGGACCGCCTGATGACCCTGTCCCTGGACACCGCCCGCACCGTCGTGGCCGCCGCCCGCGCGCACGCGGGCGAGGCCGGCTACAAGCCCATGACGGTGGTGGTGCTCGACGCCGGAGGCCACGTCCTGGTGGCCGAGCGCGAGGACGGCTCGTCGATCGGGCGCTTCGAGATCGCGGTCGGCAAGGCGCACGGCGCGCTGGCGCTGGGCATCGGGTCGCGGGCGATCATGGCCCGCGCCGAGTCGCAGCCGTACTTCGTCGCCGCCGTGACCGCGGCGGTGGGCGGCTCCCTGGTGCCGGTGCCCGGCGGGGTGCTGGTCCGCGACGCCGACGGCACGCTGCTGGGGGCCGTCGGCGCCACCGGCGACACCTCCGACCACGACGAGGCCGCCGCGGTGGCGGGCATCGAGGCCGCGGGCCTGACCGCCCAGACCGAGTAGCCGCACCCCACGGGCGTGGGCGGGTGCCGCCGACGACCGTTCGACGTAGCGTGGTGAACCTTGTCGTGACGGGCACCACACCCTAGGTTCGTGGACCGGGCGGGACACCCGTCCCGCCGGTACCGCGACCGTGAGCGCGAAGGCGAGGCTCCCATGGTCATCGACCTGCAGGACGGCACCACGACGGCGGGGCTCGCAGCGATCGCGGCCGCGGCCCGTGCCCTGCTGCCCGAGGACGCCGTCATCACCGACCACGCCCGGCTGCGCACCTACGAGTGCGACGGCCTGGCGCACTACCGGGTGACCCCCGGGCTGGTGGTGATGCCGGAGGACGCCGAGCAGGTGGCGACCGTGGTGCGGGCCTGCGCCGAGCACGGGGTGCCCTTCGTGGCCCGCGGCTCCGGCACCGGCCTGTCCGGCGGGGCCCTGCCCCACGCCGAGGGCGTGCTCATCGTGACCTCGCGGATGCGCGCCATCACCTCGCTGACGCCGGAGGACCAGCGCGCCGTCGTGCAGCCCGGCGTGATCAACCTGGACGTGACCAGGGCGGCCGCCCCGCACGGCTACTACTACGCCCCGGACCCCTCCAGCCAGCAGATCTGCTCCATCGGCGGCAACCTCGCCGAGAACTCCGGCGGGGCGCACTGCCTCAAGTACGGCTTCACCACCAACCACGTGCTGGGCGCCGACCTGGTCACCCCGCAGGGCGACGTCGTGCCGCTCGGCTCCGCCGCCCCGGACGCCCCCGGCTACGACCTGCTCGGCGCCGTGGTGGGCTCCGAGGGCACGCTGGGCATCGTCACCTCCGCCGTGCTGCGGCTGGTCCGGCTGCCGGAGGAGGTGCGCACCGTGCTGGTCGGCTTCGAGTCCACCGACCAGGCCGGGGCCGCCACCTCGGCGATCATCTCCGCCGGGATCGTGCCCGCGGCCATCGAGATGATGGACGCCCTGGCCATCGAGGCCGCCGAGGCCGCGGTGCGCTGCAACTACCCGCAGGGCGCCGGCGCGGTGCTGGTCATCGAGCTGGACGGGGCCGCGATCGAGGTGCAGCAGGAGTACGACGCCGTGCAGCGGCTGTGCGAGGACAACGGCTCCTTCGAGCAGCGCCTGGCCACCGACCCGGCCGACCGGGCCCTGATCTGGAAGGGCCGCAAGTCGGCGTTCGCCGCGGTGGGCCGGATCAGCCCGGACTACATCGTCCAGGACGGCGTCATCCCGCGCACCGCCCTGCCCGAGGTGCTCAGCGCCATCGCGGAGCTGTCCGGCTCCTCCGGCGTACGGGTGGCCAACGTCTTCCACGCCGGGGACGGCAACCTGCACCCGCTGGTGCTCTTCGACGACGCGGTGGAGGGCGAGGGCGAGGAGGCCGAGCGGGTCAGTGGCGCCATCCTCGACCTGTGCATCGAGCACGGCGGCTCCATCACCGGTGAGCACGGGGTGGGCATCGACAAGGCCAAGTACATGCCCCGGATGTACGACGAGGACGACCTGGACACCATGCAGCTGGTGCGCTGCGCCTTCGACCCCGGCGCGATCGCCAACCCCGGCAAGGTCTTCCCGACGCCGCGGCTCTGCGGCGAGGTGCCCGGCCGGCACAAGGGCGCGCACCCGCTGGCCGAGGCCGGCCTGGCGGAGGTGTTCTGATGTCGACCTCCCAGCACGACCGCGAGCAGACCCACGACGAGGTCGGCGAGGACGCCCGCGCCGCGGTCGCCTCCGCCTGCGCCGAGGTCGGCGAGGCCGGACCCGCCGACCACGTCGACGGCGTCGTCCCCGCCCTGGTGGCCCGGCCGGGCTCGAACGAGGAGGTCGGCGAGGTCCTGCGCGCCGCCGCCGGGCACCGGCTGACCGTCGTCCCCCGGGGCCGCGGCACCAAGCTCTCGTGGGGCCGTCCGCCGACCTCGGTCGACCTCGTGGTCGACGTCTCCGCGCTCGACCGGGTCCTGGACCACGCGGCCGGCGACCTCATCGTGGTCACCCAGGCCGGCGCCCGGCTGGCCGACGTGCAGGCCACGCTGGGCGAGGCCGGCCAGCGGCTGGCCGTGGACGAGACCGTGCCGGGGTCGAGCATCGGCGGCGTGCTGGCCACCAACGCCAGCGGTCCGCTGCGGCACGTCACCGGGGCCACCCGCGACCTCCTCATCGGCGTCACGCTGGCCCGCGCCGACGGCACCCTGGCCAAGGCCGGGGGACGGGTGGTCAAGAACGTCGCCGGCTACGACCTCGGCAAGCTGGTCATCGGGTCCTACGGCACGCTGGGCGTCGTCCTCGAGGCCACCTTCCGTCTGCACCCGGTGCCCGAGGTGCAGCGCTGGGTGACCCTGCCCGTGGGCGACGCCGAGCAGACGCACGAGGCCGTGCACCGCGTGGTGCACTCCCAGGCCGTGCCGGCCGCGGTCGAGGTGGACCTCGGCCCCGAGGGCGGCGGGTCGGTCTCCGTGCTGCTGGCCGGCCACCCCGAGGGGGTGGAGGGCCGCGTGCGCACGGTCGGCGAGCTGCTCGGCACCGGGTCGTCCCCCTCCGAGCAGGCCCCGGACGGGTGGGCGTCCTACCCGTGGGGCGAGGGCGGGACCGGCCTGAAGCTCACCTTCGTGCTGTCCGGGCTGCGCGAGGTGCTCGCGGTGGCCCGGGAGGTGGGGGCCTCGGTGCGCGGCTCGGCCGGCACCGGCGTCGTGCACGCCGCGGTGGCCGACCCGGCTCGCGCTCCCGAGGCCGTCGAGCGGCTGCGGGCGGTGTGCACCCGGCACGGCGGCTCCACCGTCGTGGTCGACGCCCCGGCCGGTGTGAAGAGCAGCGTGGACGTGTGGGGACCGGTGCCGGCCCTGGAGCTGATGCGCCGCGTCAAGGACCAGTTCGACCCCGGTCACCGGTTGGCGCCGGGCCGGTTCGTGGGAGGGATCTGATGACCGAGGCGAGGACCGACCGCAAGCAGGACGACGGCGAGCTGGGGGCGATGGGCAGCATCGTCGACCTCGGGCTGCCCACCACCGGTGGGGCCTTCGACGAGCACCACCCGCCGGACGCGGCGCTGATCGGCGACTGCGTGCACTGCGGGTTCTGCCTGCCGACCTGCCCGACGTACGTGCTGTGGGGCGAGGAGATGGACTCCCCGCGCGGCCGCATCCACCTGATGAAGCAGGGGCTCGAGGGCGAGCCGATGACCGACTCGATGGTCTCGCACTGGGACGCCTGCCTGGGCTGCATGGCCTGCGTGACGGCCTGCCCCTCGGGCGTGCAGTACGACCGGCTCATCGAGCAGACCCGGGCCCAGGTGGAGCGCAACCACGAGCGCACCCGCGCCGACAAGGCGCTGCGCGGGCTGATCTTCGCGCTGTTCCCGCACCCGCGGCGGTTGCGCCTGGTGCGAGGTCCGCTCCGGCTCGTCCAGCGCACCGGCCTCGACGTCGCCCTGCGGCGCACCGGCCTGCTGCAGCGGATGGCCCCCCAGCTCGCCGCGATGGAGAGCCTGGCCCCGCGGCTCGGCACCCCCGAGCGGCTGCCGGGCCGGATCCCCGCCCAGGGCACCCGGCGCGCCGTGGTGGGGCTGCTCACCGGCTGCGTCCAGGGCGCCTTCTTCCCCGGCGTCAACGCCGCCACCGCCCGGGTGCTCTCGGCCGAGGGCTGCGAGGTCGTGGTGCCGGCCTCCCAGGGCTGCTGCGGCGCGCTGTCGGCCCACAACGGGCGGGAGCCGGAGGCCCAGGCCTTCGCCCGGGCGCTCGTGGACAGCTTCGAGGCGACCGGGGTCGACCACGTGGTGGTCAACGCCGCCGGCTGCGGCTCCACGATGAAGGAGTACGCCGAGCTGCTGGCCGACGACCCGGCGTACGCCGAGCGGGCCCGGGGCTTCGCCGAGCGGGTCCGCGACGTGGCCGAGATCCTGGCCGAGCTGGGCCCGGTGGCGGAGCGTCACCCGCTGGAGATGACCGTGGCCTACCACGACGCCTGCCACCTCGCGCACGCCCAGGGCATCCGGGCCCAGCCGCGCGACCTGCTGCGGGGGATCCCCGGCCTGGAGCTGCGGGAGATCGCCGAGCCCGAGCTGTGCTGCGGCTCGGCCGGTATCTACAACATCCTCAACCCCGAGCCCGCCCGCGACCTGGGCGACCGCAAGGCCCGCAACATCGTGGCCACCGGCGCCGAGGTGCTGGTCACCGCGAACCCGGGCTGCCTCATGCAGGTGACCTCCGCCATCGAGCGGTCCGGTCACCCCATGGGGATGGCGCACACCGTCGAGGTGCTCGACGCCTCGATCCGGGGCATGTCGCCGGACACCCTGCGCCCCACCCCGTCCTGACCGGTCCCGACCCCTCACCCCCAGGAGCGCCATGTTCCAGCAAGACACCCAAGCAGTGGGAGACTCGCTCACCCTGAGCGCGCTCTGCGCCCTCATCCCGCTCGCCGTGCTGTTCCTGCTGCTGGGCGGGCTCAAGGTGCGGGCCTGGGTGGCCGGCCTCATCTCGCTGGCGGTGGCGCTCGTCGACGCCGTGCTGCTGTTCGGGATGCCCTTCGGCCAGGGCGTCAGCGCCGCGGTCGACGGCGCCCTGTTCGGCTTCTTCCCGATCCTGTGGATCGTCATCAACGCGGTGTGGATCTACAACCTCACCGTCGCCTCGGGGCACTTCGAGGTCCTGCGGCGGTCCTTCGAGAAGGTGAGCCCCGACCAGCGGATCCAGGCCATCATCATCGCCTTCTGCTTCGGCGCGCTGCTCGAGGCGCTGGCCGGCTTCGGCACCCCGGTGGCGATCTCGGTGGTCATGCTGATGTCGCTGGGCTTCTCGCCGATCAAGGCCGCCACCGTGGCCCTGGTGGCCAACACCGCCCCGGTGGCCTTCGGCGCGCTGGCCATCCCGGTGGTCACGCTGGCCCCGATCGTCTCCGGCGTCAGCGACGACCCGCGGCTCTCCGACGCCAACGCCCTGCACACGCTGGGGTCCATGGTGGGACGCCAGACCCCGCTGCTGGCCGTCGTGGTGCCGCTCGCCCTGGTGTTCATCGTCGACGGCCGGCGCGGCCTGCGCCAGACCTGGCTGCCGGCCCTGGTCGCCGGGCTCGTGTTCGCCGTCGCCCAGTTCGTCACCGCCAACTACGTCTCCGTCCAGCTGACCGACATCGTGGCCTCGCTGCTGGCGGCCGGCGCGCTGGTCCTGCTGGTCCGGGTCTGGCAGCCGGCCTTCACGCTCACCGCCGAGGCGGCCGCGCAGGAGGCGCCGGCCCGCGAGGAGTCCCGCTCGGGCACCCCGCGCACGGGTGGTGCTGCGACGGCCACCACCACCGCCCCGGCCACGGGCGGCCGCTCCGGTCGCCCCGCAGGCACCGACGCCCGTCCGTCCGCCGAGAACAGGGGCGACGTGCTGCGGGCCTACGCGCCGTACCTGGTGATCATCGTGATCTTCTCCATCACCAACATCCCGGCCGTGGTGGACTTCCTGGCCAAGGAGCCGTTCACCTACCTCGTGGACTGGCCCGGTCTGGACATCACCAACGCGGCCGGCGACCCGGTGGTGACCCAGTTCAAGATCAACTGGCTGCCGGCGGCCGGCACGCTGCTGGTGCTGGCGGGGCTGGTCACCATGCTCATCCTCAAGGTGGCCCCCGGCCGTGCGCTGCGGACGTACGGCGCCACCTACGTCGAGCTGCGCTCGGCCATCATCACCGTCATGGCGGTGCTGGGCCTGGCCTACGTGATGAACCTGTCCGGCCAGACGGCCTCGCTGGGCGTGTGGCTGGCCGGGACCGGGGCGGCCTTCGCGATCATCTCGCCGATCCTCGGGTGGATCGGCACCGCCGTGACCGGCTCGGACACCTCCTCGAACTCGCTGTTCGGTGCGCTGCAGGTGCAGGCCGCCACCAAGGCCGGGCTCGACCCGGTGCTGATGGCGGCGGCCAACTCCTCCGGCGGCGTGCTGGGCAAGATGGTGAGCCCGCAGAACCTCGCGATCGCCGCCGCCGCGGTGGGCATGTCCGGCCGCGAGGGCGAGATCTTCCGCAAGGTGATCGGCTGGAGCCTGCTCATGCTGGTGCTGATGTGCGCCATCGTCGCGCTGCAGGCCACGCCGGTGCTGTCCTGGATGGTGCCCTGACCCCGCCCTGACCCTGCGCTGATCCTGGGCTGATCCTGGGCTGATCCTGGCGATACTCTCGACGGGCCCCACCCGTCGGACGGGCACTCGCGACGACCCCGTCCCGCCATCAGGCGGGGCGGGGTCGCTGCGTGCGGGCGACTGCCCGTCCGAGCGGTCGTGGCTCAGCCGGCCTGGGCGCTCCCCGTTGCGGGCGAGGGCGGTGCGGGCGGGGCGGGCGGTGCATCACCGGCCCGAGGCGGCTTCGGGGCGGCCTTCGGGGCGGACTTCCCGTCGTGCGGGCGGGGTGCCGGTGGGGTGGGCGGTGCCTCGCCGGCCCGAGGCGCCTTCGGGGCGGCTTGGCCGGGCCCGCAGGCCGGACCGCCCGGAGCCGGACCGCCCGGAGCCGGGGCCGGGGCCGGGGCCGCACTCTGGGCAGGATCGGGGCTGGCCGAGCCGGTCGACGAGCCGGTCGACGCTCCGGAGGACGCCCCGGCCGACGCGCCCGAGGCCGCGGACGTCCCCGGGCCGTCGGAGCCACCGGAGCCACCGGCGAGGGCGGGCAGCCCGAACGCCAGCACACCCCCCGCGACCGCCCCGGCCGCCAGGCCGGTCGCGAGCCAGCGCCGGCCCCGACGCGGCGGGGTCCCGAGGGCCGCGTGCTCGGGACGGGTCGTCGTCAGCGGCTGCGTGTCGTCGGGGGCCCACCGGTCGCTGGGCGTGGCGACCTGCTGGTCGGCGGCGGCGCGGCGGTGACGCCGCAGGGCCCGCAGCTGGTCGAGGGGGCTCGGGTTCATCGGTGGTTCCTTCCGGTGGGGTCCAGGCCGAGCAGCTGCCCGGCCTGGTCGAGGGCGTGGTGCGGGACGGGGACGGCCCGGACCACGGAGCTGTCGGCGGCGAGGTCGGCGGCCGGGCCGGGGGCCCAGGTGGCCACGCCGACGGCGACCAGCCAGGCGACCACGAGCACGGTCAGGCCGGAGCCGACCGCGGCGAGCAGGCCGCCGCCGTAGCGGAGCCGGCCGACGACGGCGGCGACCACGAGCAGCAGCACGACCAGGTCGACGACGCCGAGTGGGGAGGGGTGCAACGGGTACCTCCTCGGGAGGGTGGGAGCGGGGACGGCTCCACCGTCGACGGCCCACCTGAAGGCGACCTCAAGGACGCCGTGGTCACGGTCCTTCTTCAGCGGGTCTTCAGGAGGGCACCGCAGACTGGCGGGCATGGGTGAGCCGGTGCGGGTCCTGGTGGTCGAGGACGACGAGGCGATCCGCAGCAGCCTCGACGCGGCCCTGGACGCGGTCGGGTTCCGGGTGCGGGCGGTCCCCGACGGGTCGGAGCTCGAGGGCGTGCTCGACACCTTCCGCCCGGCGCTGGTGGTGCTGGACTGGATGCTGCCGGGCCGGGACGGGGCGAGGTTGGTGGGCGTGGTCCGCAGCCGTTCCTCGGCCGCCGTCGTCATGCTGACCGCCCGCGAGGCCGTCGAGGACCGGCTGCGCGGCTTCGACCTCGGCGTGGACGACTACCTGGCCAAGCCGTTCGTCATGGAGGAGCTGGTGGCCCGGGTACGGGCGGTGCTGCGCCGGCTGGGGACGCCTGCCCACCACCGTCCAGGTCGACGACCTCGTGCTGGACGAGGAGGCCGGCGTGGTGCAGCGCGGCGGCGTCCCCGTCGCGCTGACGGCCACCGAGTTCCGGCTGCTCGCGCACCTGGCGTCACGGCGCGGGCAGGGTGCTGTCCACGCCCAGATCCTCAGCCAGGTCTGGGGGTACGAGGAGTACGCCGACAACCTCGTGCAGGTCCACGTCAGCGCGCTGCGTCGCAAGCTGGAGGAGCACGGCCCCCGGCTGATCCACACCGAGCGCGGCCTGGGCTACGTGCTGCGCGCCCCCCGGCCATGACCTCCGCCAGCCCGCCTGCCGTGGGCGCCCCGGACGTCAAGGGCCTGCGCACGCCGTCGCTGCGCCGCCGGGTGACGCTGGTGGTGCTGGCCCTCGTCGGGCTCATGCTGGTCGCCGCTGGTGGTGGTCACCGACGTCGTCCTGGAGAGCCGGCTCGACGGCCAGCTGCGGCAGCGCCTGGCCGACCGGGCCAGCGTGGCGAGCGCGCTGGTGGACCAGGTGGCCCCCCGCGACCTGGCCCGCCGGCTCGAGGGCGACGGCGTGTCGGTGGTCGTCACCACCGCCTCGGGCGAGGTGTACGCCGAGGGCCCGCTCGGCGCCGCCGCGAGCGGGGCCACCCCGGCGCGGGCGCCCAGGGCGTGGACGCGGCACCGGAGAAGGGCCAGACCCCCGGGCCCGCACCGCCCGCCCGCGCCGGCCGGCCCGGGCCCGCGACCGGCCCGGCCGCGCGCAAGGCCGACGTCGTGCAGCAGGGGCGACCGCCTCAGCGTGGTCCGGACGCTGTCGGACGGCAGCACCCTGACCCTGCTGGCCGACGTGTCCGACGTACGCCGCACGCTCGCCCAGGTGCGGCTGGCCCTGGTGCTCGCCGCGGTGCTGGTGCTGGTGGCCGCCGGGGTCGCGGTGCCGCCGGTCGTCGCGCCGCGCGCTGCGTCCGCTGGACCGGATCACCGAGGTGGCCCGCTCGATCACCCGTGGCGACCGCGGCCGCCGGCTGCGGCCCGTGCAGCCGGGCACCGAGCTGGGCGGACGGCGGTGGCCTTCGACGACATGCTCGACGAGGTGGTCGGCGCCGAGAGCAGGCGCGGTGGCCTCCGAGCAGCGGCTGCGCGACTTCCTCTCCGACGCCGCCCACGAGCTGCGGACCCCGCTGGCCGGGGTGCAGGCCGCGGCCGAGCACCTGCTGCGCGACGACCCGCCGCGCGCGCCCGCGGGAGCAGACGCTGGTGCGGCCTGGTGCGCGAGTCGCGCCGGGCCGGCCGGCTGGTCGACGACCTGCTGACGATGGCCGGCATCGACAGCGGTCTGTCGTTGCGCCGACGAGGCCGTCGACCTGCGGGCGGTGGCCGCTGACGTGCTCGGGGCCCGCTCCGTGCGCAGCGTCGGACCGGTCGACCGTGCTGCGGGGCGAGTCCGCGACGCGGTGGACGGAGACCCGGACCGGCTGACCCAGGTCGTCGGCAACCTGGTCGACAACGCGGCCCACGCCAGCGGGCCCGACGGGCACCTCGAGGTGCGGGTGTGGTCAGAGGCCGGGCACGTGGGGCT
This sequence comes from uncultured Actinomycetota bacterium, assembly GCA_963750345.1. Classification (GTDB taxonomy): domain Bacteria; phylum Actinomycetota; class Actinomycetes; order Propionibacteriales; family Nocardioidaceae; genus Nocardioides_B. The sequence goes on along the minus strand of CAVVQH010000009.1, from coordinate 113,391 downwards.
CGACGTGCAGGACGACGGCCCCGGGGTGCCCGAGCCCGAGCGGGAGCGGGTCTTCGAGCGGCTGGTGCGGCTGGACGAGGCCCGGTCCGCGCACCCGGGGGAGCCGGCCTGGGGCTGTCCATCGCCCGGGGCATCGCGCGTGCCCACGGCGGGGACCTGGTCGCCCTGGACCGGGTGGACGGTGGCCGCGGTGCACGCTTCCGGCTCGTGCTGCCGGGGCCGTGACGGGATCGTTAGCCGCCGACCGCACCGGCGGTGCAGATTTCCACTACCTTCAACCCGTGACGAGCACCGCGACCGACGGGCCTGCCGTGTCCCTGCGCGGGCTGGTCAAGCGGTTCGACGACATCACCGCCGTGGCGGGGGTCGACCTCGACATCGCCCGGGGTGAGTTCTTCTCGATGCTCGGGCCCTCGGGGTCCGGCAAGACGACCGTCCTGCGGATGATCGGCGGCTTCGAGCGCCCCACCGCCGGAACGGTCGAGCTGGACGGCGCCGACGTCACCGCCCTCGCGCCCTTCGAGCGCAACCTGACCACGGTGTTCCAGGACTACGCGCTGTTCCCGCACATGAACGTGCTCGACAACGTGGCCTACGGGCTGCGGGTCCGTGGGCAGGGCCGGACCGAGCGACGGGAGCGGGCCGCCGAGGCGCTGCGCACCGTGGCCCTGCACGGCCTGGAGCGCCGCCGGCCCGCCCAGCTGTCCGGCGGTCAGCGGCAGCGGGTCGCGCTGGCCCGCGCGCTGGTCGTCGACCCGGCGGTCCTGCTGCTCGACGAGCCGCTCGGCGCCCTGGACCTCAAGCTGCGCGAGCACATGCAGGTCGAGCTCAAGCAGATCCAGCGCCGGGTCGGCATCACCTTCGTGTTCGTCACCCACGACCAGGAGGAGGCGCTGACCATGAGCGACCGGGTCGCCGTCTTCGACCAGGGCCGCATCCAGCAGGTCGGCACGCCGCAGGAGATCTACGAGCGTCCCGGGTCGCCGTTCGTCGCCGGTTTCGTCGGCACCTCCAACGTCATCGAGGGCCCGGTGGCCCAGGCCCTCCTCGGCCGGGCCGGCACCTTCGTCGTACGCCCGGAGAAGGTGGAGCTGCTGCCCGCCGGTGACCGCGGGACCGGAGCCGAGGCGGACGTCGTGGCCCAGGGCACGCTGGCCGAGGTCGTGTACGCCGGCGCGTCGACCCGCTTCCTGGTCGACCTCGACGCCGGCACCCAGGTGACCTCCGTGGCCGCCAACGACCGGCGGGCCACCGCCACCGCGGCCCGGGGGGACCGGGTCGGCGTCCGCTTCGCCCGCGAGCACTGCCGGGAGCTCGCGACCCATGGCTAGAACCCACAGAGAGGCTCAGCAGATGAAGAGGTCCAGGACGGTCACGGCGATCGTGGCGGGGATGGGTGCGCTGGCGCTGCTGCTGGCCGGCTGCGGCACCAGCAGCGGCTCGGGCGACAAGGGCGGCACGCCCGGCGCGGAGGGCTTCACCCCTCCCGACGTACCGATGCTGAAGACGCTGGGCAAGGGCGAGGGCGCGGTGAACATCCTGGCCTGGCCCGGCTACGCCGAGGACGGGTCGAACGACAAGACCGTCGACTGGGTGACGCCCTTCGAGAAGCAGACCGGCTGCCAGGCCAAGGTGAAGTACTTCGGCACCTCGGACGAGGCGGTCAGCCTGATGAAGACCGGGGACTACGACGTCGTGTCCGCCTCGGGCGACGCCTCGCTGCGCCTGGTGGCCGGCGGCGACGTCGCGCCGTTCAACACCGACCTCGCCTCCAACTACGCCGACGTGGCGCCGTTCCTGAAGGACAAGGCCTGGAACGCCGTGGACGGCCAGATGTACGGGATGCCGCACGGCTGGGGCGCGAACCTGCTGATGTACAACACGAAGACGGTGAAGCCCGCGCCGACCTCGTGGGCGGCGGTGTTCGAGGACGCCTCGGCGTACAAGGGCAAGGTCACGGCCTACGACTCGCCGATCTACATCGCCGACGCCGCGCTGTACCTGAAGGACGCGAAGCCGGAGCTGGGCATCGAGAACCCCTACGCCCTGGACAGCAAGCAGCTGGCCGCCGCGGTGGACGTGCTGAAGAAGCAGCGGGCGAACGTCGGCGAGTACTGGTCGGACTACACCAAGGAGGTCAGCGCCTTCAAGGCCGGCTCCACGGTGATCGGCACGACCTGGCAGGTGATCGCCAACCTGACCCAGGACGAGGCGCCCGTCAAGGCGATCCTGCCGGAGTCCGGGTCGACGGGCTGGTCGGACACCTGGATGGTCGGGGCCGAGGCGGAGCACCCCGACTGCGCCTACCTGTGGGCCAACTACGTGGTCTCGCCCAAGGTGAACGCCCAGGTCGCGGAGTACTTCGGCGAGGCGCCGGCCAACCTCAAGGCCTGCGAGGAGACGTCGGACAAGGGCTTCTGTGCCGGCTACCACGCCGACGACGCGGCGTACGCCGAGAAGATCTCCTACTGGTCCACGCCCATCAAGCAGTGCCTGGACGGGCGCACGGACGTGACGTGCACCGACTACGCCGCCTGGACCAAGGCCTGGCAGGAGGTCAAGGGCTGAGCATGGCGCTCACCAGCACCTCGACGACCACGGGCCCCACCCGCGGCGCGGCGTACCTGCACCGGCACCCCCGCCTGCGCCTGGCGGGGGTGCTCGGTGCGCCGCTGGTCTGGCTGGGCGTGGTGTACGTCGGGTCGCTGGCCGCCCTGCTGGTGTCGTCGCTGTGGGTGCAGGACTCCTTCACCTCGGAGATCTTCCGGACCTGGACGCTGGCCAACTTCCGTGACCTGCTCACCGAGCCGCTCTACCGCACGGTGCTGCTGCGCACGCTGGCCATGGCCGTCGGAGTCACCCTGGTCGACCTGGCGCTGGCGCTGCCGATCGCGTTCTACATGGCCAAGGTGGCCCGCCCCCGCACGGCGCGGCTGCTCGTGGTGGCGTGCCTGATGCCGCTGTGGGCCAGCTACCTGGTCAAGGCCTACGCCTGGCGGCTGCTGGTCATCGACCACGGCGTGCTGGACTCCACCTTCGGGGCGAGCCCGGGCTTCGGCATCACCGCGGCCGTGCTGACGCTGTCCTACCTGTGGCTGCCCTACATGATCCTGCCCATCTACAGCGGCCTGGACCGGCTGCCGGACTCGCTGCTGGAGGCCTCCGAGGACTGCGGCGCCCGGCCCTGGCGGACCTTCCGCTCGGTGGTGTGGCCGAGCATCATGCCCAGTGTCGTCGCCGGGTCGATCTTCACCTTCTCCCTGACCCTGGGCGACTACATCACCATCAAGATCGTCGGCGGCGCGTCCCAGATGCTCGGCAGCCTGGTCTACGACCAGCAGTCCCTGGACCTGCCGCTGGCCGCGGCGCTGGCCACGTTCTCCGTGGTGGTCATGGGCGTCTACCTGCTGCTCGTGCGCCGCACCGGGGCCCTGGACCAGCTGTGACCCTGACCCGGACCGGACGCACGCTGCTCGCCCTCGCGGTGGGCCTGGTGCTGCTGGTGATCTACGTCCCGCTGCTGGTGGTCGCCATCAGCTCCTTCAACGCCGACGCCACCTTCGGGTGGCCGCCCTCGGAGCTGACCCTGCACTGGTGGCGGGTCGCGGCGGGCAGCCAGGGCGCGCGGGACGCCATCGTCACCAGCGTCGAGGTCGGGCTGGTCGCGACGGCGGTGGCCCTGGTGCTGGGCACCCTGGCCTCCTTCGCCCTGGTGCGCTACACGTTCTTCGGCCGCGACTCCCTGTCCCTGCTGGTGGTGCTGCCGATCGCGCTGCCGGGCATCGTGACCGGGCTGGCGCTCAACAGCGCGTTCACCACGATGATGGGCGTGGGGCTGTCGCTGTGGACGGTGGCGGTCGCGCACGCGACGTTCTGCATCGTGGTGGTGTTCAACAACGTCAGCGCCCGGCTGAGGCAGATCTCCGGGTCGGTGGAGGAGGCCTCGATGGACCTCGGCGCCTCCCGATGGACGACGTTCCGGCTGGTCACGCTGCCGCAGCTGCGGCTGGTGCTGCTGGCCGGCGCGCTGCTGGCCTTCGCGCTGAGCTTCGACGAGATCGTGGTGACCACCTTCACCGCCGGCAACGGCGTGCAGACGCTGCCGATCTGGATCTTCACCAACCTGTTCCGGCCGAACCAGACGCCGGTCATCAACGTCATCGGCACGGTGCTGATCCTGGTCTCGTTCGTGCCGATCTACCTCTCCCAGAAGCTGGTCGGCACCTCCGGCGGACGGCTCTGAGCAGCGCTCAGAACAAGGCTCAGAACAGCGTCTCCTGCACCGAGGTCGGCTCCGGCACCCGCGGCACCACCAGCGGGGGGTGGCGCATGGTGGTGCGCCGGGTGGACGGACGCCAGCCGGCGTCCACGTCGACCGGACGCGGGGCCGAGGGCTCGTGGCCGGTCAGCGCCCGCACCGCGCTCGGCACGTGCAGCTCCAGGCGGGCGAAGGTCCGCTGCACGTCCGCCTCCGCCAGCGGCAGGCAGCCCACCCCGGCGGGCAGGTCGAGACCGAGCGGGGCGGAGTCGACCATGGCCATCACCTGGCAGTTCAGCTCCCAGGTGGCGCGGGCGCCGGGTGCGGCCAGCCGGCGGGTGGTGCCCTCGCCCAGCACCTCCCGGCAGCGGGCGCCCCCGTTCTCGGCGTCCTCGAAGGCCGCCCGCGCCGTGCCGAACGCCGCGAGCAGCCGGGCTGCGGTCTTCGGGCCGATCCCCCTGACCCCCGGCAGGTTGTCCGAGGCGTCGCCGCGCAGGGCCGCGAGGTCCAGGTACTGCTCGGGACGCACGCCGGTCACCATCTCCAGCCGGTGCGGGTCGAGCAACGGCGAGGCGTCCACCCCGCCGTTGAGGATCCGCAGCATCCGGGTGTGCTGGTCGATGAGCGCGAAGGAGTCCCGGTCCGAGGTGGCCAGCACCGTCCGCGCCCCCACGGTGGGGGCGTAGGCCGCGGCCGAGGCCAGCACGTCGTCGGCCTCGAGCCCCTCGGGCACCGCGACCACCACGCCCAGGCCCCGCAGCACCTCCACCGCGGCGTCCAGCTGGTCCTCCAGCGTGTGCGGCTTGGCGTCCCGGTGCCCCTTGTACGTCGGCCATCGGTCCCGCCGCACGCTCGCCGACGGGTCGTCGAAGCCGACCACCACCGCGTCCGCGCACGTCCGGTCGACGGCCGCGGCGAGCTGGGAGAGCAACCCGCGCACCGCCCACATCGGCCGGCCGTCCGCGGTGCGGAAGCCGGTGCGCGCGGAGGCGTGGAAGCTGCGGTGCAGCAGCGAGTTGCCGTCGACGGCGAGGAGGGTGCGCTGGGACATCGTGACCAGCCTGCCACGGACCGTCGACGGTCCGGTCCGGCTGCCAGTGGCGACCCCCGGTCACGGCTGTCAACCTGCCCGAAACACGCGGCCCCTACCCTCGCCCCCATGGCGCCTCCCGACGTGCACGTCCCCGCCGTGCTCCCGGTGACCGCCGGCGGGCTCACGGACCTGCCGGCGAGCCGGTTGGCCGTCCTGGTCGCAGCGGGCGAGGTCCGCGCCACCGACGTCGTCCTCGCCCACCTGGAGCGCGTCGCCGAGGTCGAGCCCCGGACCCGGGCCCTGGTGCACCTGGAGCGGGACGACGCCCTGGCCCAGGCCGCCGCCCTGGACGCCCGGCGAGCCGCGGGGGAGCAGCTCGGTCCCCTGGCCGGGGTGCCGCTGGTGGTGAAGGACAACGTGGACGTCGCGGGCCAGGTCACCGCCTGCGCCTCCAAGTCCCACGGTGGTCCGGCCCGGGTCGACGCCGAGGTCGTCCACCGGCTGCGGGCCGCCGGCGCGGTGCTGCTGGGCCGGGCCAACATGGACGAGCTCGCGCTGGGCGCCTCCACCCAGACCTCGGTCCACGGCCGCTCCTGCAACCCGCACGACCTGCGCCGCAGCGCCGGGGGCAGCAGCGGGGGGTCGGCCGCGGCCGTCGCGGCGCACGAGGCCCCGCTGGCCCTGGGCACCGACACCGGGGGCTCCGTGCGGGAGCCGGCCTCCCAGTGCGGGGTGGTCGGGATGGTGGCCTCCCCGGGCGTGGTGCCGGTGCGCGGGGTGGTGCCCTTCGCCCCCAGCCTGGACCGGGTCGGACCCCTGGCCCGCAGCGTCGGCGAGGTGGCCCTGCTGCTCTCCGTGCTGGCCGACCGCCCCGGCCTGGCCCACGCGCCCGCCACCGCCGGCCGTGGACCGGGCCTGCGCGGGGTCCGGGTGGGCGTGCTGGAGGAGCTGCGCGGGACCCGCAACCAGACCGGGGTGCTGGACCGGCTCGACGCCGTGGTCGAGGTCGCCCGCGGCCTGGGTGCGGAGGTGGTGACCGTCTCGGCGCCGGCCGCGGGTCGCGCCCTCGCGACGTACATGACGGTGACCTCGGCCGCGGCCGTCCCGGTGCTGGCGCCCTTCGTGCGCACCGGACTGGCCGGGGCGGAGGTGGAGCGCCGCTACCGCTGGGGGCTGGAGCTGCTGCGCGAGCTGCCCAGCCCGCTGGAGGTGGCACAGGCCGCGCGGGGGATCCTGCACGCCCAGGTCACCGAGGCGCTGGGGCGCTGCGACGTGATCCTCTCGCCCACCATGCCGACCACGGCTCCGCTGCTGGAGGGCCACCCCGCGCCCGAGGACCTGGCCGACCCGCTGGCCGCGCCGTACACGGACTGCTGGACGGTGGTGGCCAACCTCGTCGGACTGCCCGCGGTGTCCCTGCCCAGCGGGCGCTCGGCCGCGGACGGGATGCCGGTCGGGACGATGCTGATGGGCGCGCCGCGCACCGACCACCGGCTGCTCGCGGTGGCGGCGGCGCTGGAGGCGGCCGGCGTGGACGCCGCCTGAGGCTCAGTGCGCCCGGTCGACGTACGCCACGACCCGGTTGAGCAGGGAGGCGGCCTGGAGCAGCTCGTCGGGGGCGGGCGGCGGGTTGTCGGCCATCTCGTAGAGCAGGGGCACGGCGTCCTCGTGGCCGAGCTGCTGCGCCACCTGGGCGCAGGAGCGGGCCGCGTCGCGCACCGCGCCCGGCTCCACGGTCCAGATGGACTCGAAGAGGCGCTGGCTGTCCGCCACCGAGCCCTGGCCCGGCAGCTCCCAGGCCGTCAGCATCGCCGGGTGGTCCGGGGCGTCGCAGACCACGGCCCACTCCCGCCGCATGGGCGCGTCCTCGGGCAGCCGCACGAAGGTGGTGCCCGGCACCGGCACCGGCTCCTCGGGGAAGTCGGCGAAGACCATCGTGGAGCGGGCGGAGCGGGCGATCTCGGTCCACCGGCTCATGGCGCGCTCGTAGTAGTGCTGCTTCTGGAAGGCGCCGAAGACCATCGGCCGCTCGGCCCGGGCGCAGCACTCGTCCTCGATCGCCCAGGACAGCGCGAGCAGGGTGGACTTCTTCAGCCGCTGCGGCTGCAGCCCGGGCCGGCGCTTGCGCATGGTGGCGTAGACCGACGGGGCCTCGGGCGGGGCGACCACCGACGCCTGGGCGAGCAGGACGCCGGCGATGGCGACCTCGAGCCGGGAGCCGCTGTCGCGCCGCCGCAGCACCTGCCGCACCAACTCGACGTCGCGCTCGTCGTAGCGGCGGTGGCCGCTCTCCAGGCGCTGCGGGCGGGGGAAGTGGTGCCGCGTCTCCCACACGCGCAGCGTGGCCGTCGACAGCCCGGTGCGCGCCGCGAGGTCGCCGATGGTCAGCGAGGCGGAGGAGGCCGCAGCGGGCTCGGCGGGATCGGCGGTGGGAGAGGTCACTCAAGGAGGGTAGACCTAAACAACATGTTGAGGATAGTGTCTAAGAATCGACGCAGCGCTGGTCGACCCCCCGTCTCGGTCCGAGCAGCACCCACCACCTTCCACCAGGAGACACCGATGAGCACAGAGCAGAGCAGCACCCAGGACGTCGTGGACTGGACCGACCTGGGTCGTGAGATGTGGTCCTTCCTCACCGGTCGCGAGGCCGCGATCAACTACCGCTTCATCGACATGGCGGTCGAGGTCCCCCGCGACACCGGCCCCGAGGCCCCCCGCGCCACCTGGAAGCTGCACGGGACGCTGCAGATCACCACCGAGGACAGCTCTACCCGGGGCTGACGTGCCTCCTCGTCTCCACCTGGACGCCGACCTCGCGTTCTCCGTCGAGCTGCCCGGTGCCCCCACGGTCACCGGGCAGCTCTCCGGCTCCGGGTCGGCGCTGACCCTCGAGGTCAGCGACCCCTTCGCCCTGGCCGGGCGCAGCGACACCGCCGCCGTGCGGCAGCTGGCCGGGGTCCTGGCCGAGCAGGGCGTCTCGGTCACGCTGGTCACCCCGACCGGCCCACTGATCACCCTCGGCGCGCCCCGTCCCCCGTGGTGGCAGCGCCGGGTGACCGGGTCGCGGCACATCCGCATCGAACGCCTCGGTGCGCTCTGGCCGCTGGCCCGGGGGAGGGCGCGGGCGACGGCCGGCGCCCTCCCGTCCGCCACCCTCCGCCCGCCGGCCACCCTGTGGCCGCTGACCCCCACCCTGCTGCGCCGACGGCGCGGGGTGACCACCACCCACGACCCCAACGCCGGTGGCGACCCGCGCCTGGTCGTGGCCCCGGGGCCGCACCCCGGACCTGAGGACCAGCGGACGGTGATCGCGCTGGACCGTCCGGTGACCACCATCGGCAGCGACGCCGCCTGCGACGTGCGCATCGAGGGCCTCGACCCCTGGCACGCCGAGGTCCGGCACGACGAGCGGGACGAGTTCGTGCTGGTGCGGACGGGACGCCCGGGCTCGACCCGGGTCAACGGCGGGCCCGTGGACGTCGCCCTGCTCCGCACGGGTTCGCGCATCGAGCTGGGCGACCTGACGCTGTCGTTCTACCGCGAGGAGTACGCCGACCACGGCCGCCCCTATGGTGGACGGGTGGGAGGCGAGCTCGGTCACCAGCGTCCACAGCCCTCCCGCCCGCGTCCGGCTCCCCGGACGCGTCGAGGAGAGGGAGGTCGCCGGTGAACGGTCCCGTCCTGGTCGCCGGGGCGTCCGGCTTCGTCGGCCGACGGCTCTGCCCCGCCCTGGTCGAGGCCGGGCACGAGGTCCGCGCCATGACCCGCCACCCCGAGGACTACCCGGGCGCCGGGGAGGCCGTGCGCGGCGACGTCGGCGACCCCGACTCGCTCCTGGACGCGCTCGAGGGCTGCCGGGCGGCGTACTACCTCGTGCACTCCCTGGACCACAAGGACTTCGCGGCCCGCGACGCCGAGGCCGCCCGGGCCTTCGGCGCCGCCGCCGCGAAGGCCGGCGTGGAGCAGATCGTCTACCTGGGCGGGCTCGGGGCCGACTCCGACGACCTGTCCGCGCACCTGCGCAGCCGTCGGGAGGTCGAGGGACTGCTGGGTGAGTCAGGGGTGCCGGTCACCGTGCTGCGGGCGGGCATCCTCATCGGCAGCGGCGGCATCTCCTGGGAGATCACCCGGCAGCTGGTGGACCACCTGCCCGCGATGATCACCCCGCGCTGGGTGAGCACCCGCACGCAGCCCATCGCCCTGGACGACGTGGTGCGCTACCTCGTCGGCGTGCTGGGCCACCCGGACGCGATGGGCCGCGTCTTCGACGTGGGCGGGCCCGAGGTGCTGGCGTACGCCACGATGATGCGGCGGGTGGCCAAGATCAAGGGACGCCGGCTGCTGCTGGTGCCCGTGCCGCTGCTGACCCCCGGCCTGTCCTCGCGCTGGCTGGGCCTGGTCACCGACGTGGACCGGCAGTCCGGCCGCTCGCTGATCGACTCCATGTCCAACGAGGTCGTGGTGCGCGACGACAGCATCCGCACGGTGGTGCCGTTCGAGCCGATGGGGTACGACGAGGCGGTGAGACAGGCGCTGCGCGAGCACGACTCGGCCGGGGCCGCCCGATGACCGGGTTCCTGGCGCGCGCCCGCGCCGCCGTCGTCGCGCGGGCCCCCATGCCCATCACCCACGTGGTGCCCGTGCACCACGCGGAGACTCCGGCCGTGGTCCGCCGGCGCCGCCAGGTGGTGACCGGGACATCCGTGCTGGGCGCCGGCCTGCTGGGCGTCTCCCTGCGTGCCGCGCCGAACTCGGTGCGCTTCTACGTGCTCTCGATGGGCACCGCCGCGACCTGGACCCTGGGCGGCGTGGCCTCCGGGCCCCTGCACGTCGGGTGGATCGAGGGCCGCGACCGGCACCTGCGCCGCCCGCTGGTGGTCCCGGTGGCCACCGGGGTCGGCGCCTTCGCGTTCTTCTACGGCTGCGCCCTGGTGGTGCGCCGCATCCCCTTCCTGGACCGGGCGGTCAGCCGGGTGCTGGCCTTCGCCGAGGAGGGGAACGGTGCCCTGGTGCTGCTGACCGCGTACGCCAACGGGGTCGGCGAGGAGGTCTTCTTCCGCGGGGCGCTGTACGCCGCCCTCCCGCGCGAGCAGGCCGTCGTGGTCTCCACCCTCGTGTACGGCGTGGCCACCGCCACCACGCGCAACCCGTCGCTGGTCATCGCGGCCGGCGTGATGGGGACCCTGTTCAGCCTGCAGCGCCGGGCCTCGGGTGGGCTGGGGGCGCCGCTGCTGACCCACCTGACCTGGTCGACGCTGATGGTCCGCTACCTGCCCCCGCTGTTCCGGCACCCCGAGGGCGGGTCGGCGTGAACACCTCGCTCGACGTCGTGGTCGTCGGAGCGGGGCTGGCCGGCCTGGCCTGCGCCCGTCGGCTCGCCGGCCGGGGGCTCGACGTCCGGGTGCTCGAGGCCTCCGACGCGGTGGGCGGCCGGGTCCGCACCGACCACGTCGACGGCTTCACCCTGGACCGGGGCTTCCAGGTGCTCAACACCGGCTACCCCGAGCTGCCGCGCGTGGTCGACCTGGACTCCCTGGCCCTGAAGGAGTTCGACGCCTCGGTGGTCGTGCTGCTCGACGGGGAGCGGGTCACCCTGAGCAACCCGCTGCAGCACCCGGCCAGCCTCCCCCGGCTGGCCGCCCTCCCCGTCGGTGGGCTCAAGGGACGGGTCTCCACCGGCCTGTACGCCGGCCTGTGCCTGGCGCTGTCGACCGACCGGCTGCGGGCGCGGGAGGACCTCAGCGCGGCCGAGGCCTGGCGACGCGCCGGCATCCCCCCGGACCTGGTCAACGGCATCCTGCGGCCCTTCTTCTCCGGCGTGCTGCTCGAGCAGAGCATGTCGAGCTCGCGACGGTTCACCGACCTGATGATCCGGATGTTCGCGCTGGGCCGCTCGACGGTCCCCGCCGGCGGCATGCAGCGGCTGCCGGAGGCCCTCGCGGCGGCCCTGCCCGAGGACATGGTCCAGCTCGACACCCCCGTCACCCGGGTCGACTCCCGCTGGGTGGAGACCCCGGCGGGCCGGGTCAACGCCCGCGCCGTCGTGGTGGCCACCGACGGCTGGGCCGCCGGCGACCTGCTCGTGGACCGGCTGGAGCCCCCGGAGCCCCGCGGCGTCACCACCCTCTACCACTCGGCGCCCGCGTTCCCGGAGGCCTCGGGGACGCTGCGCCTGGACGCGGAGAGCTCGCCGCTGGCCAACAGCATCGCCATCTCCTGCGCGGCCCCGGACTACGCGCCGCCGGGCCGGGTGCTGGTCTCCACCTCGATGGTGCACGGCTCGGTGCCCGAGGACCTGGACGGCCCCGTCGTACGACGGGCGCTGGGGCGGCTGCACGGCACGGACGCGACCGGGTGGGAGCTCGTCGCGGTCTACGACCTGCCGCACGCCCTGCCCGGGATGCCCGCCCCGCACCGCATGCGCTCCCCGGCCCGGCTGCCCTGGGCCGAGGACGCCGTCTACCTCGCCGGCGACCACCGCGACACGAGCTCGATCCAGGGCGCGCTGGTCTCCGGACGGCGGGCCGCCGACGCCGTGCTCGAGGACCTCGGCGTGGCCGTGGCGCAGGACCCGCTGAGTCCCGTGACCACGTGAGCGGCCGGCGGTCGCACCGGCTGGCCCGCACCCTGGACGCCGCGCTGGACCGCACCGTGCTGCCCGGCTACTCCCGGCTCGGCCACCGCCTGCGCAGCCGCACCTGGGACCCCGACGACCCCGCCCCCGACGCGCTGGCCGGGCGGGCCGCGGTGGTGACCGGGTCCGGCTCCGGGCTGGGCAAGGAGACCGCCACCGCGCTCGCCCGGCTCGGCGCCGCCGTGCACCTGGTGGTCCGGGACCCGGCCAAGGGCCGGGCCGCCGCGCAGGACGTGCGGGACGCCGTACCCGGTGCGGAGGTGGTGGTGCACCGCTGCGACGTCTCCGACCTGGCCTCGGTGCGCGCGTTCGCCTCTGCGCTGCGCTCCTCGGTGCCCGCGCTGGACGTGCTGGTGCACAACGCCGGCGTGATGCCCCCCGCGCGGGTGGAGACCCGCGACGGCCACGAGCTGGCCCTGGCCACGCACGTGCTCGGCCCGGTGCTGATGACCGAGCTGCTGCGACCGGTGCTGGCGGCCGCCCGGAGGTCGCGGGTGGTGGTGGTCTCCTCCGGCGGCATGTACGCCCAGCGGCTGCCCGCGGGCGACCTGGAGTTCCGCTCCGGCACCTACGGCGGGACCACGGCGTACGCCCGGACCAAGCGGGTGCAGGTCGCCCTGGGTCCGCTCATGCAGGAGCGCTGGGCCGCCGACGGCATCGCGGTGCACACGATGCACCCGGGCTGGGCCGACACCCCCGGCGTGCTGGACTCGATGCCCGGGTTCCACCGGCTGATGGGGCCGCTCCTGCGCGACGCGGCCACCGGCGCCGACACCGTGGTGTGGCTGGCCGCCACCGAGCCGCCGCCCGGCGGGGGACAGTTCTGGCAGGACCGGGCGCCCCGGCCGGAGCACTACCTGCCCACGACCCGGGAGCGTCCCGGCGAGGCCCGCGCGGTGTGGGCCGAGGTGCTGGCCGCGGTCGGCCTCGCCTGACCCGGCCTGACCTGCCCGCCCGCCCTGCGGACCTGGGCTCAGACGTTGCCGATCACGGAGGTGATGGTGATGCGCAGCGCCACCCGGGCCGGGTTCTCGCGGGGCTGCCGGTAGCGCTCGGCGTAGCGCCGGACGGCCTCGGCCACCGACGCCTCGTCGTCGCGGACCTCCGCGCGGCCCTCCAGGGTCGACCAGCGGCGCCCGTCCACCTGGCAGACGGCCACCCGGGGGTCGGTGCCGGCGCGCAGGTTGGCGACCTTCTGCGAGGAGCCCGAGGTGATGCCCCAGGCGACCCCGGCCCCGGCGTCCACCACGATGCCCATCGGCACGACGTGCGGCGAGCCGTCGGCGCGCAGCGTGGTGACGGTGCACAGGTGACGCTCGCGCCAGAAGTCGAGGTGCTCGCCGGTGAGCTCGCGGTGCCGTGGCATCCGGTCAGCCTAGGCGTCGCCGGCGCAGCGGAACCCGGTGTTGCCCGACGTCGACTCCGGGGTGTTGCCGGAGCGGGCGGCCACCCGGTAGCGGTGGCAGTAGGAGTCGTGGCACAGGTAGGACCCGCCGCGCATCACCCGGCGGCCGTCGGCGGGCGCGTCGGCCGGGCCGGTGGGCGCCTCGAGGGGGGAGACCGCGTAGTAGCCGGGGTCGAACCAGTCCGCGCACCACTCCCACACGTTGCCGGCCACGCCGTGCAGCCCGTGGCCGTTGGGCGGGTAGGACTTGGCCGGCGCGGTGGTCAGGTGGCCGTCCTCCAGGGTGTTCTCGGTGGGGAACGTGCCCTGCCAGATGTTGCACATCCACCGGCCCCGCGGGGTGAGCTCGTCCCCCCAGGCGAAGCGACGTCCCTCCAGGCCGCCGCGCGCCGCGTGCTCCCACTCGGCCTCGGTGGGCAGCCGCTTGCCGGCCCACGCGGCGTACGTCTGCGCGTCGTGCCAGTCGACGTGCACGACGGGGTGGTTCTGACGCGCCGCCACGTCGCTGCCCCGGCCCTCGGGGTGGCGCCAGTCCGCCCCGCGGACCGCCAGCCACCACGGCGCACCGGGGACCTGGTTGAGCACGTCGCGCCGGTCGCCGCCGAAGGCCAGGTGGAAGACGGCGGAGACGCCGAACTCCTCCGCACCGGTGACGTGCCCGGTCTGCTTGACGAACGTCGCGAACATCGCGTTGGTGACCGGCGTGACGTCCATCCGGTACGGCGGCAGCCGCACCTCGTGCACCGGGGTCTCCCCGTCCGCCGGGTAGCCCTCCCCGAAGGCGTCGCCCATCGCGAAGCGGCCACCCGGCACGGGCACCTGGCCCCGCGGGCGCCCCGACCGGACCGGGGCACGCACCGCCGCCGGCGCCCGGCCGGTGGCGATGGGGGCCGACGGTGCGCAGCAGGCGTGTCCCTCCATGGGCACCACCGTAGTGAGAGGGTGGTCGGGTGACGGTCACCGGTGCGGACGGGCTGGCGCGGCCGGCGTGGGCCGCCACCGACCCCCTGCTGCAGTCCTACTACGACACGGAGTGGGGGATGCCGGTCCGCGACGAGCGGGGCATGTTCGAGCGGCTCAGCCTCGAGGCCTTCCAGTCCGGGCTGTCCTGGTCCACGATCCTGCGCAAGCGCCCGGCGTTCCGGGCCGCGTTCGACGCCTTCGACCCCGACCGCGTCGCGGCCTACGACGAGCGGGACGTGGAGCGGCTGATGGCCGACGCGGGCATCGTGCGCAACCGCCGCAAGGTGGAGGCCTGCGTGAGCAACGCCCGGGCCACCGTCGACCTGCGGTCCGACGGCGGGCTGGTCTCCCTGGTGTGGTCGTTCCGGCCGGCGCTCACCCCGGCGCCCACCACCCAGGCCGAGGTGCCGACGACCTCCCCGGAGTCGGCGGCCCTCTCCAAGGAGCTGAAGCGGCGCGGCTTCGTCTTCGTCGGGCCGACCACGATGTTCGCGCTCATGGAGGCGGTCGGGGTGGTCGACACCCACCTGGTCGACAGCCACCGGCGGGGCACCTCGGGGGTCTGGACCCCCCGGTGCTGACCCCGTCGCAGAGCGCCATCGTCACCGAGACGCTGCGGGTCTCCCTGGCCGGCGCCGCCGCCGAGGTCGAGGTCGAGGCGCTGGCCTCCCTGGCCCGGGCCGCCGCCGCCCTGGCCCCCGCGCAGGCTCGCGACCCGCACCCGGCCTGGCCGGCCGTCGGCTCCACCGTCGTGCGGGACCTGGTGGTGGGGCCCGACGACACCGCCGCCGCCATGGGGCACCCCGACCCGGACGTGCTGGTGCTGGGGTCGCCCCGGCTGGCGCTGTGGTTCGAGCTGGTGTCCTGCGACCTGCTGCCCCCGCCGGACGCCGGGCTGACCCACGTCGGCGTCGGCGTGCTGGTGCACCACCTCGGCGGAGCCACCGTCGGCGAGACCGTGTCGGTGGAGTGCACGTGCGCCTCGGTCTCCGGCCGCCGGGCCGTGCTGACCTGCGTGGCTCGGGTCGGCGAGCGGCTGGTCGCGCTGGGCACCCACCAGCGTGCGCTGGTGGCGCCCGGCACCCCGCGCGACCCGTGACCCGGGGCGTGGGATCCCCGCCCCGCGGGTACCAGGGAGCACCCCGCCACCCCTTCGGAGAGGACCCCCGTGATCGCGTCCGTCCGAGACCAGCCTGCGCGGCCTGCTCTGGGACAAGGTCCCGCGCAACCACCGCCAGGACCCGCGGCCCTTCCTGGTGCGCCGGATCGTGACCGCGGTGTTCGTGGTGGTCGGAGCCGGGGTGCTGGCCTGGTCGCTGGGCATCGAGCCGGGCAGCCCCACCTTCACCCTGGCCGCCCTCGTGCTGGCCTCGGTGTGGGTGGTCGGCGCGTTCGCCTCCGGGCCGCTGTACCTCGGTCGTATCTCGGTGCCCCGTACGGGTGACGGCACCGGCGACCTGCGCCGCCCGGTCCTCGGGGCGGTCCTGCTCGGCCTCGTGCTGGCCGGCGTGTTCGTCCTGGGCGCCCTGCTGGTGCGGGAGGTGCCCACCCTGGACCGACAGGTCACCAGCGTGCTGGACCACGCGTCCGCCGGGGTGACCCCCGTGCTGGTCCTCGTCACCGTGGTCAACGGGGTGGCCGAGGAGCTCTTCTTCCGCGGCGCCCTCTACGCGGCGATCCCCCGGCACCCGGTCGTGGTCAGCACCATCGCCTACACGGTGGCGACGCTGGCCACCGGGAACGTGATGCTGGGCTTCGCGGCCATCGTCCTGGGGCTGGTCGTCGGCCTGGAGCGGCGGGCCTCGGGCGGCGTCCTCGCGCCCATCCTGACCCACGTGGTGTGGTCGACCTGCATGCTGTTCGCCCTGCCGCTGATCTTCTGAGCCTCCGCGAACCCCCGGTGGACGGGGGGTGGGGTGCGGTACGTTCGCAGGACCGTCCCCCCGACCGACTCGGCGCGTCGCGACCTGGAGGTCTTCCGTGGACCGCTTCGCCCGTACCGTCCTGCGCCACCGGCGCGTCGTCTGCGCCGTGTGGCTGGTGCTCTTCCTCGCCGGCGGTGTCGCGGCGGGGCGCCTGTCCGACCGGCTGACCTTCGACTTCTCGTTGCCCGGTCAGCCCGGCGACACCGCCGAGAAGGCCCTGATGAGCGACTTCGGGGTGAGCAGCGCCGACACCCTGGTGCCGCTGCTCACGATGCCGGACGGCGAGCAGGTCAGCGACCACCGCGACGACGTCCGGCAGATCTTCGAGGCCGCCCGCACCCAGGTGGGGGCCCGCGTCCCGGTGCGGGTGGTGGACTACGCGTCCACCGGGGACGACCGCTTCGTCTCCTCCGACGGCGCCTCCACCTTCGGGCTGGTGCAGGGCCCGCCGCCGGCCGGCTTCGGCCCCGGCCTGGAGCAGCAGCTGCTCCCGGCGCTGAAGCAGGCGGCCGGGCCCACCGGCATCAGGGTCCAGCTGACGTCGTACGGGCTGCTGGCGGCCGGCGGTGACTCCGAGGGGCCGAGCGTGCTGGCCGAGACCCTGATCGGGGCCACCGGTGCGCTCGCGGTGCTGCTGTTCGTCTTCGCCTCGTTCCTGGCCCTGCTGCCGCTGCTCATCGCCGCCGTCTCGATCCTCACCACGTTCCTCATCGTGCTGGGCCTGACCACCGTCTACGACGTGAGCTTCGTGGTGCAGTTCCTCATCTCGCTCATCGGCCTCGGCGTGGCCATCGACTACTCCCTGCTGGTGGTCTCGCGGTGGCGGGAGGAGCGCGCGCACGGCCACGACAACGAGGAGGCCGTGGTGATCGCCGTCCGCACGGCCGGGCACGCCGTGCTGGCCTCCGGGGTCACCGTGGCCATCAGCCTCCTGGCACTGGTGGTGCTGCCGGTGCCGTTCCTGCGCAGCATGGGCTTCGGCGGCATGCTCATCCCGCTGGTGAGCGTGGCCGTGGTGCTCACCCTGCTGCCCGTCCTGCTCGCCTCCATCGGCCCTCGCATCGACTGGCCCCGGATCCGGCACGAGGGCGTCGCCTCGCGGGGCTGGTCGGCCTGGGCCCGCGGCATCGTCCGGCACCGCTTCGTGGCCACCGGCGTGGCCGTGGTCGCGCTCGCGGTCCTCGTGGTCCCGGTGTTCGGCCTGAGGATCGGCCAGGCCGGGATCGACTCCCTGGCCACCAACGGTCCGGCGTTCACCGCGGTGCAGCAGCTGCGCTCCGGGGGCATCGGCTCGGGCGTGCTCACCCCCATCGAGGTGCTCGTCCCCGACGCCCAGGCCGACGCCGCGGTGGCGGCGGCCCGCGAGGTGGACGGCGTGCACACCGCGGTCGCCGGGGGCAGCGCCCGCGGCACCACCGTGGTCGACGTGCTGCCCGACCGGGAGACCGTGGACTCCACCGGCACCGACGTCGTGCAGGCCGTGCGGACGGCGGTGGAGGACGCCACCTCCGGGCCGGTGCGGATCACCGGGGCCGGTGCCGCGGTGCAGGACTACTTCAAGGCGGTCTACGAGAAGTTCCCGTTCGTGCTGCTGATCATCGCCGCCGTCACCTTCCTGCTGCTGGTCCGCACGTTCCGCTCGCTGCTGCTGCCGCTCAAGGCCGTGGTCCTCAACCTGGTCTCCCTGGGCGCGGTCTTCGGCAGCGTCGTCTACTTCTGGCAGTCCGGGCACGGCTCCGAGCTCGTGTTCGGCGTCGCGGCCACCGGGGCCATCACGTTCTGGCTGCCGGTGGTCATCTTCGCGTTCCTCTTCGGGCTCTCCATGGACTACGAGGTGTTCATCCTGGCCCGGATGCGGGAGGAGTACGACGACGTCGGCTCGACCTCCGAGGCGGTCATCACCGGCCTGGGGCGGACCGGCCGGCTGGTGACCTCGGCCGCGCTGATCCTGTTCTTCGCCTTCGCCGCGCTGGCCTCGGCGCCCGGGACGGACATCAAGGTGCTCGGTACCGCGCTCGGGGTGGGCATCCTCATCGACGCCACGCTGGTGCGGGCGCTGCTGGTGCCGGCGCTGGTCAGCGTGCTGGGCCGGTGGAACTGGTGGCTGCCGGCCGGCCTGGCCCGGGTGCTGCGCGTGGAGCCCTCACCGCTGGCCCCCCCACAGGGCCAGCACCGCGCACCCGCCCCCCAGCCGGTGCCCTGACCCCGACCCTGACCCCGGCTCAGAGCAGCTCGCGCAGCAGGGCGGGCGCCCCCGCGGCGCCGTCCAGCTCCGCCCACCGTGCCCCGACGGACCCGGCGAAGGCGGCGGCCTGGTCGCTGTCCCCGCGCGGGGCCAGCACCACCAGCTCCGGCACCGCGCGGGCCACCCGCACCGGGTCCTCGTCGGTGTGCCGGCAGTCCGAGAGCAGCACCACGACCCGGCGGTGCGCCCGGGCCGGGGTCAGCTGCTCCACCGCCACGCGCAGCGCGTCGGCCAGCCGCGTGACCCCGTGGCCGCGCAGGGCCAGCACCCGGTCGACCACCACCGCGGCCGGCTCGGTGCCGTGCAGCGGACGCAGGGTGCGGACGTCACCGGCGAAGGCGACCACCGCGTGCTGGGCGGGGGCGCGCAGGGCGCAGGCGGCCGCCACCGTGGCCGCCACGGCGAGGCGCTCGCCGTTCATCGAGCCGGAGGTGTCCAGCAGCAGGCAGAGCGCCAGGTCCTGACGCCCCCAGTCCCGGGCGGTGAGGTCGTCGAGGTCGACCGGCCGGCCCTCGCCCCGGGCGCCGAGGATGCCGTCGAGCGAGGCGTCGACGTCGAGGTCACCCCCGCGGCTGGCCGGCACCAGCCGCGGACGTGCCGTGCCGGTGCGCTGGGGCCGCCCCGAGCGGGACCGGTCCAGGACGAGGCGGGCGGCGAGCCGCCGGGCCTGGGCGCGCAGGGCCTCGTCGGTGGCGTGCACCAGGTCGGCCACCAGGGCCAGGGTGGCGTCGGGGTCCGCGGCCAGGGCGCGGTCGAGGGCCTGCTCGTCGAGCACGCCGACCTCGGGGGAGAGCTCGGTGAAGCGGGCGTGCCGGGCCAGGGTGGACCGGCCCACGGTCCGGTGGCGGGCGGCGTCCGCCTTGGGGTCGCGACGACGCTGCTGGGGTCGGCCCGCGCCAGGCGGGCTCAGCCTTCCCCCGGGTCGGTCGCCTCCCCCTCCGGGGCGGCGGACGATGGCTCGGCGCCGAACACCGCCTCGTAGATCTCCCGCACGATCTCCTCCGGCCGGCGGCCCGCCGTGTCGTGCAGCCGGATCCGCCCCGACAGGGACACCAGCGCCGCGTCCAGGCCCGCGTGCCAGTCGTCGGCGGGCACCCCGCGCATCGCGCTCAGCCGGGTGGCGATGGCCACCAGGTCGATGGCCCCGCGCACCGAGGAGCCGATCCGCACGTCCGGGTGCGAGCGGGTACGACGGACCAGGTCGACCACCCGGGCCCGCCACCCCGCGTCCCCGGCACCCTCGCCGCCGTCCCCGCCGTACCGCAGCCCCACGATGGCCGACTCGGTCTGCGCCGACTGGTAGTCCATCGAGATCCGGCAGGTCCGGTCGTAGATGGCCGAGGAGATCCGCTCGGTGCCCACCGCGTCGAAGGGGTTCATCGCCGCGACCAGCCGGAAGCCGGCCTCGGCGTGCACCAGGCCGAGCCGGGGCACGGTCAGCTCGCCCTCCGACATCACCGTGATGAGGACGTTGAGCGTCTCCTCCGGGACCCGGTTGATCTCCTCGACGTACAGCAGACCGCCGTCGCGCAGGGCCGAGACCAGCGGGCCGTCCACGAAGACGTCGGGGGTGTAGCCCTGGGCCAGCACCTGGGCGGGGTCGAAGTGGCCGACCAGCCGGGCCGGGGTCAGCTCGGCGTTGCCCTCCACGAGGTGGAACGGCGCGGCCCGCTCGGAGGCCACCGAGCGCAGCAGCGTGGACTTGCCCGTCCCGGGCGGACCCTCGAGGAGCACGTGCGCGCCGCCGTCGAGCGCGGCGACGAGCAGCTCCACCTCGCGGGCCCGGTCCAGGACGGGACCGGGGGCGACCACGCTCAGTGCGAGTGCACGACGACGCCGCGGACGTTCTTGCCCGCCAGCAGGTCGTCGTAGCCCTCCTGCACCTGGTCCAGGGTGTAGGTCCGGGTGATGATCTCGTCGAGCTTGAGGTCACCGGACTGGTACAGACCGAGGATCTTGGGGATGTCCACGGTGGGGTTGCAGTCCCCGAACAGGCTGCCCTTCACCGTCTTGCGCCACAGCGTCATGATCGTGCCGGGCAGCTCGATGTTCTGCTCCATGAGCTTGTTGAGGCCGGTGAGCACCACCACGCCGCCCTTGCCGACGGCGTTGAAGCCGCCGGAGACGATCTCCGAGGTCATCAGGCCCGGGGTGAGGATGGCGGAGTCCGCCATCTGCCCGCGGGTCAGGTCGGTGATGGCCGCCTGCGCCTCCTCCACGGTGGCGAAGGCGTGCGTGGCGCCCAGCTCCATGGCCTTCTCGCGCTTGTTCTCCAGGGGGTCCACGGCCACGACGTACTTGGCCCCGGCGTAGCGCGCGCCCTGCACGGCGTTGATGCCGATGCCGCCGACCCCGGAGACCATCACGGTCTGGCCGGGGCGGACGTTGGCGGTGTTGACCGCCGAGCCCCAGCCGGTGGGCACGCCGCAGCCGACCAGGACGGCCTTCTCCAGCGGCAGGTCGTCGTCGACCTTCACGGCCGAGTTCTGGTGGATGACGCCGTACTGGCTGAAGGTGCCGAGCATGCACATGGCGCCGTAGTTGCCGCGCGGACCGGTGATCGGGAAGCGCTCCCCGGGCAGGTAGCCCTCCAGGATGGTGGCGCCCATGTCGCAGATCGACTGCTGGCCGCTGGCGCAGTAGCGGCAGGTGCCGCAGTTGGGGATGAACGAGCAGACCACGTGGTCGCCGACCTCGACGCGGGTCACCCCGGGGCCGACCTCCTCGATGATGCCGGCGCCCTCGTGGCCCAGCACCATCGGCAGCCGGGCCTCCAGGTCGCCGTGGGCCACGTGCACGTCGGAGTGGCACAGCCCGGCGTGGGTGTAGCGGATCAGCACCTCGCCGGGACCCGGGCCGTCGAGGTCGAGCTCCTCGATCTCGATCGGCTTGCCGAACTCGTACACCACTGCGGCCTGGGTCTTCATCGGGCGGTTCCTCCTGGTGGGTTGGCGCGTGTGACGTCGTGCACAGTCAATCCGCCGCCCCGGCCGGGCGCACCTACCCGTCCGGACGGGTAACTGCCCCTCACGCGGGTCTTACGCTCCGCGCCCCCGCGCCCTACGGTGAGGCCCATGAGCCGATACGTGATCGAGCGCAGCATCCCCGGGGCCGGCCGGCTCACCAGCGACGAGCTGCACGACATCAGCGCCAAGTCCAACGAGGTGCTGGCCGGCATGCAGGACGTCGCGTGGGTGGAGTCCTACGTGACCGACGACAAGCTCTACTGCGTCTACGACGCGCAGGACCCCGAGCTCATCGCCGAGCACGCCCGCCGGGGCGGCTTCCCGGCCGACTCCATCTGCCGGTGCACGCCATGATCTCGCCGGAGACCGGCCGCTGAGCCGCTGCGCCGTCCCCGCCGGGGCGACCGCCTGTAGCGTGGTGGCGTCGTGAGGGGAGCCACCGTGACGTCCATCGCCGGGCCTGTGCACGACCAGTACGACGCCGCGCGCCGCCCGACGCCCGGGTCGCCG
Organism: uncultured Actinomycetota bacterium; assembly: GCA_963750345.1. Lineage (GTDB taxonomy): Bacteria > Actinomycetota > Actinomycetes > Propionibacteriales > Nocardioidaceae > Nocardioides_B. The sequence goes on along the minus strand of CAVVQH010000009.1, from coordinate 91,452 downwards.
GCCGCGCCCCTGGTGAAGTTCCACGCCCCCGAGGTCGTCTTCGGGATCGGCTCGCTGGGCGAGGCCGGCTTCGCGGCGGCCCGGCTGGGGGCCCGCCGCCCGCTGGTGGTCACCGACCCCGGCATCATCGAGGCCGGCTGGTGCGACGAGCTGCTGGGCCACCTGCGCGACGCCCGGCTGGACCCGGTGGTCTGGTCGGCGGTCACGCCGAACCCCAAGGACCACGAGATCCACGCGGCCTACGAGCGGTACCTCGAGCAGGGCTGCGACGTGATCGTCGCCCTCGGCGGCGGCTCGTGCATCGACGCCGCCAAGGGCGTGGCCATCCTCTCCGGCAACGGCGGCCGGATCCTGGACTACGGCGGCGTCGACCGGGTGGGCCAGCCGATCCCGCCGCTGCTGATGATCCCCAGCACGTCGGGCACCGGCGCCGACGTCTCGCAGTTCTGCATCGTCACCGACACCGAGCGCTCGGTGAAGATCACCATCATGGGCCGGGCCCTGGTCCCCGACATCTCGATCACCGACCCGCGGCTGCTGGTGACCATGCCGGAGTGGCTCAACGCGGCGACCGGTCTGGACGCCCTCACCCACGGCATCGAGGCGTTCGTCTCCCTGGCCCACAACCCGCTGGCCGACATCCACGCCCTGAACGCCGTCGGGCCTGGTCTGCGCCCACCTGCGCACCACGATCACCGCACCCGCGCGAGGAGGGCGCCCGCTCCAAGATGGCCCAGGCCAGCCTGAACGCCGGGCTGGCCTTCACCAACGCGATCCTCGGCGCCACCCACGCGATGAGCCACCAGGTCGGCGGGCTGCTCGACGCCCCGCACGGCGTGGTCAACGGGGTGCTGCTGCCGCACGTCATCCGCTACAACGCCCAGGAGAGCCCGGAGCGCTTCGTCGAGCTGGCCCGCTCCGCGGGGCTGCGGGTCGAGGGGGTGCCGGCCGCGGAGGCCGCCGAGATGCTGGCCGAGCACGTCCGCGAGCTCGCCGACGACGTCGGCGTGCCCCGGGGGCTGCGCGAGCTCGGCGTCGACGAGAGCGCGATCCCACGGCTGGCCCGCACCACCCTCGACGACGCCTGCCTGTCCACCAACCCGCGGTCCGCCTCGTCCGCCGACGTGGAGACGCTGTTCCGGGCCGCGCTGTGAGCACCCGCGGCCGCGCAGCGGCGTCGACCTGGCCACCCTCACCGGGGTGCGCTCGGGCAAGTCGTCCTACTACCGCGCCTACGTCCGCTCCGACGAGCGGATGGAGCGCGCGGTGCGCGCCATGGACTCCATCTCCCGCGCGCTGGTGCGCACCGTGGAGGGTCCCCGGGGGCTGCTGGAGGAGGTCGTGCGGGCCGCCGCCGCCCACCTCGCCGCCGAGTGGACGGTGCTGGCCCTGGCCGACGGCCACCTGCGCGGCGCCCGGCCCCGCTTCCTGGCCAGCGACGCGACCGGCGAGATCACCGTGGACGAGGCCGACCTGCCGCCGTCGGTGCGGGCCGAGCTGCTCCGCGATCCGGGCCGGCCACACCCGCCCGGTCATCGAGCCCACCGGCTGGATCCGGGTGCCCGATGACGCTGGAGGGCCGCACCGTGGGCAGCCTGGTGGCCCAGCACCGCCTCGAGGTCGACCCCGAGCCCGGCGACCTCTCGGTGCTGCGGATCCTGGCCAACCAGGCCGCCGTCTCGCTGCACACCTCCGAGCAGTACCAGGCCGGCCTGACCCTGCACCGCCGGGCCCAGCGGCTCTACGACGAGGCGACCGGGCAGGCCCGCGACCTGGCCGACCGCACCGCCCAGCTCCGCCAGGTCGAGGAGCGGCTGCTGCTGGCCCACCAGCGCGAGCTGATCGACGGCGAGCGGCACCGGATCGCCCGCGAGCTGCACGACAGCGTCACCCAGTACGTGCTCTCCGCCGGCATGGCCGTCGAGCTGGCCCGCGGCGACGCCGAGGGCCTGGGCGCGCCGGGCCGCCCGATCCTGTCCCGGCTGGCCACGGCCAAGAAGCTCTCCCAGGAGGCCGTCGACCAGCTGCGGCGGGCGATCTACGCCCTGCACCAGCCGCACCGCGACACGGTCTCCACCCTGCCCGAGCTGCTGCACGAGGTCGCCCACCAGCACCAGCCCCACCTGGGCGTGCAGCTGCGGGTCGAGGGCGACGTGCTGCGGCTGAGCAACGACGCCGACCACGAGCTGGCCCGCACCGTCGGCGAGGCGCTGTTCAACGTGGCCACCCACGCCCAGGCCAGCCGGGCCATCGTCCGGCTGCGCTACCGTCCCGACCGGCTCACGCTCTCGATCGCCGACGACGGCTCCGGCGACCCCACCGACCTGAGCCGCAAGCTGCGGCTCGAGCGCGCCACCATGGTCGACGGCCGGCACCGGGGGCTGGTCAACATGGAGAGCCGGGTGGCCGACCTCGGCGGCAGCCTGGCCTTCCGCCGGGCCCGGCTGGGCGGGGTCCGCGTGGAGATCGGGGTGCCCCTGCCGCTGGCCGCCGCCGGGCCGCACGGGCTCATCGCCGACCTGACCCGGTCCGTGCCCGCCCCCGACCGGCCCCACCCCTCCACCCAGCCGTACGAGAGCGAGACCTGATGGCCACCCTGGCCCCGTCCGAGACCGGCGCCCGCAGCGACGTGGTCGGCATCATGCTGGTCGACGACCACGCCATCGTCCGGCAGGGCCTGCGCTCCATCCTCGAGCGGGAGGACGACCTGCGGGTGGTGGGGGAGGCCTCCAGCGCGGCCGAGGCGCTGGCCGTGGTGGCCCGCGCGGACCCGCACATCGTGCTGCTGGACCTCAAGCTGTCCACCTCCTCCGACAGCGAGGGCCTGGAGCTCTGCCAGCAGCTGACCGCGCAGTACCCGCAGGTGGGCGTCCTGGTGCTGACCACGTTCCTCGACGAGCAGCTGGTGCTGCAGGCCATCCGGGCCGGGGCCCGGGGGTACGTGGTCAAGGACGTGGACACCTCGGCGCTGATCCGGGCCATCCGCGACGTCTCGCGCGGGGAGAGCGCCTTCGACGCCCGCAGCGCCGCCGCGATGGTGCGCGGCCTCAACGCGCCGCCGGTGGAGGAGGCCAAGCAGCTCACCGCCCGCGAGCGCGAGGTGCTCAGCCTGCTGGCCCGCGGGCTGTCCAACCGCGACATCGGCGCGAAGCTGTACATCTCCGAGACGACGGCGAAGTTCCACGTCGGCAACATCCTGCGCAAGCTCGGGGTGTCACGGCGCGCGGAGGCGGTCTACGAGGCCAGCAAGCTGGGCGTCATCTGAGGGCGCCGGGCACGAGGCACGGAGGTCGTGGTCATGGGTGAGCCGACGGTGGGGGTGCGTCTCGCGTACGGCGAGGAGGGGCTGGTCGTCGACCTGCCCCGGGACCGCACGACGGTCGTGGAGCCGACGTACGCGCCGGCGCCGGACGACCAGCGGCAGGTGCTGCGCGACGCGCTGCGCTCCCCGGTGGCCGGCCCGCCGCTGCGGGAGCTGGTGCGACCGGGACAGCGCGTGGCCATCTCGATGTGCGACGGCACCCGGCCCCAGCCCCGGCACCTGATGGTCCCCGCCGTGCTGGAGGAGCTCGAGGGCATCGTCGCGCTCGACGACGTGGTGCTGCTCGTGGCCACCGGCACCCACCGGGGCAACACCGAGGCCGAGATCCGCGCCATGCTCGGCGACGAGGTGGTGGGCCGGGTGCGGGTGGTCAACCACGACGCCCGCGACGACTCCTCGCTGGTCGACCTCGGCGTGCACGGCGACGGCGTGCCGGTGTTCCTCAACCGGGAGTGGGTGGAGGCTGACGTCCGCATCACCACCGGCTTCGTCGAGCCGCACTTCTTCGCCGGCTTCTCCGGCGGCCCCAAGCTCGTCGCCCCGGGGCTGGCCGGGCTGGAGACGGTGCTGACCCTGCACGACGCCCGCCGCATCGGCGACCCGGCCGCGACCTGGGCGGTGTGCGAGGGCAACCCCGTGCACGACGACATCCGCGCGGTCGTGGCCGCGGTCGGCGGGGTGGACTTCGGGCTCGACGTGGTGCTCAACCGGGAGCAGCGCATCGTGGAGGCCTTCGGCGGCACCCTCCCGCAGATGCACGCCGCGCGCCCGCGCGGCCTCCCAGCGGCTGGCCATGCAGCCCGTGCCGGCGCTCTTCGACGTGGTGGTCACCACCAACGCCGGCTACCCGCTCGACCAGAACCTCTACCAGGCGGTCAAGGGCATGTCGGCCGGGATGACCGTGGTGCGGCAGGGCGGCACCATCGTCTGCGCGGCCGAGTGCCGCGACGGCTTCCCCGACCACGGCTCCTACCGCGAGGTGCTGTCCTCGCAGGCGTCGCCCGAGGCGCTGCTGAGCGCCATCGCGGCCCGCGAGCGCACGGTCCCCGACCAGTGGCAGGTCCAGGTGCAGGCCAAGGTGCAGGCGCACGCGCGCGTGGTCATGCGGACGTCGTACCTCTCCGCCGACGACCTGGCCGCCGCCCACCTGGGCCACACCGAGGACGTGGCCGAGGCGGTGCTCCGGGCGCTGCACGACGCGGGGCCGGACTCCCGGGTCTGCGTGCTGCCCGAGGGCCCGCAGACCATCCCCTACGTGGCGTGAGTCCCGTGCGGCCACGCAGCGTCGCACTGGTGGCCGTGCTGGCCGCGGGCCTGGCCACGGCCGGGCTCTCGGCGTCCTCCGGCAGCCCGTGGGCGGGCGGCGACGGGGCCGTCGAGGTGACCGTGCTGGACTCGGCCGCGCGCCCCGTGGCCGGGGCCGCGGTCAGCCTCGACGCGTCGGAGGAGGACCCCTACCGCCACGGCACCACGGGCTCCTCCGGCGTGGCGGTGTTCCGCGGGGTGGAGCAGCGCACGCTGGAGCTGACGGTGGGCGCGCCCGGCCGGCTGACCAGCGACGTGCGCCTGGTGGAGGTGCCGGCCTCCGGGGCGGTCCGGCTCCGGGTGGTGCTGCTGCGGCCGGGACGGGTGACCGGCCGGGTCACGGCCGTCGACGGCTCGAGCCCGACCCGGCTGGGCGCCGACCTCACCGAGGCCTCCGACCCCGACCTGCCCGCCGGCGACACCTCGTCGGTGGCCCGCGACGGCCGGTTCACCGTCACCGAGGTGCCGCCCGGTCGCTACCAGGTCACCACCTGGGACGGGACGGGCCGCTACCTGATGCAGTGCCCCGGTGGCGACGTGGTCGACTACGGCGGCTTCTCCTGCCCGCCCGCGCAGGACGTCACCGTCACCGAGGGCGGGACGACCACGGTGCCCGACCAGGTGCTGCGGCACCGGGCGGCCGCGTTCAGCGGCACGGTGACCGACGCGCACGGCCACCCGGTGCGCGGCGCGTCGACGTACCCCTACCTGGTCGGCGCCGGCGAGACCTTCGGCAACGGGGTGCGCCACCCCCACGACGACACCCTCTCCGGCCGTGACGGCCACTACCGGGTGCTCGGCCTGCCGCCGGGGACGTACACGCTGCTCGTCGGGTCCAACGAGAGCAACGACTGGGCGAGCACGGCGTACGGCGGCGGCCGCTCCTTCGCGACCGGGGCGCGCTTCCGGCTCACCGCGGGTCGCACCACCCGTGGCATCGACGTGGTGCTGCAGCGCCTGGTCTACCTGCGCTCCGCCCCGGTGGTGCGGGGCTCGCGGGTGACCGTCCCGGTGCGGGTGCGCTGGTGGGGCGGGAACCACCCGGCGTACGGCGACGTGACGGTCTCGCTCGACCTCCTCGACCGGCTCCTCGCCCGCCGTGACGCGTCGGCTGCGCGAGGGCCGGGTGCGGGCCGTGCTGGACGGCGTGCCCGCGGGCCGGCACCGGGTCGTCGTCCACTACGCCGGCACCGCCTACGCCCGCGCCGCCACCGTGCGCCGGACCGTCACGGTGCGCTGACCGGCTCAGCCCTTGGGGCGGCGGCAGGCGTTCCCGACGTCGACCGTGCGACCGCGGTCGACGACGACCCGGCGGGTCACCAGCGCCCGGTGGTGAGCGGGCGTGGGCGCCGGTGGGCCGGCAGCTGAGGATCCACGCCTCCTTGACGCCGGTCACCAGCGGGGGCGTGGGCTGCGCGAACGTCACGTCGCCGGTCCAGTCCGTCGCCGCCGAGCCGCCGGCGAAGTTGTTGACCTCGACGGTGTAGCCCCCCGGCACGGGGTCGATGAGCACCGCCACCTCGGGGTCGGCCAGCGACGCCGCCTGGCAGACGACCTCGCCGGCGGAGTTGTAGCACGAACACGTCCCAGTCCAGCGCCTCGTCCCCGCTGCGTCCCGGCCAGCCCACCCGACGGTGGCCCGGCCGTTGTCGAAGTCCGGCAGCCCCTTGATCTCGAACGTCGTGGTCTCGCTGCCGCCCACCGCGGGCACCCCCGCGGGGTTGGTGAGCGTGACGGTCGGCTGCGCCGGCCCCTGGGGGAGCCGTCCGCCGCGCCCCGCGACCACCGGCCGGGTGGAGGGGTTGACCGCCCAGCGGAACCGACCCCCGCGGGAGTCCAGCGACGAGCTGAGCACGTCGCGGTAGGTCACCGGCTCCGAGGTGGTGCCCGGGTCCGCGTCGTCGACGATGACCGGGGACGTCTGCGAGGTGAACTGCTTGCGGACGGTGAGCGTGCGACCGCGCGGGGCGGTGCCGGTGATGGTCGAGTGGTAGGCGGAGCGGAGGTTGGCGCTCGCGAACCGGTAGTAGGCCTCCCGGTTGCCGCCCCGGCCGGCGCCTGCGGCCGGCGACAGGCCGAGGTACTCGCCGACGACGGCGTCCTCGTAGGTCGGGTGGAAGGCCTCGGTCGCCGATCTCGAACGTGAAGCCGTAGCCGCCGGTGTTCCAGTACGACCAGTCCTCAGCGGACCCCGAGGTGTCGTAGAGCTGGTACGACGCCCAGTTGGTGTAGCTGTTCGCGTCCGTCATCGTCGCACCGAGCGCCTTGTACTGGCCTCGTCGGGGGACAGGCCCGTGGCGAACAGGGACGGCGGCCGCAGCACCAGGTTGCTGTAGGTGTGGTTGGTGATGAGCCCGTCACCTGCCGGCGGGAGATCAGCGTCCGGATGTTGTCCACCTCGGGCTCGGCACCGGGCCGGTCGCCCCGGTAGGTGTCGTCGGACCAGTCGGCGCTCGCCCCGGGGCCGCCCCAGAACCCCGGGTAGTCGCGGTTGAGGTCGGTGCCGCGGAGCGCCCCGGCCGGGTTGTCCGCGCAGGAGCCGCCCAGGTACTCCGGCGGGGTGAGCACCGAGACGCGGCAGTTCTTCCGCTTCATCTCGTAGTCGAAGAGGCAGAAGTCGCCGATCGGCGTCGCGTAGCGCGAGATCGCGAAGCCGTCGACGTTGACCACCGGCACGAAGATGGTCCGCTCCGCGGTCGACGATGCGCGTGGCGCGCGGGCTCCTGCCGCTACTCGCCAGCAGGTCGTAGGCGAACTCGAGGGTGTGCTCGCTGCTGGGCCACTCACGCGCGTGGTGGGCGCCCAGCATCAGGAACACCGGCTTGCCGTCGTTGGTCCGGTCGACGTCACGGGTCACCTCGATGCCGAGCACGCGGCGTCCTTGCAGCGACCGGTGCTCGAGCCGGATGAGCTCGCACCAGCCCCGGGTGATCGTACGGCGAGGCGGCGCATCTCCCGGTTGTAGTCGGCGAGCGTCCGGTAGTGGTCCCGGCCGCTCGGCAGCGGGGAGCGGCCCACCCGGGCGGCGTAGGCGCGGTCCGCGGCCGCGTTGATCCGCGCGTGCTGGGCGGCGAGGTCCTCGACCTTGACGGTCCACGTGAGGCCGGCGCGGCGCAGCACGTCCGCGTCCTTGCGGCCGTGCAGCACGACGTCGATGCCGGCCGCGTCGGCGGACTCCGTGACGTCGAGGCCGAGGGCCGCCACCTTGCCGCGCGCGGCCGGTGTCGGGGCGTCCACCTTCACCACCTGGACGGTCCCCCCGCCCGCGTGCCGTCGACCCCGCGGTCCCCGGGATCGGGGTCGCCGGCGGCGCCCGGGGCGCCCAGGGACAGACCCGCCAGCACGAGGGCGCTCAGGGAGACCGCGACGCCGAGGACGCGTCGGGTGGTGGAACGTGGGCTCATCGGGATCCCTCTCGCCATGGTGTGACCTGCGTCACGCCGGGGTCACCGTAGCGCTCGCGGTCCCCCCCGTCCAGCCTCACGCCACGTCGAGGACCAGCCAGCCGCCGTGGTGCTCGTGCACGTCGTAGCGCAGCCCGGTGGCCCGTCCCCACCGTCGCAGGTCGTCCAGCCCGACCGTCCGCACGTGGCCGAAGGTCTCGTCGGCCTCGTCCTCCAACGGGACCGCGACGACGACCCGGCGCGTGGCCAGGCGCACCGCCTCGGCGATGACCTGAGCGCCGTGGGACGGGTCCAGGTGCTCCAGGAGGTGGATGGCCAGCACGGTGTCCGCCAGCCCGTCGTCCCCGGGGAAGCGGGCCGCGTCGGCGGTGACGGTGCCCACCCGGATGCCCAGCCGGGGGGCGATCGCAGCGAGCAGGCCGACGGTGCCCGGGGACACGTCGGAGGCGATGGTCGGCCGGCCCGACGCGGCGACGAGCAGCGACAGGAAGCCGAAGCAGCAGCCCAGCTCCAGCACCGAGCCGGGCGCCAGCAGCTCCAGGGTGTGCCGGTAGACGGGTGCGTAGCCGGCGATGCAGCCGTGCCCCGAGGCGCCGCGGTCCGGCCGCTCGTCGGGGCGTCCGCAGGCGTCGAGCCGGGCCAGGGTGTTGCGGTAGAACAGCTCCCAGCCGTCCAGGGCGTCCGGCGCGCTGGTGCGCACCACCCCGGTGAACACCCGCTCGAAGAGCTCGCCGCCGCGCAGCCAGCCCGGCCCGAACAGCTCGTCCTGCAGCAGCCCGGCCAGGTCGTCGTCGACGGCGGAGGGCGGGACGACGTGGGTGAGGTGCACCCGTCCCTGCGAGGCGGTCAGGTCGAAGTGCTCGGTGCGCACGCTGCGGGGACTGCGCGCGGGGCGACCGTGGTGGGCCGCGCTCACGGTGACGTAGGGGTCCTCGTAGCGGCCCTCGACGGTGGGGGCCAGCGCGTCGATGGGCGCGACGTCGGGGCGGGTCGGACGGCGCTGCTCACGCGCCCGTCCCCGTCATGGAGGTGGTGACCCGCTCCAGGCCGTGCAGGTTGCGCACCACCTGCACCCGGTCGCAGTACTCCTCGTAGGCCGGGAGGTCGCAGCGGCCCAGGCCCCAGGAGTAGCGCGGCTCCGGGGTCAGCCACACCGTCTGCCGGGCGCGCCGGGCCAGCTCCTCGAAGACGGGCAGCCGCGGGTCGTTGCCGTTGCCCCGGCCGTCGCCCAGCACCAGCAGCGTCGTACGACGGGTGACCGCGGAGCCGTACTGCTCCAGGAACTGCTCGAAGGCGGTGCCGTAGTCGGAGTCCGCGTCGACGTCGAGGACCCCGCCCGCGGGCAGGCCGGCCAGCACCAGGGACAGCGCGTCCTCGATGCGGTGCTCGGAGAACAGGTCGGTGATCTCGACGAGGTCCTTCACGAAGGCGAAGCTGCGCACCTGGGCCGCCACCGACTGCAGGCTGTGCACCAGGTGGAGGGTGAAGCGGGCCGTGCTGCCGCACCGAGAGCGAGACGTCGGCCAGCACCAGCAGCCGGGGCCGGTCCTCCACCTTGCGCACGGTCACGGGACGGAACGGCACCCCGTCGTACTTCATGTTGGCGCGCATCGTGCGCCGGCCGTCGATGACGCCCTGGGCGGCGATCGGCCGCGCTTGGGCCGGGGGGCGCCGTGCAGGCTGCGCAGCAGCCGTCGCAGGGACTCCTCCAGGTCGGCGCGCTCGTGCTCGTCGATGGTCTCGGCCTGGGCCGCCCGCAGCTCGCGGCCCTCGATCTCGGTCTCCACCGACAGCAGCCGCTGCAGGTGCTCCTTGAGCCGCTGCGGCAGCCCCTCCAGCAGGGGGGCCAGCGCCGCCCGCAGCGCCGCGACGTCCTCCGGCTCGTCGACTCGACAGGTCGTCGGGCAGCTCGTCGGTCAGCCAGCCCAGCAGGGCCATCTCCTCGGCCACCGTGAGCTCGATGTCGAGCTCGAGCCCGGGGGCGGCGGTCAGCTCGCCGGGCTGGCCGGGGTTGTGCATCCGGTTGGTCGAGAGCTGCACCCGCGCGGCCTTCTCGGCGCTGGTGGCGGCGTCGTTGGACAGCACGATCTCGTCGGTCATCGCGGACATGTCGAGCTTGTTGGCCTCCTGGTGCAGGTTGTACTGCTGGGCCAGGTCCTCGGGGTCGAAGTAGGTGCGCAGGTCCTCGGGCTTGCCGTGGGAGTGGCCCTGCTCGGGGTTGTCGCCCGGGTTGTCGGAGAGGGTGAACTGCTCCAGGGCGCCCTCGTCGGTCAGGTCGTCGTGGGCGTGGGAGTGGCCCTCCTCCTCCGGCGGCACGACGGCCCGCAGGCCGAAGAACCGGTCGAAGACGCGGTCGAAGACCTCCAGGTCGCGGCGGTCCTTGACCAGGGTGACCATCAGGGCCGAGCGCAGCAGCTCGCGCTCGGCGAGCACGCCGGGCTGGGCCGCGGCGTGCATCGCGTCCAGCGCCTCCGAGACGCTGACCCGCATGCCGTGCAGCCGCAGCAGCCGCACGAACCGGTGCAGGGCACCCTCCACGCGCTACCTCCCGGCCCCTCGGTGCGGGCGCATCACACGGGCCGTCGACGGGTCCCGGCGGCGAACGACCGCTGGCCCTTCTCGGCGCTGACGGCTCCGCACGGCCGGCGCCGGCGCCCGGGGCGCCGTAGTAGTCCTTGTCGTGCCGGCCCGGCTCGTCCTTGGCGGCCCGCTTGGCCACGCCCGTCGGGCTCGCCGTCGCCGCGCTCGTGCGGGCCGTGCCCGTGGCCGTGGCCGTGCCCGTGGCCGTGCGGCGTCGGGCACCTCGGCGTTGGGGTCCACCAGCCGGGGCAGCGCCGCGGTGGCCCGGCGCAGGTCGCGCTCGTACTTGACCACCACGTTGAGGGTCGCGCCGAGCACCTCGCCGCTCGAGCTCGCTGACCCCGAGCACCGCGAGGGTGCGGGCCCAGTCGATGGTCTCGGAGATGCTCGGCGCCTTGCGCAGCTCCAGCTCGCGCAGGCCGCGCACGATCTCCACCAGCCGCACGGCCAGCGCCTCGGGCAGGCCGGTGTCCTTGGAGCGCACGATCTCCAGCTCGCGCTCGGCGGTGGGGTAGTCCAGGAACAGGTGCAGGCAGCGCCGCTTCAGCGCGGCCGACAGGTCACGGGTGTTGTTGGAGGTCAGCACGACGTACGGCAGGTGCTTCGCCCGGACCGTGCCGACCTCGGGGATGGAGATCTGCCACTCCGAGAGCAGCTCGAGCAGCACGGCCTCCAGGGCCTCGTCGGCCCGGTCGACCTCGTCGATGAGCAGCACCACCGGCTCCTCGGAGGTGATCGCCTCCAGCAGCGGCCGCGGGGCCAGGAACCGCTCGGAGAAGAAGACGCTGTCCTGCGCCGCGATCCGCTCGACCGACTCGTGCAGGTCGGCGGCGTCGGCGATGAACTGGCCGATCTTCTCGCGCAGGATCTGGGTGTAGAGCAGCTGCTTGCCGTAGTCCCACTCGTAGAGCGCCTTCGACTCGTCCTGGCCCTCGTAGCACTGCAGCCGCAGCAGCCGGCGGCCGGTGGCCTGCGGCCAGGGTGGTGGCCAGCTGGGTCTTGCCCACCCCGGCCGGTCCCTCCAGCAGCAGCGGCTTGTCCAGCCGGGTCTGCAGGAAGACCGTGGTGGCCAGCCGGTCGTCGGAGAGGTAGCCGTGCTCGGCCAGCCGGTCCTTGGCGGCCGCGACATCCTCGAAGTCGTCGCTCAACGGGCTCCTTCGTGGTCGGTCCGACGGTCGTCGGGAGACGGGCCGCGGCTCGGCGCCGGTGGGCCAGCGCCCGCCACCGTCGTCACCGGGGGCGGGGTGCTGCGTCAGCCGAGCAGGTCGTCGAGGTCGCCGTTCATGCAGTGGTCCACGACGGGCCGGACGGTCTCGAAGGTGCACTCCTTGGCGTTGCCCGGGGTGCAGGCGTCGCCGAGCACGTGGTTGGTGATGCGGTCGACGTCGTCGCTGTCGCCGGTGATGGTGCCCGAGTCCTCGTAGAACTTGGTCGGGCCCATGCCCAGCCGGTTCTTGGAGTAGCTGTCCTGCGTGACGTCGGTGAACTTCTCGGTGATGCCCACGTCGCGCAGCAGCCGGATGGACGCGCCGAGCGCGGCCTCGGCCGCCTGCACGTCGGTCATGCCGTGCGTGTCGATGCCCATCGCCCGGGCGATGTCGGCGAAGCGCTTGTAGGCCACCGGCATGTTGAAGGCCCACACCCGCGGCAGCGCGATGGCGTTGTTGAGGCCGTGGTGGGTGTCGTAGAACGCGCTCACCGCGTGCGAGATCGAGTGGATGATGCCCAGCCCGCCGGAGTTGAACGCCTGGGCGGCGATGTACTGCGCGTACATCATGCCCTCGCGGCCGGCGAGGTCCTCGCCGTTCCACACCGCCGCGCGCAGGTTCTCGCTGGTCAGCTTGATGGCGTGCAGCGCGTTGCCCAGCGAGGGCTGGAAGTTCAGCCGGGAGACGTACGGCTCGGAGGCGTGCGCGAGGACGTCGAAGCCGCACTGAGCGGTGTAGTCGATCGGGCAGGAGTAGTAGAGCACCGGGTCGTCGATGGCCAGGGTGGTCACCGAGGCGTCGTCGAAGGCGACGTACTTGTGCGGGTTGTCGGGGTCGGTCGTGGTGTCGGTGATGACGTAGGCCCAGGAGGTCTCCGAGCCGGTGCCGGCCGTGGTGGAGACCGCGATGTGGGGCGGGTTCTTCGGGTTCTCGGACATGTTGAAGCCCTCGAACTCGTTGACGTTGCGCCCGTCGTGCGCCACCGAGACCCGCGCGCCCTTGCAGGCGTCGTGCGACGAGCCGCCGCCGATGGAGACGAAGCGTCGCAGGCGTTCTCCTGGTACATCCCCACGGCGTCCATGACGTTGTAGTCCTTGGGGTTGGACTCCACCTTGTCGTAGACCACGACCTCGAGGCCGTGGTACTTCATCGACTCCACGATCTTGTGCACGATGTCGGAGCCGCGCAGGCCCGAGGTCATGACCAGCGTCTTCTTGAACCCGAGCTTGAGGGCCTCGGGGCCGATCATCTCGTGCGCCCCCGGCCCCATCAGCGCCCGGGGGAACGGGTGGAACTCCTTGATCGGGAACGGTTTGAGCAGCTCGTCGACCTGCATCTGTGCCTCCTGTGCGGTGATGGCGTGGGCGGTGGGGACCCCCTGGGGGGAACCTAGGAGCGTCGCGAGCCCCCGGCACAGACGAGGATCGCGAAACGCTTCGTCCAGCCCGCCGTCGTGCTGCCCGGTCATAGGGCCCCACCCTCTCCGCGTGGACAGGTACGGGGCGTCCCGGCCGAGGAGTGTGCGGACCCGCGGCTCGCACCTAGCGTGGTGCGACACGCGCTCGACCCCCCGTGACCCCAGCGAAGGAAGCGGTGCAGCCATGACCGACCCCCAGGACCTCGCCACCGAGACGACCCAGGACCAGACGACCCCGGCCGACCTCGCGGAGAACGCGCTGGTCGAGGAGGTCTCCATCGACGGGATGTGCGGCGTCTACTGATGACGTCCGCGACCACGACACCGGGGATGCTGGCCGAGCCCTGGGAGCTGGACGCCTCGGTGGCGCTGCGGCCCGAGCCGTTCGGGGCCCTGGCCTACCACTTCGGCACCCGCCGGCTCAGCTTCCTCAAGACCCCCGAGCTCGTCGAGACCGTGCGCCGCCTGGGCTCCTGCGGCAGCGTCGAGGCGGCCCTGCTCGAGGCCGGCGTGCCACCGGCGCACTGGCCGGCGTACGTCGCGGCGCTGCAGGGTCTCGCGACCGGCGGCATGATCCGCAGGAGGGACACCACCGCATGACGATCCTCGAGGAACGACCCGCGACGATCACCGCCGCCCCGGCCCCCGGCCGCCTCGATCGACCACTTCGAGAAGGGCCTCGACGCCCCGATCTGCCTGACCTGGGAGCTGACCTACGCCTGCAACCTGGCCTGCGTGCACTGCCTGAGCTCGTCGGGCCGGCGCGACCCCGACGAGCTGTCGCACGGCAGGAGTGCAAGGCGCTCATCGACGAGTTCGAGCGGATGCAGATCTTCTACGTCAACATCGGCGGCGGCGAGCCGACGGTGCGCCCGGACTTCTGGGAGCTGCTCGACTACGCCGTGGACCACCACGTCGGGGTGAAGTTCTCCACCAACGGCTTCCGGATCACCCCGGAGCGGGCGGCGAAGCTGGCGGCCACCGACTACGTCGACGTGCAGATCTCGCTGGACGGCGCCACCGCCGAGGTCAACGACCACGTGCGGGGCGCGGGCACCTACGACGCCGCGCTGCGGGCGATGGCCAACCTGCAGGCCGCCGGCATGCGGGACTTCAAGCTCTCGGTGGTGTGCACCCGCCACAACATCGGCCAGCTCGACGAGTTCAAGGCCATCGCCGACCGCTACGGCGCCCAGCTGCGGCTCACCCGGCTGCGCCCCTCGGGCCGCGGCGCCGACGTCTGGGAGGAGCTGCACCCGCTGCCCGAGCAGCAGCGCGAGCTCTACGACTGGCTGGTGGCCAACGGGGACAAGGTGCTCACCGGCGACTCGTTCTTCCACCTCTCGGCCTACGGCGAGGCGCTGCCCGGGCTCAACCTGTGCGGGGCCGGACGGGTGGTCTGCCTGGTCGACCCGGTCGGCGACGTCTACGCCTGCCCGTTCGCCATCCACGACCGCTTCAAGGCCGGCAACGTGCGCTCGGCGCCCGGACTCGGAGCGACGGCTTCGACACGGTGTGGAAGCACTCCGAGCTGTTCCGCGAGCTGCGCGACCCGCAGACCGGCGGCGCGTGCACGAAGTGCTCGGCCTACGACTCCTGCCGGGGTGGCTGCATGGCGGCCAAGTTCTTCACCGGGCTGCCGCTGGACGGGCCCGACCCGGAGTGCGTGCAAGGGCAACGCGGCGGCGCGCCGGCGCCAGGTCGCGTCGCCGGCCGGCGCTCGCAGGACCACTCCCACACCGGGCCCGGTCCGCAACGCCCCGGTGCCGCTGACCCTGACCCGCCGGCCGCCGGACAAGGCCTGCGACGAGAACCCGCTCGCGGGCCTGCGCGCGGGCAGCTGAGGACGGTGCGCCCGACCGTCGGCCGCCGCGGGCCGCCTCGCTCGGCCTGGGCCAGCAGCGGTGGCCGAGGGTGCCGGACGGCGAGGCGCTGCTGCTGGTGCCCGTCGGCTCGGTCGAGCAGCACGGCCCGCACCTGCCGCTGGCCACCGACGCGATGGTGGCCAACGCGGTCACCCGGGCCGCGGCCGAGCGTCTCGACGCGACGGGCACCGCGCGTGCTGGTCGCGCCGTCGCTGAACTACGGCGCCAGCGGCGAGCACGAGGGCTTCCCCGGCACCATCTCCATCGGGCACGAGGCGCTGTTCCTGCTGCTGGCCGAGTTCGGCCGCTCGGCCACGCGGTGGGCCCGCGGCGTGATCTTCGTCAACGGCCACGGCGGCAACACCGCCACGCTGACCGAGGTGGTCGACCTGCTGCGCTACGAGGGACGGCCGGTGGCCTGGACCTCGATGGACCTGCCCGACGCCGACGCCCACGCCGGGGAGACCGAGACCTCGCTGCTGCGGCACCTCGCGCCCTGGTCGGTGCGGGTCGACCTGATGGCGCCCGGCGCCACCGAGCCGGTGCAGCGAGCTCATGCCCCGGCTGCGCGAGGAGGGCGTCGTCGGGGTGTCGCCCAACGGCGTGCTCGGCGACCCCACGACCAGCAGCGCGCAGCGCGGGCGGGCAGCTGTTCGACCGGCTGGTCCGCAACCTGGTCGCGGAGCTGCGCCGCCCTCGACGTGGCCGCCAACGGCCGGCTCTCCGGCGTCAGCCGGTCCCGCGAGCCGCTGGGCACCCCGTGACGCACCCCGTGACACCGGAGCCGCCGCGCGTGGCGCTGGTCACCGGTGCGGCCCGGGGCATCGGCGCCGCCGTCGTGCGCCGGCTGCTGGCGCGGGGGTACGTCGTGCACGCGCTGGACTCCTGCGCCGGGGACGACGGCGGCACGTCGTACCCGCTGGCCACCCGCGCCGACCTGGACGCGGTCGTCGCGCTCGACCCCGACCGGGTGCACCCCGTGGTGGCCGACGTCCGGGACCTCGGCGCGCTGCACGCGGCGGCCGCCGCCGCCGTCGCACGGCACGGCTCGCTCGACGTGGTCGTCGCCGGCGCGGCCGTGCTGGCCGGGGGTGCGCCCGCTGTGGGAGACCGACCCCGCGGACCTGCGGATGCTGTGGGAGGTCGACGCGCTCGGGGTCTGGAACACCGCCCACGCCACCGTGCCGCACCTGCTGCGGTCCCGCGCCGACCCCGTCTTCGTCGGCGGTCGCCTCGGCCGCCGGCGAGCGCGGGCTGTGGCACCTCGCGGCCTACTGCATGGCCAAGCACGCCGTGGTCGGCATCGTGCGCGGGCTGGCCGCCGACCTGCGGGGGCACCGGGGTGACCGCCTGCGCCGTCTCGCCGGGCTCCACCGACACCGCGATGCTGGCCGCCACCGCGGCCGTCTACGACGTCGACGTCGCCACCCTGGCCGCGTCCCAGGCGGCCGGCCGGCCGCTGCGCCCCGACGAGGTCGCCGCGGTCGTCGAGTTCGGCTGCACCGCCGGCACCGTCGTGCACGGCTCCGTGCTGCACGCCGACGGGGGCTTCTCGGCATGAGCGACCCCTGCTCCGGCACCCGCCCTGCCCGCCGGCTTCACCGTCCGGCTCGGCCCAGGCACCCGCGCCTGCGCCGGCGGGCGGCTGCTCGTCGGCGGCTCCGGTGCGGTGCTCCGCCTGCAGCCCCGGGCGCAGCGGCTGCTCTCGCCCGACGGCGGCGTGGTCGCCCACGACCCGGACTCCGCGACCGTGGCCCGGCTGCTGCTCGACCGGGGGCTCGCCGACCCCTGGTGGCAGCGGGCCACGACCGCGGGACGACCGCCGGTCACCGACGTCACCGTGGTGGTCCCGGTGCGCGACCGGCCCCGCCAGCTCGCCCGGCTGCTGGCCGCCCTCGGCGACGGGCCTGCCGGTGGTCGTCGTCGACGACGGCTCGGTGGACCCCGGCACCACCCGCGCCGTCGCGCAGGAGTTCGGCGCCCGGCTGGTCCGGCTGCGAGTCGCTCGGTCGGGCCCGCCGCCGCCCGCAACGCCGGCCTGGCCGCTGGCCACGACCGCGTGCGTGGCCTTCCTGGACTCCGACGTGGTGCCCGGCCCCGGCTGGCTCGCGGTGCTGCGCCGGCACCTCGACGACCCGGCCGTCGGCGTGGTCGGACCGCGGGTGCTGGGCGGGGAGCCGCGCGCCGACGACAGCGTGGCTGTGCCGCTACGAGGCGGCCCGCTCCTCGCTCGACCTCGGTCCCCGGCCCGGCCCGGTGCAGCCCCTGGGTCGGGTGGCCTACCTCCCCAGCGCCGCCCTGCTGGTACGCCGCTCGGCGGTGCTGGCCGCCGGCGGGCTTCGACGAGCGCGATGCAGGTGGCCGAGGACGTCGACCTGGTCTGGCGGCTGCACGACGCCGGCTGGCGGGTGCGCTACGAGCCGGCGGCCGTCGTACGCCACGACCACCGGACCGACGCTGGGCCCGTGGCTGCGGCGCAAGGCCTTCTACGGCACCGGTGCCGCGCCGCTGGCCGCTCGGCACGGCTCCGCCGTCGCCCCCGCGGTGCTCACGCCGTGGACCGCTGCGCTGACCGTCTGCCTGCTGGCCCAGCGGCGCTGGTCGGCCCCGGCCGCGGCCGTGCTGCTCGCGGCGGTCAGCCTGCAGGTGGCCCGCCGGCTCGGCCCCGAGGAGCACCCGCTGCGCACGGCCGCGTCGCTGACCGCGCGGGGCGCGGTGGGCACCCTGGCCCAGGCCGGGTCCGCGCTGACCCGGCACTACTGGCCGCTGGCCCTCGCGGCCGCGCTGGTCTCCCGCCGGGCCCGCCGGGCGGTGCTGGTCGCGGGCGTCGTCGACGCGGTGCTCGACCACCGCCGGACCCGCCCCGACCTCGACCCGGTCCGCTTCCTGCTCGCGCGCCGCCTCGACGACCTGGCCTACGGCACCGGCCTGTGGGTAGGGGCCTGGCGAGCCCGCAGCCCCCGATCGCTGACCCCCGCCTTCCGCGGATTCCCGACAAGAGAGGCACCCGATGAGCAAGGACACCTGGTTCGAGAGCGTCGCCGAGGCGCAGCGCCGAGCCAAGCGGCGCCTGCCCCCGTCCGTGTACGGCGCCCTGCTGGCCGGCTCGGAGCGGGGCTCCTCGTACGCCGACAACACGGCCTCCTTCGCCGAGCTCGGCTTCGCGCCGCACGTGGCCGGCGCCTCGGCCAAGCGCGACCAGGCCACCACCGTGATGGGGCAGGACATCTCGATGCCGGTGATCATCTCGCCGACCGGCGTGCAGGCGGTGCACCCCGACGGCGAGGTCGCGGTGGCCCGGGCCGCGGCGGCCCGGGGGACCGCGATGGGGCTGTCGTCGTTCGCCAGCAAGCCGGTCGAGGACGTCGTCGCCGCGAACCCGCAGACGTTCTTCCAGATGTACTGGATGGGCTCGCGCGACGACATGCGCGCCCGCATGGAGCGCGCCCGCTCCGCCGGGGCGGTGGGCCTGATCGCCACGCTGGACTGGTCCTTCTCGCACGGCCGCGACTGGGGCAGCCCGTCGATCCCGGAGAAGATGGACCTGCGCACGATGGTGCGCTTCGCCCCCGAGGGGCTCCGCCGCCCGCGGTGGCTGCTGGACTTCGCGCGGGGCGGCGGCATCCCCGACCTCACCGCGCCGAACCTGGCCGAGGGCGACACGCCGCCGCCCACCTTCTTCGGTGCCTACGGCGCCTGGATGCAGACCGACCCGCCGTCGTGGGAGGACGTGGCCTGGATGCGCCAGGAGTGGGGCGGCCCGTTCATGCTCAAGGGGGTCTGCCGCGTCGACGACGCCCGCCGGGCGGTGGACGCCGGCGTCACCGCGATCTCGGTGTCCAACCACGGCGGCAACAACATCGACGGCACCCCCGCCCCGATCCGGGCGCTGCCGGCGGTGGCCGGCGCGGTCGGCGACCAGGTCGAGGTCGTGCTCGACGGCGGCATCCGGCGCGGCAGCGACGTGGTCAAGGCGGTCGCCCTGGGCGCCCGCGCGGTGATGATCGGCCGCGCCTACCTGTGGGGCCTCGCCGCGAACGGCCAGGCCGGGGTGGAGAACGTGCTGGACATCCTGCGCGGCGGCATCGACTCGGCCCTGCTGGGCCTGAACCACTCCTCGATCCACGACCTCATCGCCGCGACGACGTGCTGGCCCCCGACGGCTTCTTCCGCACCCTGGGCGGGTCGAGCCGAGGGCTCAGCCCCAGACCTCCTGGGCGATCTCCACGACCAGCCGCAGCTTGGCCAGCTCCTCGTCGAGCGTGAGCGTGTTGCCCTCCACGGTGGAGGAGAACCCGCACTGCGGCGACAGGCACAGCTGGTCGAGCGGCACGTAGCCGCAGGCCTCGTCGATGCGCCGCTTGAGCGTCGTCCTTGTCCTCGAGCTCGCCGCTCTTGGTCGTCACCAGGCCGAGCACGACCTGCTTGCCCGGGGGCACGAAGCGCAGCGGCTCGAAGCCACCCGAGCGCTCGTCGTCGTACTCCAGGAAGAAGCCGTCGACGGCGAGCTCGGAGAACAGCGCCTCGGCCACGAAGTCGTAGCCGCCCTCGGCCGCCCACGACGAGCGGTAGTTGCCGCGGCACAGGTGGGTGGTGACCCGCAGCCCCTCGGGCCGGTCCGCGATCGCGGCGTTGATGGTGCGGATGTACTGCTCGTGCTGGTGCTCCGCGTCGGCGCCCTGCGCGCGCACCTGCTCGCGCTGCTGGCGGGTCGTTGAGGTAGGCCAGGCTGGTGTCGTCGAGCTGCAGGTAGGTGCAGCCCAGGTCGGCCATGGCCGGCGCAGCTGCTCGGCGTACGCCGCGGACAGGTCGGTCCAGAACTCGTCGAGGTCGGGGTAGACGCCCTCGTCGATGGCGGCCCGGCCGCCGCGGTAGTGCACCATGCTCGGCGAGGGGATGGTCAGCTTCGGGGTGAGGCCGTGGGCGTCTGCCGGCCACCGTCTCGGACAGGAACGGAAGGCGTCGCCGAAGACCGTGCTCGCCCAGCGCGACCCGGTCGACGACCCGCAGGGCGGCCGAGGCGAAGTCCAGGTCGCCGCTCGGCGTTGCGGAAGTGCACCGCGAGCTGCTCGTCGGTGCGCTCGACGCCGTGGAGCTGGTAGATGAAGTCCATGTGCCACGAGGTACGGCGCAGCTCGCCGTCGGTGGCGGTCTGCAGGCCGGCGTCGCGCTGCAGGCCCACCACCTCGGCCACCGAGCGGTCCTCCTCCTCCCGCAGCGCGTCGTCGTCGATCTCGCCGGCCGCGTGCCGGGCCCGGGCCTCGAGCAGCGACGGCGGCCGCAGCAGGCTGCCCGACGTGGTCGGCCCGGAACGGCGGCAGGTCGCGTCGTCGGCTCGCCTCGGTGGGGGTGGTGCTGGGGTCCGTCTCGGTCACGGGGGCTCCTCGGTCGGGTCGGTCTCGTCCTCGGTGGGCGTGCCGGTCATCGTGCCCCGCGCCCCGCACGGTCATGCCCGTCGACGTGGCCCAGGAGGTGTGAGAGGGTCAGGGCGAAAGCCGCAGTGTTCGGGAAGCCGGTGCGATTCCGGCGTGGTCCTCGCCACTGTGACCGGGGAGTCCCCTTCCATCCAGCACGACGCCACGGGTGCCGCACGGCACCGGGAAGGCGGGGAGGGGACGTCGATCCGGAAGCCAGGAGACCGGCTGCGGCTCGATCTGTCCACGAGGTATGGAAGGAAGGGTCATCTCATGACCAAGCCTGCTGTTGCTGTCCCCGCTCCGTCCGTCGGCACCGTCTCCGTCCCGCTGCTGGGCGTGGGCGCTGGTCGCCGGGGTCCTGCTCGCCCTCTACGTGCTGCTGCAGGAGAACGGCGCCCTGCTCAGCCGCCGACCGGCGCGATGTACCTGCACGAGCTGACCCACGACGCGCGGCACGCCCTCGGCGTGCCCTGCCACTGACGGCCCCGGCGGTGCGGTTCTCGCACCTGCTGCGGTCGCGGGCCCTCTCCGGAGCCGTGGCGGGGGTTGCTGCTGCCCTCGTGATGTGGCTGACACCGAGCCGGTGATCCGGCGCGCGCTCGCGGTCGAGGACGCCCGTGCGCACGCGGCCGGGGCGCCACGCGAGCACGAGGCGAGCTGGTCTCGCGCACCGCGCAGGTCGTGGTGGGTGCCGGCACCGCGACCGTGGTCGGGGTGCTGTTCGGCCTGGTCTTCGCCGTCGTCTTCGCCCGCACCCGGCACCGGCTGCCGGGCGTCGGCGACCATGCCCGGGCGCTGTGGCTGGCCGTCATCGGCTTCGGTGTCTTCGTCGCGATGCCGGCCCTGGTCATCCCGGCCAACCCGCCCGCGGTGGGGGAGGAGGGCACGGTGACCGAGCGCACGCTGGTCTACGTGCTCTCGATCCTGGTGGCCCTGCTGGTGGCCGGTGCGGTCTCCGCCCTCGACCGGGTGCTGCGCGTGCGGGGCACGACGCCGCCCGTGCGGGTCAGCACCGTCCTGGCGGCCGGGGTCGTGCTCGTCGTGGTCGCGGTGTCGGCTGCTGCCGGGCAACCCGGACGCGATCCCCGCCGACGTGCCGGCCGCCCTGGTGTGGGACTTCCGGCTGGCCTCGCTGGCCCAGCTGGCCACCATGTGGCTGGTGCTGGGCACGGTCTTCGGGCTGCTGGTCACCCGGGGCCGGTCCGTGCCCGACCCGCGACCCCGCGGCCGGCGGTGCGGGTGTGACCCTGCCGCGGGTCGCGGGTCTGCCGCGACTGCTGCTGCGGCACCGCCCGCAAGCACCCGGACGTGGACCACGACGCCCTGCTGGACCGGCTGGCCCGCGGTGCGGCCGGGGCCGCGGTCGTCGAGACGTCGCCCTGCCTGCTGGCCTGCGAGAAGTCCAACGTGGTCGTCGTGCAGCCCAGCCCCACCGGCCGGCGGGCGGGGGCCCGGGCGGTGTGGCTGCGCGAGGTGCTGGACGCCGGCGCGGTCGACGCCGTGGTGGCGTGGGTGCGCTCCGGAGGCCCGGGGGTGGCCGAGCGACCCGCGGTCCTGGGCCGGCTGGTGACCACCCCCGGCGTGCTGGGCGACACCGTCCTGTGACCGGCTCCCTCCTGGTGGCCGGCACCACCTCGGACGCCGGCAAGTCGGTCGTCACCACCGGGCTGTGCCGGGCCTTCGCCCGCCGCGGCCTGAGGGTCGCGCCGTACAAGGCCCAGAACATGTCCAACAACTCCATGGTGACCGCCGACGGCGCCGAGATCGGCCGCGCCCAGTGGGTGCAGGCGGTCGCGGCCCGGGCGCGAGCCGGAGGCGGCCATGAACCCGGTGCTGCTCAAGCCGGGCAGCGACCGCCGCAGCCACGTGGTGGTGATGGGCCGTCCCGCCGGCGAGCTGCGCTCCGGCGAGTTCGCCGCCGGGCGCACCGAGCTGGCCCGGGCGGCGTTCGCGGCGTACGACGACCTGGCCGGCCGGTACGACGTCGTGGTGTGCGAGGGCGCCGGCAGCCCGGCCGAGATCAACCTGCGGGCCGGCGACTACGTCAACATGGGCCTGGCCCGGCACGCCGCCATCCCCACCGTGCGTGGTCGGCGACATCGACCGCGGGGGTGTCTTCGCGGCCATGCACGGCACCCTCGCGCTGCTCGAGCGCGGCCGACCAGGCGCTGGTGGCCGGGCTTCGTGGTCAACAAGTTCCGCGGCGACGTCGCCCTGCTCCGGCCCGGGCTGGACACCCTCGAGCGCCTGACCGGGCGGCCCGTGCTCGGCGTGCTGCCGTGGCTGCACGACCTGCTGGCTGGACTCCGAGGACTCCCTGGCCCTGCACCGGGCACCGCCGGCCGCCTCCGGCGGTGGTGGACCGGCTCCGGGTCGCGGTGGTGGTGCTGCCGCGGATCTCCAACTTCACCGACGTCGACGCGCTGTGCCTGGAGCCGGGGTCGAGGTGGTGTGGTCGACGACCCGCGCGCGCTGGCCGGCGCCGACGTCGTGGTGCTGCCGGGCACCCGGGCCACGCTGGCCGACCTGGCCTGGCTGCGCGAGCGAGGGCTGGCCGACGCCGTCCTGGCGCACGCCGCCGCGGGCCGGCCGGTGCTGGGCATCTGCGGCGGCTTCCAGATGCTGGGCCGCGAGGTGCGCGGACCCGGCCGGGGTCGAGGGCACGGCCGGGGCGAGGGCCGACGGGCTCGGCCTGCTCGACGCCGACCACGGAGTTCTGCGCCCGAGAAGGTGCTGCGGCTGCCGACCGGCGAGGCGCTGGGGGTCGAGGCCTCCGGCTACGAGATCCACCACGGCCGGGTCGACGGTGGGCGACGCGGAGCCGTTCCTGGGCGGCGCCCGCTCCGGTGCGGTCTTCGGCACCATGTGGCACGGCAGCCTGGAGGGTGACGCCCTGCGCGCGGGCGTGGCTGGCCGAGGTCGCCGCGGCTGACCGGCATGTCGTCGCTCGAGCCCGCCCGGGCCAGGTTCGCCGAGCAGCGCCAGGCCCGCATCGACGCGCTGGCCGACGCGGTCGAGGAGCACCTCGACGTCGAGGCCCTGCTGGACGCTGGCGTCCTCCGGTGCCCCCGCCGCTGCCCGTGGTGCGGGGCGGGCTGGCGTGAGGGTCCTGCTGCTGGGCGGCACCGCCGAGGCCCGCGAGCTGGCCGCGGCGCTGGACGCGAGCCGGTGTCGAGGTCGTCGACCTCGCTCGCCGGACGGGTGCAGCGCCCGCGGCTGCCGGTGGGCGAGGTCCGGATGGGCGGCTTCGGCGGGCGAGGCCGGCCTGCGCGCCGCCGCCGGCGGAGTACGACGTGGTGGTCGACGCCACCCACCCCTTCGCGGCCACCATCTCGGCGAACGCCGCCGGGGCCTGCGCGCACCGCGGGGGTGCCGCTGCTGCGGCTGGCCCGGCCGTCCTGGCGCGACGAGCCCGGGGCGTCGCGCTGGCGCTGGGTGGACTCCCACGAGGAGGCCGCGACGGCCGCGCGCGAGGTCGGCGGCCCCGTCTTCCTGACCACCGGGCGGCAGTCCCTGGGCCGCTTCGTGCCCGCCCTGGGCGACCGGCCGGTGCTGGCGCGGGTCGTCGACCCGGTCGAGGCCGAGCTGCCCGTCGCCTGGACGGTCCTGCTGGCCCGCGGCCCCTACGACGCTCGCGGCGAGCGGCAGCTCGCTGCGGGAGCACTCGATCGCGGTGCTGGTGACCAAGGACTCCGGCGGCGACCTGACCCGCGCCAAGCTCGACGCGGCCGACGAGCTGGGCCTGGCCGTCGTGGTGGTCGCGCCGCCCCGCGTCCGCCCGAGGGCGTCGAGCAGGTCAGCGACGTGGACGGCGCCGTGCGCTGGCTGCGAGAGCGGCCACGCCCGAGCGCGGCCAGACCCACCCGGTCGGCCAGCGCCACCGCCCGGGTGATGTCGGCCGGCCCGGGGGCCGGCCCGTCGCCGAGGTACCCGCGGTCCTCGCACGTCGTCGCCGTACACGTTGGTGCCGCCCAGCCGCAGGCCCAGGGCGCCGGCGAAGGCCGCCTCCACCGGCCCCGCGTTGGGGCTGGGGTGCTGGTGCGCGTCGCGCCGCCACGCCCGCAGCGCGGCGCCCGGCCGTCGCGGGGGAGACGAGCGCGGTGAGCAGGGCGCAGACCCGGGCGGGGGCCAGGTTGAGCGACGTCGTCGAGCCGGGCCGAGGCCCAGCCGAACCGCTCGTAGCGCGGGCTGCGGTGCCCGACCATGGCGTCCAGCGTGTTCGCGGCGCGGTAGCCCAGCAGCCCGGCCGGTCCGGCCACCGCACCCCACAGCAGCGGGGCGACCACGGCGTCGGCGGTGTTCTCCGCGACCGACTCCACGGTCGCCCGGGCGATCTCGTCCGGCCCGAGCACCGACGGGTCCCGGCCCGACCAGGTGGGTGACCTGCTCGCGGGCGGCGGGCAGGTCGCCGCCGCTCCAGGTGGCCGTGCACGGCCCGGGCCTCCCGGCCCAGCGAGCGGCCGCCGAGCACGGTCCAGGTGCACAGCGCGACCGTCGCAGGTCTGCTCGCGGCACCCGCCGTCCGGCCAGCACCGTGCCCCCGACCAGCAGCACCGTGTGGGCCGTGCCCGCCGCCCGGCTGTCGGCGTAGGTCCGGCGCTCGGTGGCCGTCGCGAGCCGGCCGAACGCAGCCACGGGGTGGAAGCGGGCGGGATCGCCGAGCAGCCGGTCCGCGGCGTACCCCAGCAGCAGCCCGAGCGTCCGCCCCACTCAGGCCCGCACGAGCAGCCGGCCCAGGGCCCCGGCCAGCGCGGCCGTGGTGGCGCGGTCGCGCACGGCGACCCGCACCCAGCCCGGGCCGAGCCCGGGGAAGGTGTCGCCGCGGCGGACGGCGAAGCCCGTCCGCGCGCAGCCGCTCCCGCAGGTCGACCGGTCCGCGGACGAGCACGAACGGGCGTGACCGGGTCGCCGGCCACCTCCAGGCCCGCCTCGGCCAGTGCCGTCACCAGCACCGCGCGCCAGGCCGACGACCTCCTCGGCCCTGCGGTGCGCCTCCGCCGCGGCCTCCGGCGTGCAGCAGGCGCACCATCGCGGCCGTCGGCGGTGGTGGACACCGACCACGGCGGCTGCTGCTCGGCCAGGGCGGCGACCAGCGCGGGGTCGCCGACGACGTACCCGGCCCGCACCCCCGGCAGCGACCACGTCTTGGTCAGGCTGCGCAGCACCAGCAGGCCCGTCGTGCGGCGCCGACCGGTCAGGCTCTCGGGCTCGCCGGGCACGGCGTCCATGAAGGCCTCGTCGACCACCACCACCCGGCCCGGGCGCGAGCAGGCGACCGCAGGACGGCCCGCGGGTGCAGCACCCCGGTCGGGTTGGTCGGGTTGCCGACCACCACCAGGTCGGCCTCGGTCGGCACCGGCGCGGGGTCGAGCAGGAAGCCGTCCTCGGCCCGCAGCAGCACCCGGCTGCACGTCGTGGCCCGCGGCCGCGCAGGGCCGCCTCGGGCTCGGTGAACTGCGGGTGCACCACGACCGGGTGCGCGCCAGGGCCGCAGCCGGGCCACCAGGGTGAACGCCTCCGCGCCGCCGGCGGTGGGCAGCACCTCGTCGGCGGCGTACGGCCGTGCCGCCGGGCCAGCGCGTCCCGGGCCGGAGCGGCGTCCGGGTAGGCGCCGAGGTCCTCCAGGGACGCGCGCAGCGCGTCGTCGCAGCCAGTCCGGCCGGGGGCCGTCGTGCACGTTGACGGCCAGGTCGACCAGCCCCGGGGCCACCTCGCGGTCGCCGTGGTGGCGCAGGTCCACGGCGCCCTCGGGGCCGACTGCGGCGCCCGTACGGCGTGCGACGCGACAGCTCGGCGAACCGGGCGGCGCCAGGTGCGGGTGAGCCCGGCCCAGTGCGTGTGCAGGTACGACGCGTGCAGGCTCGCGCCCGCCGAAGCCGGCCGGACGGTCGGGGTGCGGCCCCATCGTCCAGGTCGGGGACCCGTCGCAGGACCGGGCAGACGGTGGTGCGGTGGAACTCGTGGCCGGTGACCCGCTCGCCCGCCCTGGTCAGCAGGCGTCGTCGTGCGCCGGTCGCCGTCCGGTAGCCCAGCGTCAGCCCGGGGGTCATCGCGCCGGCCGCGTCGACGGCGCCCGACCATCGGCGTCGCCGTCGACGGTGCGGCACAGGTAGAGCAGGCCCGGCGCACTCGGCGACCGTCGGCATCCCGGCGGCCGACGGCGTCGCGGACCGCGGCGCAGCATGGCCGTGTTGCGCGCCCAGGCTCGCGGCGTGCACCTCGGGGAAGCCGCCGCCGAGGTAGATCGCCGGCGGTGCCGTCGGGCAGCGGCCGGTCGCGTGGTCGGGTCGAAGACCACGGTCCGGCAGCCGGCGGCGCGCAGCAGCTCCTCGGTCTCGGCGTAGCGGAACGTGAAGGCCCGCCCGCCCGCGATCGCCACCACCGGGCTCGTCGTCGGTCGAGCGGCGTCGCCGCCGCCACCGAGGGCCGCGGCGGGGTCCCAGGGCTCGGCCGTCCAGGTCGGGCGCGCCCCGCGCCAGGGCCAGGACGGCGTCACGTCGACGTGCTCGGCGACCCGCGCGGCCAGCCGGCCAGCGAGCGCCTCGGCGTCGGGACGCTCGGCGGCGGGCACCAGCCCGAGGTGGCGGGAGGGCGCCGAGATGCCGTCGTCGCGGTGCAGCACGCCCGAGCACCGGGCAGCCCGAGGTCCTCGACGGCGGCACGGCGCCTCGGCGGCGTGCCGCGGCGAGCCGGCCTTGTTGAGCACCACCCCGGCGATCCGGACCGAGGCGTCGAAGGTGGCCATCCCGTGCACGAGCGCGGCGATGGAGCGGGAGGCGTGCGAGATGTCGACGACCAGCACCACCGGGGCGTCGAGCTACGGCGGCGACGTGGGCGGTCGAGGCGAACCCGTCGGTGCCCAGCGCGCCGTCGTACAGGCCCATCACGCCCTCGACGACGGCCACGTCGGCGGCGCCGGCGTGCGAGCGCCGTGCAGCAGCAGCGGGCGCAGCCGGTCCTCGCCGACCAGGTGCGGGTCGAGGTTGCGCCCGGGACGGCCGGTGGCCAGCGCGTGGTAGCCGGGGTCGATGTAGTCCGGGCCGACCTTGTGGCCGGACACCTCGTGCCCGGCGCGCGCGCAGCGCGGCCATCAGCCCGGTGGCGACGGTGGTCTTGCCGTGCCCGGAGGCCGGCGCGGCGATGACGAGCCGGGGCAGCGCGGTGCAGGCCCGCTCACCACTCGATCCCCCGCTGGCCCTTCTGGCCCGGCGTCCATCGGGTGCTTGACCTTGGTCATCTCGGTGACCAGGTCGGCGACCTCGACCAGCCTCGGGTCGGCGCGGCGGCCGGTGATGACCACGTGCTGGTGGCCCGGGCCGGTGCGCCAGGGTCTCGACCACGTCGTCGACGTCGACCCAGCCCCAGTTGACCGGGTAGGTGAACTCGTCGAGGATGTAGCAGGTCGTGCTGCTCGGCGGCGATCCGCCGCTTGATCTCGGCCCAGCCCTCGGCCGCGGCGCGCGGCGTGGTCCTCCTCGGCGCCCTGCTTGCGCGACCAGGACCAGCCCGAGCCCATCTTGTGCCACTCGATGCCGCCCTGGCCGGTGCCCGCGCCGAGCGGCAGGTGCTCGAAGGCGGTCTGCTCCCCGAGGCGCCACTTGGCGGACTTCACGAACTGGAAGACCCCGATCGACCAGCCCTGGTTCCAGCCGCGCAGGGCCAGCCCGAAGGCGGCCGTGGACTTCCCCTTGCCGTCGCCGGTGTGCACCACGACCAGCGGCCGGTTGCGGCGCTGCCGGGTGGTGAGCCCGTCGTGCGGGACGACGCTGCGGCTGACCCTGGGGCATCAGGCGACCCTCCGCTCGACCGTCGCGGTGATGGCGTCGGCGCTGACGCTCGCCGACGGGCACGTGCTCGGCGCCCAGCCGGTCGGCGCAGCCGGCGCGGCCAGGCCCATCCGCATCCGGCCGGTCTCGCAGTCGACGACCACGCTGGCCACCCCGGCGCGCGGCCAGGCGGTCGGCCACCCGAGCCGAGCGGGCCATGGCGTCGGGGCCGGCGGTGGCCCGGCCGTCGGTCACGACCACCAGCAGCGGGCGGCGGCGCGGGTCCTTGATGCGCTCGCGCTCGAGCGCGCGCGGCCGCCTGAGCAGGCCCTCGGCCAGCGGGGTGCGGCCGCCGGCGGGCAGGTCCTCGAGCGCGCCGCGCGGCCAGCTCGACCGACGCCGTCGGCGGCAGCGCCAGGGCGGCGGCCGCCCCGCGGAAGGTCACCAGCCCGACCTTGTCGCGGCGCTGGTAGGCGTCCAGCAGCAGCGACAGCACGGCGGTCTTGACCTGCTCCATCCGGCGCGTGCGCGGCCATCGAGCCGGACGCGTCGACGCAGAGCAGCACCAGGTTGGACTCCCGGCCCTCGCGGACCGACCGTGCCGCAGGTCCTCGACGCCGGACCCGGCCGCGCGCCGCGCTGGGCGGCGCGCCCGGATGGTGGCGGGCAGGTGCACCGAGCCCTCGGGCCGGGTCGTGGTGCCCACGGTCCGCCCGCGAGGAGGTCCGCGCCCGCGACCGGCGCCCG
Organism: uncultured Actinomycetota bacterium; assembly: GCA_963750345.1. GTDB lineage: Bacteria > Actinomycetota > Actinomycetes > Propionibacteriales > Nocardioidaceae > Nocardioides_B. Next base: position 62,421 of record CAVVQH010000009.1, on the reverse strand, counting down.
GCCTCGCCGGCACCCGTGCCGGTCGACGGTCAGCAGCCGGGCCCGGTAGGGCTCGCCGCGGCGCCGCGTCACCGTCGCGAGCTTCGCGCCGAGGCGTCCGTCCTGCGGTCCGGCCCGCCGGGGTCTCGTCGCGCCGGCCCGCGTCGTCTGCGGCGGCCCGTCCGCGTCCGGTCCGGCGCGTCGGCTGCGCGCCGCCCTCGGGCCCGACCGTCCGGACTCGGCCCGTCGGGCCCGGCTCCGGCGCCCGTCCGGGCTCGTCGGGGCCGTCGGGGTCGGGCGGCGTCCTCGTCGAGCAGCTGTCGACGGTCCTCGTCCTGGCCGGGCTCGTCGAAGGGGGTGCGGCGGCGCCGGTGCGGCACGGCCAGCGCAGCCGCCACCGCGCACGTCCTCGCGGGTGACGTCGGTGCGCCCGCACCAGGCGGCGTGCGCGGCGGCGGTCCGGGCGGTGACGATGTCGGCGCGCATGCCGTCGACCTCGAAGGCGGCGCAGACCCGGGCGATCGTCGAGCAGCGCGGCGTCGCCCAGGACGACCTGGGGCAGCAGCGCCTGCGCCTTGACGATGCGCTCGGCGAGCGTCGGCCTCCGCCTCGGCCCACGTGCGCGGCGAAACCGGCCGGGTCGGCGTCGTAGGCCAGCCGGCGGCGGACCACCTCGACCCGCAGCTCGCGGGTCGCGCGGGGCGCGCGACCTCGACGCTGAGGCCGAAGCGGTCGAGCAGCTGCGGGCGCAGCTCGCCCTCCTCCGGGTTCATGGTGCCGACCAGCACGAAGCGCGAGGCGTGCCCGACCGAGACGCCGTCGCGCTCGACGGTGGAGCGGCCCATCGCGGCGGCGTCCAGCAGCAGGTCGACGAGGTGGTCGTGCAGCAGGTTGACCTCGTCGACGTACAGCAGCCCGCGGTGCGCCTGGGCGAGCAGGCCCGGGTCGAACTCGGTGACGCCCTCGGCCAGCGCGCGGCCGAGGTGCAGCGAGCCGACGACCCGGTCCTCGGTGGCGCCGACCGGCAGCTCCACCAGGCGGGCCGGCCGGGTGGCGGCCACCGCGGTGGCGAGGGTGCGGGCCGTCGGGGCAGGCCGGGTCGGGCTCGGCCGGGTCGCAGGAGAACCGGCAGCCCTCGACGACGGTCACCGTCGGGCAGCAGCGCGGCCAGGGCCCGCACCATCGTGGACTTCGCGGTGCCCTTCTCGCCGCGCACCAGCACGCCGCCGACGTCCGGCGAGACCGCCGTCAGGGCGAGGGCGAGCGCCAGGTCGTCGGCGCCGACGACCGCGCTGAACGGGAAATGCTGCTGCACGTGATCCTCCACAGGCTCCCGCTGGGACGGTTCGGTGGCACACGACCGAGGCCGGTCTTCGGACTTCCTGGTCGACGCCGTTCCGACCGCCTTCCCGGACCGGGGTCCAGTGGCTGCGCTCACGCGCCGATCGGCGGCTCCCAGGTCACCGCAGCGGGCCTGTGCCGGACTCTCACCGGCTTCCCGATTCTCCCCGTGAGGGGCACCTCGGTCTGTGTCGCCGTGGCGATCGTAGCCTGGCCGGGCCCGGTCGGCCACGGGCGGTCGTGCCTAGAGTCCCGCGCCATGAGTCGCACGCGTCGTCGTCGTCGGCATCGGCGCCGACGGCTGGGACGGACTGCTCCCGCGGCCCGGCGACGCTCGTGCGGGGCGCCGACGTCCTGCTGGGCGGTGCGCGCCACCTCGCCCTGGTGCCCGACTCGCCCGCCGCACCGGGAGCCCTGGCCCTCCCCGCTGCGTCCCGGCGCTGCCCGGCCTGCTCGAGCGGTACGCCGGCCGGCGGCTCGTCGTGCTCGCCTCCGGCGACCCGCTGCGTCTCCGGGATCGGCCAGCACGCTGGTCGGGCTGCTGGGCCCCGACCAGGTCGAGGTCCACCCGGCCGTCTCCTCCGTCACCCTGGCCCGGGCCCGGATGGGCTGGTCCGGCGGAGTCGGTCGACGTCGTCACCCTGGTCGGCCGCGACCCCGACGTCGTCCGCCGCTGGCTCGCCCCCGGTCGCCGGCTGGTCGTGCTGTCCTCCGACGGCCACCACCCCGGCCCGGGTCGCCGCGACCCTGGTCGACGAGGGGTACGGCGCGAGCCGGGTGACGCGTGCTCGGCGACCTGGGTTCGGCCGAGGAGAGCCAGCCGCACCGGACCACCGCCGACGCCTGTCCGGCCGACGACCCGTGCCCCGCGCTCAACGTGCTCGGCGTCGAGGTGCGTGGCCGACCCCGGGACGCGGGTGCTGCGCCACCGGGCCCGGGCTGCCCGACGACGCCTTCGAGCACGACGGCCAGCTGACCAAGCGCGACCTGCGGGCGCGTGGCGCTGGCGCGGCTCGCGCCCAGCCCCGGGCGAGCTGCTGTGGGACGTCGGCGCCGGCGCCGGCTCGGTCGGCGGTCGAGTGGCTGCGCAGCGACCCCCGCTGCCGCGGCGTCGCGGTCGAGGCGTCCCCGGAGCGGGCCGAGCGGATCGCCCGCAACGCCCGCGGCTCGGGCGTGCCCGGCCTCGACGTACGTCACGGGTCGGCGCCCGGCGGCGCTGGCCGGCCTGCCCGCCCCCGACGCGGTCTTCGTGGGTGGCGGCGCGACCGGCCCGGGGTGCTCGAGGCGTGCTGGTCGCGGCTGCGCCCCGGGCGGCCGGCTGGTGGTGCACGCGGTGACGCTGGAGACCGAGGCGCGTGGTGCGTCGCTGGCAGCGACGCCTCGGCGGCGAGCTGACCCGCGTCAGCGTCGAGCACGCGGAGCCGCTGGGCGCCTTCACCGGCTGGCGACCCGCCCGGGCCGTCGTGCAGTGGTGCGGTCGAGCGGCACGTCGTGACCGTGCACTTCGTCGGCGCCGGGCCCGGGGCCGCCGACCTGCTGACCGTGCGCGCCGTGCCGATGCTGGCCGCCTGCGACGTGTGCGTCTACGCCGGCACCTACGTCGACGACGCGGTGCTCGCGCACTGCCGCGCCGGCGCCCGGCTCGTCGACACCCAGCACCTCGACCTCGACGCAGATCACCGACCGCGCTCGTCGGCGCGCACCGCGCCGGGCTCGACGTCGTACGCCTCTGCTCGGGCGACCCGTCGCTCTACTCCGCGCTGACCGAGCAGACCCGCCGCCTCGACGCCGCCGGCGTGCCGTGGGACGTCACCCCGGGCGTCCCGGCGTACGCCGCCGCGGCCGCCACCCTCGGCGTCGAGCTGACCGTGCCCGAGCTGGCGCAGACCGTCGTGCTGACCCGCACCCAGGCGCGGTCCACCGCGATGCCGGACGCCGAGAGCCTGGCGGCGCACGGCCGCCGATCGGCGGCTCGCTGGTGCTGCACCTGGCCATCACCCGCATCCGCGGCGCTGGCCGCCGACCCTGGTCGGCGGCCTACGGCGCGGACTGCCCGGTCGCGGTCGTGGCCTTCGCCGTCGCAGCCGCGCGAGGTGGTGCTGCGCGGGACCCTCGCCGACATCGCCGACCAGGTCGAGGCGGCCGGGCTGCGGCACACCGCGGTCATCCTCGTCGGGCGCGCGCTGGGCTTGCGCTCCGACGCCGCCTGCGTGGCGGAGTCGCACCTCTACGACGCGCGGCGGCCGCGTCCGGCGGAACTCGGTGGCCATCGCGGACGGGACGAGGCACCCTGACGGGCATGGACGACCTGGCGCGACTCCGCGCGGCCTACGACGAGCAGCTGCGCACCGACGCCGAGACGCCCGAGCGCGGTCGTCGGTCGACCCGGCACGGGCCGTTGCGGCTGGTGACCTTCGCCGGCGGGCGGGGGTTCGTCACCTACCGCGACCTCGGCGGCGCGGACGCCGAGGCGATCCGCCGGCTGGTGCCGCAGGCGCTGGCGCACTTCGCGCGCCGACCCGGCGATCAGCGAGGTCGAGTGGAAGACCCGCGGGCACGACCGGGCGCCCGGGCTGCACGAGGCGCTGGTGGAGCACGGCTTCGTGCCGGATGAGCCGGAGTCGATCATGATCGGCGAGGCCGCGGCGCTGGCCGTCGACGTGCCGCTGCCCGAGGGCGTGATCGTTGCGCCGGGTCACCGACGAGGCCGACGTCCGGGCGATGGTCGCGATGCAGGACGAGGTGTTCGGCGACCCGCTCTCGGACATGGCCGACGCACCTGCTCGCACGGGTCGCCCGCGGCGACGCCGTCGAGCTGTGGGTCGCCGAGGCCGACGGCCGATCGTCAGCGCCGGCCGGCTCGAACCCGTGCCGGGCACCGACTTCGCCGGCATCTGGGGCGGCGCCACCCTCCCGGCCTGGCGCGGCCGGGGCATCTACCGCGCGCTGACCGCCGCCCGGGCCCGCTCGGCCCTCGCCCGGGCAAGACGCCTCATCCACAGCGACTCGACCGAGTTCTCCCGCCCGATCCTGGAACGGTCCGGCCTGGTCAAGGTCTCGACGACGACGCCCTACGAGTGGCACCGGTCCAGCTGACCACCGGCGGAGGCGTCGGCTGCGGTCGCTCACCCGTGATGACCAGGGCGGCCGCCTGCCGCTCGGCGAGTCCGGCGCCGTCCACGTCGTCGAGCAGGATGCGGTCGACCAGGTCGAGGTACCGGCCCAGGACGTGCGTCCCCCGGTGGTCCACGCGCGACCAGTGTCCGTGGGGCGTGCGCCAGTAGTGCACGCCCGGAACGGGCTGCCGGTGCACCCAGCCCCGCCCGTGCGTCTTGACCCGGTGGTGCATCCGGGACAGCGGGGCGAGGTGGAGGGTGCCGGTCTGGCCCGGTGGTCCGCCCGGGTCGTAGGGCACCACGTGGTCCAGGTCGGCTCGTCGGCAGCCCAGCGTGCCGAACGGGAAGATCTCGACGGGTGTCGCGAGCCGGACGTGCTCGGCCATCCGCGGCGGGGGCCGGTAGCGGTCCACGGTCCAGTGCTGGTGCAGGTCGACCACCGGGGTGAGCCTCACCCGCGTGTGGCCGAGCAGCTCGACCGCCGCCTGCCGGGTCACCGCGCCGACGCCCTCCGCCGTACCGGAGCCGTGGCCGGAGCCGAGGAACTGCTCGAGGGAGAGGTGGACGTAGAGCGTCGCCGGCGGTGCGAACGTCTCCGGCGGCAGCGTCGGATCCAGAGCGACGACGCTCGGCGCGTGGTCACCGGGCTCGTTGGAGGGCCTGTCCGGCTCCGGACCGTCGTCGAGGTCGTCTTTGACCGCACCCTCTGCGCGGGCCACCTGCTCGGCCCGCTGCAGCATCGCGAGCGCCCGGGCCGGTGTGGCCAGGATGCCGATCGCCCGCGACCGCCGGACCTCCACGCTGTCGTGGTCCCCCTCCAGCTCCAGGACCTGCGCCACCCGGTCGCACATGGCCAGGAAGAAGATCGCGTCCCCGGCGTCGGCCCGGGCGTAGACGGTGGCCACCCCGTAGTCGTTGCACTGACCCGTGCGGACGAACCGGTCCAGCTGCGCGGCCAGCCGCCGCTCCTCCGCCGTGTCGGGGTCGGCCGCGACCACGGCGGCCTCCACGAGGCCCAGCATGCGGCCCCAGCTCACCCGGCCGAGGTGCGGCGTGGTGCGGGCGTCGACCCACCTGGCCCGGTCACGGTCCAGGCCGGCGGCGTGGGTGGCCCGGGCGACCTGCCGCGCCTGCCAGAAGCGGGCCTGACCGGACAGCACCACCCGCCAGAGGTCGGGGTGCCGGTGCCGCAGGTCGAGGACGTCGCGCATCAGCGCCTGGGCCGCGTGCGTGGTCGTGCCCAGGACGACCCCCAGCTCGACAGCGGCGAACTCGCGCACCGCGGGCGTGCCGTCCGCCCCCGGTCGCACCGACCGCTCGAGGCCCGCCAGGACCTCACCGGCAGGCTGCGTCGCGTCTCCGCTGCTGATGTCGGCCCAGTGCGCGACGAGCTGCACCTGCTCGATCTCGGCGGCGATGGCCGCCGCCCGCGTCCGCGCCAGCGCGTCGACGGTGGCCCGGCCGTCGAGGCTGCTGATCGCGGTGCTGTCCATACCGAGAACCCTCCCAGCGACCACCGACAGTTTCGGTCGGCTCTCAGCGACCCGGCCCCTCGACCCCTCCGGTCGCGTCCCGCAGCTCGAAGTGCGGGTTCTCGATGACGCCGAGGACGCTGCCACCGGGCTCCAGCACGGTCGCGACCCTGATGCCGTCGCCGACGTCCTGCACCTCCCCGTGGGCCGTGGCACCGGCCTCCAGCAGGTCGGCCAGGGCAGCCGCGGCATCCGCGACGCCCCAGTACGTGACGGGTCCGACGTCGGGGTCGCCGGCCGGGTCCAGGGCCAGCTCGTAGCCCGCGACCGAGAAGCCGACGTAGAACGGCTGGTCGAAGTACGGCTCCACGCCGAGGACCCGGCTGAACCACGCCCTGCTGGCCGCCAGGTCGGGGGCCGGGTAGATCACCGTGCGCAGTCCCAGGAACATGGGGCTGCCCCCTCGTCGTGGTTCGGCCGGGTACTGACCGAAGCCTGTCACCCCTCGCGTTCGGACAGTGCCCGCAGCAGCTCCACCGTCTCAGCGCCGCGCTCGACGGGCACGAACAGGTGGTCGTGGAAGTATCCCGCCACCACGTTGCAGCTGATCCCGTGCGCTGTCAGCTCCTCCGCGACGGCGGCGGTCAGCCCGACGGCGTCCAGCTCGGACCGCACGCGCAGCGTCACCCGGGCCGCCACGAAGTCGTAGGACAGGCCGAGCCGGTCCGCGTCCTCCTGGGCGACGACGGCGGTCACGCCCTCGTCCTCGCGGACCGTCGCGACCGGCTGCACGCCGACGGGCACGGCGGGGCCGGTGGTGAAGACGTAGCGTCCCGGGACCAGCTCCGGCTCCATGGAGGCGAGCAGCCGGAGGAGCTCCTCCTGTGCGGTCAGGAAGCCGGCGAAGGTCGCGTCGACCCGGGTCGAGGCCGTCTCCCCCGAGTCGAAGGTCATCCAGGCGCCGCCGGGAACGGGCTCCGGCTCCTCCCGTCTGGCGCGCACTGGCGGCAGCTCACGACGCACCGAGGCCCGGAACCCTCCCCGGTGGTGCAGGACGTACCGCTCGCCGGGCCGCAGCGTCGCCAGGGTCTCCTCGGCGTCCAGCGTCAGCGCCGCCATCCCGGCCCGCACCGGGTCGTCGGACGGCGGTACGACGTCCGGGTCGGTGTCGTCGAAGACGTCGTGCTCGGCCCACGCGTGCTCCCGGAGCTGCTCGCGGCTGAGCAGCAGCTCGACCCGCTCGGGCTCCGCGCCCTCCTCGAACCGGACCAGCACCTCGATCACGCCGTCCCCCGCGTCGCGTGCGGGCTCGTCCGGGCGGCTGATCGCCGTGACGAAGTGCGCGTAGAGCTCGTCGTCGGTGGAGTCCCGTCCTACGGCGTCCACCGGCGACCTACGCCCCCACCGAGCGCCGGGTCCAGACCCGGCCGGCGGCGTCCACCGTGGTGCCCGACGAGCCGACGATCAGCAGGCAGCGCATGTCGACCGAGGCCGCGTCGAGCTTCGCCAGCGTGGTGACCTCGAGGCCTCGCCCGCGCGCCCCGACGTCGCGGCCGACCACGACCACCGTGTCGGCGGGCCGGTGCTCCAGCAGCATCCTCTGCATGTCCGCGACCTGGGTGGTGCGCGAGCGCGAGGCCGGGTTGTAGACCGCCAGCACCAGGTCGGCCTGCGCCACCGCGGTGAGCCGCGTCTCGATGACCGACCACGGCTTGAGCCGGTCCGAGAGGCTACATCACCGCGAAGTCGCCGCCCAGCGGCGCGCCCGCCCGGGCCGCCACCGCCTGCACCGCGGTCAGCCCGGGCAGCACCCGCACGGGCACCTCGGCGTAGCCCGCGCGCCTCGCCGCCTCGAACACCGCCGAGGCCATCCCGAACACGCCGGCGTCCCCGCCGGAGACCACCGCGACCCGCTCGCCCGAGCGGGCCAGGTCCAGCGCGAACCGGGCCCGGTCGACCTCCACGGTGTTGCCGCTGGCGTGCCGGCTGCAGCCCCGGGCCGCTGCGGCACCCGGTTGACGTACGGCGCGTAGCCGACGACGTGGTCCACCTCGGCCAGGCGCCTCGGTGACCTCCGGGGTCAGCCAGCCCGTCCCCCGGCCGGGCCCAGGCCGACGACCAGCAGCTCGGCCGAGCCGGTGCGCCCGCCTCGACCGGCGGCCGGGTCAGCCGCCGGGCGCCTCGTAGCGGCGCGGCGTCGGAGGCCGTGTCCCCGGCCGACCAGCACGATCGAGAAGTACGGCACCTGGTCGGGGTCCACGTCCTGCGACCGGCAGCACCCGCTCTGCGCCCGGTCGAGGCCCGCTCGACGTAGGAGGCGTCCCCGAGCCGGCCGGCGGCCTCCAGCGCCCGGCGTACGGCGGGGAAGGTCCGGCCCAGCTTCATCATCACCGCGCCCTGGGTGTCGGCCAGCCGACGGGCCAGCTCGGGCTCCGGCATGCGTCCCGGGCAGCACCGTGAGCACGTCGGTCTGCCGCACCAGCGGGCTGGCGACCGCCGCGGAGGCCGCCGCGACCGACGTCACCCCGGGCACGACCTCGGTGGTGAAGCGGCTCGACGAGCCGGTCGTGCATGTACATGTAGGACCCGTAGAACAGCGGGTCGCCCTCGGCCAGCAGCACCACGTCGCGGCCCGCCTCCAGGTGCAGCGGCGAGCCGGTCGGCGCACTCGGAGTAGAAGTCGGCCATCGCGCCCGCGTAGCCGCCCGGGTGGGACGCGCGTGCCGGTGGTCACCGGGTAGACCAGCTGCTCCTCGACCACCCCGGCGGGGATCAGGTCGGCGGCGATCCGGCGGGCGATCGAGCTGCCCGTGGCGGCCGGCGTGGTAGGCCACCACGTCGGCGGCGGCCGATCAGCCGGGCCGCCTTCAGGGTGACGAGCTCGGGGTCGCCGGGGCCGAGGCCGACGCCGTAGAGCCGGCCCCGCGGGCTCACTCCTGCTCCTGGGCCAGCGCGTTGACCGCGGAGGCGGCCATCGCCGACCCGCCGCGGCGCCCGCGGACCACGAGGTAGGGCACCCGCGCGGCGTGCTCGGCGAGGGCGTCCTTGGACTCGGCCGCGCCGATGAACCCGACCGGCACGCCGAGGATCGCGGCGGGCCGGGGCGCCCCGGCGTCGATCATCTCCAGCAGGTGGAACAGGGCGGTCGGGGCGTTGCCGATGGCCACCACCGCGCCCTCCAGCCGGTCGGCCCACAGCGAGACCGCGGCGGCCGAGCGGGTGGTCCCCCAGGCCGCGGCCAGGCCGGGCACCCGCTCGTCGCGCAGCGTGCAGACCACGTCGTTGTCGGCGGGCAGCCGGGCGCGGGTGACGCCGGAGGCGACCATGTGGGCGTCGCACAGCACGGGGGCGCCGGTGGCCAGGGCGAGGCGGGCGGCGGAGACCAGGTCGTCGTGGACGGCCAGGTCCTGACCAGGTCGGTCTGCCCGCTGGCGTGCACCATCCGGACCGCCAGCTTCTCGGCGTCGGCCGGCAGCCGGGTCAGGTCGGTCTCGTCGCGGATGGTGGCGAACGACGCGCGTAGATCGCCGCGCCGTCGTGCTCGTAGTCGTAGCGGCGCGGCGGGCAGCCGCGATCGGGTCGTCGCTCACCGGTCCCCAGGTCGGGCAGCAGCACGGTCCGCCACGGGTCACCACGACCTCGCTCCTCGGCCCGGTCCAGCACCTCGGCGGCGAGCTCGGGCCGTCGAGCCGCCCCTCGGCACCTCGACCGGCTCCACGCGCGCGGCCGTCCCCCTGCACGCGCACACCGGACGCGGCCGGCCGCTCGATGACGCGCGTCCGATCGTCGCGCGCGACCGGTCGAGCAGCGGGTCGCGAGCTCGTCGACGTGCCACGCCGGGTCGGCCCCGTCGCCGCGCAGGTCGAGGAACCGCGCGCCAGGTCGTGCAGCGCCTCGGCCGCCCGGTCACCGGGAGCACCGGACCCCACTGGTCGCGCCGGCCCGCACTGGGCGTGCGCCCGGCGTCGACGGCGACCGACCGCCAGGTCCGCCGTGCGGTCCAGCAGGTCGCCCCGCCCGTCGTCGAGCACGAACAGGAACCGGCCGGCCAGCCGCGCGCAGCGCGGGGTCGGCGCAGCAGCCGCCGGTCCAGCTCGGCGGCCACCGGGCGCAGGTCGGCCCGGCCGCCGAGCCGCCCGGACAGCGGGCGAGACCATCACGTTGCGGACCAGGTCGTGGGCGGCCGACGGCAGCAGCCCGGCCGCGTCGCACGCCGGCGACGAAGTCGTCCGGCGGCCGCCGTCGACCGTGCGGCACGGCCCGCAGCTGCAGGTTGGCGCGCCGGGTCAGGTGCACGTCGCCGTCACCGAAGCGCGCGGCCAGGTCCAGCACCGTCCGCAGGGCCGGCGGGCAGTCGCCGCCGGGAAGCCGCAGCCGGACCAGCGCGCCGTCGTCCGCGAGCCACGGCCGCGTGACGCCCGGGCAGCGGTCGGCCCGGTGGTGTGGCGTGGGCGCCAGGGTCGGCTCGAGCACCGGGTCAGGATGGCAACGCGTGGCGCGCCGGGGTGACGGTCGTCCAGCACCAGCCGCACCGGCACTCGGGCAGGGGCCGCCGGAGCGTCACAGAGCGGTGACCCGCAGCCGCTTCGCGCGGACGGCGGTGGCGGGCTAAGCCGGGCGACTCCGGCGGCGGTCCCGCCACTGTGGACTCCGAGGCGGTTCCGCCACTGTGACCTGGACCGGGTCGGAACTCGGGCCCGGCCAGCCAGATCGTGGCCCCGACGAGCCTCCCCCAGGTGGAGCGAGAACTCCACGAAGGAGCGTCGATGCCGCGCATCGCCCTGATGTCCACCTCCGACACCGACCTGCTCTCGGCCCGCGCCTCGGGCGCCGACTTCGTGCTGGCCAACCCGGGTCGCGCCTCCCACCAGGAGCTGGCCGCGCTCGCGGAGTGCGACCTGGTCGTCGCCCGCATCCTGGGCCGGCCCGGAGGACCTGTGCAGCGGCTTCCGGCACAACCGCGACGCAGGCGTCCCGATGGTCGTGGTCGGCGGCGAGCGCGAGCCCAGCGCCGAGCTGATGGAGCAGTCGACGGTGCCCATCGGCGTCGCCGTGCAGGCGCACCGCTACCTCGCCGAGGGCGGACCGGCCAACCTGGCCCAGCTGCACGCGTTCCTCTCCGACACCGTGCTGCTCACCGGCGAGGGCTTCGAGGAGCCGCAGGCGCTGCCCGACTGGGGCGTCCTGCCGCGCCGAGACGCGGGCGCGACGGGACTCGCGCATCGGCATCCTCTTCTACAAGGCGCACCACGCCTCGGGAAACGACGCTTCGTGCACGAGCTGGCCGACGCGGTCGACGCGACCGGCGACGCGGTCGGCGTGCCGATCTACAGCTCCTCGCTGCGCGGCGCGCCGCAGGAGCTCCTCGCCGAGCTGGGCACCCTGGACGCGCTGGTGGTCACCGTGCTCGCCGCGGGCGGCACCAAGCCGCGGCCAGCAGCGCCGGCGGCGACGACGAGGCCTGGGACGTCGCAGCCCTGGCCGACCTGGACATCCCCGATCATGCAGGGCCTGTGCCTGACCTGGGACCGCGCCACCTGGGCGGCCTCCAAGCGAGGGCGTCTCGCCCTCTCGACGCCGCCACCCAGGTCGCGGTGCCGGAGTTCGACGGCCGGATCATCACCACCGCGTTCTCCTTCAAGGAGACCGACGACGACGGGCCTGCCGCGCTACGTCGCCGACCCCGAGCGCTGCGCCCGGGTGGCCGGTATCGGCGGTCGCCCACGCGCGGCTGCGGCACACGCCGCCGGCCGAGCGGAAGATCGCGCTGGTGCTCTCGGCGTACCCCACCAAGCACAGCCGCGTCGGCAACGCCGTCGGCCTGGACACCCCGGTCTCCGCCGTCCGCATGCTGCGCGCGATGGCCGCGGCCGGGCTACGACCTCGGCGACGGGCTTCCCCGGTCTCGACCGAGAGGACGACGCCGAGGCCGGCAACGCCCTGATCCACGCGCTCATCGACGCCGGCGGGCAGGACGAGGACTGGCTGACCAGCGGCCAGCTCACCGGCAGCCGGTGCGGATCCCGCGCCGCGACGTACCGCACCTGGTTCGCCGCCTTCCCGGAGGATCTCAGCGCGGGGATGACCGAGCACTGGGGCGAGGCGCCCGGGCAGCTGTTCGTCAACGCACCCCCGACGACGAGATCGTGCTCGCCACCCTGCAGGCCGGCAACCTCGTCATCCTCATCCAGCCGCCGCGCGGCTTCGGGGAGAACCCGGTCGCGATCTACCACGACCCGGACCTGCCGCCCAGCCACCACTACCTGGCGGCGTACCGGTGGCTGCGCAAGAGGAGTTCGGCGCGCACGCCATGGTGCACCTGGGCAAGCACGGCTCGATGGAGTGGCTGCCCGGCAAGACCGCTCGCGCCTGTCCGCGGACTGCGCCACCGACGCCGCCATCGGCGCATGCCGCTGGTCTACCCGTTCCTGGTCAACGACCCCGGGGAGGGTGCGCAGGCCAAGCGCCGTGCCCACGCCACCATCGTCGACCACCTGATCCCGCCGATGGCGCGGGCCGAGAGCTACGGCGACATCGCGCGGCTCGAGCAGCTGATGGACGAGCACGCCAACATCGCCGCGATGGACCCGGCCAAGCTGCCCGCGATCCGGGCGCAGATCTGGACGCTCATCCAGGCCGCGCAGCTCGACCACGACCTGGGCCTGGCCGACCGGCCCCACGACGCCGAGTTCGACGACTTCCTGCTGCACGTGGACGGCTGGCTCTGCGAGATCAAGGACGCGCAGATCCGCGACGGCCTGCACGTGCTGGGCGACCGGCCCGCGGGTGCCTCGCGGGTCAACCTGGTGCTGTCGATCCTGCGGGCCAACCAGGTCTGGGGCGGCACGTCGCACGCCGTGCCGGGCCTGCGTGCCGCGCTGGGCCTGAAGGAGAACGGGTCGGACACGGCCGCCGTGGACGCCGCCGAGGAGCGCGCCCGGGCGCTGGTCGAGGCCATGGACGCCCTGGACTGGGAGCCGGCCGCCTCGGGAGGGGTCGTGGAGGAGGTGCTGGGGCACCCCGACGCGGTGGTGGCCGAGGTGCTGACCTTCGCGGCCACCGAGGTCGTGCCGCGGCTGGCCCGCACCAGCGACGAGATCGACGCCGTGCTGCACGCCCTCGAGGGCGGCTACGTCCCCGCCGGGCCGTCCGGGTCGCCGCTGCGGGGCCTGGTCAACGTGCTGCCGACGGGACGCAACTTCTACACCGTCGACCCCAAGGCCGTGCCGTCCCGGCTGGCCTACGACACCGGCGCGGCCATGGCGGCCTCGCTGGTGGACCGCTACGTCGCCGACACCGGGGGCTACCCGCACTCGGTGGGCCTCTCGGTGTGGGGCACCTCGGCCATGCGGACCTCCGGCGACGACATCGCCGAGGTGCTGGCGCTGATCGGGGTGCGGCCGTGCTGGCAGGAGGAGTCCCGCCGGGTCGGCAGCCTGGAGGTCGTGCCGCTGTCCGAGCTGGGCCGCCCGCGCATCGACGTCACCGTGCGCATCTCCGGCTTCTTCCGCGACGCCTTCCCGCACGTCGTGCAGATGCTCGACGACGCCTTCACGATGGTCGCCGACCTCGACGAGGCGGACGAGGACAACTTCGTGCGCGCCCACACCCGGGCCGACCTGGCCGAGCACGGCGACCTGCGCCGGGCCACCACCCGGATCTTCGGCTCCAAGCCGGGGGCGTACGGCGCGGGCCTGCTGCCGCTCATCGAGTCGGGGAACTGGCGCACCGACGAGGACCTGGCCGAGGTCTACACGGCCTGGGGCGGCTTCGCCTACGGCAAGGGCCTGGAGGGCCGGGCCGCCGGCGACGACATGCGGGCCAACTACCGGCGGATCAACGTGGCGGCGAAGAACACCGACACCCGCGAGCACGACATCGCCGACTCCGACGACTACTTCCAGTACCACGGCGGCATGGTGGCGACCGTGCGCTCGCTGACCGGCACGGCGCCGGCGGCCTACATCGGCGACTCCACCACCCCGGACGCCGTCCGCACCCGCTCGCTGGGGGAGGAGACGGCACGGGTCTTCCGCTCACGGGTGGTCAACCCGCGCTGGATGAGCGCCATGCGCCGGCACGGCTACAAGGGCGCCTTCGAGATGGCCGCCACCGTGGACTACCTCTTCGGGTACGACGCCACCGCCGGCGTCGTGCCGGACTGGATGTATGAGTCGCTCGCGCAGAGCTACGTGCTCGACCCGGACAACCAGGCCTTCCTGCGCGAGGCCAACCCGTGGGCGCTGCACAGCATGGTCGAGCGGCTCTCCGAGGCCGCCGAGCGTGGTCTGTGGGAGTCCCCCGACCAGGACACGCTCGACGCCATGCAGCAGGCCTACCTCGACGTCGAGGGCGACCTGGAGGACCGGTGACCCGTCGCGTCCGGGTCATCGGCATCGGGCCCGGCGGCCTGGACCAGCTCACGGTGGAGGCCGTCGAGGCCCTGCGCTCGTGCGAGGCGTTCCTCGTGCTGGACAAGGGCGACGGCGCCGAGGCGGAGACCGACGACCTGGTCCGGCTGCGCACCGCGGTGCTGGAGCGCCACCTCGACCGGCCCGCCCGGCTGCTGCGGGTGGCCGACCCGCCACGGGACCGCTCGCCGCACACGGGCGCGTCGTACCGCCGGGCGGTCGCCGACTGGCACGAGGCCCGGGCCGACGCGCTCTCCGCGGCGCTGCGCGCCGGGGTGGCCGACGGGGGCACGGTGGGGATTCCTGGTGTGGGGCGACCCGGCGCTCTACGACAGCACCATCCGGGTGGTCGAGCGGATGGCCCGGCGGACGGGCGGGGGCGACCTCGAGCACGACGTGGTGGCCGGGGTGAGCGCGGTCTCGCTGCTGGCCGCGCGGCACCGGCTGGTGCTCAACACCGTCGGGTCCTCGGTCACCGTGACGACCGGACGCCGGCTCCTGGAGGACGTCGACGCCGGGAGGGACGACCTGGTGGTCATGCTGGACGGCTCGCTGACCTGCGCACGGCTCGACGGCTCGGCGTGGGACATCTGGTGGGGCGCGAACCTCGGCACCTGCGACGAGGTGCTCCTGCGGGGTCGGCTGGACGAGGTGCTGCCGGCCATCGAGCGGGCGCGGGCCGACGCGAGGGCGGCCCGGGGCTGGGTGATGGACACCTACCTCCTGCGCCGGCGCAGGAGGTAGGACCGTCCCCGGCGGGTACCGGAGGCCCCGCACGCGCCACCCCGGCCGTGCCCCTCCAGGAGGACCCATGAGCGAGTCGGCCCGCATCCCCAGCCGTGACCTGCCCCCCGGCGCCGTACGCCGGGCCGGTCGGTGGACCGTCGGGAACGCCGACGGGGAGCTGTTCGCCGTCTCTCGCCGATGCCGGCACCAGCTGGCGGACATGTCGACGGGCAGCATCGACGCCGACGGGTGCCTGGTGTGCCCCTGGCACCAGAGCCGCTACGACGTCCGCACCGGCGCGATGGTCGGCGGGCCCCGGGGGTTCCTGGGTTACCACGGACCCACGCCGGGGTATGCGCGGCTCGTGCTCTCCTACGGGAAGGTGCTGAGGCTGCGGGTGCGTCGCGTGCTGCGGCGCGGCAGCGACGTCGTCGTCGAGTGAGGAGACCGGCATGACCGAGGTGATCCTGTTCCACCACGCGCAGGGCCTGACCGAGGGCGTCCGCGCCCTCGCGGACCGGCTGGTCGCGGCGGGCCACACCGTGCACCTGCCCGACCTGTACGACGGGGTCACCTTCGACTCCCTGGAGGCCGGGGTCGAGCACGCCGCTCGGATCGGCTTCGGGGAGCTCGCGCAGCGCGGGCGGGCGGCGGCCGAGCCGCTGCCGGCGCAGGCCGTCGTGGTGGGGATCTCGCTCGGCGTGCTGCCGGCCCAGCTGACCGCACAGACCCGGGTCGGGGTGCTGGGGGCGGTGCTGGCGGAGTCGTGCGTGCCGCCCGAGGAGCTCGGCGGTCCCTGGCCCGACGCCGTCGCCGTCCAGGTGCACGGGATGGCCGACGACCCGTTCTTCGCCGGCGAGGGCGACCTGGACGCGGCCCGGGCCCTGGTCGCGGCCGCGACGGACGCGGAGCTGTTCCTCTACCCCGGCGACCGCCACCTGTTCTCCGACAGCAGCCTGGCCTCCTACGACCCGGAGGCCACCGAGGTCATGTCCCAGCGGGTGCTGGCGTTCCTCGACCGGGTCAGTCCCGGTGGCGCTCCCGGGTGATCTCCTCCACCACGTGGGCGGCGTCCGAGGGGTCGTCGCCGTCCTCCCGGGTGATGACCCGCTTCTCGGTGGTCTCGCCCATGCGGTTGTAGGCCAGCAGCACGCCGCCGGCCACCATGAGGATGATGCCGGCCACCGGCAGGTTGAGGTTCGGCACGTGGTCCTCGACGGCGAACGCCAGCAGCGCCCCCACCACGATCAGGAAGATGCCCGCTCCCATGCCCCGTCCCCTCTCCTCGTCGGCCCGCCGTGCGCGCGAGGCCCTCCCGCGAGTGTAGGTCCGCGCGCCGGTCTAGCATCACCTGGCATGAGCGAACCCGCGCCGGAACCCTCGCCCAGCCCTCCGACCTCGTCGACGTGGCCGCACCTCGTCACCGCGTACTACACCGGCGACCCGGACCCGTCGGACCCCGACCAGCGGGTCGCCTTCGGCACCTCGGGCACCGCGGCAGCAGCCTGGACACCGCGTTCAACGAGACGCACATCGTGGCCACCACGCAGGCGATCTGCGACTACCGCGCGCAGCAGGGGTACGACGGCCCGCTGTTCGTCGGACGCGACACGCACGGCCTGTCCGAGCCGGCCTGGGCCTCCGCGCTGGAGGTGCTGGCCGCCAACGACGTCACCGTGCTGGTCGACGACCGCGACGGCTACACGCCCGACCCCGGCCGTCTCGCACGCGATCCTGCGGGCCAACCGCGGCAAGGCGCAGCGCAGCGGCCTGGCCGACGGCATCGTGGTGACCCCGTCGCACAACCCGCCCCGCGACGGCGGCTTCAAGTACAACCCGCCCAACGGCGGCCCCGCGGACACCGACGCCACCCAGTGGATCGCCGACGCGGCGAACGCCTACATCGAGAAGCAGGCCTCGAGGGCGTGCGACGGGTCCCGTTCACGCGGGCCCGCGCGGCGGCCGCGGCGCTACGACTTCCTGGGCACCTACGTCGACGACCTGCCGAACGTCGTCGACCTCGCCGCGGTCAAGGAGGCGGGCGTGCGGATCGGCGCCGACCCGCTCGGCGGCGCCGTCGGTGGACTACTGGGGCGAGATCGCCGACCGGCACGGCCTCGACCTGACCGTGGTGAACCCGCTGGTCGACCCGACCTGGCGGTTCATGACCCTGGACTGGGACGGCAAGATCCGGATGGACTGCTCCTCGCCGTCGGCGATGGCCTCGCTGATCGCGCGCAAGGACGAGTACGACATCGCCACCGGCAACGACGCCGACTCCGACCGGCACGGCATCGTCACGCCCGACGGCGGCCTGATGAACCCGAACCACTACCTCGCGGTCGCGATCGGCTACCTGTACGGCGGCGCGCGGCCGCGGCTGGCCGGCCGACGCCGCGATCGGCAAGACCCTGGTGTCGTCCTCGATGATCGACCGGGTCGCGGGCCGGTCGGCCGGACGCTGACCGAGGTGCCGGTCGGCTTCAAGTGGTTCGTCCCCGGCCTGCTCGACGGCTCGATCGCGCTTCGGCGGCGAGGAGTCGGCCGGGGCGTCGTTCCTGCGCTTCGACGGCTCGGTGTGGACCACCGACAAGGACGGCATCATCCTCGCGCTGCTGGCCTCGGAGATCCTCGCGGTCGACCGGCAGGTCGCCCTCGCGAGCACTACGCCGAGCTGACCGCGGAGTTCGGCGACCCGGCGTACGCCCGGGTCGACGCCCCCGCCAACCGGGACGAGAAGGCCAAGCTGGCCGCGCTGTCGCCCGACGACGTGACCGCCTCGACGCTGGCCGGGGAGGAGATCACCGCCAAGCTGACCGAGGCGCCCGGCAACGGCGCCAAGATCGGCGGGCTGAAGGTGACCACCGAGAGCGCCTGGTTCGCGGCGCGGCCCTCGGGCACCGAGGACGTCTACAAGATCTACGCCGAGTCGTTCCAGGGCGCCGACCACCTCGCGCAGGTGCAGGAGGAGGCTCGCGAGGTGGTCGGCGCCGCGCTGGGCGGCTGAGGGTCACACGGTCAGCGAGCCGGAGCAGACCTGACCGCTGACGGTGTCGGTGGCCCGCGCCCGGATGACGTCGGAGCCGGCCGGGTTGGTCGGGCGCACGTGCACGGTGAAGGACCCGCTGGGTGCCAGCGTGGTGCGGCTCCCGGAGAA
The DNA here is from genome assembly GCA_963750345.1 of uncultured Actinomycetota bacterium. Classification (GTDB taxonomy): domain Bacteria; phylum Actinomycetota; class Actinomycetes; order Propionibacteriales; family Nocardioidaceae; genus Nocardioides_B. Next base: position 44,219 of record CAVVQH010000009.1, on the reverse strand, counting down.
GACCGAGGTGCCGTCGTCGGTGATGCGCACCGCCCAGGTCCGGCCGACGCGGTTCGTGTCGACCTCGAGCTCGATCTCCAGGCGACCGTCGTCCGGCTTGGCCTTGAGCTTCCAGGTGGCCCCGACGCTGCAGGCGCCGCTGGCCCGGACCGCCGTGCCGCCGCTGGCGTCGGCGGCGGGCGTGAGCAGGGTCAGGCCGGAGAGGGCGGCGGCGCCGACGGTGAGGGCGGCCGCGGTGCGGGGCAGGTGCATGGGGACTCCTGGGGGGTGGGCCGGAGAGGACTCCGGCAGTGGACCTCGGTGTCCTCACCCTCGCGTCGCCGTGGTCGGTCCCGACAGCCGTCCGATGGTGCTACGACCACCGGCCAGGGGTGGCGTCACCGGCACCCAGGACCCGGGCCAGGGCGGCGATGTCGGCCGGCCCGACCTCGCAGCAGCCGCCGACGTACGTCGCCCCGGCCGCCACCCAGCCCGGGGCCAGGCCGACGTCGTAGGAGGTGGGACCGCTCCAGGTGTGGGTGCCGCTGTCCCAGCCCTGCCCGGAGTTGGGGTAGGCCACCCCGGGCAGACCGGTGACCTCGTGCGCCACCTCCAGCGCCGCCCGGACGTCCTCGGGAGCGCAGCAGTTGACCCCGGTGGCCAGCACGCCGGGGTGGCCGGCGACCACGGCGAAGGCCTCCGGCCAGCGGCTGCCCGGCCCGGGTGCGCCCGCCCGCGACGCTGTAGCTCAGCCACCCGGGCACGCCCAGCTCGTCGAGGAGGTCCACCAGCACGGCGGCCTCCTCGGCGTCCGGCACCGTCTCGACCGCGAACAGGTCCGGCCCGGCCTCGGCCAGCAGCTCCATCCGGGGCAGGTGGAACTCCCGCAGCCGTGCCGCGGACAGGCCGTAGCGGCCGACGTACTCCGACCCGTCGGCCAGCACCGCGCCGTAGGGTCCGACGGAGGCGGCCACCAGCCGGGTGCGGCCGTCGCCGGCCAGCTCGTCGCGGACGTCGCGGGCGATCGTCACGGTGCTGCGCAGCAGGGCCTCGGCCTCGGTCACCGACAGGCCGGCGGCCACCAGGCCGGGCACGCTGGCCTGGTAGCTGGCCGTGGTGGCCACCTCGGCCCCGGCCGCGAAGTACGCCCGGTGCACCGCGGCGACCTCCTCGGCGCGTCCCGCAGCAGGGCGGCCGTCCAGAGGTCGCCGGAGAGGTCGTTGCCCCGCTCGGCCAGGGCGTTGGACAGGCCGCCGTCGAGGATCACCCCGCCAGTCTGGCCCACCCGGTGTGACCGGCCGGGCGAGGGCGCGCCACGATGGCGCCGTGGGGTTGCACGGAGCAACCACGGAAGGACGAGGACATGAAGTCGATCACGCTCGGACGCACGGGCCTGGAGGTCTCCCGCATCGCGTTCGGCACCTGGCAGCTCGGTGGCGACTGGGGCCACTACGACGAGGACGCCGCGATCACGGCGATCCACAAGGCGTGGGACTGCGGCATCACGCTGTTCGACACCGCGCAGGGCTACGGCATGGGCGAGGCCGAGCAGGTGCTCGGCAAGGCGTTGAAGGAGCGGCTGGCGGCCGAGCGCGACAACGTCTTCATCGCCACCAAGGGCGGCATCGACCCGGGCACGGACCGGGCCCGCCGCGGCGACCGGAGTTCATCCGCGCCGGCGTCGAGCCAGCCTGAGCAAGCTCGGCGTCGAGTACATCGACCTGTACCAGGTGCACTGGCCGGACACGGACACCCCGTTCAGCGAGACCGCGGGCGCGCTGGCGGAGCTGGTCGAGGCGGGCAAGATCCGGCACGTCGGGGTGTCGAACTACGACGTCGCCCAGATGACGGAGTTCAGCGAGACGCTCGCCGGTGGAGACCCTGCAGCCGCCGTACCACCTCTTCCGCCGGGGCATCGAGGCCGAGGTGCTGCCCTACACCCGGGAGAACGACATCGGGATCCTGGCCTACTCGCCGCTCGGGCTCGGGGCTGCTGACCGGCGCCCTGGACTCCAGCAGCACCTTCGCGGACGACGACTGGCGCTCGCAGGCCACCGCCTTCACCGGCGACTCCTTCGAGCGCAACCTCGCGGTGGTCGAGGAGCTCAAGGAGCTGGCCGCCGAGAAGGACGCGCAGGTCAGCCAGCTGGCCATCGCCTGGGTGCTGGCCCAGCCCGGCGTGCACGTCGCGATCGTCGGCGCGCGCAGCGACCGCAACATCGAGGCCAGCGCCGCGGCGGCCGACCTCGAGCTGACCCAGGCCGACCTGGACCGCATCGAGGCGATCACCGCCCAGGGCACGCAGGTCGAGGGCGCCACCCCCGAGGGCGTCGACTGACCGACGGCCCCTCCGGCGAGCGGCGGCCCGGGGTCAGTCCGTCAGGTTCTGCAGCCTGACCTGGCCGCGGGCCGACCGTGCGGCCGTCCTCGTCGACGGTCTCGACGGCCCACACCTGCTGGGAGCGGCCGCGGTGCAGCGGCGTCGCGGTCGAGGTCAGCTGCCCTCGCGGACGGCGCGGTAGAAGTCGGTGCTGTTGTTGACGCCCACCACCTTGCCGCGCTCCGGCCGATCCACAGGGCGGCGCCCACGCTGGCCAGGGTCTCCACCACGCTGCAGTGCACGCCGCCGTGCACGATGCCGTAGGGCTGGTGCAGCTGCGGGCGCGGCGGTCCAGGTGGCGACCACCCGGTCGGCGGTGGTCTCGGTGAAGGTCACGCCGAGGTGCTGCACGAAGGCGCCGCTGGCGTCGGGGTCGAGCATCGGGTCGGTCGTCGCGTCGGTCATGCGCAGCATCATCTCGCGGGCGAGAAACATTCGACAGACCCTTGGCATGTCCGCAAGAGAAGTGTAGAACGTATGCATGACCAGCACCGACGACCGCACCGACGACCGCACGGGCGCAGCCCCCGCCCCCGAGGGGCCGCTGAGCAGGATCGACTACAGCGAGCGGATCCCCAACAACGTCGGCCTGACCGACGACCGGCGGCTGCAGCGGGCGCTGGAGGGCTGGCAGCCGAAGTTCCTGGACTGGTGGAAGACGCTCGGCCCGTCGCTGCCGACCAAGGACGTCTACCTGCGCACCGCGATCGCGGTGGGCCGCGACGGCTGGGCGCACTTCGACCACGTGCCGATGGAGGAGTACCGCTGGGGCATCTTCCTGGCCGAGCAGAACCCCGACCGGACCGTCGCCTTCGGCAAGCACCAGCGGCGAGCCGGCCTGGCAGGAGGTGCCGGGCGAGCACCGGGCCGACCTGATGCGGCTCATCGTGGTGCAGGGCGACACCGAGCCCGCCTCGGTCGAGCAGCAGCGCGTGCTCGGCAACACCGCCCCGAGCCTCTACGACCTGCGCAACCTGTTCCAGGTCAACGTCGAGGAGGGCCGCCACCTGTGGGCGATGGTCTACCTGCTGCACGCCTACTTCGGCCGCGAGGGCCGTGAGGAGGCCGAGCAGCTGCTCAAGCGCAACAGCGGCGACCTCGACGCCCCGCGCATCCTGGGCGCCTTCAACGAGGAGACCACCGACTGGCTGCAGTTCTTCATGTTCACCTACTTCACCGACCGGGACGGGAAGTACCAGCTCGGCACGCTCAAGGAGTCGGCCTTCGACCCGCTGGCCCGCACCTGCGAGTTCATGCTCAAGGAGGAGGCGCACCACATGTTCGTCGGCACCACCGGCGTGCAGCGGGTCGTCGAGCGCACCGCCGAGCTGATGAAGGAGCACGGCACCGACGACATCTGTGGTCGCACGGCGGCATCCCGCTCGACCGTGATCCAGAAGTACCTCAACTTCCAGTTCTCGGTGTCGATGGACCTGTTCGGCTCCGAGCAGTCCACCAACGCCGGCAACTACTACTCCTCCGGCCTCAAGGGCCGCTGGCAGGAGACCCGCCGCAAGGACGACCACGTGCTGCTCGAGGACACCCGTGAGATGAGCTACGTCGAGGACGGCGAGATCCGCCGGAGGACGGTGCCGACCCTGTCCGCGCTGAACCTCGACCTGCGCGACGAGTACGTCGCCGACTGCGCGAACGGCGTGCGCCGCTGGAACCAGGCGCTCGAGGACGCCGGCCTCGACCAGCGGCTGATCCTGCCGCACGAGGGCTTCAACCGGCGGGTCGGCGTCTACGCCTCGCACCACCTCAGCCCCGAGGGCGAGGTCTCGACGACGCGGCGTGGGACGCGGGGTCGACTCCTACCTGCCGTCGGAGGAGGACCGGGCCGCGGTGGCGGCGCTGATGGTGCCGGAGTACGAGCCCGGGCAGGTTCGCCGGCTGGATCACGCCCCCCAGCGCCGGCATCAACGACCAGCCAGTGGAGTTCGACTACGTGCACCTGGCCGACGAGGGCGTCGCCTGACGGCGCACGGTCCGCTCGCCGAGCTTGACGACGACGACGCCCGGCAGGATCAGCAGCCCGCCCAGCAGCTGGACGGTGTGAGGAAGCTCGCCCAGCAGCAGCCAGGCGAAGCCCGACCGCGGCCACCACCTCGAGCAGGGAGACGAACGACGCCAGCCGTGAGCCCAGCCGCCGCCCGGCCGCGATGCCGGTGGTGTAGGACAGGGCGGCGGTGACCAGGCCGAGCACGACCAGCGGCACCCACCAGGCGACGGTGCGGCCCGCGTACGTCGCGGCGTCGGTGCTCGCGTGCATCGGCAGCAGCCCGACCAGCCCGAGCAGGCCCAGCAGCGCCGCGCCCGACCAGGAGCCACCCCCGGCCAGGGTGATCGGCGGCAGGCCGTTGCCCTCGTCGGCCGAGATCACGAAGTAGCCGGTCACCCCGACCATCGCGCCCAGCGCCCACAGCACGCCGACGCGGGTCGAGGCCCGCGCCGGAGACCAGGTCGAGCACCAGCACCAGGCCGAGGGCGGCCAGCGCCGGCGCCGGCCAGCGTCACCGGGCCCGGGCGCTGGCCGTGCCGCAGCCACATCCAGCGGACCACCGCGGCCGGGGCGGTGTACTCGATCATCAGGGCCGGGCCGACCTGCATGTGGGCCACCGCCGCGAAGTAGCAGAACTGCGCCGCGGCGACCGCCAGCAGCCCGTAGAGCACGACCAGGCCGGCGCAGCGTCGCAGCACCCCCCAGCGCCCGCGCAGGGCGGCGACGCCGAACGGCGTGACCACGAGGGCGGCCACCGCGATCCGCACCAGCACGACGGCGCCCGGGCTCCAGCCGGTGTCCAGCAGGCCCTGGGCGAGGGTGCCGGAGAGCCCGAAGCTCGTCGCGGACACGACCGCGAAGGCCAGCCCGCTGGCGGTGCGGACCCGGCCGGGAGGGTCCGGGCGCGTCCGTGGCGACCGTGTCAGGAGTCATCGCGGTCATGGGTCATGACGCTACGGCGCCCTCGGGTAACATGTCAACATGGTCTTTGCCCATGACACCGAGCTGTCGCTGCAGGCGGCCGTCGTCCTGGTCAACAGCGCGGGCGAGCCGGACACGCTCACCACGGTCGAGGAGCTCGACGAGTGGTACGCCGAGTTCGGCTACACGGGCAGCCGGCGGGGCGACGACGGCCGAGCTCGACGCCGTACGGGCCCTGCGGCCGATCCTGCGCGACCTGCTCACCGCCGACCGCGACCGGGCGGCGCGGCTGGTCAACACCATGCTCGCCGACGCCGGGGCGCTGCCGCAGCTGGTGCGGCACGACCCCGTTCGACTGGCACCTGCACGCCGTACCCCCCGCCGCCTCCCTGGTCACCCGGATCACCGTCGAGACCGCGATGGCGATGGTCGACGTGATCCGCGGGCCGACGAGCTGTCGCGGCTGGGGGTGTGCGCGGACGACGACTGCGACGGGATCGTGCTGGACCTCTCGCGCAACCGCTCGCGGCGGTACTGCAGCACCGCGTGCGGCAACCGCAACTCGGTCGCCGCCTACCGGGCACGCCGGGCGGCGGGCGGCTAGCCCCGTCAGGGCTTCGGCCCGGCGGCGAGGTCCATCCGGTCCCACTCGGTCTGCGCCGCCTGGTGCCACCGCGCGTGCTGCCCGTGGAACGCGGTCGCCGCCCGGGGGCCCGGCCAGTCGTGGTCCAGCAGCTCGCTCGGCAGGTCGGGGTCCAGGAACGGGAAGCGCCGCCACGCCTGCACCATCTCGACCTGCGCGACGAACGCCTCCCCGGGCGACGCGGCGCCCCGGGACTCGAACACGTCGAGGAACCGCAGGTAGCGGTCCTCGACGTGGGCGAGCTCCCAGGCGTCGCCGAGCAGCCGGCTCTCGTCGCCGATGCCGCTGGCCGGACCCACCCACGCGAACGCCTGCTGCTCCAGGCCGAGCTCGCGGACCACCGCGTGCACCGCCGCCGCCTTCGTGGCGTCGGGGGTGACCCACAGCCCGGAGGTTGGCGAGCCGAGACCGAGCCAGGTCAGCCGGGTGCGGAGCCGGTGCCGCAGCTGGCGCTGGGTCTCGGGGATGGGGACGCTCAGCACCAGCCACCGGCCGTCCCAGGGCCGTCGGGTGCCCATGAACCCGTAGATCCGCCGGGTGCCCTCGGCTCGAGCAGTCGCACTCCTCGCGGTGTCAGCTCCCACAGCACCCGCCGCCCGTGCCGCGAGGAGACCAGCAGGCCCTCGCTGGCGGTCCGGGTGAGTGCCTGCCGCGCGGACTTCTCCTCGACGCCGAGGCGGCCCAGCGCCTCGAGCAGGGTGGCGGTCCACACCGTCTCCGAGCGCGGGTGCACGAACTCGCCCAGCACCGTGAGCAGCAGCGACCGGGCGCTCGCGGACCCGGCCTCGCGGCGGCGGGAGGTGGCGGCGACAGGTCGGACGGCTCGGTCACGGTTCATCCTCTCCCACCGCGGCGACAGTCGACAAAGTCTTGACGGTCTATGAGCCGAGCGTAGAGTGTCTCCTGTCACAGCAGGACCGCCCCCGAGAGGTGCCGCGCATGACCGTCGTCGAGACAGAGCCGTCCAGCGCGGGCGCGGGGCCGCACTCCGCCGCCGTCCCGGTCGTCGACTTCGACACCCACCCCGACCGGTACCGGCACTGGCGGCTCGAGGTCGACGGCGACGTCGCCACGCTCACCCTCGCCGTCGACGAGGACGGCGGGATCGTCGACGGCTACGCCCTCAAGATGAACTCCTACGACCTCGGCGTGGACATCGAGCTGTACGACGCCGTGCAGCGGCTGCGCTTCGAGCACCCGGAGGTCAAGGCGGTGGTGCTCACCGGCGGCCTGGAGAGGATGTTCTGCGCCGGGGCGAACATCCGCATGCTGGCCCGCTCCAGCCACGCCTGGAAGGTGAACTTCTGCAAGTTCACCAACGAGACCCGCAACGCCATCGAGGAGGCGTCCGCCACCAGCGGCCAGACCTGGATCGCCGCGCTCAACGGCACCGCGGCCGGCGGCGGCTACGAGCTGGCCCTGGCCTGCGACGAGATCGTCCTCATCGACGACGGGTCCTCCACCGTGAGCCTGCCCGAGGTGCCGCTGCTCGGCGTGCTGCCCGGCACCGGCGGACTCACCCGGGTGGTGGACAAGCGGCACGTCCGCAAGGACCGGGCCGACCTCTTCGCCACCCGGTCCGAGGGCTACCGGGGCGCCACCGCCGTCGAGTGGGGGCTCGTCGACGCCACCGCCGCCCGCAAGGGCTGGGACGACGGCCGTCGCCGCCCGAGCGCGCCGGGCCGCGGACGCCTCCTCCCGCCGCCCCGGGCACGGGCATCGCCCTGACCGCCCTGGACCGCCGCGAGTCCGACGGGACGATCACCTACCCGCACGTGAGCGCCTCGCTGGACCGCGCGGCCCGCCGCGTGGAGATCACCGTCGCCGGCCCGGAGGCCGCGCCCCCCTCGGACGCGGAGGCGGTCCGCGAGCAGGGCGTGGACTACTGGCCCTTCGCGGTGGCGCGGGCCCTGGACGACCTGGTCCTGCGGCTGCGCACCAACGAGCCGGAGCTCGGCACCTGGGTGCTGCGCACCCGTGGCGACCTCGACCGGGTGCTGGCCCACGACCGGCAGCTCGAGCGAGCTGGCCGACGACTGGTTCGTGCACGAGACCACGCAGTACCTGCGCCGCACGCTCAAGCGGCTCGACGTCACCAGCCGCAGCCTCGTCGCCGTCCTCGAGCCGGGCAGCTGCTTCGCCGGGCTGCTGCTGGAGCTGGCGCTGGCCTGCGACCGGCAGTACATGCTGGAGGGCGTCTACCAGGACGTCGACCCCGACGCCGAGCCGGCGGTGCTGGTGCCCTCGGCGGCCAACCTGGGTCGCTTCCCCATGGGCAACGGCCTGTCCCGGGTGGAGTCACGCTTCTGGGGCCACGACGACGAGGTCGCCCGCACCCGTGGGCTGGTGGGACAGCGCCTGGACGCCCGGGCCGCGGAGGAGGCCGGCCTGGTCACCCTGGCCCTGGACGACCTCGACCTCGAGGACGAGCTGCGGATCGTGCTGGAGGAGCGGGCCTCGCTGTCGCCCGACGCGCTGACCGGGATGGAGGCCAACCACCGGTTCGTGGGCCCCGAGACCCTGGAGACCAAGATCTTCGGCCGGCTGACCGCCTGGCAGAACTGGATCTTCCTGCGGCCCAACGCCTCCGGCCCCGAGGGCGCGCTGCGCCGCTACGGCACCGGCCAGCGCGGCAGCTTCGACCACGGGCGGGTGTGAGGTGTCCAGCTCGCCGGGCCGGCTTCAACGCCGCGACGTACCTGGTGACCCGGCACGTGCGGGCCGGGGACGGCGGGCGGTGCGCCGTGCGCGGTCCGGAGCGGCTGACCTACGCCGAGCTCGACGAGCGGGTGGCGGAGGTCGCGGCCGGGCTGCGCGCGCTCGGCCTGCGTCGTGACGACCGGGTGCTGCTGGTCATGTCCGACGGGGTGCCCATGCTGACCGGCATCCTGGGCGCCTTCCGGGCCGGTCTCGTCGCGGTCCCCGTCTCCACCATGCTGACCGGCGCCGAGCTGGGCGCGGTGGTGGCCGACTCCGGGGCCCGGGCCGTGCTGGCCGGGGCCGAGCACTCCGAGGCCGTCGGGCCGGCCGTGGCGGCCTCGCCCGAGGTGGAGCACGTGGTCGTGGACGGGCCGGGTGCCCTGGACTGTCCCCTCCACCGTTCGGCGGCACACCTGGGCCGGCCTGCTGGCCGCGGGAGCCGGGGACCCGGGGCTGCGCACGACGGCTGCCAACCGAGGAGGACGCCTGGGCCCTGTGGCTCTACACCTCCGGCACCACCGGCAAGCCGAAGGCCGCCATGCACCGGCACGCCAACATCCGGCACGTCTGCGAGACCTACGGCACCCAGGTGCTCGGCATCACGCCCGAGGACGTGACCTACTCGGTGGCCAAGCTGTTCTTCGCCTACGGCATCGGCAACTCGATGTTCTTCCCGCTCTCGGTGGGCGCGAGCACCGTGCTCGAGCCGCGCCGGCCCACCCCGGCCGTGGTCCGCGAGCGCCTGGAGGGCGACCGTCCGACGCTGTTCTTCGGGGTCCCCACCTTCTACGCCGCCCTGGTCGGCAGCGACGTGCCCACCGAGGCCTTCGCGTCGGTCCGCCGGTGCGCCTCGGCCGGCGAGCCGCTGCCCGCGCCCCTGCTGCGGCGCTTCACCGACCGCTTCGGGGTCGAGGTGCTGGACGGCATCGGGTCCACCGAGGCGCTGCACATCTTCCTGTCCAACCGGCCCGGCGACGTACGGCCCGGCACCACCGGGGTGGCCGTCCCCGGCTACGACCTCGAGCTGCGCGACGGGCAGGGCCGGCCCGTGCCGGACGGCGAGCCGGGAGCCTTGCACGTGCGCGGGGAGTCCATCGCGCTGGGCTACTGGCACCGCACCGCGACGTCCCGGCAGGTGTTCTGCGGCGAGTGGCTGGTCACCGGCGACACCTACCTGCGCACCGACGAGGGCTACTACGTCTGCCTCGGGCGCAACAGCGACATGCTCAAGGCCGGCGGCATCTGGGTCTCGCCCGCCGAGGTGGAGAGCCGCCTGCTGGAGCACCCGCGGGTGCAGCAGGCCGCGGTGGTGGGGATCGCCGACGAGCACGGCCTCGACAAGCCGGTCGCCGTGGTGGTCCTCGGCGGCGGGGAGGCGGTGGGGGAGGACGAGCTCGTGGCGTGGTGCCGCGACGGGCTCGCGCACTTCAAGGCGCCCCGCTCGGTGGTCTTCGTCGACGACCTGCCCAAGACCGCCACCGGGAAGCTGCAGCGCTACCGGGTCCGTGAGCTGGTCGAGGGAGCGGCCCGTCACCGACGCCACCGCCGAGCTGCAGGTGGCCCCGTGAGCGCCGCCACCGAGGTCGACGTGCTCGTCGTCGGGGCCGGCCCGGTCGGCCTGTACGGCGCCTACTACGCCGGCGTGCGGGGGCTCCGGGTGGCCGTGGTCGACTCCCTGTCCGAGGTGGGGGGCCAGGTCACCGCGATGTACCCGGAGAAGCAGATCTACGACGTGGCCGGCTTCCCCGCCGTCTCCGGGCGCGACCTGGTCCGGGGCCTGTTCGCGCAGGCAGCGGCCATGCAGCCGGTCTACCTGCTGGGCCAGGAGGCCCAGGGCCTGAGCCCGGAGCCGGACGGCCGCTGGCGGGTGCGCACCACCCGCACCGAGGTGCTCTGCGGGGCGGTGGTGGTCACCGGCGGCATCGGCACCTTCACGCCCCGGCCGCTCCCGGCCGGCGAGGACTTCCTGGGCCGGGGCCTGGAGTACTTCGTGCCCAGCAGCCAGGAGTACGTCGGCCGCGACGTGGTCGTGGTCGGGGGCGGGGACAGCGCCCTGGACTGGACCCTCATGCTGCACCCGGTGGCCGCCTCGGTGACGCTGGTACACCGCCGGCAGGCGTTCCGGGCGCACGCGGCCACCGTGGAGCGGGTGCGGGCGCTGGGGGTCGAGGTGCTCCTCGACGCCCAGGTGACCGGCCTGCACGGCGGGGCGGTGCTCGAGCGGGCCGAGGTCACGGTCAAGGGCGAGACCACCCCGCGCGTCCTGCCCTGCCAGCGGGTCGTGGCCGCGCTGGGGTTCACCGCCCACCTCGGGCCGCTGCGGGAGTGGGGCTGCGAGCTGCGCGACCACCGCCACCTCGTGGTGGACTCCGCCATGCGCACGAACCTCCCGGGGGTCTTCGCGGCCGGCGACATCACCGACTACGACGGCAAGGTCCGGCTCATCTCGGTCGGCTTCGGCGAGGTGGCCACCGCGGTCAACAACGCGGCCGTGCACCTGGACCCCGCCGCGCACGTGTTCCCCGGGCACTCCTCCGACGAGCCCCACCCCGTCGCCGTGCCCGCCTGACCCACCTGCCACCCGCCCCACCGCCAGCCGAGGAGTGCCGTGCCTTACGTGATCGCCAGCCCCTGCATCGACACGATGGACCGCTCGTGCGTCGAGGAGTGCCCGGTCGACTGCATCTACGAGGGCGAGCGCAAGCTCTACATCAACCCCAAGGAGTGCATCGACTGCGGTGCCTGCGAGCCGGTCTGCCCCGTCGAGGCCATCAGCCAGGACCGGCGGGTGGCCGAGGGCGACGAGGAGTTCGTGGAGGACAACCGGCGCTTCTTCACCGAGGTCCTGCCGGGGCGCGAGGAGCCCCTGGGGGCCCCGGGCGGCTCGCACCGCACCGGCGAGATCGGCGTCGACACGCCGTTCGTGGCCGGCCGGTAGCCCCCGTGCTCGACGGTCACCTGCTCGTGGACGCGCACGTGCACGTCCCGGTGCTGGGCTCGCTGGCCCCGGCGTGGGTGCAGTGGGCCCGCGACTTCGGTCCCGAGGGTTGCTCGAGGACGTGTGGGGCCCCGACGGACACCCCCGGCCCGACCGCCTGGACGCGCACTTCGCCGAGCAGGGCGTGGACCACGCGCTGCTGTTCTGCGAGTACAGCCCCAAGGCCACCGGCTACCAGCGCTTCGAGGACCTGCTGCCGCTGGTCGAGCACAACCCCGTCCGCTTCCGTCCGGTGGCATCGTCAACCCGCACCTGCACTTCCCGATCGCCGCCGAGGTGCGGCGCCAGCTGGACCTCGGTGCGGCGGCCCTCAAGCTGCACCCGGTGCACGGCGGCTTCCGCTGCGACGACGCCGCGCTCTACCCGGCGTACCAGGTGCTGGCCGAGCGCGGCGTACCGCTCGTGGTGCACTGCGGCACCAGCACGTTCCCGGGCTCGATGAACGAGCTGGCCGACCCGGCGTACCTGCTCCCGGTGGTCCGCGACTTCCCGACGCTCGACGTCGTGCTGGCCCACGGCGGCCGCGGCTGGTGGTACGACGCGGCCGCGTTCATGGCGCTGGCCCACCCGACGGTGTGGATCGAGCTGTCCGGGCTGCCCCCGCACGCGGCTGCCCGAGTACTACCGTCGCTACGACCTGGCCCGGCTGGCCCGGCGGTGGATCTTCGCCACCGACTGGCCGGGCGTGCCCGGCACCGCCCGCAACGCCCGGGCCGTCGCCGCGCTGGGGCTGAGCGACGACGTGGTCGCCGGGGTGCTGGGCGGCACGGCCCTGGACGTCTACGCCGGCCTCACCGGAGCAGCAGGAGGAGCAGCATGACCGAGCCACCCACCGGCCGACCGGCCGCCGACCTCAGTGACGAGGAGCTGGCCGACCAGGGCCGGCAGCTGCACGACTCGCGCAACTGGGTCTTCCTGCACGGCAGCGCCGCCCAGTTCGAGCGGCACACCGCCCGGATGCTGGAGCTGGAGCAGGAGTACCTCGCGCGGTTCCCCCGCCGCACCTGGCAGGGCCTGCAGAAGGACCCGGACGGGGAGGAGGATGCCGTCGAGGCCGTGGCCGACCCGGGGCTGGCGCTGCTGCAGCGGCTGGCCGAGGCGCCCGCCGGGCGGCTGCACAAGCTCGAGGTCCACCAGCTGGCCCGCCGGCTCGGTCTCGACCGGGCCGCGCTCGCACGGCTCTACACCGCCGACCCGCCGCTCCTGGGTACCGACCGGGAGGACCGGGTGCTGACCGACGAGGGCCGGCGCGCGGTCGAGGAGGGCTCGCTCAGCTAGCGGAGGTGGCCACGGTGGTGCCGCAGCGCGGGCAGTGGCTGCGGCGGGTGAGGTCCAGGTCCTGTCCGCAGCCGCAGACCGGGGAGCCCAGGCGTCGACCGCTCGTACCGGCCGGTCGGGCCGAGGTCCAGGCGTGTCGTTCCGTGGTCATGCCGCTCACCGCTCCGTCGTGGTCCGACCCCGGGTTCGTCGCCGGGGGCGGGTGCGCTTGGTGCGGCACCCACGAGGACGAGGGGTTCCCCGTCGGCAGCGGTGATACACGCCTGCGGTGTGACTCAGCCCTCAGCCGCTTCCGTCGCCACCGGACCGGCCCACGACCACCGGGGGACCGCCAGGCCGTCCGGCACCTGGGAGTCGCGGGGCGAGAAGCGCAGCACGTCGTCGACCGCCCAGCGCATGTAGGCGGCCATGGTCGCGCGGAACGCCGGCTCGTCCGGCAGACCGGCGTCGTCCATCGCCTCCTCGAAGCACCGCACGAAGCGCACGCCGAGGTCGCCCATCTCGCCGTTGCCCGCGTGCATGCGCTGCAGGCCGCTCTGGTCCCCGCACCCCTGGCTGTACGCCGGCGGCCCGCCCAGGACCTCGCCCCAGTACGCCGCCAGCCGCTCGACGTGGCGCGGGTGCTGGTCGGGGTGGGAGAAGGGGTGGGACAGCTCCGGGTCGGCCAGGCAGCGCGCGTGGTGCGCCCGGGCCAGCGCCAGGAGGGCCGGCGCGCCGCCGGCGTGCTCGTACAGGGTGGGACGTTCCTCGGGCCCGCTCACGTCATCAGCCTGCGCTAGCGTCGAGGTCATGGCAACCGCTGACGCCCTGCTCATCGACGGCTTCGACCGGGTCCGCGAGACGGCCCGCGCGGCCGTCGCCGACCTCGACGAGGACCGGCTGGCCTTCCGACCCGATGCGGAGGCGAACTCCATCGCCTGGCTGGTCTGGCACCTGACCCGGGTGCAGGACGACCACGTCGCCGGGGTCGCCGGCGGAGAGCAGCTGTGGACCGCCGGCGGCTGGGTGGAGCGCTTCGGGCTGCCCTTCGACGTGGCCGCGATCGGCTACGGCCAGAGCCCGCAGGAGGCCGGGCAGGTCCGGGCCGGCGCCGAGCTGCTGGCGGCCTACCAGGACGCCGTCCACGACTCCACGCGTGCACTACCTCTCGGCCCTGGCCGACGCCGACTACGCCCGGGTCGTCGACGAGCGGTGGGACCCGCCGGTCACGCTGGGCGTCCGGCTGCTGAGCGTGCTGAACGACACCACCCAGCACGCCGGCCAGGCGGCGTACGTCCGGGGCCTGGTCGACCGCCGGGGCTGAGCGCCCCCTGAGCGCCTCGGCGGAGTGCTGGGCCTACTCGACCTCGGCGTCGGCCCCGGCGGACCCGCTGGCCGGGGCGGTGTCCTTGCCGACCCAGACCGTCTTGAGGTTGGTGAACTCCCGGATGCCGTGCGCGGCCAGCTCGCGGCCGTGGCCGGAGGCCTTGACCCCGCCGAAGGGCAGCGACGGGAACGACGCGATCATCCCGTTGATGAAGGTCTGACCGGCCTGCGAGGTCGCGGATGAAGACCTCCTGCTCGGTCTTGTCCCGGGTCCAGGCGTTCGAGCCCAGGCCGAAGCGGGTGGCGTTCGCGATGCGGACGGCGTCGTCGAGGTCCTGGGCCCGGAACACCGAGGCCACCGGGCCGAACACCTCCTCGAGGTACATCTCCATGTCCTCGGTGACGTCGGCCAGCAGGGTCGGCGGGTACCACCAGCCCTCCTGGTCCGGGCGCTCGCCGCCGACGAGCACGGTCGCGCCCTTGTCGACGGCGTCCTTGACCAGCTCCTCGACGTCCGCGCGGCCCTGCTCGGTGGCCAGCGGACCGACGTCGGTGCCCTCCTCCATCGGGTCGCCGACCACGAGGGCGGCGAGCTCGGCGCGGAAGAGCTCCACGAACTCGTCGTAGACGTCGGTGTGCACGATGAACCGCTTGGCCGAGATGCAGGACTGGCCGTTGTTCTGGGTGCGGGAGGTGGTCGCCACCTTGGCCGCCGCAGGCAGGTCGGCCGACGGCATGACGACGAAGGCGTCCGAGCCGCCGAGCTCCAGGACCACCTTCTTGAGCACCTCGCCGGCCGTGCGTGGCCACGGCGACCCCGGCGCCCTCGCTGCCGGTCAGGGTGGCCGCCGCGACCCGGTCGTCGCGCAGGATCCGCTCGACCTTGCTGCTGCCGACCAGCAGGGTCTGGAACACGTCGTCGGGGAAGCCCGCGTCGCGGAAGAGCTCCTCCATGAACAGCGCGGTCTGGGGGACGTTGCTGGCGTGCTTGAGCAGACCCACGTTGCCGGCGGCCAGCGCCGGGGCGGCGAACCGCATCGCCTGCCACAGCGGGAAGTTCCAGGGCATGATCGCGAGCACCACGCCGATGGGCAGGTAGTGCGCGTAGGCCTGCGAGGCGTTGACGCTGTCCGCGTCCACCGGCTCGTCGGCCAGGAAGCCCGCGGCGTTGTCGGCGTAGTAGCGCAGCACGGCCGAGCACTTGCCGATCTCGGCGGCCGAGGCCTTCCTGGTCTTGCCCATCTCCAGCGTCATCAGCTCGGCGACCTCGTCGGTGCGCTTGTCGAGGACGTCGGCGGCGGAGCGCAGCCAGCCGGCGCGCTGCTCGTGGGTGGTCAGCCGGTAGGAGTCCGCGGCCGCCGCGGCCCGGGCCAGCCGGTCCTCCAGCTGGTCGTCGGTGAGCTCGTCGAAGGTCGCGAGTACCTTGCCCGTGCGGGGGTCGGTCGTGGAGATGGCCATATCCTTACCCTTCCACGTGCGAGACCGCGGGCCAAGACGGGTGCCCGCCCATCATCGCCGGCACGCCTCGGGCGGGCCGGACCACAGGAAAGCAGGGCGTCACTCATGCAGATCTGGCCGGGACGCCCGTACCCGCTGGGAGCGACCTACGACGGGGCCGGCGTCAACTTCGCGCTGTTCTCCGAGGTCGCCGAAAAGGTCGAGCTGTGCCTCATCGGCGACCGGGGCAAGGAGACCCGCGTCGAGATGGTCCGAGACCGACGCCTTCGTCCACCACGTGTACCTGCCCGGCGTGCAGCCGGGGCAGCGCTACGGCTACCGCGTGCACGGGCCGTACGCGCCCGAGCAGGGCCACCGGTGCAACCCGGCGAAGCTGCTGCTGGACCCCTACGCCAAGGCGGTCGAGGGCCAGATCGACGGGGACGAGTCGCTGTTCTCCTACTCCTTCGGCAAGCCCGAGGCGTTCAACGACGCCAACAGCCTGGGCCACACGATGCTCTCGGTGGTGGTCAACCCGTTCTTCGACTGGGGCAGCGACCGGCACCCGGAGCACGAGTACCACGACACGATCATCTACGAGGCCCACGTCAAGGGCCTGACGATGACCCACCCCGACGTACCCGAGGAGATCCGCGGGACGTACGCCGGTATGGCCCACCCCGCGATCATCGGCCACCTCAAGAGCCTGGGCGTGACCGCCGTCGAGCTGATGCCGGTGCACCAGTTCGTGCAGGACACCCACCTCGTCGACCAGGGCCTCGCCAACTACTGGGGCTACAACACCATCGGGTTCTTCGCCCCGCACAACGCCTACTCCGCCACCGGCCAGCGCGGCCAGCAGGTCCAGGAGTTCAAGTCGATGGTCAAGGCGCTGCACGAGGCCGACATCGAGGTGATCCTCGACGTGGTCTACAACCACACCGCCGAGGGCAACCAGCTCGGCCCGACGCATCTGCTTCCGGGGCATCGACAACGCCGCGTACTACCGGCTGGTCGACGACGACAAGAAGCACTACTACGACACCACCGGCACCGGGAACACCCTGCTGATGCGGCACCCGCACGTGCTGCAGCTGATCATGGACTCGCTGCGCTACTGGGTCCTGGACATGCACGTCGACGGCTTCCGCTTCGACCTGGCCTCGTCCCTGGCCCGCCAGTTCCACGAGGTCGACCGGCTCTCGGCGTTCTTCGACCTGGTCCAGCAGGACCCGGTGGTCAGCCAGGTCAAGCTGATCGCGGAGCCCTGGGACGTCGGCGACGGCGGCTACCAGGTCGGCAACTTCCCGCCGCTGTGGACCGAGTGGAACGGCAAGTACCGCGACACCGTCCGCGACTACTGGCGCGGCGAGCCCGGCGTCGTCGGGGAGTTCGCGTCCCGGCTCAGCGGCTCCTCCGACCTCTACGAGCACTCCGGCCGCAAGCCCATCGCCTCGATCAACTTCGTCACCGCCCACGACGGCTTCACGATCCGCGACCTGGTCTCCTACAACGAGAAGCACAACGAGGCCAACGGCGAGGGCAACAACGACGGCGAGAGCCACAACCGGTCCTGGAACTGCGGCGTCGAGGGCGCGACCGACGACCCGAGGCCGTGCAGGCGCTGCGGGCCCGCCAGCAGCGCAACTTCCTGGTCACCCTGCTGCTCTCGCCAGGGCGTGCCGATGATGCTGCACGGCGACGAGCTCGGCCGCAGCCAGCACGGCAACAACAACGTCTACTGCCAGGACAACGAGCTGTCCTGGATGGACTGGGACCTGGCGGGCTGGCAGAAGGAGCTGCTCGCCTTCACCCAGCGGGTCGTGGCGCTGCGCAACGACCACCCGGTCTTCCGCCGCCGCCGGTTCTTCGCCGGCGAGGTCACCCGCTGGCCGGCGGCGCCGCCGCCGACATCGCCTGGTTCACCCCGGACGGCAAGGCCAAGACACGGGACTGGGACGACGCCGACGACAAGTCGCTCATGGTGTTCCTCAACGGCGACGGCATCCCCGAGCCCGGCCGCGCGGCGAGCCGGTGGTCGACGACTCGTTCCTGATCGCGTTCAACGCCGGCGACCAGGCGATGCCGTTCACGATCCCCGACGAGGTGTACGGCGAGGGCTGGATCGTCGCGCTGGACACCCACGACGACGCCGCGGGCAGCGTGTCCTTCTTCGACGACGCCACCCCGCTGGTGCCCGGGCTGGAGTTCCAGGTCGGCCGACCGCTCGATGGTGGTGCTGCGCCGGCCCGCGCTGAGCCCGCTGCCCCCAGGGTGCCTAGGGTCGGGATGGCATGTCCGCCGACCGCTGGACCCCCGCCGAGATGCCGTCGCTGGCTGGGCACGACGGCCGTCGTCACCGGGGGCAACTCGGGCATCGGTTGGCACACCGCCCTGGAGCTGGCCCGGCACGGCGCCGACGTCACGCTGGCCGTGCGCACGCCGGCGAAGGGCGAGGCCGCCGCCGACCGCCGATCCGGGAGCGCGCCGCCGGGCCGCCGTACGCGTGGCAGCGGCTCGACCTGGGCTCGCTGGCCTCCGTGCGGCGCTCGCCGAGGCCTGGGACGGCGGCCGCTCGGGCTGCTGGTCAACAACGCCGGGCTGATGACCCCGCCGCGCTACCAGCAGACCCGTGACGGGTTCGAGCTGCAGTTCGGCACCAACCACCTCGGCCACTTCGCGCTCACCGGCCGGCTGCTGCCCGGCGCTGCTCGCCGGCGCCGGCGCCCCGGGTGGTCACGGTCTCCTCCATCGCCCACCGGCAGGGCAGCGCGGACGTCCTGGACGCGCAACCCGCGAGCGGGGTACCGCCCGGGCCGCTACTACGGCAACTCCAAGCTCGCCAACCTGCTCTTCGCCCGGGAGCTGCAGCGCCGGGCCGCTGCCGCGGGGGCGTCGCTCACCTCGACCGCCGCCCACCCGGGCGTCTCGGCCACCCACCTGGTCACCAGCGAGCAGGGCCTGGGCCGATCCCGGGCGTGGTGCAGCTGGCTCGCGCCGCTGGTGCTGAAGCTGGCCACCCAGTCCGCCGCAGGCGGGCGCCGAGCCCACCCTGTACGCCGCGACCGTGGCCGCGCCCGGGTCCTACACCGGCCCGCAGCGCCTGGCGCGAGACCCGCGGCCCGTCGGCCCGGCCACGGCCCAGCCCGGCTCGCCCTGGACGAGGTCCTGGCCGAGCAGCTGTGGGAGCGTCAGCGAGGAGCTGACCGAGGTCCGTTACGCCTGGGACACCTCGCGCGACCTGAGCCGTTTCGCCCCGGACCTAGGCTGCAGGGCCATGAGCCGAACCCACCGACGCCTGGGTGCCCTGCGCGACACCGGCTACCGCTCGCGTTCGGTCAAGACCGAGATCCGCGAGAACCTCCTCGACCGGCTGCGCTCCGGCGAGACCGCCTTCCCCGGCATCGTCGGCTTCGACGACACCGTCCTGCCCCAGCTCGAGAGCGCGCTGCTGGCCGGCCACGACCTGGTCCTGCTCGGCGAGCGCGGCCAGGGCAAGACCCGGCTGATGCGCACCATCGGCACGCTGCTCGACGAGTGGACCCCGGTCGTCGAGGGCTGCGAGATCAACGACGACCCGCTGGCACCGGTCTGCGCGCGCTGCCGGCGGCTGGCCGCCGAGACCGGCGACGACCTGCCGGTCGCCTGGCGGCACCGCAGCGAGCGGTACGTCGAGAAGCTGGCCACCCCGGACACCAGCGTCGGCGACCTGGTCGGCGACGTCGACCCGGTCAAGGTGGCCGAGGGCCGCACCCTCGGCGACCCGGAGACCGTGCACTACGGCCTGCTGCCGCGCACCAACCGCGGCGTCTTCGGCATCAACGAGCTGCCCGACCTGGCCGAGCGCATCCAGGTGGCGATGTTCAACGTCCTGGAGGAGCGCGACATCCAGGTCCGCGGCTACTCGCTGCGGCTGCCCGATCGACGTCCTGCTGGTGGCCAGCGCCAACCCGGAGGACTACACCAACCGCGGGCGCATCATCACCCCGCTCAAGGACCGCTTCGGCGCCGAGCTGCGCACGCACTACCCCGAGCGAGGTCTCCGAGGAGGTCGCGCTGGTCGCCCAGGAGGCCGCGCTGGTCGCCGACGTGCCCGAGCACCTGCTCGAGGTCGTGGCCCGGCTGACCCGCGGCCTGCGCGAGTCGCCGGCCGTCGACCACCGCTCCGGGGTCAGCGCCCGGTTCGCCATCGCCGCCGCCGAGGGCGTCGCCGCCTCCGCGCTGCGCCGCGGCGCCCGGGTCGGGCGAGGCCGTCGCCGTGGCCCGGGTCTGCGACGTGCCCCCGTCGTGCCCACGCTGCTGGGCAAGGTCGAGTTCGAGATGGGCGAGGAGGGGCGCGAGGCCGAGGTCGTCCAGCACCTGCTGCGGGTGGCGGTCGCCGAGACCTTCCGCGACCGGCTGGCCGGCCTGGACCTGTCCGGCTTCACCGAGCTGTTCGCCGAGGGCTCCGTGGTGGAGACCGGCGAGCTGGTGCCCGCCGCGGACCTGCTCGACCAGGTCGGCACCGTGCCCGGGCCTGTCCAAGGTCCTCGACCGGCTCGGGCACGGCGACGACGCCGTCGCCCGGGCGAGGTCGCGGCCGCGGTCGAGTTCGTCCTGGAGGGGCTGCACCTGACCCGCCGCATCGACAAGGACTCGGTGGCCGGGCGCTCGGTCTACGGGGCCTGAGGTGACCCAGAGGTGAGCCGGTTCCGCTACGGGCCCTGGCACGACGGGCCCGACCCGCTCGCGCCGCCGTACGACGTCCGCGCGGCGCTGGACGCGCGTGGGTCGCGACGT
The DNA here is from genome assembly GCA_963750345.1 of uncultured Actinomycetota bacterium. GTDB lineage: Bacteria > Actinomycetota > Actinomycetes > Propionibacteriales > Nocardioidaceae > Nocardioides_B. The sequence continues at coordinate 23,797 of CAVVQH010000009.1, read as the reverse complement.
GCTCGCGGGCGGGTCGCTGCGCGAGGCGCTCTGCGCGACCTGCTGCGCCGGGGCTTCGACGGCAACCGCGGGTCTCGACGACCTCGCGGCCGCGGGTGCGCCGGATGCGCAACGCGGCCCGGCGGCGCGGCGACCTCGGCGGCACGCTGGACCAGGTCCGGGCCGCGCTCGACCAGGCGCTGGCCCAGGAGCGGGACACGCTGGCCGGCGAGGAGGGCGACGACGCCCGGTGGGCGGAGATGGAGCTGGCCACGCTGCCCGACGACACCGCGGGTGCGGTCCGCGCGCTGCGCGCCTACGACTGGCACTCGCGCGAGGCCCGGGCGACCTACGAGTCGATCCAGGAGATGCTGCAGCGCGAGGTCCTCGACGCCCAGTTCGCCGGGCTGAAGCAGGCGCTCGACGACCCGGACCCGGCGGCGATGCAGGCGGTCAAGGACATGCTCGCCGACCTCAACGGGCTGCTGGCCGCGCACGCCCGCGGCGAGGACACCGAGGACCGCTTCCGCGACTTCATGGACAAGCACGGCGACCTGTTCCCGGAGAAGCCCGAGGACGTCGACGAGCTGATCGACGCGCTGGCCCGGCGGCAGGCCGCCGCCGACCGGATGATGGCGTCGCTGTCGCCGGAGCAGCGCGAGCAGCTCGGCCAGCTGATGAGCGACGCGATGTCCGACCCCGACCTGGCCTCCCAGATGGCCCAGCTCTCGGACAACCTGCGGGCGCTGCGGCCCGGGCATCGACCGCGGTCCGGTCGAGCATGCGCGGGGGCGGCGAGCCGCTGGGCTACAGCGACGCCGTCGAGGCGGTCGCCGAGCTCGCCGACCTGGAGGCGCTGGAGCAGTCCCTGGCGCAGGGGCACCCGGGGGCGACGCTGGACGACGTCGACGTGGAGACCCTCGAGAAGCACCTCGGTGCCGGCGCGGCGGCCGACTTCGAGGCGCTGCGCGAGCTGGAGCGCGAGCTGGAGCGGCAGGGCTTCGTGTCCCGGCGCGACGACGGGCTGCGGCTGACCCCGCGCGCCGTGCGCCGGCTGGGGGAGACGCGCCCTCAAGCGGGTCTTCGCCCAGATCGAGGCCGCCGGCGACCGGCGACCACCAGGACCGCCGGACCGGGTCGGCCGACGAGCTGGTCGGCACGACCCGGCCGTGGGTGTTCGGCGACGAGCTGCCGATCGACGCGGTGCGCACGGTCTCCAACGCCCTGCGCCGCGGCGCCGGCATCCCGGGGCGGCTGCTGGTCGAGGACTTCGAGGTCGTCGAGACCGAGCGGCGCACCACGGCGGCGGTGGCGGTGTGCGTCGACCTGTCGTTCTCGATGGTGCAGGAGGGCCGCTGGGGCCCGATGAAGCAGACCGCGCTGGCGCTCTCGCACCTGGTGGAGACCCGCTTCCGGCAGGACGCGCTGGAGATCATCGGCTTCGACCGGACGCGCCCGGCGGCTGACCCCGGTGCAGCTGGCCGACGTCGAGCCGGAGTGGGTGCAGGGCACGAACCTGCAGCACGCGCTGATGATCGCCGCCCGGCACCTGCGCCGGCACCCCGACGCCGAGCCGGTGGTGCTGGTGGTGACCGACGGCGAGCCCACCGCGCACATCGCCGCCGACGGGTCGCCGGTGTTCCACTGGCCGACGACCCGCGAGACGCTGCGCGCCACGGTCGGCCAGGTCGACGAGCTGTCCCGCTTCGGTGCGGCGATCAACTTCTTCATGCTCGGCGACGACCCGGGGCTGGCCCGGTTCGTCGACGCGATGGCCCGGCGGGCCGGTGGCCGGGTGTTCACCCCGGACCTGTCCCGGCTCGGGGAGTACGTCGTCGCCGACTACCTGCGGGCCCGCCGCGGCCGCCGCTGACCCCGCCGAGGCGTCGCCGTCCTGCGCCCGCCGACGCGTGCCGAGGCGTCGCGTTCCTGCGCGCCGAGGCCGGGCGTCTCGGCCTGCGGCGTCGAGCGCCACGGCGTCGACGGGCGTCGGCGGATGCCCTGGATGAGCACTCGCCTCGACGTCCCGCGCCGCCCCGAACACGTGGTCGCCTGCCCACTGCGTCCACCGTCCCACCCGAACCGCGCGCGCAGGTCCGCCGTCGGGCCGCGTCGGCGCTCCGGCGTCCTGCCGTGGAACTCCTCGCCGTCGTACTCGCAGCCGTAGCGCAGCTCCGGCACGCCGAGGTCGATCCGGTACACCTCGACGTCCCCGACCGTGACCGGGACCTGCGGGGTGGGCCGCGGCAGGGTGGGCAGGTCGAGCCAGCGCAGCCGCAGCGTCGACTCGCCGGGCGACTCCGAGCGCGGCGTCCACCAGCGGGGCCAGCGCGCGCAGCTGGACCACGCCGCGCATGCCCCGGAACCGCGGCACGCCGCGCGAGCAGCTCGGCGAGCGTCGAAGTCCCCGAGCAGCGGCCAGCGCGTCCATGCCGCCGATGGCGCGGTCGCGGTGGGCGAGCCGGCCCGAGGTCCCAGGCGGTGCGCAGCGGGGTGGTGACCGCGAAGCCGTCGAGCGCACGTCACGTCGGACGGCCGGCAGCCGTCGGGCGCCGCCGCGCGGTGAGCGCGTTGCGCAGCCGCGCGTGCCGGTGCCGGTGGAAGACCGACAGCGGCGGCGTCGCTGAGGTGGTCCCCGGGCGCGTCGACCCCGGTCCAGAACCAGCACGCCGACCAGTCGGTGACCACCGTCCGGTGCGGGTCGACGAGCGCCAGGGCCGCGGCCCGGAGTGCGGCGGCTCGTCCTGCGCCTGCGCGGCGACGTACACGCCCTGAGCACGCGCGCGCGGAGCAGCCCGGCCGCTCGAGCGCCGCGCACCTGGTGCGCGCGTGAGCCCGGCCGCAGGGCGCCGCCCGAGGGTGAACGGCCGGTCGAGCGCGCAGCGGGAACCCGGTCGTCGAGCAGCGGGCGGCGGAGGGCGGGCACGAGGTCATCGGCGACCAGCGTGGCGCAGCGCCGCAGTCGACGTCGCTCGGTCGTCCACAGGCGCGCAGAAGGAGACGCCTCGGCGGGGTCCGGAGCGCAGGAAGAGACGCCTCGGCGGGTCCGGCGCGCAGGAGGAGACGCCTCGGCGTCAGGCCAGGACGCGGGTGGCGACGGCGAACGCGGAGTTGGCGGCGGGCACCCCGCAGTACACCGCGGTCTGCAGCAGCACCTCGACGATCTCCTCCTTGGTCAGCCCGTTGCGCAGGGCCGCCCGCAGGTGGAACTCGAGCTCGTCGCAGTGCCCGCCGGCCACCAGCGCCGTCAGCGTCACGATGCGCGGCTGCGCCGGTCCAGGCCCTCGCGGGTCCAGATCCCGCCCCACGCGTAGCGGGTGATGAGGTCCTGGAAGTCGCGGGTCACCTCGGTCCCGCCTCGCGTGGCACGGTCGACGTGGGCGTCGCCCAGCACCTCCCGGCGCACCGCATGCCCGCCTCGTACGACGCGCGCGCCTCCCGTCGCGCCGTCCGACGCCCCGCTCACCGCTGCCGCCCCAGGTGCTCGGCCACCGCAGCCGCGAAGGCCTCGGGCCGGGCGGCGCTGGCGATGTGCGAGGCACCCTCCAGCACCACCAGGTCGGCCCCGGGGATGGCCTCGGCCATGGCGGCGCAGGCCGCGGGGTGGCCACCGGGTCCTCGGCCCCGGCCACCACGCGGGTCGGCACGGTGAACCCGCCGAGCCGGTCGCGGGCGTCGAACCCGGCCAGCGCCTCGCAGCAGGCCGCGTAGCCCTCGGGGTCCGTGGCGGTGAGCAGGCCCACGAGCCGCTCGACCTCCTCGGGGTGCCGGGCCCGGAAGTCCGTCGGTGAACCAGCGGCCGCGGGTGGGCTCGTCCAGCACCTGCATGCCCTCGGCCCGGACCAGCGCCGCCCGCTCGGTCCAGGTCGAGGCCTCGCCGAAGACCGGCACCGTGCAGCACAGCACCAGGGACGTGAGCCGCTCCGGGGCGGTCCAGGCCAGGGTCTGGCCGATCGCGCCGCCCAGGGACAGCCCCACCACCGCGAACCGGTCGGCCCCGAGGTCGTCGGCCAGGGCCAGGACGTCCTGCGCCAGCTCGGCCACGGTGTAGGGGCCGGGCGGCACGGGGGAGCCGCCGTGGCCACGGGTGTCCGGACGCACCACCCGGTGCTGCGGCGCCAGGTCCGCGGCCAGCGCGTCCCACATGTCCCCGGTGGTGCCCAGGGACGGCAGCAGCAGCACCGTCGGGGCGTCCGACGGCCCCTCGACCCGGTGGGCCAGCGACACGCTCATCCGATCATCTCCTCGTGCCGGGCCAGCGCCCGGTCGATCCACAGGTCCACGTGGGCGGTCGCCCCGGCGACCCAGTGCTCGTCCTCGCCCAGGGAGGTCGTGAGCAGGTCGAGGTTGCGCGGCCAGGGCGTCGGGGTGGAAGCGCACCACCCCGGCCGTCTCCACCGTGCGGGCCGCCGCCGAGCCCGCCAGCCGCAGCATGGTCCGCAGCGGCTGCCACTCCGCGTGCCAGTCGCCCGGCGGACGCTCGGAGGCCCCGGCGCCGCTGCCCGCCACGGTGGCGAGCAGCCCCGGCAGCTGACGGGCGGCGGAGGCCACCAGGACCGACCTGGTCGGGTTGGCCTTGTGGGGCATGGCCGAGGAGGCGCCGCCCGACCCGTCGTCGGCCTCGCCGACCTCGGTCTGGGACATCAGCAGCAGGTCGGCGGCGATGCGCCCGCAGGCCTCGCCCGCCGCGACCAGCGCCGTGGCCAGCCGCAGGACCGGTGTACGGCGGGTGTGCCAGGACAGCACCGGCTCCGCGAGCCCGAGGGTGCCGGCCACGGAGGACAGGACGGCGGGTCCGGCAGCGCCGTACGCCGCGGCGCTCCCGACCGGTCCGGCCAGCGACACCGGCAGCGGCAGGCACCCGCGGACCAGCTCGAGGGCGTCGTGGACGCCGCTCAGCCAGCCCGCCAGTCGCAGGCCGAGGGTGGTCGGCAGGGCCTGCTGGGTGAGGGTGCGGGCCACGCAGGGCCGCGCGCGGTGCTCGTCGGCCAGGGCGGCGAGCCGCACGGCCAGCGCCTCCAGGTCGTGCGCCAGCTCGGTCAGCACGGCGGTGGCGACGAGCATCAGGGCGCTGTCCACCAGGTCCTGGCTGGTGGCCCCGTGGTGCACCCACCCGGCCCCGGTCCCCTCGGCCGGCAGGGCGTCGCGCAGCGCGGCCACCAGCGGCACGGTCGGGTTGCCGGGGGCCACGGCCCGCTCCGCCAGCACGCGCGGGTCCAGCAGCACGGGCGGCACGGTGACCGGAGGAGCCAGCCCGTGCTCGGCCAGCGCGTGCAGCAGCGCGGCCTCGACCGCCACCATGGCGGCCACGACCTCGTGGTCGGAGGTCAGCGCCTCTGCGACGGTGCCCACCCAGACGGGCGAGAGCAGCCCGACGTCGGCGTACGGCACCGGCCCTCCAGGGGTCTCGTGGGTGGACGCGCGCGACGCTAGCACCGGGCCCGACCCGCCCGGCTCACCGCAGGGTGCGTCCGAACAGGTCCAGCAGCGCGACCCAGTGCCGCTCGGTGGCGGCCTCGTCGTAGACGGGGGTGTCGCTCATCGTGAATCCGTGCTGCGCGCCGTCGTACTGCTCGACCACGTGCGGCACCCCGGCCGTGACCAGGGCGTCGTCGAGGCGCTGCTGCTGCTCGGGGGGCATCGAGGGGTCCTGGTCGGCCGCGGCGACGTAGACCTCGGCCCGGAGCCGGTCCGCGAGCAGGTGCGGGCTGGTGGCGTCGTCGGTGGCCAGCCGCGCGGGGTGGAAGGCTGCGACGGCCGCGACCTGCTCGGGTCGGTGCGCCGCAGTGCGCAGGGCCAGGGCGCCGCCCATGCAGTAGCCCACCACCCCGACCGGTCCGGCCCCGACCTCCTCGTGACCGGTGCAGGACGTCGAGGTAGGCCTCGGCGTCGGCGGCCACCCGGTCCGGGGTCAGCTCGGACATCCACGGGCCGAGGGTCTCGAAGAGCCGGCCCCGCTCCTCGGGGTCCGCGAGCCCGGAGAGGTCGACCAGCGGGGCCCGCCCGGCCCGGTAGAAGGCGTGGGGGACGAGCACGACGTACCCCTGCTCCGCGATCCGGCCGGCCATGTCCTCCAGGCGCGGCCGCAGCCCGAAGGCGTCCATCCAGAGCAGCACGCCGGGATGGGGGCCGGGCCGCTGGGGCGCGACCAGGTAGGCGTCGGCCACCCCGTCCGGCGTGGTGATGTCCAGGGTGGAGGTACGCAGGTCCATGACGGCGAGCATGGCACGCCCGCCCCAGCGGGCCCGGGCTCGGCCGGTCCAGTGCTCAGCCGGCCCGGTGACCGGCCGGCACCTCCTCCTCGGGGCGCGGCGGCGGGGGCGGGGTGCCCTCCCCGAAGGGGGAGCCGCCCAGGGACTCGCGGCCGTGCGGCGTGAGCCAGCCCGACAGGTCCGGACCCTTCGGCACGATGCCGGTGGGGTTGATGTCGGAGTGCACCACGTAGTAGTGCCGCTTGATGTGGTCGAAGTCGATGGTGTCCCCGAACCCGGGGGTGGTGTAGAGGTCCCGGGCGTAGCCCCACAGGGCCGGCATCGCCACGAGCTGGTTGCGGTTGCACTTGAAGTGGCCGTGGTAGACGGCGTCGAAGCGCACGAGCGTCGTGAAGAGGCGTACGTCGGCCTCGGTGACGTGGTCGCCGACCAGGTAGCGGCGACCGGTCAACCGCTCCTCGAGCCGGTCCAGGGCGGCGAAGAGCCGGTCGTAGGCCCGCTCGTAGGAGGCCTGGCGCCCCGCGAAGCCGCAGCGGTAGACCCCGTTGTTGACCTCGGTGTAGATCCACCGGCTGACCTCGTCGATCTCGTCGCGCCAGGCCGGCGGGTACAGGTCCGGGGCGCCCTCGCGGTGGTGCTCGGTCCACTGCGTCGAGAGGTCCAGGGTGATGCTCGGGAAGTCGTTGGTGACCACCTTGCCCGTCGGCACGTCGACGACGGCGGGCACGGTGATGCCCTTGGGGTAGTCCGGGAAGCGCGCCAGGAAGGCCTCCTGCAGCCGCTCGATGCCCAGCACCGGGTCGCGGCCGCCGGGGTCGAGGTCGAAGGTCCAGCTGCGGGCGTCGTGGGTCGGCCCGCAGACCCCCAGGGACAGCGCGTCCTCCAGCCCCAGCAGCCGGCGCACGATGATGGCGCGGTTGGCCCACGGGCACGCGCGGGAGACCATCAGGCGGTACCGGCCGGCCTCGACCGGCCAGCCCGACGAGCCGTCGGCGGTGATCCGGTCCTCGATGTAGTCGGTGTCGCGGTCGAAGTCGTCCTCGACGTAGGTCTGTTGGCTCACGGGTGCTGCTCCTGCTCCTGCTGCGGCGGGTCTGCGGTAGGTCCGGGGGGTCGGGAGGGTGGGTGTGGCGCGGGCTAGAGGGGCGACGTGCGGCGCTCCACGGAGGTGACGGAGCCGACCCGCTTGCCGGCCATGACCGCCAGCCCGAAGAGCACCAGGGCCAGCAGCCCGTGCACGGCGCCCAGGACCGGTGCGCCCTCGGCGGCCACGCCCAGCCCGACCTGGACCAGGGTGGTGCCCAGCACCGCCACCGCCCAGGTCACGCCGGCGGGGATCCCGGCCCGGGTCGCCACCACCAGCAGCGCCACCGCGAGCAGCGGGACGACGATCATGCCGTTGACCCCGTGCAGGACGAGGCCCGCGGCGCCGGTCACCCCGCTGTCCCCGTCCTCCATGACCGCCTTGTCGTAGGTGCCGCCGTCGCTGACCCACGAGGCCAGCCCGGAGGCGGCGTAGGCGATGGCGGCGGCCTGGACGGCGATCTCCGCCGCGATGACGAAGGCGAGAACCCGGTAGACGGACCTCATGCTGGCTCCTGGGGTGCGGTGGTCGTGGCCCGGCTCCGTACGGACGGGTCGGCAGGTCCGACGGTACCGCCGGTCACCGACACGCCCGCGGACCCGGTCACCCGCCGACCGGTAGCGTCGGGACCGTGCTGACGCTCGGGAGCCGGACCTTCGCCGACACCGACCTGCTGGTGATGGCCATCGTCAACCGCACCAGGGACTCCTTCTACGACCAGGGCGCCACCTTCGCCGAGGACGTCGCCCTGGAGCGGGTGCGCACGGTCGTGGCCCAGGGGGCCGACATCGTCGACATCGGCGGCGTCAAGGCCGGTCCCGGCGAGGAGGTCGACGTGCCCGAGGAGGTGCGCCGGACCGTGCCGCTGGTGACGAGGGTCCGGGCCGAGTTCCCCGACCTGGTGATCAGCGTCGACACCTGGCGCGCGGAGGTCGCCCGGGCGGTCTGCGACGCGGGCGCCGACCTGGTCAACGACGCGTGGGGCGGCTACGACCCGGAGCGTGGCCGAGGTCGCGGCGGACCGCGGGGTGGGGCTGGTCTGCACCCACAGCAACGGCGCCGTGCCGCGCACGCCGCCGGACCGGCCGACCTACGACGACGTGGTGGCCGCCGCGGTCCGCGACACCGTCCGGCTGGCCGAGCGGGCCGTGGCCCTGGGGGTGCCGCGGGAGAGCGTGCTCATCGACCCCGCCCACGACTTCGACAAGACCACCGCGCACTCGCTGGAGCTCACCCGGCGTCTCGACGAGATGGTGGCGACCGGCTGGCCCGTGCTCGTCTCCCTCTCGCGGAAGGACTTCGTGGGCGAGACCCTCGGGCTCGAGGTCGGCGAGCGGCTGGCGGGCACGCTGGCGGCCACCGCGGTCAGCGCCTGGCACGGCGCCCGGGTCTTCCGGGCCCACGACGTGCGGGAGACCCGCGAGGTGCTCGACATGGTGGCCAGCATCCGCGGCACCCGGGCGCCGGTCCTCGCGGTCCGCGGCACGACCTGAGGCCGGCCGTTCAGGCCGGTACGACGAGCAGCGCCTGCGCCGAGCGGGCGACCGGGCCGCGCTCGTCGTGCACCCGGGAGACGGCGAGCCCCACGCTGCCGTCCCCCAGCGTGGTCTCGGCCTCCAGGCACACCCACTCGCCGACCGGGGGGCGCAGCACGTGCACGGTCAGGTCGGTGTTCAGGAACCGCCAGGAGGCCGGGTCCAGCGCCGCCGAGACCCCGGAGGCGGAGTCCGCGCAGGTCAGCAGCCGCTGCACCGGGCTCATCGGCTCGCCCTCGACCAGGGCCACCCGGGGCCGCATCCACACGGTGCCGGGGCCGGGCTCGGTCACGGCCCCCCGCACCCACCGCCACTCCACGGCGTCGAGGTAGCCCCCGGTCCAGGAGGCCGGCGGCTCCTTGGTCACCCCGTCCCGGGGCGTGTGCGGCAGGGGCCGGTCCCGCTGGGCGGGGCCGTCGTGGGTCAGCGGGAACAGCCACGCCGTGGCCCGGGCCACCGCTCGTCCGCGCTCCTCGTCGAAGGCCGTGGCCTCGCAGAGCTCCACCGAGCGGCCGGGCCGCAGCACGGAGGCCTCCACCCGCAACGGGCCGACCGGGACCGGCCCCAGCAGCTCCAGGGTGAAGCGGCCGACGAACCGGGGTGGGCCGGTGCGGTCCAGCGACTCCACCGCCCGGGCCAGCAGCGCGGCCGGCGGCCCGCCGTGCTGGCTGGTCGCACCCCAGGGGCCGGCGGTGGAGGGGAGTGGAGCCGAACCGGCCAGGCCCCGCGGGCACGTAGAAGGACTGCACCGGCGACATCATGCCGGGACGGCCCGTGGCGACGGAATCACCCGCGGAATCCCTCAGGGGACGAGGGTCCCGGCCGATTTCTCGAACCGCCGCGGTGCTGTGTATCGTTCGGTGCTGCTTGCCCCTTTAGCTCAGTCGGTAGAGCGTCTCCATGGTAAGGAGAAGGTCTACGGTTCGATTCCGTAAAGGGGCTCTGGGTCAGGGTCCCCGTCCGCACCGTCGGGCGGGGTCCCCGCCCGGTGGCGGGGTAGCTCAGGTGGTTAGAGCACACGGCTCATAATCGTGGTGTCGCGGGTTCGAGTCCCGCCCCCGCTACTGCTCGCCCCGACCACGAATCGACCTGCGGTGGGGCAGTAGGGCAGACTTGTGTCCGTACGCGCACCCGCACCGACCTGTGAACCGAAGGAAGAGGCAGTCCCGTGGCCAGCAAGAGCTCAGACGTCCGCCCCAAGATCACGCTGGCCTGCGTGGACTGCAAGGAGCGCAACTACATCACCAAGAAGAACCGCCGCAACAACCCCGACCGCATGGAGCTGAAGAAGTTCTGCCCGCGCGACCGCAAGCACACCGTGCACCGCGAGACGCGCTGACGCCAGCCCTCCGCACGGCCCCGGGTCACTCCGGGGCCGTTCGTGCGTCCGGGGCCCGGTAGATTCGCCCCCATGCCTGTCGACGAGTCCCTGGCCGGGCGGACGTTCCCGCCGACCACCCCGTACGCCGTCTCGCGGGAGAAGATCCTGGAGTTCGCCCGCGCCACCGGCTCGTCGTACGACGGAGGGGCGGCACCCGCCACGTTCCCCATCGTCGTCGCGTTCGCGGCGATGACCGACCTCATGCAGGACCCCTCGGTGGGCATCTCGCTGCAGAACGTCGTGCACGGCGAGCAGCGCTTCACCCACGCCCGCCCGGTCGTGGCCGGCGACGTGCTCACCGCGACCCTGACGGTGGACACCCTGCGGCAGATCGGCGGTGCGGACATCATCGGCACCCGCAGCGAGGTGGTGGACGCGGACGGCCGTCCGGTCAGCACCGCCTTCGCCACCCTGGTGCACAAGGGCGGCCCCGAGGACGGCGAAGCATGAGCGACAGCACCGCGCCCCACGCCCGGCCCCACGCCCGGCTCGGCCCCGACCTTCACCGTCGGCCAGGAGCTGCCGCCGCAGACCTACACCGTGACCCGCGCCGACCTGGTCCGCTACGCCGGGGCCAGTGGCGACTTCAACCCGATCCACTGGTCGGACCGCGTCGCCACCTCGGTCGGCCTCCCGGGGGTCATCGCCCACGGCATGTACACCCTGGCCCTGGCCGGCCGCGCCCTGGACACCTGGGCCGGCGGGTCCGGGCCGCGTCACCGCGCTGGGCTGCAAGTTCACCCGGCCGGTGGTGGTCCCCGACGACGACGCCGGCGTCGAGGTCGTGGTGGCCGGCACGGTCAAGGAGCTCGGCGAGGCCGGTGCGCACGTGGCCCTCACGGTGACCTGCGGCGGGGAGAAGGTGCTCGGCATGCCCAAGGCGGTGCTGGGTGCCTGAGCGCCTGGCCGACCTGACCACCCTGCGCCTCGGGGGCCCGGCGCGCGAGCTGGTGCACGCCACCACCGAGCGCGAGCTCCTGGACGCGGTGCGCGGCGCGGACGCCGCCGGCACCCCGCTGCTGCTGCTGGCGGGCGGGAGCAACCTGGTGGTCGGCGACGAGGGCTTCGCCGGGAGGGTGGTCCGCGTCGAGACGACCGGCATCCACCCGGACCCCGACCTCGACCCCGGCTCCGCCGACGCCGCCGTGTGCGGCGGCGTGAGCGTCGCCGTCGCGGCCGGTGAGCCCTGGGACCCGCTGGTGGCGCTGGCGGTCGAGCGTGGCTGGGTCGGGCTGGAGGCCCTGTCCGGCATCCCGGGCAGCGTGGGGGCGAGCCCGGTGCAGAACGTCGGCGCCTACGGCCAGGAGATCGCCGACACCGTGAGCAGCGTGCGCTGCTGGGACCGCGTCGAGGACCGGCAGCGCACCTTCGCCGCCGCCGACTGCGGCTTCGGCTACCGCACCAGCCGCTTCAAGCAGGACCCGGAGCGGTACGTCGTCCTGGAGGTCACCTTCCAGCTCCGCACGGGCCGGCTGTCGGCTCCCGTCCGGTACGCCGAGCTGGCCCGGGTCCTGGGGGTCGAGCCGGGGGAGCGGGCGCCGATGGAGCGGGTGCGAGAGGCCGTGCTGGCGCTGCGGGGCGGCAAGGGCATGGTGCTGGACGCGGCCGACCACGACACCTGGAGCGCCGGCTCGTTCTTCACCAACCCGTTCCTCGACCCGGCCACGGCCGACCGGCTGCCCCCCGAGGCGCCCCGGTGGGCCCAGCCGGACGGCCGCACCAAGACCAGTGCGGCCTGGCTCATCGAGCACGCCGGCTTCGCCCGCGGCCACGGCTCGGCGCGCGCGGCGCTGTCGGGCAAGCACACCCTCGCGCTCACCAACCGGGGCGGGGCCACCACCGAGGAGCTGCTCGTCGCTGGCCGCCGAGGTGCAGCGGGGCGTGCGCGAGCGCTTCGGCGTGTGGCTGGACAACGAGCCCGTGCTGGTCGGGTGCCGGCTGCCGGGGCCACCGGCGGCCTGACTCCGGCCCACCACCGACCGGACGACGGGGCCGACGCGCCTAGAACGAGGTCGAGGTCGTCGTCGAGGTGGCCAGCCCCATGACCACGAGCAGCACCACGAGCACGAGCAGCAGCACGGCCAGCACCAGGAGGATGGTGCCGATGAGCCCGAGCACGTAGCCGGCCTGCGCCGAGCCCCGGCCGCCGAGCTGGCCCTGGGAGGCGTCGATCTCCGCGACGGCCCGCTTGCCCATCCGCCACGCGAACGGCGACAGGACGCCGCACACGACGAACCCCAGGATGCCGAGCACCAGGCTCGTGGTGGCCTTGGGGTGGTCCATCGGGTAGCCGCCACCGGGGTACCCGGGCGGCGGCCCGTAGGACGGCGGGGCGCCGTAGTACGGAGGCTGGCCCCCGTACGGCGGTTGGGCGCCGTAGCCGGAGGGCTGACGGTAGGGGTCCTGCGGAGGCTCGTCGGCCCCCGGCACGCTGCTCATGGCGCTCACCCTAGAGGCTCAGCACCCCAGCCAGGTGGCGATCGCCGAGGTCGCCTCGTCCTTGACCTCCTGCGGCGCCCGGGAGGCCCGCAGCGACATCCGGGCGAGCTCGGCCAGGGTCTCGTCGGACAGCCCGTGCGCGGTGCGGACCGCGTCGTACTGGTCGGCCAGCCGGGAGCCGAACAGCAGCGGGTCGTCGGCCCCCAGCGCGACGGTGGCCCCGGCTCGCAGCAGCGCCGGGAGCGGCACCGAGGCCAGGTCGGGGTAGACGCCCAGGGCGACGTTGGAGGACGGGCAGACCTCCAGGGCCACCCCGCCCTCGACCACGCGCTCGAGCAGGGCCGGGTCCTCGGCGGAGCGCACGCCGTGGCCGAGCCGGTCGGCGTGCAGCGCGTCGAGGCTGGTCCGCACGCTGTCGGGTCCCAGCAGCTCCCCCGCGTGCGGCGCGAGCAGCAGCCCGGCCCGCTCGGCGATGGCGAAGGCGGCGGCGAAGTCGGCCGTGCTGCCGCGCCGCTCGTCGTTCGACAGGCCGAACCCGACCACGCCCCGACCGGCGTACTGCGCGGCCAGCCGGGCCAGCGTGCGGGCGTCCAGCGGGTGTCGCGTGCGGTTGGCCGCGACCACCACGGCCATGCCCAGGCCCGTGCTGCGCGAGGCGTCCCGCACCGCGTCCAGCACCAGGTCGGTGAAGGCGGTGATGCCGCCGAACCGGGCGGCGTACCCGCTGGGGTCGACCTGGATCTCCAGCCACCGCCCGCCGTCCGCGACGTCGTCCTGCGCCGCCTCCAGCACCAGCCGGCGGACGTCCTCGGGCGTGCGCAGCACCGAGCGGGCCACGTCGTAGAGCCGCTGGAAGCGGAACCAGCCCTTCTCGTCAGCCGCGGACAGCCGCGGCGGCCAGCCCTCGACCAGCGCCTCGGGCAGCACGATGCCGTCCCGGGCCGCGAGCTCGACCAGGGTGCGGTGCCGCATGGACCCGGTGAAGTGCAGGTGGAGGTGGGCCTTGGGCAGGGTCCGGACGTCCCGGAGGGCGACCACTCAGGCCAGCAGCTTCTGGATCCGGCCCACGCCCTCGACCAGGTCGTCGTCGCCGAGCGCGTAGGAGAGCCGCAGGTAGCCGGGAGCACCGAACGCCTCGCCGGGCACCACCGCGACCTCGGCCTCCTCCAGGATGACCTCGGCGAGCTCGGCCGAGGTCGTCGGCGTGCGCCCGCCGACCTCGCGTCCCAGCACGCCCTTGACCGACGGGTAGGCGTAGAACGCCCCGGTGGGCTCGGGGCACTCCACCCCGGGGATCTCGTTGAGCATCCGCACCATCGTCAGCCGCCGGCGGTCGAAGGCCTCCCGCATCCGGGCCACCGCGGTGAGGTCGCCGGTCAGGGCGGCGATCGCGGCCCGCTGCGAGACGTTGGCGACGTTGGAGGTGGCGTGCGACTGCAGGTTGGTGGCCGCCTTGACCACGTCGGGCGGGCCGATGCAGCCAGCCCACCCGCCAGCCGGTCATCGCGTAGGTCTTGGCCACGCCGTTGACGACGATGCAGCGGTCCGCGAGCTCCGGGACGGCCACCGGCAGGGAGGTGGTGCTCACGCCGCCGTAGGTCAGGTGCTCGTAGATCTCGTCGGTGACCACCCACAGCCCGTGCTCGAGCGCGAAGCGACCGATGGCCTCGACCTCCTCGGCCGTGTCCACGGCGCCGGTGGGGTTCGACGGCGAGCAGAACAGCAGCGCCTTGGTGCGGTCGGTCAGCGCGGCCTCGAGCTGGGCCGGCGGTGACCTTGTAGTCCTGCGTCTCGTCGGCCAGCACCTCGACCGGCACGCCGCCGGCCAGCCGGATCGCCTCGGGGTAGGTCGTCCAGTACGGCGCGGGCAGGAGCACCTCGTCACCGGGGTCGAGGATCGCGGCGAACGCCTCGTAGATCGCCTGCTTGCCGCCGTTGGTGACCAGCACCTGGGCCGGGGTCGACGACGTAGCCGGAGTCGCGGGCGGTCTTGTCCACGATGGCCGCCTTGAGCTCGGGCAGGCCGCCCGCGGGCGTGTAGCGGTGGTTGCGGGGGTCCCGGCACGCCTCCACGGCGGCCTCGACGATGTAGTCCGGGGTCGGGAAGTCCGGCTCGCCGGCGCCGAAGCCGATGACCGGGCGGCCGGCGGCCTTGAGGGCCTTGGCCTTGGCGTCGACGGCCAGGGTGGCCGACTCGGCGATCCCGCCGATCCGGGCGGAGACCCGGCGACCGGCGCCGGAGGAGGGGGGGCGCGAGGCTGAGGTCATGGCTCCTATGCTGTCACTGCCCGGCGACGCGGCCCACCCGGGTGCCGCTCGGTTCGACTTGTCGCTGGCCCTCCCCGTACACTCGGTCCTTGGTGGTTCCCACCCTTGACAAGCATGCCCGGGGACCATCGGAGGGCACTAGCTCAACTGGCAGAGCATCGGTCTCCAAAACCGAAGGTTGGGGGTTCAAGTCCCTCGTGCCCTGCTCGACCGTGATCGACCGCCGGAGAGTGCTGCCGGCGGACCAACCCAGGGAAGGTGGAGGACCGTGACGCAGAGCCGCCCGGTGCGCTCGACCCCGTCGTCGGGCGCCACGCGGACCAGCCCGACCACCTTCTACCGCCAGGTCGTCGCCGAGCTCCGCAAGGTCGTCTGGCCGACCCAGCAGCAGCTGGTCACCTACTTCATCGTGGTGATGGTGTTCGTGCTGGTGGTCATGACGATCGTGTCCCTGCTCGACCTGGGCTTCGGGCGGCTGGTCTTCAAGGTCTTCGGCTAGCCCCGAGGACCGCGACCAGCCGAGCCCGGCCCGCCGGGACCCAGCAGACCGAAACGAAGGTGACGAGTAACCGTGTCGCAGCAGTACAACGAGTCGCAGGGCTACAACGAGGAGCTCCAGGGAGCGACGTCGACCGACGCCGAGCAGCAGTCCCTGGTGGAGCAGCCCGTCCAGCTCCCCGACGAGGACCTGCCCACCGACGAGGAGGTCGCCGAGGCGGCCGCCGCCGACGACGTCGGTCGACGCCGCCCGAGGCGGACGAGCGTCGAGGCCGCCGTCGAGGCCGAGCCGAGCGTCGAGGAGCCGCGACGGCCGGACCCGCTGCAGGAGTTCCGCGACGCGCTGCGCGACAAGGTCGGCGACTGGTTCGTGGTGCACACCTACTCCGGCATGGAGAACCGGGTGAAGGCGAACCTCGAGAACCGCATCACCCTCGCTCAACATGGAGGACTACATCCACGAGGTGATCGTGCCGACCGAGGAGGTCGCGGAGATCAAGAACGGTCAGCGCAAGCTGGTCAAGCGCACCGTCCTGCCCGGCTACGTCCTGGTCCGGATGGACCTCACCGACGAGTCCTGGGCCGCCGTGCGCCACACGCCCTCGGTGACCGGCTTCGTCGGCCACAGCCACCAGCCGGTGCCGCTGAGCCTCGACGAGGTCGAGAGCATGCTGGCCCCGCGCCGTGCTGGCCGAGGCCGAGGCGGCCGCGGCCCCCGAGCAGGGCGGCGGCCGGCGCCGCGGCCAAGAAGAAGGTCGAGGTCGCCGACTTCGACGTCTCCGACTCGGTCATGGTCGTCGACGGCCCGTTCGCCACGCTGCACGCGACGATCACCGAGATCAACGCCGAGTCCCAGAGGGTCAAGGCCCTCGTCGAGATCTTCGGCCGGGAGACCCCGGTCGAGCTGAGCTTCAGCCAGATCCAGAAGGTCTGAGCCGAGCCAGCCCGTCCGGCACCGCCGCACACCAGCTCAGCGACACGTAAGGAACCAGGAACATGCCTCCGAAGAAGAAGATCGCTGCGCTGGTCAAGGTGCAGCTCAACGCCGGGGCGGCGACTCCGGCTCCGCCCGTGGGTACCGCGCTCGGTCCCCACGGCGTGAACATCATGGAGTTCTGCAAGGCCTACAACGCCCAGACCGAGCCGATGCGCGGCAACGTCATCCCCGTCGAGATCACCATCTACGAGGACCGCTCGTTCACGTTCATCACCAAGACGCCGCCGGCCGCCGAGCTGATCAAGAAGGCCGCCGGCCTCGCGAAGGGCTCGGGCGTCCCGCACAAGGACAAGGTCGGCAAGCTGACCAAGGACCAGGTGCGCGAGATCGCCACGACCAAGATGCCCGACCTCAACGCCAACGACATCGACGCCGCGATGAAGATCGTCGAGGGCACCGCCCGCTCCATGGGCATCACCACCGACTGACCCGGCCACCGGCACCCAGCACCGACCCCAGCACCACGTGGCAGGGCCGCGCAGCGCCCGACGACCACACTCTGGACACCACCGAGGAGAGGAACCAGACATGCAGCGCAGCAAGACCTACCGCGCCGCCGCCGAGACGTTCGACCAGGACGACCCTCCACTCCCCGCTCGAGGCGATCAAGCATCGCCAAGGCCGGCAGCAAGAAGAAGTTCGACGAGACCGTCGACGTGGCCATGCGCCTCGGCGTCGACCCCCGCAAGGCCGACCAGATGGTCCGCGGCACCGTCAACCTGCCGCACGGCACCGGCAAGACCGCCCGCGTGCTGGTCTTCGCCAACGGCGACAAGGCCGACGCCGCCCGTGAGGCCGGCGCCGACATCGT
Organism: uncultured Actinomycetota bacterium; assembly: GCA_963750345.1. Classification (GTDB taxonomy): domain Bacteria; phylum Actinomycetota; class Actinomycetes; order Propionibacteriales; family Nocardioidaceae; genus Nocardioides_B. The sequence goes on along the minus strand of CAVVQH010000009.1, from coordinate 6,593 downwards.
CGGCGGCGACGAGCTCATCGAGCAAGGTCAACGGCGGCTGGCTCGACTTCGACGCCGTCGTCGCGACCCCGGACATGATGGGCAAGGTCGGCCGCCTCGGCCGGGTGCTCGGCCCCCGCGGCCTGATGCCGAACCCGAAGACCGGCACGGTGACCCCGGACGTCGCCAAGGCCGTCTCCGACATCAAGGGCGGCAAGATCGAGTTCCGCGTCGACCGGCACGCCAACCTGCACTTCATCATCGGCAAGGCGTCCTTCTCGCAGGCCCAGCTGGCCGAGAACTACGCCGCCGCCCTCGAGGAGGTGCTGCGGCTCAAGCCGGCCAGCTCCAAGGGCCGCTACCTAAGAAGGTCACCGTCTCCACGACGATGGGCCCGGGCGTGCAGGTCGACCCCAACCGCACCCGCAACGTCGCCGAGGAGGACGAGGTCTGAGCACCTCGCCCGTCGCCGCCCGCACGACCCGACCGACCCGCACCGCGACCGTGCCGGGCAGCCGACTGCCCGGCACGGCTGCGCGGCGGCACCTCGATTTGGCGCCGGAGCCCGCGCGCCGCCGTACCCTGAGGCTGAAACCAGAGACCGCCGGTCGTCGTGCGCACCGCTCAGTGGCACGTCGGCCGAAGGTCCGCTGCCGCGGACGTCCTGCGCAGGTGTCACGACGCAGTGCCGGCCCGCTCGACGGGCCGAGCTGACGCCCCGTGCGCCTGCGCCGGGGCTTCTTCCGTTGGGCGCCCTGCGCCTCGTGCGGGTCGGGCGTCTCCGGTCGTCGTCCGCGACCAGGCACTGGCGCACGACCGAACCGGAAGGAGACCCATGGCGCGGCCAGACAAGGCAGCCGCCGTCGCGGAGCTCGTGGAGTCGTTCCAGGACTCCGCCGGCGCCGTGCTGACCGAGTACCGCGGTCTCACCGTCAAGCAGCTGCAGGACCTGCGGCGCTCGCTCGGTGAGAACGCCAACTACGCCGTGGTCAAGAACACGCTGACCCAGATCGCCGCCGACCGAGGCGGGCGTCGAGGGCTTCGACGACCTGCTCACCGGCCCGACCGCCATCGCCTTCATCAACGGCGACGTCGTCGAGGCGGCCAAGGGGCTGCGTGACTTCGCCAAGGCCAACCCCGCCCTGGTGATCAAGGGCGGCGTCCTCGACGGCAAGCCGCCTCGACGCGGGCGAGATCGCCAAGCTGGCCGACCTCGAGTCGCGCGAGGTGCTGCTGGGCAAGATGGCCGGCGCATGCTCGCCTCGCTGAGCCAGGCCGTCTACCTGCTCAACGCGCCGCTCGCGCAGGCCGCCCGGCTCGCCGGCGCCCTGCAGGCCAAGGCCGAGGAGGACCCCGCTCCTACCGACGCGAGCGCCGACGAGGCACCGGCCGACGCCGGCGACGACCTCCGAGGCACCGGCCGACGCACCGGCCGAGGCACCGGCCGACGACGCCGGGCTGCCGACGCAGCCGCCGACGGCCGCCGGCGACACCCCGGGGACAGCACCGAGCCTGACCCGGCGCACCACCCGTACCGACACCCGCCGACCCGCCACGACCGGCGGGCCAACGAACGGAAGGAAACCGCCACCATGGCGAAGCTCACCACCGACGAGCTGCTCGACGCGTTCAAGGAGATGACCCTCCTGGAGCTGAGCGAGTTCGTGAAGCAGTTCGAGGACACCTTCGGCGTCACCGCCGCCGCTCCCGTCGCCGCCGCCGCGCCCGCCGGCCGCTGGCGCCGCCGCCGCCGAGGAGGCCGAGGAGCAGGACGAGTTCGACGTCGTCCTCGAGGCCGCCGGCGAGAAGAAGATCAACGTCATCAAGGAGGTCCGCGCCCTGACCAGCCTCGGCCTCAAGGAGGCCAAGGAGCTGGTCGAGGCCGCCCCCAAGGCCGTCCTGGAGAAGGTCACCAAGGAGGCCGCCGAGAAGGCCAAGGAGCCCTCGAGGGCGCCGGCGCCACCGTCTCGGTCAAGTGACGCCAGCCTGACCCCAGCCTGACCCCAGCAGCACCAGCACCACCCCAGCACCAGCCGCGAGCCGGGCCGACCACCCGACGGGTGGCCGGCACCGGCTCGGTGCGTCCGGGGCCGGGTCACGGCCGGCCACGACCTGGCCACGGTCGGGAACGCCCGAGCGCTTGACTCGCGCCCGGGATCGGTCCATGCTTCTCGTGTTTCCGCGAGGCTTCCGCCTCGCGGACCTCCCACCTCCCCGGTGGGCGCACCGCCGGACCCCGGTCCCGTGGTGCCGAGCGGGGGCGTGATCGGGGGCTCGGGGGTCCGGCCAGGACCGGTTGTGTTCGTCCTGCCCGTCGACTAGCATGGGCGCCTCGCGTCTGCCCTCAAATGCTTCCAGCCTGCCCGGTCGGCTGGTGTGTGGTCGGCGATGCAGGTCGTTGAGCCCGCGAAGCCTCGGAAGGACCCCTCTTGGCCGCCTCGCGCACCAGCAAGAGCACCAGCAACACCGCCGACAACCCTCTCGCACCCCGCCGGATCTCCTTCGCGAAGATCTCGGAGCCCCTCGAGGTTCCCAAGCTCCTCGACCTCCAGACCAAGAGCTTCGACTGGCTCGTCGGCAACGAGGAGTGGAAGGCCGACGTGCAGCAGCGCCTCGACGACGGCGAGGACGTCTCCCGCAAGTCCGGCCTGCAGGAGATCTTCGAGGAGATCTCCCCGATCGAGGACTTCTCCGGGACGATGTCGCTCTCGTTCGAGAACCCGGTCTTCTACGACCCGAAGAACACCGTGGACGAGTGCAAGGAGAAGGACTTCACCTACTCCGCGCCGCTCTACGTCTCCGCCGAGTTCACCAACAACGAGACCGGTGAGATCAAGGGCCAGACGGTCTTCATGGGCGACTTCCCCCTGATGACCGACAAGGGCACCTTCGTCATCAACGGCACCGAGCGTGTCGTCGTCTCCCAGCTCGTCCGCTCGCCGGGCGTCTACTTCGAGCGCAGCGCCGACAAGACCTCCGACAAGGACATCTACACCGCCAAGATCATCCCCTCGCGCGGTGCCTGGCTCGAGTTCGAGATCGACAAGCGCGACATGGTCGGCGTCCGCCTGGACCGCAAGCGCAAGCAGAACGTCACGGTGCTGCTCAAGGCCCTCGGCTGGACCGAGGAGCAGATCCGCGAGGAGTTCGGCGAGTACGAGTCGATGATGCTGACCCTGGAGAAGGACCACACCGCCGGCCAGGACGACGCGCTGCTCGACATCTACCGCAAGCTGCGCCCGGGCGAGCCGCCCACGCGCGAGGCCGCGCAGACGCTGCTGGACAACTACTACTTCAACCCCAAGCGCTACGACCTGGCCAAGGTCGGTCGCTACAAGATCAACAAGAAGCTCGGCACCGACCGAGGCCTTCGACCAGCAGACGCTGACCATCGACGACATCGTCTCCGCGATCCGCTACATCGTCGCGCTGCACGACGGACGCGACGCGAGATCGACGCTGCGCCAGGCCGGGCCCAATCGAGGTCCGCGCCGACGACATCGACCACTTCGGCAACCGCCGCATGCGCACGGTCGGCGAGCTGATCCAGAACCAGCTCCGCACGGGCCTGGCCCGCATGGAGCGCGTGGTCCGCGAGCGGATGACGACCCAGGACGTCGAGGCGATCACGCCGCAGTCGCCTGATCAACATCCGGCCCGTGGTGGCGGCGCTGAAGGAGTTCTTCGGCACCTCCCAGCTCTCGCAGTTCATGGACCAGACCAACCCGATCGCGGGCCTGACGCACAAGCGTCGCCTCTCCGCGCTCGGCCCGGGTGGTCTCTCCCGTGACCGCGCCGGCTTCGAGGTCCGCGACGTGCACCCCTCGCACTACGGCCGCATGTGCCCGATCGAGACCCCGGAGGGCCCGAACATCGGCCTGATCGGCTCGCTGGCGACGTTCGGGCGGATCAACCCGTTCGGCTTCGTCGAGACGCCGTACCGCAAGGTCGTGGACGGCACGTCACCGACAAGGTCGACTACCTCACCGCCGACGAGGAGGACCGCTTCGTCATCGCCCAGGCCAACGCCGCGCTGGACGACGACGACCGGTTCGCCGAGGAGCGGGTGCTGGTCCGCCAGCGCGAGAACGAGGTCGACGTGGTCCCGGCCGGCGAGGTCGACTACATGGACGTCTCGCCGCGCCAGATGGTCTCGGTCGCGACCGCCCTGATCCCGTTCCTCGAGCACGACGACGCCAACCGCGCGCTGATGGGCTCCAACATGCAGCGCCAGGCGGTGCCGCTCATCAAGAGCGACGCGCCGCTGGTCGGCACCGGCATGGAGTTCCGCGCCGCGGTCGACGCCGGTGACGTGGTCGTCGCCGCCCAGGCGGGCGTCGTCCAGGAGGTCTCGGCCGACGCGGTCGAGGTCATGCAGGACGACGGCACCTACCGCACCTACAGGATGCAGAAGTTCAGCCGCTCCAACCAGGGCACCTGCATCAACCAGCGCCCGCTGGTCTCCGAGGGGCAGCGGCTCGAGGTCGGCACGCCGATCGCCGACGGCCCCTGCACCGACGAGGGCGAGATGGCGCTCGGCACCAACCTGCTCGTCGCGTTCATGCCCTGGCAGGGCCACAACTACGAGGACGCGATCATCCTGTCCCAGCGCCTCGTGCAGCAGGACGTCCTCACCTCGATCCACATCGAGGAGCACGAGGTCGACGCCCGCGACACCAAGCTCGGGCCGGAGGAGATCACCCGCGACATCCCCAACGTCAGCGAGGAGATGCTCGCCGACCTCGACGAGCGCGGCATCATCCGCATCGGCGCCGAGGTCACCACCGGCGACATCCTGGTCGGCAAGGTCACGCCCAAGGGCGAGACCGAGCTGACCCCGGAGGAGCGGCTGCTCCGCGCGATCTTCGGGGAGAAGGCGCGCGAGGTGCGCGACACCTCGATGAAGGTCCCCCACGGCGAGTCCGGCACCGTCATCGGCGTCCGGGTCTTCGACCGCGAGGAGGGCGACGAGCTGCCCCCGGGCGTCAACCAGCTGGTCCGGGTCTACGTGGCCCAGAAGCGCAAGATCTCGGTGGGCGACAAGCTCGCCGGCCGGCACGGCAACAAGGGCGTCATCTCCAAGATCCTGCCGGTCGAGGACATGCCGTTCATGGAGGACGGCACCCCCGTCGACGTGGTGCTCAACCCGCTCGGCGTGCCCGGCCGGATGAACATCGGCCAGATCCTGGAGATCCACCTGGGCTGGCTGGCCAAGCAGGGCTGGCAGGTCGAGGGCGACGACGAGGACTGGAAGAAGCGACTGATCTCCATCCACGCCGACGCCGCCGAGGCCGACACCAACGTCGCCACCCCGGTCTTCGACGGTGCCCGCGAGGACGAGATCGTCGGCCTGCTCGGCTCCACGCTCCCCAACCGGGACGGCGTGCGGGTCGTGAAGGAGAACGGCAAGGCGATGCTCTTCGACGGCCGCTCCGGCGAGCCGTTCCCCGAGCCGGTCTCCGTGGGCTACATGTACATCCTGAAGCTGCACCACCTGGTGGACGACAAGATCCACGCCCGCTCCACGGGTCCCGTACTCGATGATCACCCAGCAGCCGCTCGGCGGTAAGGCCCAGTTCGGTGGCCAGCGCTTCGGTGAGATGGAGGTCTGGGCCATGGAGGCGTACGGCGCCGCCTACGCCCTCCAGGAGCTGCTGACGATCAAGTCCGACGACGTGCCGGGTCGCGTCAAGGTCTACGAGGCGATCGTCAAGGGCGAGAACATCCCCGACTCCGGCATCCCGGAGTCGTTCAAGGTGCTCGTCAAGGAGATGCAGTCGCTCTGCCTCAACGTCGAGGTGCTGTCCCAGGACGGCACCGCGATCGAGATGCGCGACGCGGAGGAGGACGTCTTCCGCGCCGCCGAGGAGCTCGGCATCGACCTGTCGCGTCGGGAGCCCAGCAGCGTCGAAGAAGTCTGAGAGGAGGGTGCGCCGGTCCTGCCCCGCAGGCCGGCGCACCCGTCCCCCCGGTCCCCAGCTCACAGCAGTTCGACAAACATGAGAAAGAAGCATCCGTTGCTCGACGTGAACTTCTTCGACCAGCTTCAGATCGGCCTGGCCACCGCGGACGACATCCGCACGTGGAGCCACGGCGAGGTCAAGAAGCCGGAGACGATCAACTACCGCACGCTCAAGCCCGAGCGCGACGGTCTCTTCTGCGAGAAGATCTTCGGTCCCACCCGGGACTGGGAGTGCTACTGCGGCAAGTACAAGCGCGTGCGCTTCAAGGGCATCATCTGTGAGCGCTGCGGCGTCGAGGTGACCCGTTCCAAGGTCCGCCGCGAGCGGATGGGCCACATCGAGCTCGCCGCCCCGGTGACCCACATCTGGTACTTCAAGGGTGTGCCCAGCCGCCTGGGCTACCTGCTCGACCTCGCCCCGAAGGACCTGGAGAAGGTCATCTACTTCGCGGCGTACATGATCACGGAGGTCGACGACGACGCCCGGCACCGTGACCTGTCCTCGCTCGAGGCCAAGATCGACCTGGAGCGCAAGCGCCTCGAGGGCCGCCGCGACACCCAGCTCGACGACCGCGCCAAGAAGCTCGAGGAGGACCTCGCGGCCCTGGAGGCCGAGGGCGCCAAGGCCGACGCGCGCCGCAAGGTCAAGGAC
>CAVVQH010000008.1:0-411851 GCA_963750345.1 uncultured Actinomycetota bacterium | reverse complement strand
CAGGGCCCGCTGGGCCAGTCCGGCGAGATCGACCGGCAGAAGGGCATCGACCAGGTCCTGGCCAAGAACCCGGGCATCAAGGTGCTGGCCAAGGACACCGCCAACTGGAAGCGCGACGAGGCGGTCAACAAGACCAAGAACTGGCTCTCCGCCTTCGGCGACCGAGCTCGACGCCGTCGTCTCGCAGAACGACGACATGGGTCTCGGCGCCTGCAGGCGCTGAAGGAGGCCGGCCGCACCGACGTCCCCATCGTCGGCATCGACGGCATCGAGGACGGCCTGAACGCCGTCAAGTCCGGCGCCTTCATCGGCACCATCGCTGCAGAACGGCACCGTCGAGCTGTCCTCCGGGCTGGCCGTCGCCGCCGCCATCGCGCGGGGCGAGAAGGTCAACAAGGACCCCGTCTACATCATGCCGCAGATCACGAAGGCCAACGTGGACGTCGCCATGAAGCACGTGGTCACCGACCGGCCGCCTTCCTCGAGGCGCTGCCCGACCTGACGGCCAAGAACCTCAAGACCGGCAACATCGCCTACGAGGGCATCACCGGCCAGAAGGAGTGAGCCAGATCAGCCAGGCAGACATCGGCGACCTGACGGTGCGGCACGACGGCCGGGTCGCGGTCGTCACCGGCGGAGCGTCGGGCATCGGCGCCGCCATCGCCCACCTCCTCGGCGGGCAGGGCGCCCGGGTCGCGGTGCTCGACCAGGACCTGGACGCCGCCCGGGACACGGCGGGGTCGGTCGGGGACGGCGCGCGGGCCTACGCCGCGGACGTCTCCGACGCGGAGTCGGTACGCCGTGCGGTCGCGGAGGTCGAGGGCGACCTGGGCGTCCTCGACATCCTGGTCAACTGCGCCGGGCGTGGTCCGGCTGGCCCCGGCCGAGGAGCTCGAGCGCGACGCCTGGGACCTGACCATGCGGCGTCAACCTGACCGGCACCTTCGTGGTCTGCCAGGCGGTCGGGCGCGGCATGCTCGAGCGCAGGGCCGGGGCAAGGATCGTCAACCTGGCCTCGCAGGCCGGCAGGTCGCCCTGCGCCGACGCACGTCGCCTACTGCGCCTCGAAGTTCGGCGTCATCGGCCTGACCAAGGTGCTGGCCTCGGAGTGGGCGGGCCGCGGCGTCACCGTCAACAGCGATCTCCCCCACCGTGGTCCTCACCGAGCTCGGCCGGAAGGCCTGGGCCGGCGCCAAGGGCGAGGCGCTGAAGGAGCAGATCCCGTCCGGCCGCTTCGCCGAGCCGGAGGAGATCGCCGCCGCTGCCGTCGTTCCTGGCCTCCGACGCCGCCGCCATGATCAACGGCGCCGACCTGCTGGTCGACGGCGGCTACACCATCCGCTGAGCCGGCTCACCGTGCTGACGGCCGGCGGCTGGCCGGCGCCCTAGAACAGGGCGCTGGCCAGCATCTGCCGGCCCTTGAGCACGCGCGGGTCGTCGTTCCCGACGGCGGCGAACAGCCCGAGCAGGTGGGTGCGGGCCTGGTCGCGCTCCGCGCCCGTCGTACGACGGACCAGGTCGACCAGCCGCAGGAAGGCGTCCTCGACGTGGCCACCGAGCATGTCGAGGTCGGCGACGAGGGTCTGGGCCTCCACGTCGTCACGCCGCTCGGCGCCCGCGGCCCGGGCGGCGGCGGCGTCCACGGGCTCGCGTGCGCTGGAGCACCTTGGCCATGGCCAGGCCCCCGGCCGCCTCGGCGTCGGCCGGGTTCGCCTCGACGAGCTGCTGGTACTCCGCGACCGCGCCGTCGATGTCGCCGGCGGCCAGCGCGTCCTGCGCGGGCAGGTAGCGCGGGTCCACGACCTCGGCGTCGGGGTCGGCCGGGTCCGGCCCCGGGGCCTGGCCAGCGGCTGGTGGCGGCCGGTCATGCCCTGGGTGGCCAGCTGCTCCATGACCTGGGTGAGGGCCACGCGCAGCTCGGCCAACGGGGCGACGTCCTGGAACAGCGGGGCCGGACGGCCCTGGATGACGGCCACGACGAACGGCACCGACGGCACCTGGACGGCCTGCGCGATCTCGGGGGACGCGTCCACGTCGACCCGGCCGAGCAGGAACTTGCCGTCGAACTCGTCGGACAGCGCGGTCAGGTCGTCGGCGAGGCCGACGCTCTCGGCCATCCGCGACGGGGAGTAGAACACCATGAGGACCAGCCCGGTCATGGACGCCTCGAGCAGCGCCTGGAAGCTCTGCTCGGTGACCTCCAGGGCGTAGGAGCCGGTCCCCGGGCGGGCCGCCGCTCCCCCGCCGGGGCCGCGGCGCACCGGCCGGCGGTGCGGGACGCTTGAGCGCCGACAGGTCGACGGCGCCGGGACGCGAGAAGGGCTGCTGAGTCATGGGCCCATCCTCTCCGATGACCGGGAGCGGGAGTGAGGAGGGTCGGGGCGTGGGCGGGGACGTGGTCGGGGACGGTCTCGAGGCTCGCTCCGCTCGCACCTCGACCAGCGGGGTCTCAGAAGCGGGCCGGCTCGCGGTACTCGCCCCACTCGGCGCGCAGGGCGTCGCAGATCTCGCCGAGCGTGGCCTCGGCCCGGGCACGCCTCGAGCATCGCCGGGATCATGTTGTCCTCGGTGCGGGCGACCTCGACCATCGGCGCGAGGGCCGCGTCGCACCGCGGGCTGGTCACGCGTCGCCGGCGGCGGTCCTCGCAGCTCGCGCACCTGGTCGACCTCGACCTCGTGCGAGACCCGCAGGATCTCCAGGTCGTGGGTGACCGACTCCTCGTGGCAGTTCACCCCCACGATCCGCTTCTCGCCCTTCTCCAGCGCCGTCTGGTAGCGAACGCGGCCTCGGCGATCTCGGCCATGAACCAGCCGTCCTCGATCCCGCGCAGGATGCCCCTGCGTCATGGGCCAGGCTCGGGCGGTCGGGCGTCGGCCGCGGTCCCTCGGCCACCTGGGCGGCGAGGCCGTCGTGGTCGCGCGGCGGACAGCGGTCCACCCGCCCCGGGCCAGGATGCGGTCGAAGATCTCGTAGGCCTCGGCCTCGATGCGTGTCGGTCAGCGCCTCGACGTACCAGGAGCCACCGAGCGGGTCGGCGACGTTGACCGACCCCGGTCTCCTCCATGATCACCTGCTGGGTGCGCAGGGCGATCTCGGCCGCCTGCTCGCTAGGGCAGCGCCAGGGTCTCGTCGAGCGCGTTGGTGTGCAGCGAGCTCGTGCCGCCGAGCACCGCGGCCAGCGCCTCGCACGCCGGTGCGCACGACGTTGTTGTACGGCTGCTGGGCGGTCAGCGACACCCCGGCGGTCTGGGTGTGGAAGCGCAGCCACTGCGCCTTCTCGGTCCGCGCGCCGTACACGTCGCGCATCCAGGTCGCCCAGATCCGCCGGGCGGCCCGGAACTTGGCGATCTCCTCGAAGAAGTCGAGGTGGCTGTCGAAGAAGAACGACAGCCCGGGCGCGAACTCGTCGACGTCCATGCCGCGGGAGAGCCCCAGCTCGACGTACCCGAAGCCGTCGGCCAGCGTGAACGCGAGCTCCTGCGCGGCCGTGGAGCCGGCCTCGCGGATGTGGTAGCCGGAGACCGAGAGCGGCTTGTAGGCGGGGATGTGCTCGGCGCAGTACTCCATCAGGTCGCCGATCAGGCGCAGGTGCGGCTCGGGCGGGAACAGCCACTCCTTCTGGGCGATGTACTCCTTGAAGATGTCGGTCTGCAGGGTGCCGTTGAGGGTCGAGACGTCGACGCCCTGGCGCTCGGCGGCGACCAGCATCATCGCGAAGACCGGGACCGCGGGGCCGGAGATGGTCATCGAGGTGGTGACCTCGCCCAGCGGGATGCCCGCGAACAGCTCGTCGAGGTCGGCGGCGCTGTCCACGGCCACCCCGCAGTGGCCCGACCTCGCCCAGGCTCTGCGGGTCGTCGGAGTCGCGGCCCATCAGCGTCGGCATGTCGAAGGCGACCGACAGGCCGCCGCCCCCGCGGCCCAGGATCATCCGGTAGCGCTCGTTGGTCTGCCGGGCGTTGCCGAAGCCGGCGAACTGCCGGATCGTCCAGGCCCGGCCGCGGTAGCCGCGTGGCGTAGAGGCCGCGGGTGAAGGGGAACTCCCCGGGCCACTCGCAGTCTGTCGGTGCCGTAGGCCGGCTCGACCTCGACGCCGGACAGGGTGGTGAAGTCGGCGCTCGCGCACCCGGGACGCGGCGTACCGCTCCGCCCAGCGCTCGCGCGCGTTCGACATCGTCTCTGCCAGCGCCGGTCAGGGTCCTCGCGGGTCGAGGTACATCTGTGACGCAATAGTAGGACGTCCAACTAAATCTGTACGACGTCCGCCCCGTCCCAGCTGCCTCCGCACCGGACGCAGCAGGCTCGAGAGCTGCCGCAGGTCCTCCACCGGCACCTCGGCCAGCGCGAACCGCGCCCGCGACCAGCTCCTCGGTGGCCGCCTCGGCCAACGGCGCGCCCGTGTCGGTGATCTCCGCCAGCACCGCGCGGCCGTCGTCGGGTGGCGGCGGCGCACGACGTGCCCGGCCGCTCTCGAGCCGGTCCACGATGGACGTCACCGACGTGGGGTGCACCTGGAGCCGCTCGCCCATCTTGCCCAGCGGCAGCGCCCCGTCCGGGAGAACGTGAGCAGCACCAGCGCCTCGTAGCGGGCGAAGGTCAGCCCGTGCGGTCGCAGCAGGTCCTCGAGCTGGGCCAGGACCAGCTGCTGGACCCGCATCAGCGAGGTCACCGCGTGCATCTGGTCGACCGCCGCCAGCGCAGCCCCCACTGGCGTGCCGCCTCGTCGATGGGGTCGAAGGCGAGCTTCTTGGCCATGGGCCGACCCTACGCAGGTCCCCCCGGCTCGATCGGCTCCGCGTCCGCCGGGTCGATCTTCGGCCCGCGCAGCCCGGTCAGCTGCACCAGGCGCTGGATCGTGAGGTCGCGGACCAGGGGCCGCGGCACGAAGCGGATCTCGCGCAGACCCTGCTCCTGGGCGGCCGACTCGAAGGTGAAGTGGCCGTACCCAGGACCAGACCGGTCAACGGCTGGTCGACGGTGATGTCCAGGATCCGGGCCAGCGGGGTCGTCGCGTGCCGGCTGGAGAAGACGCCGCTGACCCGGAACACCCGCATGTTGGTGATCACGAAGACGTCCATGAACTCCACGAGCGCCCGCCAGGCTGCGTGCCCGAGAACCGCGATCGCCCCCAGCAGCAGCACCCAGCCGAGGGTCGCGCCGGCCCCAGGAGCACCAGCCCGAGGACCAGCAAGCCCCGCCACGCCCTCCAGGGCGGGAAGCACCTGGGTCACCCAGTGGTGGTGGACCTCATCGACGATGTCCTCGCGGGCGTCGTCCTCGCGCAGCAGACGCCGACGCACCCGGGCGTCGCAGCCGGGCAGGCGCCGGCGCAGACCCGGTCAGGACGCGGGAAGGTCCACCGGCGGTCAGCGGAACAGGCGGTCAGGAACGTGGTGATCGAGTCGAAGGCGTCGCCCAGCACCCCCGCGGCCCCGCGGACCGCGTCGGCGGCGCGTGCGGCTGGGTCAGCAGGTAGAACACCGCGAAGGCGAGCACGACCACGCTCAACAGCTTCCTCATAGCGCCTCCGTCCGGGTGGCGAGACGCCCGTACGCACCATACGTCACATTGGTAACAGAGGGCGAGCCTCAGGTGGTGGAGGCGCGCGGAGGCGCCGGCCACCAGCAGGGCGGCGGTGGTCGGGTCGGTGACCAGCCGGTTGAAGAAGCCGGCGCGGGCCGCGGTGGTGATCGCCGGCGACCTTCTCGGCGCCCACGGCCAGCGCGATGGTCACCGGCAGCGAGCGCAGCGTCTCCAGCGACGTGGCGATCAGCCGCTCGCTGCCCGGGAACACCACCGGCTGGCCGTCGCGGTCGAAGAGCCGCGAGCACACGTCTCCGACGGCCGAGCGCAGGGCCGGCGAGCCGGTCGGCACGAACGCCGGGGTCGAGCGGCGGGTCAGGGGCGGGCGCGCCGATGCCGATGACGGCGCAGGCCGGCGGTGGACCACAGCTCGAGCACCGCCTGGATCGAGGGGTCGCTCTGCAGGCCACGGAACAGGTCCGGGCCAGGCAGGGCCGGCGCGTAGAGGAACGATGGGCCGGCCCCCGATCTTGACCGCGACCTCGCGGGTGATCTCGTTGGTCTGGTACCACGCGGCGGGCTCGGCCTGCCCCCCGACCATCGGTGCCACGACCACGCCCGGGCAGCGAGGGCAGCTCGAACTGCGCGGCCTCGTAGACGGTGCGTCCCGAGGACACCAGCAGCACGTCGCCGGGACGCAGCTCGACCTCGCCCAGCGCCCGGGACAGCGCCGGGGCGAGCGAGGCGCCGAGGGGGTCCGAGGAGATGGTTGGTCAGGTAGACGCGATCAAGGCCCAGCACCCGGGCGGTGCGCGCCTCGAGGTCGGTGTCGGTGTCGGCTGTGCGGCAGCGAGACCGCGATCCGCACGATCCCCGAGCGCCGCGCCTCGGAGAGCAGCCGGCTCACGGTGGCCCGGCTGGTGCCGAGCTGGCCGAGCGACGGCGGCCTGGTTCTTGTCCTCCAGGTAGTACTGCCGGGCGGCGGCGTACATCAGCTCCGGGGAGAAGCGCGCACCGGGCCGCTCTCGGGCCGGTCGTCCAGGCTCGTCATCGGCGCCGCCCTCGGCGGCAGGCGGTGGCTAGGGTGAGCGGGGTGTGGATCGGGACCAGCTGGAAGATGACCAAGACGCTGGCTCAGGCCCGGGACTACGTCGACACGCTGGGCCAGGCCGACGCTCCCGCCGAACGTGCAGGTCTTCGTGCTGCCGCCGCTGACCGCGCTGGCGGCGGTGCGCGAGCGGCTGGCCACGGACTCCGCCCGTGCTCGCTCGGCGCGCAGAACGCGCACTGGGCCCGCGACGGGGCGCACACCGGCGAGGTGTCGATGGGGATGGTGGCCGACGCCGGCGCCGAGCCTGGTCGAGATCGGTCACTCCGATCGACGCGCGCGGCGGGCGAGAGCGACGACGACGTGGCCCGCAAGGTGCGGGCCGCCCTCGACGTCGGCCTGCGGCCGCTGCTCTGCGTCGGCGAGCCGGGCGACGTCCGCGACGCGACGGCGGCCCGAGGCCGCGCGGCGCTTCGTGCTCGACCAGGTGCAGGCGGCCCTGGTCCTCGCGCGGACGGGCGAGCTGGACGCGGGTGCTGGTCGCCTACGAGCCGGTGTGGGCGATCGGCGAGCAGCGGCCGCGTCGCCGCGCCCTCACGAGGTCCGCCCGGTGCTGGACCGGTTGCCGCGCGCCCACCTGAGCGACGCCGGCGGGAGCCAGGCCCTCGCTGCTGTACGGCGGCAGCGTCACCACCGCCGAGGCCGCCGGCGCTGCTGCGCGAGACCCCCGTCGACGGGCTGTTCGTCGGACGGGCCGCGTGGGACGTCGACGGGCCTGCTGGCCCTGGTCGAGATCGGCGCCGCACACGCGTCGAGACATCGGCGGCTAGTCAGCTGTTCTCGTACTTGGTGATGATCGCGACCTTGTCGTTCGACGCGCTGGAGGGGTCGAAGACGTAGCCCAGCCACTCCTTGACCAGCCGACGCGCCAGCTGCAGGCCGATCACCCGCTGGCCCAGGTCACCACCTGGCAGTCGTTGGACAGGATCGAGCGCTCGACGCTGAAGGAGTCGTGCGCCACCGTGGCGCGGATGCCCGGCACCTTGTTGGCCGAGATCGCCACCCCGATGCCGGTGCCGCACACCAGGACCGCCCGGTCGGCCTGGCCGTCGGCGATCAACTGCTGCCGGCCTCGATGGCCACCTCCGGGTAGCAGGCGTCCTCCAGCCCCTCGGAATGCACGCCGACGTCCTGCACCGAGGCCACCCGGGGGTCGGCCTCCAGGTCGGCCGGATGGCCTCCTTGTACTCGAAGCCGGCGCTGTCCGAGCCGACCACCAGACGAGCCGCCCCGCCGCGTGGCCTCGTCGGACTCCTCCGAGCCCTGGTCTGCGGTGACCCGTGGCTCGTCGGGTGGTCATCTGCTCACTCTCTCGCACAGTCGGCGTCGGCCAGCACGGGACCGACGGCGGTCAGGACCTGCCCATGGAGGTGGCGCCGGCGTCCGGGGTGCCCACGCTGCGCTCGGCCAGTGGACGGGCGCGGCCGATCTTGGGCCGAGGTCCTTCGGTGGCCTCCGCCGCCTCCGTCGGCCTTGGCCGCGGCGGCCTCCCAGGCGGCGTCGAGGTCGTCCGGACTTCTCCAGCCGGGCGTCGAGCTCGTCGAGGAAGGGGAGCAGCGCGTCGAGCATGGTCTTGTCGCCGAGCTCCGCCTTGCCGATGCGCTGCATGGTCTCGGCGCCGTGCCGCACGGCCACCCGCAGCCGTCTCGCGGCGTCCGCCTCGGTGTTGCCGAGCGAGGCGCCGACGGCGGAGAGGAAGATGCCCCACAGGATGCCGCTGGTGCCGCCGGCCTTGTCAGCGAAGGCGTCCGCCGCGGCGCCCAGCACCGCGCCGACGCCGCCCTCGGCGGCCTCCGCGGCCCCGCAGGCGGCCCGGCTGCCGCGGGCCATGCCCGACGCCGTGGTCGCCGTCGCCGGCGACCGCGTCGATGCGGCCGAGCTCCTCCTCGTTCTCGAGCACCACGTCGCGCATCGCGGCCAGCGCGCGCGCGGCCGCCGCGGCCGCCGCGCGCGACACCTCGGACGGCTCCTCGGTCTCGAGCGGTCCTCGACCCGGCCACGCGTCCCGCCGGTGACTCGGCATTACTCAGGCGGCAGGTCCGCGACCGCGCCCCGGCGGAACGACGCGGTGTCGGCCGGCGCGGTCCAGTACCGCTCCAGCTCGTCGTCCAGCCAGGTGATCGACAGCGAGCAGCCGGCCATGTCCAGGCTGGTCACCAGCTCGCCGACCTCCGGCAGCACCGGGGTCACCCCGGCGTCCTCGCAGCAGCCGCGACGACGTGGCCGTAGAGCAGGAACAGCTCCTCGTACTTCGTGGCGCCCAGACCGTTGAGCAGCACCGCCGCCCGGCCGTCCACGCCGTCGGGCCGCTCCTCGAGCAGCGCTCGACCAGCGCGGTGGCCAGCGCCGCGGCGGGCATGATCTTCTCGGTGCTCGATCCCCGGCTCGCCGTGGATGCCGAGACCGAACTCCATCTCGCCCTCCTCGACGTGGAACAGCGGCTCGCTCTGCCCCGGGAAGGTGCAGCCCTCGAACGCGACGCCGTAGGAGAACGTCGCCGCGTTGGCGGCCTGCATCGACCCGCTCGACCGTCGTCCAGGTCCTCGCCCAGCTCGGCCGCGGCCCCGCCGATCTTGTAGACGGTGAAGGTGCCCGCGATGCCGCGCCGCTTCAGCCGTCTCGTCGGGCCGGCGCCGAGGCGATGTCGTCGGTGACGTAGACGATGCGGGTGTCGACGCCTTCGGCGACCAGCCGCTCCCGCGGCGGCGCGAAGTTGAGCCGGTCACCGGCGTAGTTGCCGAAGGACAGCACCACCCCGGCCGCCCCGCTGGCCGCCCGGGCGACCCGGTAGACCTGCTCGTGCCGACGGCGAGGTGAACACGTCCCCCAGCACGCAGCCGTCGGCGAACCCCGGCCCGGTCACCCCGGAGTAGGACGGGTAGTGCCCCGAGCCGCCCCCGATGACCAGGGCTGACCTTGCCGGCCGGGCGGCCCGTCGGCGCGCACGAAGCCGGACGCGCCGGGCACCCGGCGCGACGTAGCGGGAGTAGGCGACCGCGAAGCCGTCGATCACCTCGTCCTTGAAGTCGGCCGGGTCGTCGTAGATGCGGGTCATGGCGTGGTGTCTCCGTGACGGCGCGGGAGTCGCTGCTGGGTCGACGGGTCAGGCCGGGATCAGGGAGACCTTGATCGACTTCTTGCCGTCGGCGACGAGGTCCAGGCCCTCCTGGAACTCCGCCAGCGGCAGCTGGTGGGTGCAGATCTCGTCCATGGGCAGCGTCCCGGTCTCGATCATCGCGGATCGCCGCGGGCCAGCAGTGCGGGCCGAGGTGCGCCCCCAGGACGTCGAGCTCCTTGTCGTCGCTGATGATCCACCAGTCGACGGTGACGTCGCAGCCGAAGACGCTGTACTCGACGTAGCGTGCCGAGCTTGCGCAGCAGGTTGAGGCCCTGCAGCACCGCGGCCGGGTGCCCGGTGCCCTCGATGTAGACGTCGGCGCCGTAGCCGTCGGTCAGCGTCCTTGACGAGCTGCGACCGCGGTCCTCCTCGGCGATGTTGATCACCTGCGTCGCGCCGCACTTCTTGGCCAGCTCCAGCTTGTGCCGGGGCCATGTCGAGGGCGATGACCTGGCCTGGGCTCTTCGCCGCCGCGCCCGCGACCATGCCCAGGCCGATGGGCCCGCAGCCGGCGACCACGACGACGTCCTCGAACGCGATGTTGGCCCGCTCCACCGCGTGCAGCGAGCACGACAGCGGCTCGGTGAAGGCGGCGTGCGCCGGGGGACGTCCTTGGAGATCCTGTAGACCAGCGCCTCGGCCGGATAGACCATGTAGCTGGCCATCGCCCCCGGGCGTGACGCGCTTGAAGCCGTAGAGGTCGTGCGGCGCGCACATGTAGTACTGCCCGCGCAGGCAGTAGCGGCACTTCCAGCACGGCACGATCTGCTCCGAGACCACCCGGTCGCCGACCTCGATGCCCCAGCGCTCGGCCGGCCGCCTCGTCGAGCTGCACGACCTCGCCCACGAACTCGTGGCCGGGGATGACCTCGGTCTCGGCCCAGGCGGGCCGGTTCTCGTCGCCCCAGAACTTGGCGGCGCCGTGGTAGCACTTCAGGTCGCTGGCGCAGATGCCGACGGCCTCCACGCGCACCAGCGCCTCGCCCGGGCCGGGGGTCGGGCACGGCCACCTCCTCGAGGCGGTAGTCCTCCGGTCCGTGACAGATGACGGCCTGCATCTTCTCGGGGATCGCGCTGGACGGCTGAGGTGGTCATCGGGTTCCTCTCGTCGCGGTGCTGTCAGGTGCTGTCAGGTGCTGCCGGTGCTGCCAGGTGCTTGACGGGGCTCGGGGTGCCGGCGGGCGCTCCTGACCCGCTGCCCACCGGGGTCCCGTGGGGACTGGTCCCCCACGGGTACCCACTTCCGGGCCGGGTGTGCCGCCGGTCACAGCAGCCTGGGGGAGGCTGGGAGACGGCCGGGTCCGTCACTGCTTGAGCGTGAACGGGCCGGTGTACTTGTCGACGTTGTCCTTGGTGATCAGGAGGCAGTCGAAGAGCTGCTTCTCGGCCGTCGGCGCCGGTCTTGCCGGTCTTGATGAAGCTGTCGGCCTGCTTCGACGGCCTTCTGCCGAGAAGACCGCGACCGGCTGCAGCACGGTGTACTGCATCTCGCCGGCCTTGACGGCGGCGACCGCGTCGGGCGAGCCGTCGAAGCCGCCGACCTTGACGCTGGTCGAGCTTGCCGGCTTCCTTCAGCGCCGCGATGGCGCCGAGCGCCATCTCGTCGTTGCCGGTGATGACGCCGATGATGTCCGGGTTGGCCTGCAGCAGCGACTGCATCTTGTTGTGGCCCTGGGTGCGGTCCCAGTTCGGCGACTTCCTTGCCGACCTTCTTCAGGTCCGGATACTGCGTCAGCACGGTCTCGTAGCCGTTCGAGCGGGTGGCGGCGTTGTTGTCGGACGGGGTTGCCGAAGAGCTCGACGTAGTTGCCCTTGTCGCCCATGCGCCTCGACCCACTGCTGCGCGCCGATCGCCGCGCCCTGCGCGTTGTTGGAGACGAGCTGCGCCTTGGCGAGGCCTTCCTGGTTGATCTCGGCGTTGACGAGGAACACCGGGATGCCGGCGTCGACGGCCTTCTTCACCGCGCCGACCGAGCCGTCGGCATTGGCCGGGTCGAGGATGATCGCGACCGACTTGTTGGTGATCGCGGTGTCGATCAGGGTGCTCTCGGTGTTGGTGTCGCCCTTGTGGGCGCCGACGTTGGCCGTGTAGCCGAGCTTCTCGGCGGTCGCCTTGGCGACGTTGCCTTCGGTCAGCCAGTAGGGGTTGGCCGGGTCGTTGACGATGATCGAGATCAGGCCGTCGGCCCAGGCCGAGCGCTGCCGAGCAGCGGTGCGACTGCGGCGGCGGCGAGCAGGAGGCGCGTTCGCAGTCTTCGAACATGGTGTTCTCTCCGTTGGTCGGTTGCTGCCGGTCGTCCGGCGGTTGCTTTCCGTCGACGGCCGGTCCGCTGCGGATGCCGCGTGCGGAGAAACTCGTGTGGCAGGCGGCGTCAGGACTGCTTGCGCCGGCCGCCGTACTGGATGGCTGTTGAGCAGGACGGCGAGCACGATGACCGCGCCGGTGAAGACGGTCTGCCAGTAGGACGAGACGCCGATGATGACGAGGCCGTCGGACAGGAAGCCGATGACGAAGGCGCCGAGCATGGTGCCGCGCACGGTGCCGCGCCCGCCGGTCAGCGCCGCGCCGCCGATGACGACGGCGGCGATCGCGGTCAGCTCGTAGGTGGTGCCGGCGGTCGGGCCGGCCGAGGTCAGCTGCGAGGAGAGGACCAGGCCGGCGATCGGCGGCGCAGATGCCCGACAGCGACGTAGACGGTGATCTTGACCCGCTTGACCGGCACGCCGGAGAGCTCGGCCGCGCGCTCGTTGCCGCCGGAGGCGTAGAGCCAGCGGCCGAAGGCGGTGCGGCTGCAGCATCAGGCTGGCAGACGATGGCGACGACGGCCAGCACCAGCACGCCGATCGGCACGCCGAGCGAGGCGGTTGAAGCCGAGCCAGTCGAAGCCGGTGTTGCCGAGCTCCGGGCCGGCCGCCGAGATTGTTGTAGGTCAGGCCGTTGGTCATCAGCAGCGCGACGCCGCGCGCGACGTACAGCATGCCGAGCGTCGCGACGAAGGCCGGCACCTTGAACCAGGCGATCAGCACGCCGTTGACCAGCGCCGACGAACGCGCCGAGCGCGCAGGTCAGGACCACGACGGCCCAGACCGGCGGGTACAGGATGACGCCGAAGGCCTCGAGCGTCGACGCCCTGCATCAGGTAGCCCGCGACCACGCCGGCAGAGCGCCAGGTCGAGCCGACCGAGAGGTCGATGCCGCCGTTGAGGATGACCAGCAGCATGCCGATCGCCAGCAGGCCGTAGATCGCGACGTGCGAGGCCATGATCAGGAAGTTGCTGACCGTGAAGTAGTTGGGCGACAGGAACGAGAAGACGACGATGATCAGGATCAGCGCGAAGAAGGCGCGGCCCTCGAGCAGCAGCTGGCCGATGTCGAAACCGCCGGTGTCGGGCCGCCGGCTCCTGGCGGGTGTCGTGCTTGGTCGGTGCGTGGTCATGCGATCCGTTCGTGCGAGGCTCCTACGACGACCACGGCTTCGCCGGAGGCGGCCATGATCTTTTCCTTGGTGACGTCGGAGCCGAACTCGGCCGAGATCCGGCCGCGCCGCATCACGATGATGCGGTGGGCGATGCTGAGGCACTCGCCGACCTCGGAGGTCGAGTAGACGACCGCCAGGCCCTGCCGCGGCGCGCTCGGCCAGCAGCCGGAACACCTCGGCCTTGGCGCCGATGTCGATGCCGCGGCTGGGCTCGTCGAGCAGGATGACGCTCGGGCTCGGTGGCCAGCATCTTGCCGATGACGACCTTCTGCTGGTTGCCGCCCGACAGCGAGCCGATCGGCGCGCCGCCGCCGGCGGTCTTGATGTGCACCTCGCGGATCGCGTCGTCGACGAGCGCCTGCTCGCGGCTGCGCGAGGTGAACAGGCCGCGCGGTGAAGGCGCCGATGCTGGCGAGCGACAGGTTCTGGCCGACGCGTCATGGTCTGCACCAGGCCGTCGCGCTGGCGGTCCTCGGGCACCAGCGCACAGGCCGCGCGGCGATGCGCTCGGCGATGCTGAGGCTGCGAGACGTCCTGGCCCTGCAGCAGCACCCGGCCGCCCGACGGTCGGCAGCGCGGCCGGCGACGCATTCCAGCAGCTCGGTGCGGCCGGCGCCCATCAGGCCGTAGATGCAGACGATCTCGCCGGCGCGCACGTCGAGCGACAGGCGGTCGACGCACCGAACGCTCGGCGCCCGCCGGCGTCGGGCACGCTGAGGTCCTCGACCGACAGCGCGACGTCGCCGATCGCGTAGCCGGTGGGCGGCGAGCCGAGGTCGAAGTTCTCGCCGACCATGTTGCGCACGATCCATTCGAGGTCGATGTCGCGCGCTCGGCGCATAGGCGGTCATCGCGCCGTCGCGCAGCACCACGGCGTGGTCGGTGATCTGCAGCGCCTCCTCGAGGTGGTGGGAGATGTAGACGATGGAGACGCCGCGGCGCGTTGAGGTCGCGGATGACCTTGAAGAGCACCTCGACCTCGGACGCGCTGAGCGCCGAGGTCGGCTCGTCCATGATCAGGATGCGGGAATTGACCGACAGCGCGCGGGCGATCTCGACGATCTGCTGCTGGCCGAGGCGCAGCTCCTCGACCAGGGTGCAGGGGATCGATGTCCTCTTCGAGCTCGGCCATCAGCGCGCGGGTCTGGCGCGCCTCCTCGGCGAAGTCGACGCCGGTGCGGCGTCGCGGATCTCGCGGCCCATGAAGATGTTGTCGCGCACGCTCAGGTTGGGCGCGAGGCTGAGCTCCTGGTGGATGATCGAGATGCCGCGGTCGCGCGCATCGGTGGAGGAGGCGAAGCGGACCGGCTCGCCGTCGAGCACGATCTCGCCCGAGGTGGGCTGCACGACGCCGGAGAGGATCTTCATCAGCGTCGACTTGCCGGCGCCGTTCTCGCCGAACAGCGTCGTCACCTGGCCGCGGTGGATGTCGAAGTTCACGCCCTTCAGCGCATGGATGCCGCCGTAGGACTTGGCGACGTTGCGCGCGGCGAGCACGACCTCGCCGACCGTGGCTCGGCGCGGCGGCCCGCAGTCGGGGTCGTGCGTCGCGCTCATTGGACGTTCAGCTTCACGGGCGTGACCAGCCAGTTCTTCGGGTTGATCAGCTTGAAGGCGCCGGCCACCGCGACGGTCTTGCCCGTCAGCGTGGCGGTGTCGATGCCGGCCAGCACCTGCTTCTTCATCGCGTTGTTGAGCGCCGAGCCGGCGTTCTGGTACTCGATCTGGTTCTTGAACTGGCCGAACGCGATCGTCGCCGGTCGCGTCGCGCAGGTCCGTGCCGTTGATCGCCGGGCCGGTCTGGACGCGGATGAGCACCTTGCCCGGCAGGCCCTCCACGGCGACGTTGTAGATGCCGGACTTGCCCTCGCCGACCTTCCCGCTGAAGCTCACGGAGACCACCGGCGCGGTGCTGGCCGGGACCCCGTACTTCTTCGGCCGCGGCGTCCTGGCTCTTGGCCACCGCCCGCGACAGCGTGGCCGCGTCGACCGCACGCTTCTCCACCGCGGCCTGCACCTTGGGGAAGTTCTCCTTGCCCCAGGCGGGGGCGGAGAAGTCCTTGGTGGCGGCCGCGGCGCTGGAGTCCTTGCCGACCACCTTGACGTTCAGCGCCATGACGACGAGCAGCAGGACGACGAGACCGGTGCCGATGCCCCGCTTGGCCGCCGGGGACAGGGCGGACCGGCGGGAGCGGCCCGACCCGCTGCCCGACCCGCTGCGGGAGCGATCGCCCGACCCGCTGCCCGCAGCGTCGGACTGCACGCGCTCCGCGCCCGACCTGGCCTCACCCGTCGTGGGCTCCGTCATCCGGGTCCTGCCTCTCGTGCTCTGCCGTGCCGCGTCGCGACCGGGTACCTGCTGTGCTGCCGCTCACACGTTAGGCCGTGCTTGCACATTTGTCTAGCACGAATGTTCAGTGAGAACGCGGCCTGAACAAACGTGCCGCCGCCGGCGGGAGAGCACCCCGGCACACCGCCGACCCTTCGGACGGGCACTCGCCCGCACGTCGCACGACGGCACGCCGGGACCGCACCACCAACGACGTCGAGTGCCCGTCCGACGGGTCGCGCCCGATGGTCGGCGCGAGGGGAGGATCAGTCCGCGAAAGTGGCGAGCAGCGTGTCGGCGGCCGCGTAGGGGTCCGACGTTCCGGCCGCGACCTGGCCGGCGAGCTCGTCGAGCCCGGTGTGCGCGTGCACGTCGCCCCAGCGGCGGCGCAGCGAGGTCACCGCGATGGCCTCGATCTCGTCACGGGCGCGACGCACGCGACGCCGTTCGAGCTCGCCGGACGCGACCATCCACGCCCGGTGCTCCTCGATGCGGCGTACGACCTCGTCGACGCCCTCGCCGCTCTGTGCCACCGTCTTGACGATGGGCGGCCGCCAGGCGTCCTCGGAGGCCGCGGCCAGGGCGATCATCGCGCGCAGGTCGCGGCGCACCTGGTCGGCGCCGTCCCGGTCGGCCTTGTTGACCACGAAGAGGTCGCCGATCTCGAGGATGCCCGCCTTGGCGGCCTGGATGCCGTCACCCATGCCCGGCGCGGTGAGCACCAGGGTGGTGTCGGCGAGCCCGGCGATCTCCACCTCGCTCTGACCCGACGCCCACGGTCTCGATCAGCACCACGTCGCACCCGGCGGCGTCCAGCACGCGCAGGGCCTGGGGGGTGCTCCAGGCCAGGCCGCCGAGGTGACCCCGTGAGGCCATCGAGCGGATGTACACCGACCGGTCCAGGGCGTGGTCCTGCATGCGCACCCGGTCCCCAGCAGGGCACCGCCGGAGAACGGGGAGGAGGGGTCGACCGCGAGCACGCCCACCCGCCGGTCGGTGGCCCGCAACGCCCGCACCAGCGCGTTGGTCGAGGTCGACTTGCCCACCCCGGGCGGTCCGGTGATCCCCACGATCTGGGCGTGCCCGGTGTACGGCGCGAGGCGGGCCATCACCTCGCGCAGCAGAGGGGAGGCGTCCTCGACCAGGGAGATCAGCCGCGCCACCGCCCGGGCCTCACCGGCCCGGGCGCGCTCGACCAGGTCCGGCACGGAGGCGGGGGGACGTCGCGGTGACACCCTCAGGCCGGCACGTGAAGGATCAGCGCGTCACCCTGACCGCCGCCGCCGCACAGCGCGGCCGCCCCGGTGCCACCGCCGCGACGGCGCAGCTCCAGGGCCAGGTGCAGGGCGATCCGGGCACCCGAGGCGCCGACCGGGTGACCCAGTGCGATGGCCCCGCCGTTGACGTTGACGCGGTCCTCGTCCAACCCCAGCTGCCGGGCCGAGACGATGCCGACCGCGGCGAAGGCCTCGTTGATCTCGACCAGGTCGAGGTCGCCCGGTGCGATGCCCTCCTTGGCGCACGCCTTCGCGATGGCGTTGGCGGGCTGCAGCTGCAGGGTCGAGTCCGGGCCGGCGACCTGCCCCGAGGCGCCGATCTCGGCCAACCAGGCCAGTCCCAGCTCCTCGGCCCTGGCCTTGCTCATCACCACGACGGCCGCGGCCCCGTCGGAGATCTGGGAGGCCGACCCGGCGGTGATGGTCCCCTCGGGGTGGAAGGCGGGCCGCAGCCGCGCCAGCGACTCCACGGTGGTGTCGCCCCGGATGCCCTCGTCCTGCGCTGACCACGACGGGCTCGCCGCGGCGCTGCGGCACCTCCACGGGGACCACCTCGTCGTCGAAGACGCCGTTCTTCCAGGCCGCCGCCGCGCGCTGGTGCGAGCGGGCCGAGAACGCGTCCTGCTCGGCCCGGCTGAGCTGCGCGCCCGCGGCGTTGCAGCTGTCGGTGAGACCACCCATCGGCTGGTCGGTCAGCTGGTCGTAGAGCGCGTCGTAGGCCATCGAGTCCACCAGCGCGGTGTCGCCGTACTTGAAGCCCTCCCGTGAGCCGGGCAGCAGGTGCGGGGCCTGCGTCATGGACTCCATGCCGCCGGCCACGACGATCTCGTGCTCGCCGGCCCGGATGAGCTGGTCGGCCATGGCGATCGCGTTGATGCCCGACAGGCAGACCTTGTTGATGGTGATGGAGGGGACGCCCAGCGGGATCCCGCCCTTGTGGGCGGCCTGGCGGGCGGTGATCTGACCGGTGCCGGCCTGCAGCACCTGGCCCATGATCACGTAGTCCACCTGCTCGCCCGAGACGCCGGCCTTCTCCAGGGCGGCCTTGATGGCGACCCCGCCGAGATCGGTGGCGCTGCGGTCCTTGAGACCTCCCAGCAGCCGCCCGATCGGAGTGCGGGCACCGGCGACGATGACGGATCCGGACATGGGGGCCTCCTGCGGCAGGTGGAGCACGGACCTCTCGGACCCTACCCACGCGCAGCGGCCACCGGGAGAGCGCGACGTGGGTGCGGGTTGAGGAACACGTCACAGTGGGTCGCGACCAGCCGGGGCCGCGGGCGAGGATGGCGCGATGAGCGTGTCCGTCCCCGACCACCTGTTCCTCGGCATCGACCACGTCGGCATCGCGGTGCGCGACCTCGACGAGGCGGTGGCGTTCTACGCCGAGGCCTTCGGCATGCACGTGGTGCACACCGAGACCAACCACGACCAGGGCGTCCGCGAGGCGATGGTCGCGGTGGGCGACTCCGGGTCGTGCCTGCAGCTGCTGGCGCCGCTGGACGAGACCTCCACCATCGCGCGGTTCCTGGACCGGTCCGGGCCCGGCCTGCAGCAGCTGGCCTACCGGGTCGTGGACGTGGACCAGGTCTGCGCGGTGCTGCGCGAGCGGGGCCTGCGCCTGCTGTACGACGAGCCCCGGCGTGGCACGGCCGGCAGCCGTATCAACTTCGTGCACCCCAGGGACGCGGGCGGGGTGCTCGTCGAGCTGGTCGAGCCCGCGCCCACCGCGAGCTAGGCCGTCGCCCAGCGGAAGCGCAGGCCCTGGCCGGGTCGCAGCTGCGCGGCCCGGTCCACGTCGGCGTCCACGACCACGGCGAGCACCGGGTAGCCGCCCGTGACCGGATGGTCGGCCAGCAGCAGCACCGGCTCGCCGCTCGGTGGCACCTGCACCGCACCCCGCCCCATGCCCTCGCTGGGCAGCTGGCGCGTCGGGTCCCGGTGGGCCAGCACGCCACCGGAGAGCCGCAGGCCCACCCGGTTGCTGCGCTCCGAGACCGTCCACGACGTCGCCACCAGCGCCTCGGCGTCCACGAACCGGTCGTCGCGCGGCCCGCGCACCACCCTCAGGGCGACCGGCCCGGGGTCCGGGGGCGGCACGAGGGCGTCCACCCCAGGGAAGGGCAGGCGTGGCTCGCCGACCGGCAGCTCGTCGCCCTCGACCACCGGCTCCGGCCCCAGCGCGGCCAGCACGTCACGGCTGCGGGAGCCCAGCACCTCCGGCACCGCCAGCCCGCCCCGCACCGCGACGTAGGAGCGCAGCCCGTACGGCGGTGGGCCCAGGGCCACCACCTGTCCCGGGCGCAGGCCCAGCAGGCCGTGGCTGCCGACCGCTCGCCCGTCGACCTCCACCGGGCAGGGGGCTCCGGTCACGCACAGCCAGGCCGGCGCGTCCAGGACGACCAGCCGCAGGCCGCCCAGCGTGACCTCGAGGGCGGCGGCACCCTCGGGGTTGCCCACCGCCCGGTTCGCCGCCCGCAGCGCACCCCGGTCGGCCGCGCCGGAGCGGCCCACCCCGAGGCCGGAGGCGCCCGGTCGGCCCAGGTCCTCCACCAGGCACGACGGGCCGGGGGCGAGCACCCGCAGGCGCGGCGTCACGACCGCCCCTGCGGACCGGCGGGTGGCTCCTGCGGGTCGAGTGGCTCCAGGGGCTCGGGGGCGAAACGCACCTCGACCCCGGGCCGCAGGAGGGCCGGGGGGTCCCGGTCGAGGTCCCACAGCCGCACGTCCGTCGTACCGAGCAGCTGCCAGCCTCCCGGGGACTCCCGGGGGTAGACGCCGCTGAAGACGCCTGCCAGCCCCACCGACCCGGCCGGCACGGTGGTGCGCGAGCCGTCCCGCCGCGGCACCTCCAGGCGGGGGTCGCCGCCGACCAGGTAGGCGAAGCCCGGGGCGAAGCCGCCGAAGGCCACCCGCCACGGCGTGCCGGTGTGCGCGGCCACGACCTCGTCGCGGGACAGCCCGGTCAGCCGCGCCACCTCGTCGAGGTCCGGCCCGTCGTACCGCACGGGGACGACCACGCCCTCGGTCGCGGCGGGGGCCGCGACGTCGTCACCGACCCGCGGCCCCAGCGCCTCCAGCCCCGCCCGTACGGCGGCCACGTCGGCGCCGTCGGCGGCCACCACCAGCAGCGTCTCGGCGCCCGGCACCACGTCGGCCACCCCCGGCAGCGGGTCCCGGCGCAGTGCGGCGACCCAAGCCAGCACGCGGTCGGTGCCGCTGAGCTCGACCAGCAGCGCCCGGTCGCCGTAGGCGCGCACCACCGGAGCGCTCACACGAAGGCCCGCAGCGTCACACCGGCCGCCTCCAGCGCGTCGCGCACGGCCCGGGCCATGGCCACCGCGCCGGGGGTGTCCCCGTGCACGCACACCGACTCGGCCGCCACCGGCACCACCGACCCGTCGACGGCCACCACCTCGCCCGCGGTGACCATCCGGACCACGCGCGCGGCCACCTCTGGCACGTCGTGGAGCAGGGCGCCCGGCTCCCTGCGGTCGACCAACGTGCCCTGGGCCGTGTACCCCCGGTCCGCGAACGCCTCCGGGACCGCCCGCAGCCCGGCCGCGGCGGTCAGCTCGAGCAGCACCGACCCGGGCAGCCCCAGCACCGGCAGGTCGTCGTCCTAGCGCCAGCACGGCGTCCACGACGGCCTGCGCCTGCGGCCGGTGGTGCGCGACGGCGTTGTAGAGCGCGCCGTGCGGCTTCAGGTAGCCGACCCGGGTGCCCGCCGCCCGGGCCACCGCCTGCAGCGCGCCGACCTGGTAGACCACGTCGTCGACCAGCTCGGCCGGGTCCACGTCGAGGAAGCGCCGGCCGAACCCGGCCAGGTCGCGGTAGCCGACCTGCGCGCCGACCGAGACGCCGCGCTCGGCGGCCAGCCGGCAGGTGCGGCGCAGCGTGGTCGGGTCGCCGGCGTGGAAGCCGCAGGCGACGTTGGCGCTGGTCACGGTGGCCAGCACGGCCTCGTCGTCGCCCAGCTGCCAGCGACCGAAGGACTCCCCCACGTCGCTGTTGAGATCGACCCCGGTGACGGGTCCTGGCACGGCGAGCCTCCCGACGCAAGATAGGTCACACGCGGCTGACACCGGCTGACCCCGTCGATACATTGCCACGACCGCCGACGCAGGAGCCAGCCGTGAAGCAGATCCTCGAAGCCATCCTCGCGAACGACACCTCCCCCGAGGACTACGCGGCCCTGCCGCTGCCGGAGAGCTACCGGGCGGTGACGGTGCACAAGGACGAGGTCGCGATGTTCGAGGGCCTGTCGGCGAAGGAGAAGGACCCGCGGCGGTCGCTGCACGTGGAGGACGTGGCCCTGCCCCCGCTGGGTCCCGGCGAGGCCTACGTCGCGGTGATGGCCAGCGCCATCAACTACAACACCGTGTGGACCTCGATCTTCGAGCCGGTCTCGACCTTCGGGTTCCTCGAGCGCTACGGCCGGTCCTCACCCCTGGCCGCCAAGCACGACCTGCCCTACCACGTGGTCGGCTCCGACCTGGCCGGCGTGGTGCTGGCCACGGGGCCCGGGGTGCACGCCTGGCAGCCCGGCCGCGAGGTCGTCGCGCACTGCCTGTCGGTGGAGCTGGAGAGCTACGAGGGCCACAACGACACCATGCTGGACCCGCAGCAGCGGATCTGGGGCTTCGAGACCAACTTCGGCGGCCTCGCCCAGGTGGCGCTGGTCAAGTCCAACCAGCTGATGCCCAAGGCGCCGCACCTGACGTGGGAGGAGGCCGCCACCCCCGGACTGGTCAACTCCACGGCGTACCGCCAGCTGGTCAGCCGCAACGGCGCCGGCATGAAGCAGGGCGACAACGTGCTGGTCTGGGGCGCGAGCGGCGGCCTCGGCGGCTACGCCACCCAGTTCGCGCTCAACGGTGGCGCGACCCCGGTCTGCGTCGTCTCCAGCCCCGAGAAGGCTGACATCTGCCGCCGGATGGGCGCGGAGCTCATCATCGACCGGCAGGCCGAGGAGTTCTGCTTCTGGAAGGACGAGCACACCCAGGACCCGTCGGAGTGGCGGCGCCTGGGCGCGCGCATCCGCGAGCTGACCGGGGGCGAGGACGTCGACATCGTCTTCGAGCACCCGGGTCGCGAGACCTTCGGGGCGTCGGTGTACGCCGCTCGCAAGGGCGGCACCATCGTGACCTGCGCGTCGACCAGCGGGTTCATGCACGAGTACGACAACCGCTACCTGTGGATGAACCTCAAGCGCATCATCGGCTCCCACTTCGCCAACTACCGCGAGGCCTGGGAGGCCAACCGGCTCATCACCCACGGGCGCATCCACCCGACCCTGTCGCGGGCCTACGCCCTCGACGACGTCGGCCAGGCGGCGTACGACGTGCACCGCAACCTGCACCAGGGCAAGGTCGGCGTCCTGTGCCTGGCGCCCTCGGAGGGCCTGGGGGTGCGCGACCACGAGAAGCGGGAGCGGCACCTGAAGGCGATCAACCGCTTCCGGGGGCTCTGAGCGCGCGCCGGGGTTCGCCGCGACACGGCACCGATCTTCCGGGTCGGGCTCACGCGTTTCCCCTGGCTCATCCGCGAGACTGGGCGCACACTCGGACACAGCGCGGACGGGTGACGTCCGCGGCTTCCACCACACGGAGGACACCCCCATGAGCGAGCGACCCGGCCTGTCCATCTTCGACACCAAGGGCGGCCCCGGGGGCGGGGCCCGACCCGGCGGCACAGGGGCCGACGACGCCACCCAGGTCATGGCCACGGCCCCGCCGCAGCAGCGCCAGGGCAACCCCGCGGCACCCGCCGGCCAGCCCGCTCGGAGCGCGGCCCCGTCCTCCGACGGCGGCGCCACCGCCGCCGGCCGCCCGCCGGCCCGCCCCGGCTTCCCGGTGGTCCGCAAGGGCGGCTACGACCCGGCCGCGGTCGACCGGCAGATGCACAGCCTGGCCGGCGAGCGCGCCGGGCTGACCGCCAGCCTCGAGAACGCCAAGGCCCGCATCGCGGCGCTCGAGAAGAAGGTGCACGAGAACGAGAACCCGACGTACGCCGGGCTGGGCGGCCGGGCCAGCGAGATGCTGCGGCTGGCCGAGGAGCAGGCCGACGAGGTGCTGGCCGAGGCCCGCGCGCAGGCCGACGAGATGCGGAGGCAGTCGGCCAAGGACGCCGAGATGCTGCGCGCGCAGGCGGCCCGCGACGCCGAGGACATGCGCATGGTCCAGCTCAAGGAGCTCGACGAGACCCGCGGGCGCACCCTGGCCCAGGTCGAGCAGGAGCGCTCCCTGGCCGCCGCCGAGGCCACCGACCTGCTCGCCTCCGCGACCCGCGAGAGCGAGCAGCTGCGGCTGGCGGCCCAGCAGGAGACCAACGCGATGCGCACCAGCGCCAAGCGCGAGGCCGAGCAGGCCCGTGCCACCGCCGAGCGCGAGGTGCAGGAGGCCCGCCGCATCCTGGCGGTCGAGAAGGAGCGCCTGACCCGGGAGGCGGCCGAGCACCACTCCAACGCCACCGCGGAGACCCAGCGGCTGGTGGAGGAGGCCGAGCAGCGGGCCGACGCGGCCGAGACCCGGGCCCGCGAGGCCATCGCCGCGGCGACCGGGCAGCGCCAGGCGGCCGCGCAGGAAGCCGAGCGGCTGCTGCAGCACGCCCGCCGCGAGGCCGAGCACATCGTGTCCTCCGCCCAGACCCAGGGCGCCAGCTTCACCGCGGCCGGCGAGGCCGAGGCGGAGCGTCAGCTCGCGGCCCTCAAGGCGGAGGTCGACCGCTACCAGAAGCGCCGCGACTCGATCGTGGCCCAGCTCGGTGCGCTGCGCGACGTGATCTCCGGCTTCGGCGACGACGACCCCGGCACGGGCAGGGCCGCCGCGTCCGACCAGTGACCCGGGTGGCCCGCACCCCCACCCGGGCCGGGCGGGTGACCCGGCGGGCTCAGGCGGCAGGGCGGGCGGCGGCGTCCACCGACGTGCCCGGGCCGCCGACCGAGGTGCCCCTGCTGCACCACCGGACCCCGTTCGGCGTCGGTCTGCTCGGCGCCACCGGGGCCCTGCTGGCCTGGTGGCTGGGCGGTCTGCTCCTGACGGTCGGGCCCACGCTGGTGCTCGTGGTGGTGGCGATGTTCATCGCCGCCGGCCTCAACCCGGCCGTGGAGTGGATGGGCCGGCACGGCGTACGACGGAGCCTGTCGGTGCTCGTGGTCGTCGTGGTCTTCGTCGGGGCCGTGGCGCTGTTCGTGCTGGCGCTCGTGCCCGTCATCACCGAGCAGGTCACGCTCATCGTGGACAACGCACCGCGGTGGTTCGACCAGCTGCAGACCAACCGCGGAATCCAGCGCCTGGACGACCGCTACGACGTGATCGACCGCCTGCAGGCCTTCGTGGAGGACCGCACCTTCGGCCCCGCGCTGTTCGGTGGCGTGGTCGGTGTGGGTCTGCGCCTGCTGTCCTTCCTGTCCAACACGTTCATCGTCGTCGTGCTCACCCTCTACTTCCTGGCCTCGCTGCCGACCATCAAGCACTCGGGCTACCTGCTGGCGCCCGCCAGCCACCGCCCGCAGGTGCGCTCGCTCGGCGACCGCATCCTCGCGAACGTCGGCGCCTACGTGTCGGGGGCCTTCCTGGTGGCGATGGCCGCCGGCACCAGCTCGTTGGTGTTCCTGCTGCTGGCGGGCCTCAGCCAGTACGCGTTAGCCCTGGCCGCGGTGGTCACGCTCCTCGACGTCATCCCCATGATCGGGGCGACTATCGGCGCGGTCATCGTCAGCGCGATCGGCTTCGCCACCGACGTGCACATCGGCATCGCCTGCGTGGTCTTCTACATCGCCTACCAGCAGTTCGAGAACTACGTGGTGTACCCCCGGGTGATGTCCCGCTCGGTCGACCTGCCCGGCTCGATCATCGTGGTCGCCGCGTTGGCCGGTGCCTCGTTGTTGGGGGTGGTGGGAGCCCTGCTGGCCATCCCCACCGCCGCGGCGATCACCCTGCTCGTGCGTGAGGTCTTCCTGCCGCGGCAGGCCCGTCGCTGACCTGGGCGTGCTGGTCCCGGATGACCACATCGGAGGCATCCGGGGCCGCGAAGCGTGCGCCGCAGGCGCACCCGGTCAGCGAAGGGCGATCGGGTTCACCGGGGGTCCCACCGCACCGGTGATCGTGAGCCGGGCGGCCACCAGCAGGAACGACCACCGGCCGTCCTGGTGGTGAAGCCGTCGGGCAGCCCGTCCTCGTGACCGAGCGCGCCGGGCACGTCGACCAGCACCCCCGGCCGCAGAGTCGGTCCGCGGCCGTCTCGATGCTGTGCACCGGGTTCGTGCGGCGCCGCCAGCGCTTCTGCGGCCCGTCCATGTCGAAGGACTGCGACAGCGAGAGCGACCGGCCGGTGCGGACCAGGGAAGCACGTTCGACGCGCTTGGCGTCGTCGAGGAGGTTCAGCGTGCCGTGGACGTCGTCCTCACCCCACCGGCCCCCGTTCGACAGCCGCCCCGCCGCCGCCAGGACGGCACCCTCGGGCTGCCCGGCCAGGGGGTCGCGCCAGAACAGACCGACGTCCCTGGTCCCGTCACAGGTGACCTCGCCGAGGAAGCCGGTGTCCGTCAGGACGGTGTTGCCGGGCGCGATCACACACAGCTCGTTGCCTCTTCTCACCCGCCACCAGCGCGCCACCGGATGGCACACAACGGGCGGCGACAGGCCGTGGTCAGACAGCTGCGGTCGCGGAGCACGAGCGGGCGGTCGGTGCCTAACGGAGAGGCTTCACGTCGTTTCGCCACCGTGCCGGCTCAGCCGGGTCAGCAGCCAGTCGCACCACTCGACACTGGCGCGGCGCCGCAGCAGCCCATAGCGAAGAGTGGCGTACTCACCGAAGGCGTGCGCCGTCGGATCGGTGATGCGTTCCTCACCGTGCATGAACTGCTGCTCCTCGAACGCGTAGGCATCGAGGGCCGCGAGGTGTTCAGCGCGGACCTCATTGACGAGCGTGCGGGCGTCATCAGGCGACAGCAACCACAGTGACCAGATGCGCAGCATCAGCTCGTCCTTGTGACTCTCCGGCGGGAGAGGGCTCTTCAGCCAGGTGGTCAGCGAGCTGCTTCCGCGCGCGGTGATCGCGTAGCGCTTGGTGTCGCGTGGTCCGGGACCGGGGATGACGGTGCTGCGGACGAGGCGGTCCGCCTCGAGGTCCGCCAGCTCGGGGTAGATCTGGCTGTGCCCGGCCGACCAGAAGTACCCGAGGGGGCGCTGCATCGCTCGGGAGATCTCGTAGCCGGTGCGTGGCTGCTTGGCCAGCAGACCGAGCACGGCGAAGCCCAAGGTCTTGGTCACGGTCGCCATTGTCCTGTACCCGTCCCCTGACCGGGCGACCGTGCTCGACGGGGAGGCCTTCACGTCCTATGTCGACTCTGACATAGTGTCGGCATGGTGCGTCCGGTTGTCGCCGTCCTGCGGACCCTGCGGTGGCGATGGGTGGTCGCGGTCGCGATGTGTGTCGGTGCGTGCGGTTGTTCCGGGGCCTCGGCACCGTCGGCTCCCTCGTCGCCGGCGTCCCCGATCTCGGGCGCCCCCACCCCTGCGTCCTCGACGCCGAGGCCGCAGTCGAGGATCGAGCAGCAGTGCACGACCGCGGTGCCTGCGGCGGTGCGGGTGACCGAGACGAAGGTGCGATCGCCCGGTGGTGTGTCCCTCCGGGTGGTGACGCTCGGCTCGGGGCCCCACGGAGTCGTCCTTCTCCATCAGACCGACGGCACGTTGTGCGGGTGGCTGCCTTACGGCGGCTACCTCGCTCATCGCGGCTTCCACGTCGGACTGGTGGACCTACGCTGTCACGGGGACTCCAGCTGTCCTCGCAGCGCGGCCGCGGTACCCGACGTGGTGGCCGACGTCGCGACGCTGTCGAACCTGCTGCGCACGAAGGGCGCCAGGACCATCGGGGTGGTCGGCGCCTCCTACGGCGGCGCGGTCGCCATCGGTGCGTGCGAAGCGGTGCGGGCCGATGGGTGCGCCGCCCTCTCGCCTGCCCTGCTCGACGAGGATCTGGGTGGCGGGCTCACCGCGGCGAAGGCCGTCACCGGGCTGAGCACACCCTTGCTCCTCGCCGTCGCGCCCGACGATGGCTCCAGTCCCTTGGACGCCGACCGTGCGCTCGCCGAGCACGCACCAACGGGCACCGTGGACCTCGAGGTCTTGCCGGCCGGGGCCGGCCACGGTTGGGAGACCGTGGAGGACCCCACCACAGCGGGCCGTTGGTCGTCCTTCTCGACGTCGCTCGTGAGGTTCCTGTCCACGCGTCGGTGAGCATGTGGTGGGGCACGTCCTGGGAGAGGTCCCGCTGCGCCGCCTGTCTCCATCATGGCTCCGTCTGCCACCCAGCACGGAGTGAGGGAGGAGGGCATCCCGCACGCGTACCGCAGCCCCTTCCGGGTCTGGGACCTCGGACAGGGGTTCAGCATGATGGTCGGCGCCATCGCGGCGGCGAACATCCTTGAGATCGGTTACGTCGAGGCGGTCGCTCTTCTTCGCGTGGCCGTCCAGGAGCGCTCGGATGCGGAGCGTCATGTGCTCACGGCGATTCAGAAGGCGCGCGAGGCCGGCATGTCCTGGTCCTCGACCGGAACGTTCGGGCTCCTCTACCGACATCGCCGGGACGGCCGGTGGCGATGAATCACCAGGCTCAGTACGACGACGAGCACGCTGGTCGCCACGAGAGCGATCCCGAACACTGGGTCTCCATCGACGTGCCCATCACGAACGACAGCGGGCACAGCTCCGGACGGGTGTGCCAGTCCGGCCCGTGTCCAGTCCGAGGTCATCCACGGTTCGTCCTGGTCGGCCTCCTCGGGTGCGGCCGAAGCCCTCACCGGTGGGAAGAAGGACACGTCACTGACTGCCCCATCATCGCTACGCGCCCGTCGTAGGGGAAGGCGGAGCCGGCCATCGGCTGGAGGGAGCGCGCTGTCCGACCCAGGACGACAGCTGCGCGAGGCCTGGAGGTCGGACCGACCGCGCGTCGCACGGCTTCGCTCACGGGGCCCTACCCTCCTGACGTGGACCCGTCGGAGCCTGACCACCGGTTGGCTGACCCACAGGCTGTGGAGTCCAGGGACGCTGAGCTGTGCGCGGCGCTCATCGGCCTCGGACTCGAGCGGGCGACACGGGTGGCCGAGAAGCGGGGCTATCACGTGCGCTCGGCCGAGATCGGCACCGACGTCTGGTGGACCTCCGATCTGAGACCGGACCGCGTCAACCTGTGGCTGTCGGCCGATGATCTGGTCGTTCGAGCCACCGTCGGGTGAGCGGCTACCCACGGCGAGGGGCTTCCTCAGCGGCGACCAGGCGTCAACCCGGTGCAGGCCCCTCGGTGGAGGGGTTGCTCACGATCCACGCGGTCGGTTGCGGTAGTCCCACCAGGCGGCCAACAGCGCGACACGGTCGCCGTGGGGGTGCTCCTCTCGCCAGGCGCGGGTGAAGCGGTTGTACTCGAACTGAGGCGCGATGTCGCTCGGTCTCCGGTCGCGGGTCTGGTACCAGTGCTGCACCACCTCGTCGAGGGTCACGCCGCCGGTGGTCACGACCTCCCTCATGTGTCGGTCGAACGTGAAGACCGGGCCGATCCGACCCACGAGGTAGTCGCGGAGGTGTTGTGAGCATCGCTGGCCAGGTGGCAGCAGGGTGCCGCCGTGCAGCGGGCCCTCGAGCTCGACCCCGTGGACGCGCCGGGACGGAGGTCGCGGCGTCCGGCCGGCCAGCACGTCGGCGATGCGAGCCGTGAGCTCGACCTTGCCGCCGGCCGTACTGATCCCGAGGCTACGGCCGAGCTCGACCAGCTCGGACCGCAACCAGTACCAACGGTGCAGCTCGTCCTCAGCCATCTCACGCTCCAGCAACGGACGCCGCTCCGGCTCGGTGGGATCCATGGGACGAGCCTGCACCCATGCACCGACAGTGCGGCCGACCCCCTCCGACACGATCATCGGCACGACGGCGCTGGTGACCGACCAGGTCCGACCTGGCCCGGCCGAAAAGCCAGTCGCGGGTGGACACCGAGTCCGTGGGAACCCGTTCCCGCCTGGCGCCGAGCCGGCGCACTGGCTTCACTACCGAGCGGATCCGTCGGCGCGCCGAGCGTGCCCGCATGAATGACGATCGCACGCGCCCGGCCGCCTGGCCTTGCCCAAGGTGCGCCTTCTGCTGTGCGACGACGGCGGAGACCAAGAGGCGCCTGGCGTCGCCGAGGAGGAAGATGCTACGGCGCGCTTCGAGGATATGACGTTGCGCGGCGTCGATCCGGCCGTGGCCTTCGTCGTTCCCTCACGGTGTGGCGGAGGTACATCTTCTATGCGGGGCCGAGCCAAGCCCCGACGTTGCCTCCGTCGGTGGAACGCCTCCTCCACCGCTAGGGCGCGACCGTGCGCCCACCCGCATCCTCCGCGCTGCGTGCTCGTTTGCCTTCGGTCAACCACGGCCGGTGCGGCGTAGGTGGGGCGCGGTCAGCTCGGGCCCCTGAGCTGTGGCGCCGGTCAGTCCTCGTCGTGCGGAACGACGTCCTTCATCTGCTCGACACGCGACTCGCCCGATGCCTCGTTGCCCGAGGGCGTGTGGCCCGTGTCCTCGGCCTGGGTGCCCTCCTCCGCGTTCTCGACCGCCTCGTCGATCGTGTCGCCACCACGACCCGGCTCGGGGTCGTGCAGGGTGCTGCCGTCGTTGCTCGTCATGCCCGTCATTGTCGTGGCGCAGCGCAGTGGGCGCCATACCTCGGAGGCGGGTCGTCGCTCTCGTGAACGGTGGACCGCGCACGGTTGCGATGACTTCCGGCGCTGCCCCCGGTCGTCTCGTGCATCCACTTCCGCCCCGAGACCCTGGAGGCACCGTGAAGCTCCTCCTGACCTCAGGCGGCGTCACGAACCCGAGCATCCGTGCGGCGCTCCGGCAGCTGCTGCCCAAGCCGATCGCCGAGTGCCATGCCCTCGTCGTCCCGACGGCCCAGTGGGGTCATCCGCAGTGTGGTCCTGCGTCGGTGCGGGGCCTCGTCGCCGCCGAGCCGAGGTGGCAGCACTCCTCCGGCCTGGGGTGGGCGTCGCTCGGCGTCCTCGAGCTCACCGCGCTACCGTCCGTCGGCGCGGAGCGATGGGTCCCCTGGGTCCGGGAGGCCGACGTGCTCCTGGTCGACGGCGGCGACGCGACGTACCTCTGCCACTGGATGCGGGAGTCGGGGCTGGCCGATCTCCTCCCCTCGATGCCGGACATGGTCTGGGTCGGGGTCAGTGCCGGGAGCATGGTGCTGACGCCCCGCATCGGGGACTACTTCGTCGAGTGGCCGTCCGCACCGGACGACCGCACCCTCGGCGTCGTCGACTTCGCGATCTTCCCGCACCTGGACGTCTTCCCCACCAACACCCTCGCCCACGCGGAGAGGTGGGCCGCCCACATCGGCGTCCCGGCCTACGTCATCGACGACCAGACGGCCATCATGGTCGTCGAGGGCTCCGTCGAGGTGGTGTCGGAAGGCCGGTGGACCCGGCTCGGATCGTAGATGCTCGGGGCAGGGTCACCTCGCTGAACCCAGCACCCTGAGCACCGTAAAGCGGTCATCGTCGGAAACGTAGAGCGCCAGCTCCCCGGCGTAGGCGTAACCACCCCACTCGGGGCCTCCCTCGGAGCTGGTGCGGTGGACTCCCGGCGCGGGGCCCGGGTCGAAGTTCGCCGCTTGGTAGAAGGACAGGCCCCCGGTCCCCGTGCAGCTCCTCGAGCCCGGCGCGGCCCACACCTCGAACTCGAACTCACAGTCATCGGTGTCCACTCGCTCCCACGATGGTGGGACGTCGACCCGCACGCCCCGGAACTGGATCGTCGTCCACCCCGCCTGGGACGACCGGCCGACGACTTCCGCGCCGTCGTCGTCGTGGGCGCCCCACAGCACCGACCCCGCCAGCGCCACGGCGCACAGCAGCACCACCAGGGCGGGCAGTCGGAGCCGCGACGGCACCATCTCCCAGGGACGGGCCCACGGACGCATCATGTGGGGTGGGACGCAGGCACGCGGTCCGTGGTTCCACCGGTGCGGCTGTGCCGCTGACCAGGCTCGCTCGTCAACCAGGGACGAGGCCCGTCGTCCTCCCTCGCTCAGGGAAACGGATGGCACCGTCTCGCAATCGGTCTGCGGACCCGCTGCTCGCACACCCCTCGAGGCGGGAGCCGGAGCGCGTCATCGACATGGTCCAAGCCCGATGCTTCGAGGAAGTCCGGCAGGGACCAGCGTCCGATCACCCCCTCGTAGACCACCGAGCAGCGGTCGACGAGCCGGCCACACGCAGCGGTAGGGGGCGGCGCCTGCTGAAGGTGCGCAGCTCGCTGCGCTGCTTCAGCGACGGGTGCGCAGCACGAGCGCCCCCACGACCAGGACGATCACCACCACGAACAGGACGAGGACGATCTCCGTCGCACCGATGCCGAACACGGCGTCTCCTTCTGGTCGGGGCCCGCTCCTATCATGCCTCATCCATGCCGTGCGCCGACGACGGCGCGAGTAGGGTCCAGCCATGGACAGCGAGGGATCTGCCGACGAGCAGGGGCCCGAGGACGAGGACGCCCAGGCCGTCGTCGGTACGGGCATCCGTGACCAGCACCTGGTCGTGTCGGGGTGGTTCGCCAGCCACGCCGACACCGGCACCCCGGGTGCGCACGTCCACCTGTCGACCAACGACCGGCGGGACCCGGTCCTCAGGACCAACCAGATCCCCGACCTGGTGGATGCTCTGCACGCGGTCGGTGGACGGATCGACCGCATGTGGGAACGCGAGGGGGCGACCTGGTTCACCGGGGACGAGCCCGACGACAACGACCCCGACGTCATCCGCCAGCGCCGCATCGACGCCCTGGTCCTCCAGCAGAACCTGCGCACGCACTTCACCGAGATCTCGGCGATCCTTCTCGCCTCCGAGGATGCACGACGCCTCGGCTGCCATCGCCCCACTGCTGGGCATCGACGAGACCGAAGTGACCTTCCGGCTCGGCAACATCAACCTGTTCGCCATGACCCGTGCGCCGAGCGAGGCGGGTGCCCAGAGGCTGGCCGCCCTGCGCCGACGACCGTGACGGCCGGTGACGGCTACCGGTGGCTCGCGAACCCGCCGCCGGGAGCGCCCCAGGCCGAGGACGGCGATGAACGGCGCGTCGTCGGCTCGGTCATCCGGTTCATGTGGGACCACGGCTGCGGCGTGCCGCTGTGGGACGAGGACGGACCCCTGCCGGACGACCCGGACTGGCTGGCCGCCGAGCTCGGAGTCAGCCGGACGCTGGTCGGCGACATGGCGGCCTGGGTGGCCGAGGAGGACGCGCGGACCATCGGTCCGGCGCACACCCATCAAGCAGCGATCCTCTTCGCCCGGCTGCGGGCTGAGGTACCGGCACGCTTCACCCTGCTGAACCGGGAGTCGAGACGTCACTGAGCGGTGAGACGACGGGACGCAGGAGGTGCACACGGCATGTCCTCCCAGCGGCTGTTGGGACGTGGGTCCACGAGCCCCGACACGGCACCGGAACAGGCGCCGACCTCGTCGCCGCTTTCGAGGACGAGGCCCGCAGACGCGGGTGCACGCACGTCTTCGTCACGTCCTTCACCTTCCAGGCGCCTGGCTTCTACGAGCGTCGCGGCTACGTGGAGGTCTTCCGCTGGAAGTCCGTCCCGACGAACGGCAGGGACGACGTGCACCTGCGAAAGGAGCTCTGAGGGCCGGGGCGATCAGTTCCTGACGCCTCAGCGGCGGCCGTCGTCGGTCTCTCGGTGCCGCGGAGGCCGATCTGGTCATGGCCGCGGGCCGGACCCCCACGACCTCAGCGCGGTACGTCCTTGAACACCGCGGTCGTGCGGTCGGCGTACGACGAGGTGTCGGCGGTCTCCATCGGTCCGTCCCACTGGGTCGGGAGCGGCACCGGTACGGCGGGCGCCACCCGCTCCACCACCAGGTCGAGCACGGTCTCGGCGTCCCCCACCCACAGGTGCTTGGCCCCCGGTACGGCGACCACCTCGGCGTGCGGGACCGCCGCGAAGCGCTCGCGGGCCTCGGGCGGCTGCAGGTAGTCGTCGTGCTCGGGCACCAGGGCCGTGAGCGGCTTCTCGGAGGCCGCCCAGGCCGCCAGGTCCGAGGGCGTGCTGTAGCGCAGC
The DNA here is from genome assembly GCA_963750345.1 of uncultured Actinomycetota bacterium. GTDB lineage: Bacteria > Actinomycetota > Actinomycetes > Propionibacteriales > Nocardioidaceae > Nocardioides_B. Next base: position 378,906 of record CAVVQH010000008.1, on the reverse strand, counting down.
GGCGGGGACAGCAGCACGGCGCCCTCCACGACGGGGTCGCACCCGTGCAGCAGGGCCAGGTCGGTGCCGAAGGACCAGCCCAGGAGCCACACGTGGGGAAGGTCGTGGAACTCGGCGTGCTCCAGGGCCGCCGCGACGTCGTACCGCTCCCCCACGGCGTCGTCGAAGGCGCCGTCGCTGGTGCCCTGCAGGCTGGAGGTCCCACGGGTGTTGAAGCGCAGCACCGCGATCCCCGCCAGGGCCGGCAGCCGGAAGGCGGCCTTGCGGAAGACGTGGCTGTCCATCATGCCGCCGTGCGTGGGCAGCGGGTGCAGACAGACCAGGGTGGCCACCGGGTCACGGTCGAGCGGCAGGGCCAGCTCACCCACCAGCGCCAGCCCGTCGGCCGTGTGCAGGGTGATGGCCTCGCGTCGGGCCGGCAGGACGGAGTTCGCGCGGATCGGGGGCATGGCGCCATCCTCCCCCGGTCTCAGCGACGGTGGGCGCGCGACCCCCAGCAGGCGTTGTGCCAGTGCCGGCGCTCCTCCAGCCCGGTGGCGGTCGAGGAGAACGTGGTGGCCAGCACCGGCCAGGCGACCGTGTGCGGGGTGGCGGGGCGGATGGTCTGGTGGCAGCCCGGGCAGCCGGTAGGACTTGGTCGCGGCCGATCCCGTCACCGGGCGTACGACGTACTCCCGCCCGTCGTGCAGCTCGACGCGGTCGCTCACCGCGGCGCCGCCTGCTCCTCGCGCAGGAAGCGCTCCACGCGACGGTCGGGCACGAGCCAGACCAGGGCGGCCACCACGAAGACGACGACACCCGCCCAGGGGGCCACCACGAGGGTGAGCGCGATGCCCGTCAGGTACATCAGCGGCGACATCTTGCCCTTGAGGTCGCGACCCATGGCGGCGCGCAGCCGTGCACCGCTCGGGCCGCCGACCACGCTGCGCTGCACGCCGAAGAAGGCCACGGCGGCGAACAGCAGGTTGAGGCCGTAGACCACCGTCGGCGTCCGTGCGAAGCCGCTCTCGTCCATCCAGGCGGTGGTGAAGGGGAACAGCGACAGCCAGAACAGCAGGTGCAGGTTGGCCCACAGCACGCTGCCCGAGACGGTCTCGATGATCTGGAAGAGGTGGTGGTGGTTGTTCCAGTAGATGCCGACGTAGACGAAGCTCAGCAGGTAGGTGAGGAACCCGGTGGCCGAGCCGCCCAGTGCGGCCCAGTCGTCACCCTCGGGCGGGTGCAGCTCCAGCACCATGATCGTGATGATGATGGCCAGGACACCGTCACTGAACGCCTCGAGGCGGCTGGTCTGCACGCGGACAGTCTGCCAGGTCTCGACAGGGCTCAGCGCTGGCTGTGGTCGCGGAACCCGCGCTGCGTCTTGCGGCCGAGGTACCCGGCGGTGACCAGGTGCTCGAGCAGCGGGGCGGGGGCGAACCCGGGCTCCCGGAACTCGAGGTAGAGCTCGCGCTGGATGGCCAGGGACACGTCGTTGCCGACCACGTCGAGCAGCTCGAAGGGCCCCATGGGCAGCGCGCAGCCGTGCTTCATGGCGGTGTCGATGTCGTCCGCGGTGGCGTAGTGCGCCTCCAGCATCTTCACCGCGTCGTTGAGGTAGGGGAACAGCAGCGCGTTGACGATGAAGCCCGAGCGGTCGGCGCAGGAGACCGCCACCCGGTCGATCCGGGCCACCAGGGCCCGGGCGGTCTCCGCGACGTCCTCGCCGGTGCTCACGGTGCTGACCACCTCGACCAGGCGCATCACCGGCGCCGGGTTGAAGAAGTGCAGCCCCACCACGTCGTGGGCGCGCTGCGTCACCCGCGCCAGCGAGATGACCGGGAGGGAGGACGTCGTCGTGGCCAGGATGGCGCCCGGGCGGCAGACCTCGTCCAGGCGCTCGAACAGCGCGGTCTTGACCGTGAGGTCCTCGGCGACGGCCTCGATGACGAGGTCGACCCCCGCCAGGTCGTCGAGCGAGGTGCTGCCCTGCAGCCGCGACAGCGCGTCCGCGCGGGCGGGACCCTCGAGCCTGCCCCGCTCGACGGCCCGGTCCAGCGACCGCTCCACGCCGTCCCGTACGGCGTCCACCGAGGTCGCGCTGCGGCCGACGTAGGTCACGGGGTACCCCGCGCGGACCAGCACCTCCACGATGCCGGTGGCCATGGTGCCGGTGCCGACGACCCCGACGCGGTCGACGGGACGGCGCAGCCGGGGCTCGTCGTCGGGGCCGGGGGTCAGCGCGTCCGGCACCACGACCGGGCTGTCGGTGGCCTCGTAGGTGTAGAAGCCGCGACCGGACTTGCGCCCGAGCAGCCCCGCGGCGGTCATCTGCTTGAGGATCGGCGCCGGGGCGTGCAGCCGGTCCCGGCCCTGCTTGTACATCGTGTCGAGGATCTCATAAGCCGTGTCGAGCCCGATGAGGTCGAGCAGCGCCAGCGGCCCCATCGGGTAGCCGCAGCCCAGGCGCATCGCGGCGTCCAGGTCCTCCCGGGTGGCCTGCTTGCTCTCGTACATCGAGGCGGCGTGGTTGAGGTAGCCGAACAGCAGCGCGTTGGCGATGAACCCGGCCTTGTCGCCCACCACGACCGGCGTCTTGCCCAGCGAGCGGGCCAGCTCGGCGGTGTCCTCCAGCACCTGCGGGTCGGTGACCACCGTGCGGATGATCTCGACCAGGGCCTGCACCGGCGCCGGGTTGAAGAAGTGCAGCCCGATGACCCGGCCGGGTCGGGAGGTCGCCGCGGAGATCTCGGTGACCGACAGCGAGGAGGTGTTGGTGGCCAGGATCGCGTCGGGCGAGACGACGTCGTCCAGCTCGCGGAAGATGGCCAGCTTGACCGCCAGCCGCTCGACCACGGCCTCCACCACGAGGTCGCAGTCACGGGTGTCGGCCATCGAGGAGGTGAAGGCGATGCGGTCGATCAGGGCCTCGGCGTCCTCCGCGGCCAGCTTGCCGCGCTTGACCGCGCGCGAGGTCGAGTGCTCGACGTGCTGGCGGCCGCGCTTGAGAGCCTCCTCGTCGACCTCCACGCCCACGACGGTGTAGCCGTTGCGGGCGAAGACCTCGGCGATGCCGGCCCCCATGGTGCCGAGTCCGACGACGCCGACGGAGGTGAACGCACGCGAGCTGGTCATGGGGCCGATCATGGCACGGGCCGCCCCGCGTCCGCCGTGACCTGGGCCACCGCCGTCGGTCGGCCGGGCCGCGACGTACCGGGGTAGATTGCGGCGTCGTCGAGGAGTGGGTGGAGGGGTGTCGTGAGACTGGTCGTGGCCCGGTGCCAGGTGGACTACGCCGGGCGGCTCACCGCGCACCTCCCGCTGGCCACCCGGCTGGTGGTGCGCAAGACCGACGGCTCCGTGCTCGTGCACTCCGACGGCGGCTCCTACAAGCCGCTGAACTGGATGTCGCCGCCGTGCCGGGTCGAGGAGGGCCTGAGCGAGGACGGCGTGCCGGAGTGGCTGGTCACCGGCAAGGACGGCGACACGCTGCGGATCCTGCTGGCCGAGGTGCTGCACGACAGCGAGCACGACCTCGGCGTCGACCCGGGGCTGCGCAAGGACGGCGTCGAGAAGCACCTGCAGGAGCTGCTGGCCGAGCACCCCGCCACCCTGGGCGAGGGCCTGACGCTGGTACGCCGGGAGTACCCGACCGCCATCGGCCCGGTCGACCTGCTCTGCCGTGACGCCGAGAGCCGCTCGGTGGCGGTGGAGATCAAGCGACGCGGAGACATCGACGGCGTCGAGCAGCTGACCCGCTACCTCACGCTGATGAACCGCGACCCGCACCTGCGCCCGGTGCGCGGCATCTTCGCCGCGCAGGAGATCCGCCCGCAGGCCCGGGTCCTCGCCACCGACCGGGGCATCGCCTGCGCGGTGGTGGACTACGACGCGCTGCGCGGCATGGACGACCCCTCCCAGCGGCTGTTCTGATGCGCGTCTTCCACCTCACCACCGCGGCCGCGTGGGACGCGGCGCTGGCCTCGGGCCGCTACGCGGTCTCCACGCGCGGCCGCACGCTGGAGCAGGAGGGCTACATCCACTGCTCGGCCGCCCACCAGGTCGACGCCGTGCAGGCGCGGTGGTTCGCCGACGTGCCCGACCTGCTGCTGCTGGAGGTCGAGACCGACCGGCTGACCTCGCCGTGGCGCACCGAGCAGCTGCCCGGCGTGCCGGAGGCCTACCCGCACGTCTACGGCCCGCTGGACCTCGACGCGGTGGTAGCCGTCCGGCCCCGCGGTCCCGTCCCGGACCGGCCGGCGGCCGACGACGGCGGCACGGCGTAGGCCAGGGCGGCCGAGCCCAGCCCGAGCAGGACCATCCCCGCGACGCCCTGGGGCGCGAAGATGTGGAAGGCGTGCACGAGGTAGGCGCCGGGCACCACGAGCAGCCCCGGCAGCGCCGGGGCACCCCGGCGCCCGAGCCCGTCCAGCGCCACCAGCACCGCGGCCAGCAGCAGCGCCCACGACCCCCACACGCCGAACGGGCGGCCGAGGTCGAACAGGAACCGCACCGTGTCGGGTCGCGGCACCCCCGGCCCCAGCCGGTGCGTGAGGTAGCCGGCGGCGATGCCGTTGACGACGTCCAGGGTCGTGTACGCCGTCGCGTAGCCGTAGGCCGCGACCACGGCCAGCAGCGCCAGCGGGTCGCGCCGTCCGCGCAGCCGGGCGACCAGGGCCACCCCGACGAGCGGGAACACGAACAGTCCCGGCACGTGCAGCCACCACCAGGTCAGCGACGTGGCGTAGGTCAGGTGCATCGGGTGGAACAGCCCGGCCACGGCCAGGACCAGGCCCGGCAGCGCCACGACGAGCGCACGGGACGCCCTCACGCCGGCCCGCCCACCAGCGCGGCGACCTCCTGCGCGCACCCCCACGACAGGGTGACGCCTGCGCCCCCGTGGCCGTAGCAGTGCACGACCCGCCCGGACGGTGTGGTCTCGACCTCCAGGCGCACCTCCGGGCGCACCGGGCGCAGTCCGACCCGGTGCCCCAGGACCCTGGCCCCCGCGAGCGCCGGCACCAGCTGCACCGCCCGGGCCAGGATGTCGGCGGCCACGGCAGGGTCCGGGCGACGGTCCCACTCGCCCACGTCGTCGGTGCCCCCGACCACGATGTCGTGGGTGCGTGGCACGACGTAGACCGGGCCGGTGCCGTCGAGCCACCAGTGGTCGAGGCCGACCTGCTCGACGTACAGCACCTGGCCGCGCACCGGGGTCAGGGAGCCGTCGCCGGCGGTGCGGCGGGCGCCCAGGCCGGTCGCGTTGACGACGACCTCGGCGTGGTCCGGCAGCGCGGTCAGCGCCATCCGGGTGAGGGTGCCGCCCAGCCCCTCGATGCGGCCGGCCAGCCAGCGCAGGTACAGCGGCATCTCGATCACGGGCACCCTCATGCTCCACCCGTCGGCGTACGTCGGCGGGCGCGGCGGCACCCGGGTCAGGGAGGGCACCGCCTCGCGCCACCACGGGTCGGGCGAGGGCCTGCGCAGCAGCTCGGTCCCCACGAGCATCCGCACCCCGGTGGCGGGCTCGTCGGCCAGCTCCGCGAAGGCCCCGTAGCCGGTGGCCGACCAGGCGGTGACCCGCTCGAAGGGGTACGCCCGGTGCGGGTACCACAGCGCGGCCGCCACCGCCGAGGTCGTCTCCAGGGGGAGGTCGCGGGCCACCACGTCGACGCGGTGGCCGGCCTCCAGCAGCCGCACCGCGCAGCTGAGCCCCACCACCCCCGCACCGACGACGACGACCCTGGCCATGAGCCGAGTCTGCCCTACCCCCGGGACGGGACGCCGTCGCGGTAGGCCGCGATGGTCACCCGCCCGCGGAGGTCGGAGACGGTGGCCACCAGGTAGTGCGGCTCGCCGCTGCGGAGCGCCCGGCAGACCACGGCCAGCCCGATACGCGCCGGGTAGACCGGCCGGTCCCCGCAGTCCGGGTCCCTCCAGTGCTGCGCGGCCAGGGTCTCCTCCAGCCGGCGGGTGGCCACCATCCCGGTGGTGACCCGGGCGTCGAAGCCGACCCCGGCCTCTCCCCGCTCGCCCGCCTCCCCCGCCTCCCCCGCCTGCCCCGCCTGCAGGTGCACCCGCACCGCCACCGGGAGACCCGCGAGGTAGCCGCGACACCTCATGGAGCCGGGCAGCACCCGGTCCCACGCCGGGCAGTCCAGGTGGGTGAGGGTCAACCCCTGGGCGGCCATCCGGCGCGACAGGCGCTCGGCGACCTGACGCTCCATCGAGCTCATGGTGCCGGTGGGCGACGCCCGGGGTGTCCAGGCCGGACCTCCCACGCGGGGGGCCGGACCGGAGGCGTCCGCGGCCGCGTCGCGGTCCGTCGCGGCGCTGCAGGCGGCGAGCAGGAGCACCGCGGCGGTGGACCACACCGCGACGAGGACCACCCGGACCCGCGTCGGCACGCCACCTCCCCACCTCGTCCCTGCGACCCTAGCCAGGGCCGCCAACGCCGGCGGGGGCTCAGCGACCGGGGGCCGGGCCGGAGTCGGCCTCCACACCGCGACCGGGGTCGACCCCGGCCACCGCGCCGATGTCCGCCACCAGGACGGACCGGCCCTGGCCGACCGGCACGTCCCGCACCACGAGGTCGACCTCGACCTCGCTGCCGTCGCGCCGCAGGGCGGGCACCACCACCGGGCGACCCATCAGGGGCCCCCGACCGACCAGGAGGTACATGGTGAGCCCGGCGACGTGGGCCTGTCGCAGCCGGTGCGGCACGATCGCCAGGATGCGGCGACCCACCAGCTCGGCCTCGTCCTGGTAGCCCAGCAGCCGCAGGGCCGGTGGGCTCACGGCGAGGATCTGGCTGTCCGCGTTCGCGGCCACCAGGCCCGTGGTGGCCGTGCGCACGCCGGACGGGTCCCAGCCCTCCGGCGCCACCGGCTCGGCCCGGTCCTCGGCCGGGACCGCCCACGGGCGGGGCTGGGCGCCGTCGGCCTGGTCCAGCACCTCACGGCACAGCCAGCGCCGGAACGCCTGCACCTCGGGCTGGGTCGGCGGCGTCAGCACCTGGCCGGCCCTGGCCATGGCCAGCGCCGACTCGATCGTGCGGTCCAGGGTGCCGAAGTGCGGCACCGACCCGACCGGCACGGGCACCCGCACCCGGGCCGCGGAGACGTCCGGCTCGACCGCGTCGGCCATGACGGTGTCGGGGATCGTGGTCAGGCGGGAGTGCGGCAGGTGCTCCTCGAGCAGGGCGATGGCGTCGGTGGCGTCCGCGTGCACCTGGATCGCGTCCTCGCCGCCGGGCTCGAGGTGCGCCAGCAGGTACTCCCGCAGCAGCGCCTCGGCGTGCTCCTGCCAGGCCGCGTGCAGCAGCAGGGGCATCTCGCGCAGCTCCACCGGCACGGTGCCGACGGCGGTCGGGCCCGCGGCGGCACCCAGCCGACCCACCCCGGGGTCGCCGCCGCCGTCGCGCGTGGACAGCTCGCCCTCGGAGACGTGGAACCAGACGGTCTTGCCGCTGCCGTCGGCCACCGTGCCCCAGTCGTCGGCCATGGCCTCGAGCATCTGCAGGCCCCGGCCCGTGCCCGAGGTGGTGGCGTAGCGCCGCCGAGAGGGCAGGTGCGGGCTGCCGTCACGGACCTCGACACGCACCCCGCCCGGCGCCACCACGACGCTCAGCCCGATGGGGGTGCCCGCGTGCAGCAGAGCGTTGGTGACGATCTCGCTCACCAGCAGCACGCAGGCGTCGAGCAGGTCCTCGCGTCCGGTGCGGGTGAGCAGGTCCCGGACGTCACGGCGGGCCGTCGCGACGCTCGCCGGCTGGGGCTCCAACCGGACGTCGAGACGATCCTCCTCGCTGGCCGTCACCGATCCCACACCCACCTGACCATTCCCCCGAGTCCTCCGACGCCGTCGTCGGCGGGATCAGGGCCGACCTTTCCCCCATCCTCCCCCGCGTACTCCCGTCCCACACGCATCGGGAGCCTCGGGTGTCAGTCCAGTCCGTGCGCGTCGCGGATGGTGGACACGAGCGCGGCCATGATCGCCGTCAACCCGACGTCCTTGGGGGTGAAGACGGCCGCGACCCCGAGCTCGCGCAGGCGCACGGCGTCGGCCGGCGGGATGATGCCACCGACCACCACGGGCACGTCCTCGAGGCCGTGCGCCCGCAGCCCGTCGAGCACCGCGGGCACCAGCTCCAGGTGCGAGCCGGACAGGATGGAGAGCCCCACGCAGTGCACGTCCTCGGCCACCGCGGCCGCGACGATCTGCTCGGGGGTGAGCCGGATGCCCTGGTAGACCACCTCGAAGCCGGCGTCCCGGGCCCGTACGGCGACCTGCTCCGCGCCGTTCGAGTGTCCGTCGAGCCCCGGCTTGCCGACCAGCAGGCGCAGGCGCCGGCCGAGCCGGTCGCCGGTCCGTCGTACCTCCTCGCGCACGGCGGCCAGCGCCGCGCCGCTCTCCCCCGCCGCCGGAGCGGCCACCGCGCCGGCGACGCCCGTGGGGGCCCGGAACTCGCCGAAGACCCCGCGCAGCGCTTCCGCCCACTCCCCGGTGGTCGCCCCGGCCCGGGCGGCGACCAGCGTGGCCTCCATCAGGTTGCCCCCCGAGGAGGCGGCCCGGGCCAGACCGGCCAGCGCCCCTCGCACGTCCTCGGCGCTGCGCTCACGGCGCCACTGCTCCAGACCGGCCACCGCCGCGCGCTCGGCGTCGGGGTCCGGGGTCTGCACCACCGACCCGGGGTCCGCGGTCAGCGGCGAGGGCTCCGTGGAGCGGAAGCAGTTGACGCCCACCACCGCGTCCTCGCCGGACTCGATGCGTCCCCGGCGGGCGGCGTGCGAGGTCACCAGCGCCTGCTTCATGTAGCCGGTCTCCACCGCGGCCACGGCTCCGCCCATCGCCTGCACGCGGTCCATCTCGGCGCGGGCGCCCTCGACCAGCTCGGCCACCTTCGCCGCGACCACGGTCGACCCCTCGAAGAGGTCCTCGTACTCCAGCAGGTCCGACTCGTGGGCCAGCACCTGCTGCAGGCGCAGGGACCACTGCTGGTCCCAGGGCCGGGGCAGGCCCAGCGCCTCGTTCCAGGCCGGCAGCTGGACCGCACGGGCCCGGGCCCCCTTGGACAGCGTCACCCCGAGCATCTCCAGCACGATGCGCTGCACGTTGTTCTCGGGCTGCGCCTCGGTCAGGCCCAGGGAGTTCACCTGGACGCCGTAGCGGAACCGCCGCATGGCCGGGTCCGCGACGCCGTACCGCTCCCGGGTGATCTCGTCCCAGAGCTGCACGAACGCCCGCATCTTGCACATCTCCTCGACGAACCGCACGCCGGCGTTGACGAAGAACGAGATGCGCCCGACCACGCGCTCGAAGTCGGCGGGGGCGACCTGGCCGGAGTCCCGGACCGCGTCGAGGACGGCGATCGCGGTGCACAGCGCGTAGGCCAGCTCCTGCGTCGGCGTGGCCCCGGCCTCCTGCAGGTGGTAGCTGCAGATGTTGATGGGGTTCCACCCCGGCAGGTGCCGCACCGTGTAGGCGATGAGGTCCGCAGTCAGCCGCATCGAGTGCTCGGGCGGGAACACGTAGGTGCCGCGCGAGAGGTACTCCTTGATGATGTCGTTCTGCGTGGTGCCGGACAGGCCGGCCCGCACCCGGGCCACCTCCTCGGCGCTCGACGTGCCGTCCAGCCCCGCCTGCTCCTCGGCCACCACCTGGAAGAGCGCCAGCAGCCACATCGCGGTGGCGTTGATGGTCATGGAGGTGTTCATCTCGCCGAGCGGGATGCCGGCCAGCAGCCGGCGCATCTCTCCCACGTGCGGGACGGGCACGCCCACCTTGCCGACCTCGCCCCGGGCCAGCGGGTGGTCGGGGTCGTAGCCGGTCTGGGTCGGCAGGTCGAAGGCGACCGACAGGCCGGTCTGGCCCTTGGCCAGGTTGCGGCGGTACAGCGCGTTGGACTCGGCGGCCGAGCTGTGGCCGGCGTACGTCCGGATCAGCCACGGGCGGTCCTTGCGGTGCGCGGGCTCGCTCATGGGCTGAGCGTAGGGCCGCAGGAGCGGGTGGTGGCCGAGGTGTGAACTAGTCCACTGCGCCGACCGGGTCACACGCCCGGGCCGGGCCGGACCGGGCTGGGCGGGGTCAGACCCGCTGGGAGGGCTGGTGGGCGTGGGCGTCCCGCTCGACCGGGAGCCAGCGCCGCAGGCGGGTGAAGGCGATGACGCGACGCATGGCCGGGCTGCACCCGCGCAGGGTGAGGCTGCCCCCGGAGCGCTCGCTCAGCGCGCTCGCGGCCGCGAGCAGGCGCAGGGCCGTGACGTCGACCGACTCGACGCCGGCCATGTCGACCACGACGTGGGGGTAGCGCGCCATCTGGTCACGCAGTGCGTCGCGGACCTCTCCGGTGCAGCGAACGTCGAACCACCCGCGCAGGGTCAGTGTCGGACCGTCGACCTCGACCAGCATGCTGGGCTCCCTCCGTGGTCCGGCCCCCCGTGGCCGGTCCCTTTACCCATCATGCCGCACCCGACCGACACCGGGGGGAGTTCGGCGGTTTCTCCGCCCGGCGCGTCCTGGCCGGCGTCGGGCCTCCGCTGCCCGCGGTCGGACGCCGGCCCAGGTGCGTTCAGTCGTCCAGGTCGGGTACGTCGACGCGGTCCACGCGGGCGCCGAGCCCGTCGAGCATCTCCACGAAGTAGGGGTACCCCCGGTCGATGTGGTGGGAGGCGGCCACCGTCGTCGTGCCCTCGGCCGCGAGCCCGGCCAGGACCAGGGCCGCACCCGCTCGGATGTCGTGGGCCAGCACGGGGGCCCCGGAGAGCACCGGACGCCCCCGTACGACGGCGTGGTGGCCGTCGGTGCGCAGGTCGGCGCCGAGCCGGGCGAGCTCCTGGGCGAACATGAACCGGGACTCGAAGACGTTCTCGGTCACCATCGCGGTGCCGTCGCTGACCGCGGCCAACGTCATCGCGAACGGCTGCAGGTCGGTAGGGAAGCCCGGGTAGGGCAGGGTGACGACGTCGAAGGAGTCCAGCCGGCGGTCCACCGCGACGCTGAAGCCGTCCTCCTGCTCGACCACCGAGGCGCCCGCCGCGGCCAGCTTGTCCAGCACGATGTCGAGGTGCCGGACGCGGCCGCCGCACACGGTGAGCTCGCCGCCGGCGATGGCCGCCGCGAAGGCCCAGGTACCCGCCACGATGCGGTCCGGCACGGTTGCGTGCCGCACCGGCTCGAGGCGCGGCACCCCGTGCACCGTCAGCGTGGAGGTGCCGGCGCCCTCCACCTCGGCGCCCATCGCGACCAGCATCTCGCAGAGGTCGACGATCTCGGGCTCTCGCGCCACGTTGTCGATGACCGTCGTGCCCTCGGCCAGCACCGCCGCCATCAGCAGGTTCTCGGTGGCCCCCACGCTCGGGAAGTCCAGCCACAGGCTGGCCCCGCGCAGCCGGTCGGGCACCTCGGCCACCACGAAGCCGTGCTCGATGCGGACCTGCGCCCCCAGCTCCGTCAGGCCGGTCATGTGCATGTCCAGGCCGCGCGAGCCGATGTTGTCGCCGCCCGGGAGCGCCACCCGGGCCCGGCCGCAGCGCGCCACCAGCGGTCCGAGCACGCTGATCGAGGCCCGCAGCCGGCGTACCAGGTCGTACGGCGCCTCGTGCCGCGGCTCGTCCGGCACGTCGATGGTCACGGTGCCGCTGGGGTTGGCCGCCACCACCCCGCGACCGTCCTCGCCCACCGGCACCGGGGGGTGCTCGACCACCACCGCGCAGCCCAGCTCCTCCAGGAGGCGGGCCATCACGTGCACGTCGAGGATGTCCGGCACGTTGGTGACCACGGTGCGACCGCTCGCCAGCAGGGCGGCGGCCATCAGCTTCAGCGCACTGTTCTTCGCGCCACCGACGTACGCGGTGCCGCGCAGGGGGCGGGAGAGCGGCCCGTCGGAGCGGACCCGGAAACCGTGCACCGGCCCGATGCTAGTGCGTGGCCCGCTCCCCGGGGCCGACGGCGCTGCGCGCGCCGCACGACCGCCTGCCTAGAGTGGGCGCATGGTCAACCTGACGCGCATCTACACCCGCACCGGCGACGGCGGGGAGACCCGGCTCGGCGACATGAGCCTGACCACCAAGAACGACCTGAGGCTCAAGGCGTACGCCGACGTGGACGAGGCCGGCGCCAGCCTCGGTGTCGCCCTGACCGTCGGCGGCCTCGACGAGGACGTGGTGCGGCTGCTCACCACCGTGCAGAACGACCTCTTCGACGTCGGGGCCGACTTCTGCACCCCCGTGGTGCCCGACCCGGCGTACCCGCCGCTGCGCATCGAGCAGTCCTACGTCGACCGCCTCGAGGCCTGGTGCGACCGGTACAACGCCGACCTCCCGGACCTGCGCTCGTTCATCCTCAACGGCGGCACGCCCGGCGCGGCCTACCTGCACGTCGCCCGGACGGTGACGCGGCGCGCAGAGCGCTCCGGCTGGGCCGCCTTCGAGGTGCACGGCGACACCATGAACGTGCTGGCGATGCGCTACCTCAACCGGCTCTCGGACCTGCTGTTCATCCTGGCCCGGCACGCGAACCGCGCCGGCGGCGACGTGCATGTGGAAGCCGGGCGGCGAGCGCTGAGGCTCAACGCACCTGCGGACGCCCCGGCGGCGCGGCCTCGAGCCACGCCAGGAAGCCGGTCAGGGCGTCCGGGCTCATGGCCACCTCCAGCAGGCCCGAGGGCGTGCGGCAGGTGACCACGATGTGCCCGGAGTACAGCGCGTAGGCCTCGGCCCCCTCCGGGTCGCGACGGCCCACGAAGGCCAGCTCCTCACGACGGTAGGAGTAGCGCGGCCGGGGCGCCAGGGAGAAGATCCGGAACCACTCCAGCTCGTCACCGGTGTAGCGGCCCACCCCGAGGATCCACCCGCGACCGGCTCGGCCGGACCGGGTCCGGACGCTGAACTCGAAGGTGCCGCCGTTGCGCGAGAGCCAACGGCGCCGGGCCACCAGGGCGAGGCCGTAGAGCACGACCAGGACGACCAGGAGCCCGGCCGAGTCGACCAGCCACTCCCAGACCGGCATCCGACCGCCCCGTCCTCTCCTCGTCCCGACCCTGCTCCTGACCCTGTCCCGAGGATGCTGCGATGGTGCCCTGTGCTCAGGCGGACCGCTCGGCCGCCCGGACCTGGGCGTCGGCCCAGGCCTCCTGCGCACGACGCGACGCGTCGTCGTCCGACGCGCCCTCGGCCCGGCACCGCTCGAGGTCGGCCCGGGCCTTCTCCAGGTCGATGTCGTGCGACATCTGGGCGTGCTCGGACAGGATCGAGACCAGGTTGCGCGCCACCGACAGGAAGCCGGAGTCGACCGCGGCCACCCACGACTCGCCGTCCGCGGTGGTCACGTCGACCACCCCGTCGACCATCAGCGACAGCATCGGGGCGTGACCGGGCAGGATGCCGACGTCGCCCTCGGCCGTGCGGGCGATCACCATGCGGGCCTGGCCCGACCAGACCAGCCGGTCGGCCGCGACCAGCTCCACCTGCATCAGGTCGTCACTCACGTGCACTCCTCATCGTCGTACCGGGCGAGCGGGATCAGAGACCCTTCTGGATCTCGTCCCACTTCTTCTCCACGTCGTCGAGCCCGCCGCACATGAAGAAGGCCTGCTCGGCCACGTGGTCGTAGTCGCCGTCCGCGATCTTGGTGAAGGCCTCGATGGTGTCGCCGATCGGGACCGTCGACCCCTCGATGCCGGTGAACTGCTTGGCCACGTAGGTGTTCTGCGACAGGAACCGCTGGATGCGGCGCGCCCGGGAGACGATGATCTTGTCCTCCTCGGACAGCTCGTCGACACCCAGGATGGCGATGATGTCCTGCAGCTCCTTGTTGCGCTGGAGGATCTGCTTGATGCGCACCGCGGTGTTGTAGTGGTCCGCACCGATGTACTGCGCGTCCAGGATCCGCGACGTCGAGGTCAGCGGGTCCACGGCCGGGTAGATGCCGAGCGACGCGATCTCGCGCGACAGCTCCGTGGTGGCGTCCAGGTGCGCGAACGTCGTGGCCGGCGCCGGGTCGGTGTAGTCGTCGGCGGGCACGTAGATCGCCTGCATCGAGGTGATCGAGTGACCGCGGGTGGAGGTGATCCGCTCCTGCAGCACGCCCATCTCGTCGGCCAGGTTGGGCTGGTAGCCCACCGCGGAGGGCATCCGGCCCAGCAGCGTGGACACCTCGGAGCCCGCCTGGGTGAAGCGGAAGATGTTGTCGATGAACAGCAGCACGTCCTGGCTCTGCACGTCGCGGAAGTACTCCGCCATCGTCAGCGCGGACAGCGCCACGCGCAGCCGGGTGCCCGGCGGCTCGTCCATCTGGCCGAACACCAGGGCGGTCTGCCCGATGACCCCGGCCTCGTCCATCTCGGCGATGAGGTCGTTGCCCTCACGGGTGCGCTCCCCGACGCCGGCGAAGACCGACACACCGCCGTGGTCCTTGGCGACCCGGGCGATCATCTCCTGGATCAGCACGGTCTTGCCCACGCCGGCCCCACCGAACAGGCCGATCTTGCCGCCCTGCACGTACGGCGTCAGCAGGTCGATGACCTTGATGCCGGTCTCGAACATCTCGGTCTTGGACTCGAGCTGGTCGAAGGCGGGCGCCTTGCGGTGGATGCCCCAGCGCTCCTTGACCTCGAAGTGCTCGCCCTCGGTGAGGTTGAGGCAGTCGCCCAGGGCGTTGAACACGTGACCCTTGGTGACGTCCCCGACCGGGACGGTGATGGGCCCGCCGGTGTCCTTCACGCTGGCCCCGCGGACCAGGCCGTCGGTGGGCTGCATCGAGATGGCGCGCACCATGCCGTCGCCGATGTGCAGCGCGACCTCGAGAGTCAGCGTCGTCTTCTCGCCGCCGAGCTCCAGCTCGGTCTTGAGCATGTTGTACATGTCGGGGATCGCGTCCGCGGGGAACTCGATGTCGACCACCGGTCCGGTCACGCGGGCGATGCGGCCCACGCCACCCTCGGTCTGGACGGTGCTGCGGTCCTCGGCGTCGTCGCCGAGGGTCTCGATCGTGGCTGCGCTGCTCATATCTCTCACTCACTCCCCGCGTTGGCGTCGGCCAGCGCGTTGACGCCACCGACGATCTCGCTGATTTCCTGGGTGATCCCGGCCTGGCGGGCCTGGTTGGCCGTTCGGGTGTACTTCTTGATGAGCTCTTCGGCGTTGTCCGTAGCGGACTTCATGGCCCGCTGGCGGGCGGCCAGCTCGGAGGCGGCCGCCTGCAGGAGCGCGAAGTAGATCCGGCTCGTCACGTAGCGCGGCAGCAGCGAGTCCAGCACCTCGGCGGCCGAGGGCTCGAACTCGTAGAGCGGGAGCACCTCGGCGTCCGAGGGACGCTCGTCGCCCTCCACGATCTCCAGCGGCAGCAGGCGCACCGCGGTGGGCTCCTGGGACAGCATCGACTTGAACCGGGTGTAGACCAGGTGCACCTCGTCCACGTCGCGCGCCCCCTCGGGCAGCTCCACGTCGGGGTTGTCCTCCCCGGCGAGGAACGCCGTGATGAGCGCGTCGCCCATCTCGCGGGCCACGTCGTAGGTGGGCTGGTCCGAGGAGCCGGTCCAGCTGCGCACGACGTCGCGCCGGCGGAAGGTCAGGTACGCCACGCCCTTGCGGCCGGAGACGTAGGTCTCGACCTCCTTGCCCTCCGAGCGCAGCTTCTCCGCGAGGCGCTCGGACTCCTTGAGCACCGAGGAGGAGTACGCGCCGGCCAGGCCCCGGTCGCTGGTCACGATCAGGATCGCGGCCCGCTTCGGGTCCTCGGGCTCCGTGGTCAGGGCGTGCTCCACGTTGGAGAAGGTCGCCACCGCCGTCACCGCGCGGGTCAGCTCGCGGGCGTACGGCGCCGCCTGCTGCGCCCGGTGCTGGGCCTTGACGATGCGTGACGCGGCGATGAGCTCCATGGCGCGCGTGATCTTCTTCATCGACTCGGTCGACTTGATCCGCGCGCGGTACTCACGCAGCGATACGGCCATGGGTCAGCCCCGCTTCTGCTTGACGATCTGCTCCTGCTCGACGTCCTCGTCCTCGAGGGCCTCGTGCGACTCGCGTCCCGGCTTGATGGACTCCCCGTCGGAGGTCTCGAAGTCGTCGAGGAAGGCGTCGTAGGCCTCCTCCAGGGCGTGCAGGGTGTCGTCGGTGACGTTCATCGTCTCGGCGATGGTGGTCAGGACACCCTCGTGCGAGCGGCGCAGGTAGTCCAGGAACTCGGACTCGAAGCGGAGCACGTCGTCGACCGGCACCCGGTCCAGACGCCCGGTCGTGCCCGTCCACAGCGAGGCCGCCATCTCCGGGACCGGGTACGGCGAGTACTGCGGCTGGCGCAGCAGGGCCATCAGCCGGGCACCGCGGTCGAGCTGCTGGCGGGAGGCCGCGTCGAGGTCGGAGGCGAACATGGCGAACGCCTCCATGGCGCGGAACTGCGCCAGGTCGACCTTGAGCGAGCCGGTGACCTTCTTCATGGCCTTGGTCATGGCCGCGCCGCCCACCCGCGACACCGAGACGCCGACGTCGATGGCCGGGCGCTGGTTGGCCGCGAACAGGTCGGACTGCAGGAAGATCTGGCCGTCGGTGATCGAGATGACGTTGGTCGGGATGAACGCCGACACGTCGTTGGCCTTGGTCTCGATGATCGGCAGACCGGTCATCGAGCCGGCGCCCATCTCGTCGGACAGCTTGGCGCAGCGCTCGAGCAGGCGGCTGTGCAGGTAGAACACGTCGCCGGGGTAGGCCTCGCGGCCCGGCGGGCGGCGCAGCAGCAGCGACACGGCGCGGTAGGCCTCGGCCTGCTTGGTCAGGTCGTCGAAGACGATGAGGACGTGCTTGCCGGCGTACATCCAGTGCTGGCCGATGGCCGAGCCGGTGTACGGCGCGAGGTACTTGAAGCCGGCCGAGTCCGAGGCGGGCGAGGCCACGATGGTGGTGTACTCCAGCGCGCCGGCCTCCTCCAGCGCGCCGCGCACCGAGGCGATGGTCGAGCCCTTCTGGCCGATCGCGACGTAGATGCAGCGGACCTGCTTGTCGGGGTCGCCGGACTCCCAGTTCTGCTTCTGGTTGATGATCGTGTCGATCGCGATGTGGTCTTGCCGGTCGCCGGTCGCCGATGATCAGCTGGCGCTGGCCGCGGCCGATCGGGGTCAGCGCGTCGATGGCCTTGATGCCGGTGGCCATCGGCTCGTGCACGGACTTGCGGTGCCATCACGCCGGGCGCCTGCATCTCCAGGGCGCGGCGCTCGTCGGTCTCGATCTCGCCCAGGCCGTCGATCGGGCTGGCCCAGCGGGTCGACGACCCGGCCCAGGTAGCCGTCGCCGACGGGGACCGAGAGGATCTCGCCGGTGCGGCGGACCGTCTGGCCCTCCTCGATGCCGTCGAACTCGCCGAGGATGACGACGCCGATCTCGCGGGTGTCGAGGTTCAGGGCGAGCCCGAGGGTGCCGTCCTCGAACTCCAGCAGCTCGTTGGCCATGCGCCGAGGGCAGGCCGCTGACGCGCGCGATGCCGTCGCCGGCCTCGGCGACGGTGCCGACCTCCTCGCGGCTGGCGGTCTCGGGCTTGTAGTCCGAGACGAACTTCGTGCAGCGCGTCCCGGATCTCCTCCGGACGGATCGTGAGCTCCGTCATGGTCGTCCCTGCTCTCTTGTGCCTCGGTTCCGGTGCCGGTTGTCTGGGTGGTCGGTGGAGCTCAGCCGGCGATCCTGCGCCGGGCGTCGTCGAGGCGGCCGACGACGGTCCCGTCGATGACGTCGTCGCCGATCTCGACGCGGACGCCGCCGAGCACGCTCGGGGTCGACCACGACGTTGAGGTGCACGGCCGGCCGTACTGGCCGGCGAGCGCCGTGGCCGAGCCGCTCGCGCGTGCTCGGCGTCAATCGCGCCGGGCCACCGTGACGGTGGCGACCAGCCGGTCCCGGCTGGCCGCGGCGGCGACCTTCTGGTACTCCTCCAGCGGCCACCTCGACCGTGCGGTGGCTCGCCGACGACGGACTGCACGGCGAGCCGCTGCGGTGCCCCGGGTCGGCCCGGCCGTCCAGCAGGGCGTCCAGCAGGGCCCGCTTGTCGGCCTCGCGAGCGCGCCGGGTCGGACAGCGCGTCCCGCAGCGCCGGGTGTCTGCTGCACCAGCCGGCCGAACCGCGAACAGCTCGTCCTCCAGGCGGTCGCCGTCGCCCGACTGGTCGGCGCCGCGCACGACAGCGATCACGCCGAGCTGCTCGAGGGCGTCGCCGAGGTCGCGGGCGGCGGTCCAGCGCCGGCCGACCGCGGTCGCAGCACGGTCGAGCGCGCCTGCGTCCAGCTGGGCGTCGAAGATGCTGACGCACCAGCCGGCCTTGGCCTCCGCGGCCGGCGACGGGTCGGTGAGGGCCCGTCGCAGCGCCGGCTCGCGGCGGAGCAGGTCGGCCACCCCGAACAGGTCCTCGGCCATCGCGGCGGCGTCGGCGCCGCCGGCGACCACCGTCGGCGAGCGCGTCGGTCGAGCTCGGCCACCGAGTCGGCGGAGGCGCCCGCGTCATCGGGGCCCCGTCGTCGCAGCTGACCTCGTGCCGACTCGAGCTCGGCGATGAAGCGCTCGACGGTGCGGCGCTGGCGCGCCTCGTCTTCGAGCGACTCACCGACGATGCGGCCGGCCAGACCGGTGGCCAGCGCGCCCACCTCGGCCCGCAGCGAGCGAGCACCTGCTGCTGCTCGGCCTCGATCTGGGTGTTGGCCAGGCCGACGATCCGCGCGGCCTCGGCCTGCGCCTGCTCGCGCAGCTCGGCGACGATCTTCGCGCCCTGCTCGCGCGCCTCCTCGCGGATGCGGGCCGCCTCGTGACGCGCCTCGGCGAGCTGCTTGTTCAGCTCGGCGAGCTTGGCGTCGGCCTCGGCCTGCTTGGTCTCAGCCGCGGCCAGCCCGCCCTCGATGGCCGTCGTGCGGTCGGCGAACGTCTTCTCGAAGTTCGGCATGACGAACTTCTTGACGCAGGAAGAGCAGACCGAAGACGACGAGCGACAGGATGATCTCGGCCAGGTGCGGAGGAGCGGGCTTGAGGCTCCCCTCGGCCGCAATCAGTGATCGGGTTCATAGTGGTGACTTGGTCAGTCCTTCGTCGATCAGGGGTGGTCGAGGCCTCGAGCACGAACGCGAGGGCGATGCCGATGATGGCGAGCGCCTCGGCGAGCGCGAAGCCCAGGATGGCGATGGTCTGCAGGGCGCCTGAGCCTCGGGCTGGCGGGCGACACCGTTGATGTAGGCCGCGAAGATGAGGCCGATGCCGACACCGGGGCCGATGGCCGCGAGGCCGTAGCCGATCATGTTCAGGTGGTGCCGTCCACGGCTGTTCCTTTCGGTTGTTTCTCGGTGGTCGCTGTCGGGGTTGCGGGTCAGTGCTCCTCGGCGACGGCACCGGAGATGTACATGGCGTTCAGCAGCACGAACACGTACGCCTGAAGGAACTGCATCGAGGATCTCGAGGAAGGCCACCGCGATGAACAGCAGCCAGGCGATGACGCCGACGGGCTTGACCAGCGCGGCCCCGTGCACCAGGAGGTACTCCCCGCCGAGGGCGAACAGGATGAGCAGCAGGTGGCCGGCGAACATGTTGGCGAACAAACGCAGCGCCAGCGTGACGGGGCGGACCACGAGGTTGGACAAGAACTCCAGCGGCACGATCAGCAGCAGGATCGGACCCTTGACCCCCGGCGGCACGCTCTGCAGCTTGAGGTAGCCGCCGAAGCCGTGGCGGTGGATGCCGGCCGCGTTGTAGATCACCCAGCTCATCAGGGCCAGGCCGTAGACCATCCCGGAGCGGGAGAACGTCGGGAACTGGATGAACGGGATGGTCGCGAAGAGGTTGTTGACCAGGACGAAGAAGAAGAGGGCGAACAGGTACGGCACGTACCGCATGAAGTCGCGGCTGCCGATGATGTCGCGGCCCATGCTGTTGCGCACGAAGCCGTAGCCGGCCTCCGCGACGTACTGCATCCGGCCCGGCACCATGGCGCGGCGGCGCGAGGCCACGTAGAAGAAGGCGAACACGAGCACCGCGCACAGCACGACCTCGAGCATCGGCTTGGTGACGCCGAGGTAGAAGCTCTGGCCGAACATCTCGAACGTCTTGTCCGGCCCGATCGGAGGCAGGTCGAAGTCGCCGGGACCCGGGGGCGTGAACCCCTCGGCCCGGATCACCGTCGTCCCTGTGAAGCTCACTTCGTCTCCTGTTCCAGCACTACTCGGTCGTCGTCCCGTCCCGGTCGACCGGACGGTTGAAGCGGATCCACGTGAGGTAGAGACCCATGCCGGCCCCGGCGAGGATGCCGACGGCCACCAGGAACGAGGTCCCCAGCCACCGGTCCGCCAGCCACCCGAGGAACCCGTACACCAGGACGCCCGAGGTCAGGTAGCCCACGGCGTGCCACGGGTCGCCCCCCTGGGGCTGGGGCGGTCGCGGCTGCTGCTGAGTCATCGCGCACCGGACGATAGCAGTCGGGACGTGTCATCGCGCACTCGCTCCCGGACCGTCCACGGTGCGGTGCGTGGCCGCTGCGGGCAGGTCGTAGAGCGGGCGGCGCGAGCGCGTGGCCGCGACCACCTGGGCCGTCAGCCACACCAGGGTCGCCGCGATGACGGTGCCGGCGAGCCAGCCGCGGTCGATCGACTCCCCCAGCGCGCCGGAGGCCTCGAGCGCCGCGAAGACCACCCCTACACCCACCACCTGGAGGGTGTAGGTGAGCAGCGCCACCAGCAGCGAGGCGGACGGGCTGACGGCCGCGACCGCCTCGACGGTGAGGGCACCGAGCCCGAAGAACAGCACGACCGTCAGGACGCCGACCGCAACACCGGCAGCGGCGGTGGCGCCGGTGACGACCAGCGCCAGCGGCACCGCCAGCACCCCGAGGACCGCCACGGTCGCCGCCGCCAGACCCACCTCGCGGCCGAGCCGCACAGGCGTCGCCCGTGGGCCGGGGGGCAGCGGTGCGGTCGTCATGTCGGCGGCCGATCTCTGGTGGCGGGACGGGGCGGAGAGGGCCCGGAAGACTCCGGGAAAGTTTGTGAAAACTAGCACGAGCCGGGGGTCGTCGCGAAATGCGCGGAGGCCCGGTCAGCCTCGCGGGGCGGGCCTCTGCAGCCGGGGGACGGCGAAGGTCAGCACCACGGTGAGCACCACCCAGACGCCCAGCAGCAGCAGCGTCAGCCGGCTGGTGTAGAGGCTCGCCAGCACGCCGCCGAAGGCGATCAGCCCCGCCCACAGCCACATGATGAGGACCGCTCGCCGGTGGGAGTGGCCGATCTCCAGCAGCCGGTGGTGCAGGTGCTGCTTGTCCGGGGCGAAGGGCGATCGACCGGCCCGGGTCCGGCGCACCACGGCGAGCACGAGGTCGGCGAACGGCACCACGAGGATCGAGATGGGCAGGATGATCGGCAGCAGCGTGGGCAGCAGGCTGGCCTGGGAGCTGCCGGCCCCCTGGGTCATGTCCACCGAGGCGAACTGGCCGGTCAGCGTCAGCGCGGAGCCGGAGAGCATGAGGCCGATGAGCATGGAGCCCGAGTCGCCCATGAAGATGCGGGCCGGGAAGAAGTTGTGCGGCAGGAAGCCCGCGCAGGCGCCACCCAGGGCCGCGCACAGCAGCGCCGCGCTGATCGCGAGCGTCTCGTCGTTGGCGTCGGCCAGCTTGTAGGCGAAGGCGAAGAACGCCACCGCGCCGATGCCGACGACCCCGGCGGCCAGGCCGTCGAGCCCGTCGACGAAGTTGACCGCGTTCACGGTGGCGACCACCACGAAGACGCTGAGCAGGGCGGCCTGCGCCGGGTCGAGGCTGAACTGCGTGCGCCCGGGGACCTGGAAGGAGAAGTACTGCACCTGGTTGATGACCAGGAAGCCCGCGGCGAGCACCTGGCCACCGAGCTTGGTCAGCGCGTCCAGCTCGAAGAGGTCGTCGAGGACCCCGAGCACGCAGATCATCGCGCCGCCGCCCAGGACCACCGAGGAGTCGTGGAAGACCTGCGGGCTGCTCAGCGAGAGGAAGGGCAGGTGCCGGGCCACGAGGTACGCCGCCCCCAGGCCGCCCAGCATGGCCACGCCCCCGAAGTACGGGATGGGCACGGCGTGCACGTCGCGGTCGCGGACCCGGGCCACCGCACCGGTGCGCAGCGCCACCTCACGCGCCACCACGCCGAGCAGGTAGGTCACCACCGCGGCGACCAGGAAGACGGTGAGGTACTCGCGCACGGGGCCCGGTCAGCCCGCGTCGGTGATCTCGACGCCGAGAGGGGCCACGACCTCGGCCAGCTGCGCCCGGGACAGGGCTCCCACCCGCAGCACCCGGGCCTGCGGGCCCGTCACGTCCACGATGGTGGAGGGCTCCGAGCCGGGTGTCGTCCCGCCGTCGAGGATGACCGCCACCGACGCGCCCAGCATTTCCTGGGCGGTGTTGGCGTTGAGCGCCGCCGGCCGCCCGCTCGTGTTGGCGCTGCTCACCGCGAGCGGCCCGGTGCGGGCCAGCAGCTCGAGGGCGACCGGGTGGTCGGGCATCCGGACGGCGACCGTGCCGCGGGTGTCGCCGAGGTCCCACTGCAGCGAGGGCTGCATGCGGCACACCAGCGTGAGGGGTCCGGGCCAGAACTCCGCGATGAGCGCCCGGGCCCAGGTCGGCACGCCGACGGCCAGGGCGTCGAGCGTGGTGGCCGCGGACACCAGCACCGGCGGCGGCATGTCGCGCCCGCGCCCCTTGGCGGCCAGCAGGCGGCGGACGGACTCCGGGTCGAAGGCGTCGGCGCCCACGCCGTACACGGTGTCGGTGGGGAGCACGACCAGCTGGCCCCGCTGGACCGCCAGGGCCGCGGTCGAGATCCCCTGCTCCCGCACGTCGGGGTCGTCGGTCGAGAACCGCTGGGGTCGGTGCTCCGGCTCGGTCACAGGGGTCATCGTGCCAGCCGGGCGGTCGTGTAGCGGGAGCGACCTGCCAGGTCCTCGTGGTCGCGCACGTCGGCCCACCGTCCGGCCCGCGCGAACAGCGCGGGCACCGAGGCGCCCTGCACGTCCGCGTGCTCGGCGCCGACCACTCCCCCCGGACGCAGCAGCCGGGCCGCCACCCGCTCCAGCACGCGCAGGGCGTCCAGCCCGTCCGCGCCGGAGAAGAGCGCCAGCTCGGGGTCGTGGTCCCGGGCCTCGGCCGCCACCGACTCGTAGGCCTCCAGGGGGATGTACGGCGGGTTGCACACCACCACGTCGACCCGGCCGTCGAGGTCGGCGAAGGCGTCCGCCATGTCGCCGTGGCGCAGGTCCACCCCGGACCCCGCCAGGTTGCGCTCCGCCCAGGCGTGGGCGGACTCGCCCAGCTCGACCGCGTGCACCTGCGCGGCGGGCACCTCGGTGGCCACGGCGAGGGCGATCGCGCCCGACCCGGTGCAGAGGTCGACGACCACGGGGGTCCGCTCCTGGCTGCCCTGCCCGACCAGGGCAGCCGCCTGCTCGACCGCCCATCCGGCCAGCAGCTCGGTCTCGGGACGGGGGACGAACACGCCGGGGCCGACGGCCACGTCGAGGTAGCGGAAGCCGGCCGTGCCGGTCAGGTGCTGCAGGGGCTCGCGCCGCGCCCGTCGCAGCAGCAGCGCCTCGAACGCCTCGGCCTGGTCGGGGGTCACGGCGTCGACGAAGGGCAGCGCGGAGCGGGTGGTGCCCAGCACGTGGGCCAGCAGCTCGGCCGCGTCGAAGTCGGGGCTGGCCACCCCGGCCGCGGCCAGCACGCGCCGACGCCCGGGCGAGGAGGGCCCGGGTCACCTCTGCGTCACCTGGAGGTCACCGGGGGGTCACCCGCGCTCGACCGAGGGCTCGATCGCGTCCAGCCGGGCGGCCAGGTCGGCCTCGACGCTGGAGCCGATCAGGGCGCCCAGGTCGCCGTCGAGGACCTGGTCGAGGTTGTAGGACTTGTAGCCGGTGCGATGGTCGGAGATCCGGTTCTCCGGGTAGTTGTAGGTCCGGATCCGCTCGGAGCGGTCCACGGTGCGTACCTGCAGCCGGCGGGCGTCCGAGGCCTCCGCGTCGGCGGTGTCCTGGGCGGCCTGCAGCAGCCGGGAGCGCAGGATGCGCATGGCCTGCTCGCGGTTCTGCAGCTGGCTCTTCTCGTTCTGGCAGCTGGCCACGATCCCGGTGGGTAGGTGGGTGATGCGCACCGCGGAGTCGGTGGTGTTGACCGACTGGCCCCCGGGGCCCGAGGAGCGGAAGACGTCGATGCGCAGGTCCTTGTCCTCCACCTGCACGTCGACCTGCTCCGCCTCGGGCATGACCAGCACGCCCGCGGCCGAGGTGTGCACCCGGCCCTGGCTCTCGGTCACCGGCACCCGCTGGACCCGGTGCACCCCGCCCTCGAACTTCGAGCAGGGCGTACGGCGCCTCGCCCGGCTCGGCCGTCCCGCGGGACTTGATGGCCACGGTCACCGACTTGTAGCCGCCGAGGTCGGACTCGGTGGCATCCAGCTGCTCGGTCCGCCAGCCCCGCTGCTCGGCGTAGCGGGTGTACATCCGCAGCAGGTCGGCCGCGAAGAGGGCGGACTCCTCGCCCCCCTCCCCCGACTTGATCTCGAGCAGCGCGTCCTTGGCGTCGGCGGCGTCGCGGGGCACCAACAGGTGGCGCAGCCGCTCCTCGGCGGTCGCCCGCCGCTCGGTCAGCACGACCGCCTCCTCGGCGAAGGACGCGTCCTCGCCGGCGAGCTCCTGGGCCGCCCCGATGTCGTCGCCCAGCCGCTGCCACTCGTCGTAGGCCCGGACGATGGCGCTGAGCTCGGCGTATCGCTGGTTCAGGCGCTTGGCCAGGCCCTGGTCGGCGTGGATGGCGGGGTCGGCCAGCCGGTGCTCGATGTCGGCGTGCTCCTGGAGCAGCCCGTCCACTGCCTCGAACATGCTGCCTCCCGGCTCGACCTCGTCCCGACCGTCCCCGATCATCCCCTGTTCGTGCCCCGACGCACCGGACGCCGGTCCCCGCGGTGGCGGGGACCGGCGTCGGTGTCGGTGCCGCTGCGCACGAGCGGCGGGAGGGCTGCTCCCGCGCCCGGCGCGGTGGCTGCTACTTCTTCTCGGCGCCGGCCTTGGCGGCCGCGGCGGCGGCGTAGCGCTTCTCGAAGCGGGCCACGCGACCACCGGTGTCCAGGATCTTCTGCTTGCCCGTGTAGAACGGGTGGCACTGGGAGCAGACGTCGGAGTGGATGCTGCCGCTGCTCACCGTGCTGCGGGTGGTGAACGTCGCGCCACAGGTGCAGGTGACCTGGGTGTCGGTGTACTCGGGGTGGGTGTTCTTCTTCATGGGTTTCCTCTCGGGGTCTCGGTCGCCGGGTCGTCCCTCGTGCGAGGCGCACCACGTGCTCGGGAACGTGAACCGGAACCAGCCGTCCAGTCTGCCAGGGGCGACACCCCGTGCGCCAATCGGAGGCCCCTGCGCCTTCTCACAACCAGGCCGGGGGCCCGTTTCTTCCCCGTCCACCGTCGTCGTGCGGTCGGCTCCCCGACGGTCGGGTCAGTCCCGGCCACCGGCCGTGATGGGGGTGGTCTTCTGCACCTGGGTGAGGAACTCGATGTTGGTCGTGGTCTTCTTCAGGCGCTCCAGCAGCAGCTCGAGGGCCTGCTGGCCGTCGAGCCCCGAGAGCACCCGGCGGAGCTTCCAGACGATGGCCAGCTCCTCCTTGCTCATCAGGAGCTCCT
This sequence comes from uncultured Actinomycetota bacterium, assembly GCA_963750345.1. Classification (GTDB taxonomy): domain Bacteria; phylum Actinomycetota; class Actinomycetes; order Propionibacteriales; family Nocardioidaceae; genus Nocardioides_B. The sequence continues at coordinate 353,284 of CAVVQH010000008.1, read as the reverse complement.
CGCGACGGGTGCCGGACTGCACGGCGTCGATGGCCGGGAAGATCCGCTTGTCGGCGAAGTCGCGGCGCAGCCTCAGCTCCATGTTCCCGGTGCCCTTGAACTCCTCGAAGATGACCTCGTCCATCTTCGAGCCGCTCTCGATCAGCGCCGTGGCCAGGATGGTGAGCGAGCCGCCGTCCTCGATGTTGCGGGCCGCCCCGAAGAACTTCTTCGGCGGGTACAGCGCCGCCGAGTCCACGCCCCCGGACAGGATGCGTCCGCTGGCCGGCGCGGCGAGGTTGTACGCCCGGCCGAGCCGGGTGATGCCGTCGAGCAGCACCACCACGTCGTGACCCAGCTCGACCAGGCGCTTGGCGCGCTCGATGGCCAGCTCGGCCACCGCGGTGTGGTCGCCGGCCGGACGGTCGAAGGTGGAGGAGATGACCTCGCCCTTGACCGAGCGCTCGAAGTCGGTGACCTCCTCGGGGCGCTCGTCGACCAGCACCACCATCAGGTGGCACTCCGGGTTGTTGGTGGTGATGGAGTTGGCGATGGACTGCATGATCATCGTCTTGCCGGCCTTGGACGGCGACACGATCAGCCCCCGCTGGCCCTTGCCGATCGGGGCCGCGATGTCGATGACCCGGCCGATGAGGTTGGTCGGCACCGTCTCGAGACGCAGCCGCTCCGAGGCGTACAGCGGCGTCAGCTTCTGGAACTCCACGCGCTGCTTGGCCGTCTCCGGGTCGGCGCCGTTGATGGTGTCGATGCGCACCAGGGGGTTGAACTTCTCGCGCCGGTCGCCCTCCCGCGGCTGGCGGACCTGGCCGGTGACGGCGTCCCCGCGGCGCAGACCGAAGCGGCGCACCATCGACAGCGAGACGTAGACGTCGTCGGGGCCGGGGAGGTAGCCGCTGGTGCGGACGAAGGCGTAGCTGTCGAGCACGTCCATGATCCCGGCGGCCGGGACGAGCACGTCGTCCTCGAGGATCGCGGTGTCGGGCTCGTTGCGGCTGCTGCGCGCGCTCCGCTCGCTGCGCTCGGGACGGTCGGTGCGCTCCGGGCGGTCCGTACGCTCCTGGCGATCCGTCCGGTCGGTGCGCTCGGTGCGGTCACGGCCCCGACGGCGGCGGTTGCGGCCGCGGCCGGTCTCGTCGTCGCGGTCGTCGGTGCGGTTCTGGCCCCGGTCGTTCTGCCCGCGGTCGCTCTGACCCCGGTCGCTCTGTCCCCGGTCGCTCTGCCCGCGGTCGCTGCTGCTCCCGGTCGTCCTGCGTGCTGTCGTCCTGGTTGCGGTTCTGGCCCGGTCGTTCGGCCCTGGTCGGCCCGGTCGTTCTGGCCCCGGTCGCTCTGGGCCCGGCTGTTCTGGCTGCGGTCGCTCTGCTCCCGCTCGTCACGGTCCGGACCACGCTCGTCGTCGCGCCCCCGCCCGTCGCGGGCCCGGCCGTCCTGCCCGTGGTCGGTACGGGTGTGGTCGGTCTCGGCCTCACGGTCCGCCCGACCCTGGCCGCGCGCCTGACCGTTCGACGAGATGCCCTGGCCGGTGGCCTCGCGGGCCTGCGGGGCCTCCGTGACATCTGGCCGGCGCGGAGAGGCCTGACCGCCTTCGCTGACCCGCTCATCGGTGCGCTCGTCCTGCCCGGAGGTCGGAGAGCCGCCCCGTGCCCCGGCCTGGCCCCGGCTGCGTCGACGGGACTGCGCCGGCTGGCCGTCCTGGGCGGCCGCACCGTCGCGGGACGGCTCGGCGGCCGACCGGGCGGACTCGGCCTGGGCGGAGGCGGGAGCGGAGGCGGCGGGGCGCGACGACTCGGGTGCGGAGGCAGGGGCCGACGAGGGGCCTGAGGAGGACGGAGCTGACGCGGCCGACGGGGCCGACGGGCTCGAGGAGCCCCCCGAGCGGACGGCGGTGATGGCGTCCACGAGCTGGCTCTTGCGCATCGCGCCGGCCCCCTTGATGCCCAGTCCCCCCGCCATCTGCTTCAGCTCGGGGAGCAGCATCCCGGCCAGGCCGGAGGCGCGTCGCCGGGAGCCCGCGGCCGGGGCGTCGGCAGTGCTGGTGGAGGAGTCGGTCACGTGAGGTCCTTCCCACGTAGCGGGCCGCCCGTGGTCCTGTGGCGGCCTCGTTCGGTGTGTCGCGCTCGTCCTGGAGCGACCCGGAACGGTCTCGCCGGATGGTGTCTCAGGACGGGGTGAGCGAGGGAGAGTGCGACCTGCGTGACCGTCGTGGCGCATGAGGAGCGAACCCGGTCACCGGCGCAGCAGCAGCGTAGCACCTGGCACAGCGCACGGCGGCCACTCCTGTCAAGGTCCTGTCAAGTCCTGTCAAGGGCGCCCGGACCCGCCCTGCGCGGGCCGGTCGACGCGGGCCCCGACCCGGTCCAGCGGCACGCAGAGCGCGTCCCAGCCCCGGGGGGCGCGCCGGGCCAGCGCCGCCTGCTCCCGGTCGTCGGTGAAGGCGAGCACGGTCGGACCGGCCCCGGAGACCACGGCCGCCGTCCCGCTGGAGCGCAGGGCCCCCACCAGCTCCAGCGAGGCCGGCATGGCGGGCGCGCGGTAGTCCTGGTGCAGCCGGTCCTCGGTGGCCGCCATCAGCAGGTCGGGGCGGCGGCCCAGCGCCGCCACCAGCAGCGCCGCCCGGCCGGCGTTGAGCGCCGCGTCCGCGTGCGGCACGGTCGGCGGGAGCAGCCCCCGCGCGACGGAGGTGGCCACGCCCTCCGGCGGCACGAACGCCACCACGGCGACCCGGGGGTCGACCGGGACGCCGACGGCCCGGAACCGCTGCCCGTCGTGGAAGGCCACCGTGAAGCCGCCCATCAGGGCCGGCGCGACGTTGTCGGGGTGACCCTCCAGGTCACCGGCCAGGGCGAGGGCGGCGTCGTCGTCCATGCCGTCAGTGCCGCCCGTGCCGCCCACGACCAGCGCCCGGGCCAGGCACACGCCGGCCACGATCGCGGCCGAGGAGGACCCCAGCCCCCGCGCGTGCGGGATGACGTTCAGGCAGTCCAGGCGCAGCCCGGGCAGGCTCACCCCGAGCCGGTCGAAGGTCGCACACATGGCCCGGTGGACCAGGTGGCCCTCGTCCAGGGCGACCTCGCCCTCCCCCCGTCCGCGCACGACGATCTCCAGGCCGGGGGCCGGCAGCACGGAGGCGGTGACCCGGTCACGGTGGTCCAGCGCGAGCCCGAGCGCGTCGAAGCCCGGGCCCAGGTTGGCGCTGGTGGCGGGGACGGAGACCGTGACCGGTCCGGCCACGAAGGCGCCCCCGCCGGCCGCGGGCCTCAGCGGAACCCGGCCGCGCTGGCGGCGTCGTCGACGTCGGCGTCCACGACGGTGTCCACGAGGTCGGTGAAGGTGGACAGCGCCGTGTCGATGTCCTTGAGGCCGTGCCCGGTCACGGTGACGACCATCCGCTGCCCGGCGTACGACGTGCCCTCGGCGACCTCCGCCAGGAGTCCGGCCACCCCCGCGGCGGAGGCGGGCTCGACGAACACGCCGTCGCGGGAGGCGAGCCGGCGCTGGGCGTCGAGGATCTGCTCGTCGGTCACGGAGCGGAAGCGGCCACCGGACTCTCGCGCCGCCGCGACGGCCAGGTGCCAGGAGGCCGGGTTCCCGATCCGGATGGCGGAGGCCACCGTCTCCGGGTCCGGCACCGGAGCACCCGCGACCAGCGGCGCGGCACCCGCGGCCTGCCAGCCCAGCATCCGCGGCAGCCCCGAGCTGCGCCCGGCCAGGTGGTACTCCCGGTAGCCCTTCCAGTACGCCGAGATGTTGCCCGCGTTGCCGACGGGCAGCACGTGCACGTCCGGGGCGTCACCCAGGAAGTCCACGATCTCGAAGGACGCCGTCTTCTGGCCCTCCAGGCGCATCGGGTTCACGGAGTTGACCAGGGCCACGGGGTAGGCGTCGGCCAGGCCGCGCGAGAGCCGCAGGCAGTCGTCGAAGTTGCCGCGCACCATGATCACCTGCGCGCCGTGCACGATCGCCTGGGCCAGCTTGCCGGCGGCGATCTTGCCCTGCGGCACCAGCACCAACGGCTTGACCCCGGCCCGCGCGGCGTAGGCGGCCATCGACGCGGAGGTGTTGCCCGTCGAGGCGCACACCACGGCCTGGGCGCCGCTGCCGACCGCGACCGACAGCGCCACGGTCATGCCACGGTCCTTGAACGAGCCGGTCGGGTTGTCGCCCTCCACCTTGAGCCACACCTCGGCACCGGTGAGCTCCGACAGCCAGGCGCTGTCCACCAGCGGCGTGCCGCCCTCGCGCAGGGTGATCGTCGGGGTGGCCTCGGGGATGTCGAGCCACTCGCGGTACTCCTCGATGACCCCGTGCCACTGACGGGTGCCGGTGGCGGGGCGCTCCTGCAGGGTCATCAGCCGTCTCCCTCGACGCGCATCACCGAGGTGACGTCGTGCACGTAGTCCATCGTGCGCAGCGACTCCACCGTCGCCGACAGGGCCGCGTCGGTGGCCCGGTGCGAGACGACCACGAGCTGGGCGTCGTCGCCGTGGCCCTCCTGGCGCACCGTCTGGATGGAGACGTCGTGCTCCGCGAAGGCCTGGGCCACCGCCGCGAGCACCCCGGCGCGGTCGTCCACGTCGAGCGCCACGTGGTAGCGGGTCAGGGTCTCCCCCATCGGCATCACCTCGCACTGGGCGTAGGCCGACTCGCCCACGCCGCGCACGTCCTGGAGCCGGTTGCGGGCCACCGTGACCAGGTCGCCGAGCACGGCACTGGCCGTGGGGGCGCCGCCCGCACCGGGTCCGTAGAACATCAGCTGGCCCGCGGCGTCGCTCTCCACGAACACCGCGTTGTAGGCCTCGCGCACGCTGGCCAGCGGGTGGGAGCGCGGGATCATCGCCGGGTGCACGCGGGCGGACACGGCCGGACCGTTCGGCCCGTCGCGCAGCTCGCAGATGGCCAGCAGCTTGACCACGTGGCCCATGGCCCGCGCCGAGGCGATGTCGGCGGCGCTGACCTCCGCGATGCCCTCGCGGTAGACGTCGGCGGCCGTCACCCGGGTGTGGAAGGCGAGGCTGGCCAGGATGGCGGCCTTGGCCGCGGCGTCGTAGCCCTCGACGTCCGCGGTGGGGTCGGCCTCGGCGAAGCCCAGCTCCTGGGCCTCCTGGAGCACCTCGTCGAACCCGCTGCCCAGGGTGTCCATCTTGTCGAGGATGAAGTTGGTGGTGCCGTTGACGATGCCGAGGACCCGGCGCACCTGGTCGCCGGCCAGCGACTCCTGCAGCGGCCGGAGGATCGGGATGGCCCCGGCCACGGAGGCCTCGAAGTAGAGGTCGCGCTGCGCCTTCTCGGCGGCCGCGAACAGCGTGGCGCCGTCCTCGGCCAGCAGGGCCTTGTTGGCGGTGACCACCGAGGCGCCGTTCTCGAGCGCGGCCAGGATGAGCGCGCGGGCCGGCTCGATCCCGCCGATCACCTCCACCACCAGGTCGACGTCGGACCGGCTGGCCAGGCCGAGGGCGTCGGTGGTCAGGAGCTCGCGGGGCACGTCGGCCTCGCGCTGCAGCTCGGGCCGTCGTACGGCGACCCCGACCAGCTCGATGGGGGCTCCCACCCGGGCGGTGAGGTCGTCGGCCTGCTGCCGCAGCAGGCGCACGACCTGGCTGCCGACGGAGCCGCACCCGAGCAGCGCTAGCCGCAGGGGCTCGGTGCGGTGCCTGTCCACGTCGTCATCCTCTCGTCACTGCTGGTCGTCGCCCCGGCGGGTCCGGTGCCTGAGATGCTCACGCACCGACGTCGGTACGAAGGAGATCCTCCTCCGTCTCGCGCCGGAGCACGACGGAACTGGCACCTTCGCGCACCGCGACGACCGGCGGTCGCAGCGCGTGGTTGTAGTTGCTGGCCATCGAGCGGCAGTACGCACCGGTGCCGGGGACGGCCAGCAGGTCGTCGGGAGCGAGGTCCCCGGGGACGAACTCGTCCTTCACCACGATGTCGCCGGCCTCGCAGTGCTTGCCCACCACGCGGGCCAGCACGGGGTCGGCCTCGGAGCGCCGGGAGGCCAGCGTGCAGGAGTAGTCGGCGTCGTAGAGGGCGGTGCGGATGTTGTCGCTCATCCCGCCGTCGACCGAGACGTAGGTCCGCACCGCGCCCGCGTCCAGCCCGACGGCCTTGACCGTGCCCACCGTGTAGACGGTGCACATGGCCGGGCCGACGATGGCCCGCCCGGGCTCGATGGACAGCCGCGGCACGGGCAGCCCGTGCCCCCGGCACTCGTGCTCCACGATCTTCGTCAGCTCGGTGGCCAGCTGCGCCGGGTCGGCCGGGTCGTCCTGGGTGGTGTAGGCGATGCCGAAGCCGCCGCCCAGGTCCAGCTCGGGCAGCGTGACCGACAGCTCGGTGGACACCTGGGCGTGCAGGGCCAGCACGCGCCGCGTCGCCACCTCGAACCCGGAGGTGTCGAAGATCTGCGAGCCGATGTGCGAGTGCAGCCCGCGCAGCTCCAGCCCCTCGACGGCCAGCACCCGCCGTACCGCCTCCAGGGCGTCGCCGGAGGTGATCGAGAAGCCGAACTTCTGGTCCTCGTGCGCGGTGGCGATGTACTCGTGGGTGTGGGCCTCGACCCCGGCCGTGACCCGCACCATGACTGGGACCCGGCCGTCCCGGAGTCCTCCGGGGAGCTCGGCGGCGACAGCGGCGAGCCGGTCGATCTCGTGGAAGGAGTCCAGCACGATGCGGCCCACCCCGGCTCGCACGGCCCGCCGCAGCTCCTCGGTGGTCTTGTTGTTGCCGTGGTACTCGATCCGTGCCGGGTCGACACCGGCCCGTAGCGCGACCGTCAGCTCGCCGGAGGAGCACACGTCCAGGCACAGGCCCTCCTGCGCCACCCACCGGGCCACCGTCGTGCAGAGGAACGCCTTGCCCGCGTAGTAGACGTCGTAGCCGGCGAACGCCTCCCGGAACGCCCGCGCCCGGCTCCGGAAGTCCGCCTCGTCCAGGACGTACGCCGGGGAGCCGTGCTCCGCCACCAGGTCGCGGAGGTCGACGCCGCCGACCTCCAGCGCGCCGTGCTCGTTCTTGCGGGCGGTACCGGACCACAGGCTGGGCACCAGCGCGTTGACGTCGGCGGGAGGTCGTAGCCAGGACGGGCCCCGCGCACCCTCGGCGTGGGCCCAGCCGGCCTCGTGGGCGCGCACGCTACATCCGCTCGGGGGCCGAGACCCCGAGCAGGCCCAGGCCGTTGGCCAGCACGGTCCGGGTGGCGGACACGAGCAGGAGCCGGGCCGCGTGGATGGGGGCGGGCTCCTCCTCGCCCATGGGCAGCACCCGGCAGGCGTCGTAGAAGCGGTGGAACTTCGAGGCCGTGTCCTCCAGGTAGCGGGCCACCCGGTGCGGCTCGCGCAGCTGCGCCGCGGTGGCCACCACCCGGGGGAAGTCGGCCAGCGAGCGCAACAGCTCGCCCTCCTTCTCGTGCGAGAGCAGGGAGGGGTCGAAGGCCGCGCCGGTGGACCCGCTGCCGGTCGGCGAGCCGCCGGGCGTCAGGCCGAGGTCCGCGCCGTTGCGCAGGATCCCGGACAGCCGGGCGTGCGCGTACTGCACGTAGAACACGGGGTTGTCGGAGGCCTGGCGGGTGATCTCCTCGACGTCCAGGGTCAGCGGCGAGTCCGCGGGGTAGCGCGAGAGCGTGTAGCGCAGGGCGTCCACGCCGACCATGTCGACCAGCTCCTGCAGGGTCACGATGGTGCCGGCCCGCTTGCTGAGCCGGATCTCCTCCCCGCCCCGCAGGATCTTCACCAGCTGACCGATGAGCACCTCGAGGTTGACCTCCGGGTCGTCCCCGGCGCAGGCCGCCATGGCCTTGAGCCGCCCGACGTACCCGTGGTGGTCGGCGCCGAGCAGGTACAGGCAGACGTCGAAGCCGCGCTCGCGCTTGTCGACGTAGTAGGCGGTGTCGGAGGCGAAGTAGGTGAGCTCGCCGTTGCTGCGGACCAGCACCCGGTCCTTGTCGTCACCGAAGTCGGTGGTCCGCATCCAGAGGGCGCCGTCCTCGTCGAAGAGGTGGCCCTGGGCGCGCAGCTTCTCCAGGCTCCGGGCGACCTTGTCGCCGTCGTGCAGGCTGCGCTCGGAGTACCAGACGTCGAAGCTGGTGCGGAAGGCCGCGAGCTGCTGCTGCTGCTCGGAGAGCTGGTTCTTGTAGCCCGCCTCGCGGAAGGCCACCAGCCGCTCGCCCTCGGGCAGGTCGACGATGTGCGGGTTCTCGGCCACGACCTCGCGGGCCAGGTCGTGCACGTAGTCGCCGAGGTAGCCGTCCTCCGCCACGGGACGGCCCAGGGCGACGGCCTCCAGCGAGGCGCCGAACTTGTCCATCTGGTTGCCGCGGTCGTTGATGTAGAACTCCCGGGCGACCTCCGCCCCGGCCGCCTCGAGCACCCGGGCGATGGCGTCGCCGACGACCGCCCACCGGGTGTGCCCCAGGTGGATCGGCCCGGTGGGGTTGGCCGAGATGAACTCCACGTTGAAGCGGGTGCCGGCCAGGGTCGAGGTGGTGCCGTACGACGCCCCCGCGGCCACCACCTGCGCGGCGAGCACGCCCTGGGCGGCGGCGGCGACCCGCACGTTGAGGAAGCCGGGCCCGGCCACGTCGACCGACGCGATGCCGTCGGCCTCGGCGAGCCGCTGCGCCAGCAGGGCGGCCAGGTCGCGCGGGGAGGTGCCGGCCCGCTTGGCCAGCTGCAGGGCCACGTTGGTCGCGTAGTCGCCGTGCTCACGGTTCTTCGGGCGCTCCACCACCACCGCCGTGGGCAGCCCGGGCTCGGGCAGCACCAGCTCGCCCCGGTCGACCAGGGAGGACAGGGCGTGGACGATCGTGTCGGAGAGCTCTTCGGGTGTCACCGGTCAAGGGTATCCGCGCCCAGGGGCCGCCGCCGCCGGTCGGAGCGGCGGCGGGGGTCATGTACGCTGCTGCCGCACCGTGAGCCCCCGTAGCTCAGGGGATAGAGCACCGCCCTCCGGAGGCGGTGGCGTAGGTTCGAATCCTACCGGGGGCACGCTTCTGCGCTCGTCTGACGTCGTGCTGCGGAACAGATCACGCCTCGTCCGGGGCTGTAGGTGCCGGACACGTTCCGCGGCTGTCACGGCCCGCGTCGTGACCCCTCTCAGTCGCAGCCCCGGTCCAGGGTCGCGTCGGTGCGGACGTCGTCCCCCACCCGTCGCGCCCGGGCCACGTCGGGGAACACCACGCTGGCCGCGCCGGCGTACCCGGTGGGTCCGCGCAGCACGCACCCCCTCAGTGCGTCGGGCCGCACCTCGGTGACCGCCTGGGCCAGCCGGAACAGCTGGGCCGGGCTGAGGTCGGTGCTCGTGTTGCGCAGCGCCGAGAGGACCCCGCGCTCCATGAAGCCGGGCTGCGCGCGGTGCGCCCGGACCTTCCGCAGGATGCTGCGCAGCAACTCCTCCTGGTTGCCCGAGCGGTCGAAGTCCCCGCCCGGCAGCGGGTGCCGGACCCGACCGAAGATGAGGGCCTGGAAGGGGTTGAGCCGGTTGCGCCCCACCGTGTAGCCCTGCGGCCGGACCGGGTCGGAGAAGGCGAAGCGGGACTGCACGGTGACGCCTCCGATGGCCCGCACCATGGCCCGGAACCCGAGGAACCCCGTGGTGAAGACGTAGTCCGGCCGGACGCCCACCAGCCGAGCCACCGAGTCGGCCATCAGCTGGGGGCCGCCGTAGAACATCGAGGCGTTGATCTTGTCCCGACCGTGCCCGGCGATCTCGACGTAGGAGTCGCGCGGGATGCCGATCATCGTGCCGGCGCCGGTGCGGAGGTTCAGCCCCACCAGCTGGATGGCGTCGGCCCGGGTGCCCGTCAGCCGCTCGCCCGGCCGGGCGTCCGAGCCGAGGCACAGCACCCACAGCACGTCCTTCGGGTGGTCGACGGCCCCGCCGGTGCGCACCTGCACCAGCGCGGTGTCGACGTGCCGCACCGTGGCGTCGGGCACCACCACCGCGGTGAGCGCGAGCAGGACGGTCAGCACGACCGCCCGGCGGAGGGTGGCGAGCGGACGAGGCAGTCCTCGGGCCGGGCGACGGGTCATCGGGCACGCCCCGCCGAGCGGGCCAGGTCGTAGCCGAAGATCGCCCATCCGCCGGCCGGGCGCGGGGTCAGCAGGAACCGGCCCCGCAGGTGGACCCGTCGGGCCGGCTGCTCCCCCCGGTCGACCCGCAGGACGAGGTCCACGGCCGCGGTCGCCCCGGCGGGCCGTCCCCGCGGGCGCCAGCACGGACAGGTAGGCGGTACGACGGGTGGCCCGCACCGCCCGGGTGCTCGCGCCGAGCGGCTCGTTGGTCAGCAGGCTCGCGTCGCGCCCCGCCCGCGCCCGCGCCCCGGTGGTGAAGGCGGCCAGTGAGGCGGAGAAATTGTCTCGGGGGTACTCCCCCCGTAGGAAGGCGCCGTCCAGGTACGTCGACAGGGTCGCCCGCACCCGACGTACGACACGGGCCCGCGCGGAGGGACCCATGCGGCCGGCGACGTGGGTGACCCCTCCCTGCCAGCGCACCGAGGGCGGACCGGGCTCGCTCGCCCGGCCCGGTGTGCTCGAGGACCGTCCGCCGCCGTCGCCGGAACCACCACCATCGCCCGTGCAGGCGGTCGCCGCCAGCCCCACCACCAGGACCGTCAGCACGGCCAGGAGCCGGCGTACCCGGACGGCGCTGCCGGTGCGGGCGGACCCCGACCGAGCCGGACGACGACCGCGCCCGGGTGTGGTCACGCGGGGCTGCTCCCTCCGCCGGGCGGCCGGGTGAGGTGGACGACACACCCTTCCCCGGCCTGCGATCCCGGCTGCGCCGGGTTGAGGTCAAGGTCTAACCTGTTAGGCGATCACCACCATAGAGTTACACCGCGGATTTTCACCGGAAGAGGCGATTCAGGGTCGTGGCCGAGTCTTCTGCAGGGGCGCCGACGTCGAGCGCGTCGACCAGCTCCCACTCCCAGCAGCCCGGAGCCGACCCGCTCGCCGACTTCGGGGCCAACGAGTGGCTCGTCGACGAGATGTACGAGCGCTACCAGGCGGACCCGGACAGCGTGGACAAGGCGTGGTGGAGCTTCTTCGAGAAGAACGGCACCGCCTCCTCCGGCACCAACGGGAACGGCTCGGCCGGCTCCGTCGCCGGCGGCTCGCCGGCCGTGGCGCGCGCGGCCGCCAAGGCCCGGCCCGAGAGCGGCTCCTCGACGGCTCCGACTCCCTCGGGTGACCCCGCCCCGGCCCGGACCGCCGCGAAGCCGGCTCCCCGGTCTGCAGCGGAGCCCGCCCCGGACACGGCCGCGAAGCCGGCGGGCAAGCCCGCCACGCCCTCCGCCACACGGAGCACCTCGGCCCAGCCCACCCAGCGGCCCACCACGGGCCGACCGGCGGCCTCGCCCGTCCCCAAGGAGCCGGAGGCCGCCGGCCGGCCCGAGGCCAGCGACGAGCCGACCCTGACCGTGCTGCGCGGCGCGCCGGCGCGCACCGTGCAGAACATGGACGCCAGCCTGAGCGTGCCCACCGCCACCAGCGTCCGCTCGGTGCCGGTGAAGCTGCTCTGGGACAACCGGACGGTCATCAACAACCACCTCGCCCGGGCCCGCGGCGGCAAGGTGTCCTTCACCCACGTCATCGGCTACGCCATCGTGGCGGCGCTCAAGGCGATGCCGGAGATGAACAACGGCTACACCGTCAACGACGGCAAGCCGACCCTCATCACCCCCGCCCACATCAACCTCGGCCTCGCCATCGACATCACCAAGAAGGACGGCACCCGCCAGCTCCTGGTGCCCTCGATCAAGGCCGCCGAGTCGATGGACTTCGCCACCTTCTGGACGGCGTACGAGGACCTGGTGCGCAAGGCGCGCGACGGCAAGCTGGCCGTCTCGGACTTCGCCGGCACGACGATCTCGCTGACCAACGTCGGCGGACTCGGCACCAACCACCCGGTGCCCCGCCTCATGCAGGGCCAGGGCGCGATCATCGGCGTCGGCGCCATGGAGTACCCGGCCGAGTGGCAGGGCGCCTCGGACGAGGTCATCGCCCGCAACGGCATCAGCAAGATCATGACGATGACCTCGACCTACGACCACCGCGTGATCCAGGGTGCGCAGTCGGGCGAGTTCCTGCGGCGCCTGCACTCGCTGCTGCTGGGCGAGGACCACTTCTACGACGAGATCTTCCGGTCGCTGCGGATCCCCTACGAGCCGATCCGCTGGGCCAAGGACATCTCGGCCAGCCACGACGACGAGATCAGCAAGCAGGCGCGCATCCTGGAGCTGATCCACGCCTACCGTGTGCGCGGCCACATCATGGCCGACACCGACCCGCTGGAGTACCAGCAGCGCAGCCACCCCGACCTCGAGGTCGAGACGCACGGGCTGACGCTCTGGGACCTCGACCGCGAGTTCGCGACCGGCTCGTTCGGGGGCGAGGGCCGGCGCTTCATGAAGCTGCGCAACATCCTGGGCATCCTGCGCGACTCCTACTGCCGCACGGTCGGCATCGAGTACATGCACATCCAGGACCCGGAGCAGCGACGCTGGATCCAGCAGCGCGTGGAGCAGCCGCACGTGAAGCCGCCACGCGAGGAGCAGCTGCGGATCCTGCTCAAGCTCAACCAGGCCGAGGCGTTCGAGACCTTCCTGCAGACCAAGTTCGTGGGGCAGAAGAGGTTCAGCCTCGAGGGCGGCGAGACCACCGTCCCGCTGCTCGACGAGCTGTGCGAGGCGGCCGCCGACGACGGCCTCGACGAGGTCGCGATCGGGATGGCGCACCGCGGACGGCTCAACGTGCTGGCCAACATCGTGGGCAAGAAGTACAGCCAGATCTTCCGCGAGTTCGAGGGCAACATCGACCCGCGCACCGTCCAGGGCTCCGGCGACGTGAAGTACCACCTGGGCGCGGAGGGTGAGTTCACGGCGGGCTCGAAGGCCACCATCAAGGTCTCGGTCGCCGCCAACCCCTCCCACCTCGAGGCCGTCGACCCGGTGCTCGAGGGCATCGCCCGCGCCAAGCAGGACGTGCTGAACAAGGGCGCCGAGTTCCCCGTGCTGCCCCTCCTCGTGCACGGCGACGCCGCGTTCGCCGGGCAGGGCGTCGTGGCCGAGACGCTCAACCTCTCCCAGCTGCGGGGATACCGCACCGGCGGCACGATCCACGTCGTGGTCAACAACCAGGTCGGCTTCACGACCTCGCCGGCCTCCTCGCGCTCCTCGCTCTACTGCACCGACGTGGCGCGGATGGTGCAGGCGCCGATCTTCCACGTCAACGGCGACGACCCGGAGGCGTGCATCCGGGTGGCCCGGCTCGCCTTCGAGTACCGCCAGGCGTTCAAGAAGGACGTCGTCATCGACCTCGTCTGCTACCGCCGCCGCGGCCACAACGAGGGCGACGACCCGTCGTACACCCAGCCGCTGATGTACGACCTCATCGAGCAGAAGCGGTCGGTGCGCAAGCTCTACACCGAGTCCCTCATCGGGCGTGGCGACATCACGCTGGAGGAGGCCGAGCAGGTGCTGCGCGACTACCAGCAGCAGCTCGAACGGGTCTTCACCGAGGTCCGCGAGGCCAGCCAGGGGCCGAAGGAGTGGACCACGGTCCCCGACTACCCGGACAAGAGCGCCACGGACGAGGCCACGGCGATCCCCATGGAGTTCATGAAGCGGATCTCCGACGCGCACGTCAACGCCCCTGACGGATTCACCGTGCACCCGAAGGTCCTGCCGCAGCTGCAGCGCCGCGCGGCCGCCATCACCGAGGGCCCCATCGACTGGGGCACCGGCGAGATCCTCGCCTTCGGCTCGCTGCTGATGGACGGGCGGCCGGTCCGGCTGTCCGGTCAGGACTCGCGTCGTGGGACGTTCGTGTCCCGCTTCGCCACGATCATCGACCGGCAGAACGCCGACGAGTGGACCCCGCTGGCCAACCTCACCGAGGACCAGGCCCAGTTCTACGTCTACGACTCGCTGCTCTCGGAGTACGCCGTGCTGGGCTTCGAGTACGGCTACTCGGTGGCCCGGCCCGACACGCTGGTCCTGTGGGAGGCGCAGTTCGGCGACTTCGTCAACGGCGCCCAGACCGTGATCGACGAGTTCATCACCGCCAGCAACACCAAGTGGCGCCAGCACTCCGGGGTGGTGCTGCTGCTCCCGCACGGCTACGAGGGCCAGGGGCCGGACCACTCCTCGGCGCGCATCGAGCGGTTCCTGTCGATGGCCGCCGACGAGGCGTTCGTGGTGGCCCAGCCCTCCACCCCGGCCAGCTACTTCCACCTGCTCCGCAAGCACTCCCTGGGCGAGCTGCACCGGCCGATGGTCGTCTTCACGCCCAAGTCGATGCTCAAGCGCAAGGAGGCCGCCTCGCAGCCGGCCGACTTCACCCAGGGCACGTTCCGTCCCGTCATCGGGGACGACGCGGTGCTCGCCGACAAGGTGGAGAAGGTGCTGCTGTGCAGCGGCCGGATCACCTGGGACCTGATGGTCGAGCGCAAGAAGCGGGAGGGCGACGAGCCCACCACCGCCATCGTGCGGGTCGAGCAGCTCTACCCCCGGCCGGTGGAGGAGCTGAAGGCCGAGCTGGCGCGCTTCCCGCACCTGAAGGAGGTCCGCTGGGTGCAGGACGAGCCGGCCAACATGGGCCCGTGGCCGCACTACGCGCTCAACCTCACCCCCGAGCTCGACGGCCTGCCGTTCAGCCGGGTCTCGCGGCCGGAGTCGTCCTCGCCGTCGGTGGGCCAGCACTCGCGGCACGTGGAGGAGCAGAAGACCATCGTCGCCCGGGCCTTCGACTGACCGCCGTGTACTTCACCGACCGTGGCATCGAGGAGCTGAGCGCGCGCCGGGGCGAGGAGGAGGTCTCCCTGGCCTGGCTCGCGGACCGGCTCTCGGAGTTCGTGGACACCTTCCCGGAGTTCGAGGTGCCCGTCGAGCGGCTGGCCACCTGGCTGGCCCGGCTCGACGACCCCGACGACTGACGAGGCGTCCCTTCGTGCGCGGCGTAGCCCGCCGAGGCGTCCCGTCGTGCGCGGCGAACCTCGCCGAGGCGTCCCGTCGCGTGAGTCGTCATCGACGACCAGACGCCTGGGCGCTGACTGGTGCGCAGGACGGGACGCCTCGGCGGGTCGGGGGACGCAGGACGGGACGCCTCGGCGCTCAGCGGGTGAAGACGACCTTGCCGAACACGTCGCCGGACTCCATCGCCGCGAACCCGTCGCGGGCCTGCTCCATGGGCAGCACCCGGTCGATCACCGGCCGGACGCCGCTGACGTCGAGCAGCTCGACCAGCGAGGCCAGCTCCGAGCGGGTGCCCATGGTCGACCCGATGACCCGCAGCTGCAGGAAGAACACCCGGGTCAGCTCGGCGTTGTCCGGGTTGGGACCGCTGGTCGTGCCCGAGACCACCAGGGTGCCCCCGGGGCGCAGCGCCTTGACCGAGTGCGACCAGGTGGCCCGTCCCACGGTCTCCATGACCGCGTCGACCCGGGTGGGCAGGCGGGCGCCGGTCTCGAACACCTCGTGGGCACCGAGCTCGAGGGCCCGCGCCCGCTTGCCCTCGTCACGGCTGGTCGCGTAGACCCGCAGCCCGGCGGCCCGGCCCAGCGCCACCAGGGCGGTGGCCACGCCTCCCCCGGCCCCCTGCACGAGCACGCTGTCCCCGGGCTTGAGACCGCCCTGGGTGAAGAGCATCCGGTACGCCGTGAGCCAGGCGGTCGGCAGGCACGCGGCCTCCTCGAAGCTGAGGGAGGCGGGCTTGGGCACCAGGTTGCGGGTGGGCACCAGGACGCGGTCGGCGAAGGTGCCCTGGTAGCGCTCGCTGAGCAGGGACCGCCGGGGGTCGAGCGTCTCGTCGCCGGACCACGACGGGTCGCTGACCACGGCGTGCACGACGACCTCGTTGCCGTCCTCGTCCACGCCGGCCGCGTCGCAGCCCAGCACCATGGGAAGGGCCTCCTGCTTGAGGCCGACCCCCCGCAGGGACCACAGGTCGTGGTGGTTGAGCGCCGCGGCCCGGACGGTCACGGTGGTCCAGCCGTCCAGGGCCTCCGGCTCGGGGCGCTCCCCGACCACCAGGCCGGACAGCGGCTCGTCGGAGGAGAAGGACTCGGCGTAGACGGCGAACATGGCCCCGACCCTAGCGGCGGGCGACGCCGTCGGCACGGGCGGCCGCGGACACCGCGGCCGCGACGGCCGGGGCCACCCGGGGGTCGAACGGCGAGGGCACCACGTACGCCTCGTCGAGGTCGTCGCCGATCAGCCCGGCAATGGCGTTCGCGGCGGCCAGCTTCATCGACTCCGTGATCGAGGTCGCCCGTACGTCGATCGCGCCACGGAAGATCCCGGGGAAGGCCAGCACGTTGTTGATCTGGTTGGGGAAGTCGGAGCGCCCGGTGGCCACCACGCGGGCGTGCCGGTGGGCCACGTCGGGGTGGACCTCGGGCCTGGGGTTGGCCAGCCCGAAGACGATGGCGTCGGGGGCCATCGTGGCGACGACCTCCTCGGGCACCGTCCCGCCCGAGACCCCGACGTACACGTCGGCCCCCACCATCACGTCGGCCAGCCCACCGGTGCGTCCGCTGAGGTCCGCGGTCCGCTGGGCCAGCGAGGCCTTGACCGGGGTCAGGTCGCCGCGGGCCGAGTGCAGCACCCCACGGCGGTCGGTGACGGCCAGGTCGACCACGCCGGCCGCGAGCAGGATCTGCGCCACCGCGGCCCCGGCTGCACCGGCGCCGGCCACGACGACCCGGGTGTCGGCCGGTGCGCGGCCGGTCAGGCGCAGCGCGTTCTCCAGGGCGGCCAGCACCACCACCGCGGTGCCGTGCTGGTCGTCGTGGAAGACCGGGATGTCGAGCAGCGCCTTGAGGCGGTCCTCGATCTCGAAGCACCGCGGCGCGGAGATGTCCTCCAGGTTGATCCCGCCGAAGCTGGGGGCCAGACGGGCCACCGTCTCCACGATCTCGTCGGCGTCCTTGGTCGCCAGGCAGATCGGTACGGCGTCCACGCCCCCGAACTGCTTGAACAGGACCGCCTTGCCCTCCATCACCGGCATGGCCGCGGCCGGGCCGATGTCGCCGAGCCCGAGGACCGCGGTGCCGTCGGTGACCACGGCGACCGTGTTCGGCACCCAGGTGTAGTCGTCGACCAGGCCGGGATCAGCCGCGATCGCCTCGCACACCCGGGCCACGCCCGGCGTGTAGGCCATCGAGAGGTCGTCGGGACCGGCCAGCGCGACCGTGGAGGCGATCTCCATCTTCCCGCCGCGGTGCAGCTCGAAGACGGGGTCGTGGGCGTAGGAGCTGCTCGTGGGGGCCGACATCGCAGCGATGCTACCGGCGCGCGAGCCGGCGCGGCGGCCACACGCGGGCGCGCACGACCGCCACCACGTCGGCGTCCGGGACCGCGCCCACCACCCAGGAGTCCACGCCCTCGTCCGGGTTGTCGCGCTCCACCCACCAGCCGTCCGGGCCGTGCGCAGTCGCCCGCTTGACCGCCAGTCCCCGCTGCGGCAGCACCACCACTACGAGGTCCCCGGGCCGGGGCACCACGCCGTGCCGGACCAGGAGCCGGTCACCGTCGCGCAGCGTGGGCAGCATCGAGCGGCCCCGCACCACTGCGAGGCCCCACGGGGCGGGCGTCCCGGGCGCGGGCCCGCGGGAGGCCGGCCGCCACGACGCGACCCAGCGCCGCATGCGCCGACCCGGCATTGGGTACCCTCCGTCCGCCTCCGGTGCGGTCCACCGCCCTCCCCCGCCCGTCCACAGGGTCGGGAGTAGTGTCGCAGTGGCTCCACCACCCACAGACGAAAGGACCCGCATGTTCGCGCGACTGCTCGCCCGCACCCTCGAAGTCCAGGCCCACTGCGACCTGCCCTGCGGCGTCTACGACCCGGCCCAGGCCCGGATCGAGGCCGAGTCGATCAAGGGGATCATCGCCAAGGTCGCCGACAACTCCGACCCCGACTTCCGCACCCGCGCCATCCTCATCAAGGAGCAGCGCGCCGAGCTGGTCAAGCACCACCTCTGGGTGCTGTGGACCGACTACTTCAAGCCCCCGCACTTCGAGAAGTACCCGCAGCTGCACCAGCTCGTCAACGAGGCCACCAAGCTGGCCGGTGCGTCCGGGGCCAAGGGCTCGCTCGACGCCCAGGTCGCCGACGACCTGCTGGCCAAGATCGACGAGATCGCCGAGATCTTCTGGGAGACCAAGAAGTCCTGAGCGCGACCTGGCACACTGTCGACCACGTCGGCGGGTGCCGGCATCACGACCGTCGGGGTCGGACGCACCCGCGTCCGGCCCCGTGTCGGTGTCAGGACGGGGCGAGGTCCCCACGACGCCGGCACGCGCACCACCCGAGGCCAGACGTGAGGGGCAGGAACGACGTGGGAAACGCACACCCGGACGTGGAGCTCCGCATCCCGGCGGACAGCGCCTTCCTGGCGGTGCTGCGCACGGCGACGGCTGGTCTCGCGGCGAGGCTCGACTTCACCCTCGACGACATCGAGGACCTGCGGATCGCGGTCGACGAGGCCTGCGCCATGGTGCTCCCCCAGGCGCGCGAGGGGTCGGACCTGCACTGCACCTTCGACCTGGCCCCCACCCGCCTGACGGTGGCGGTCAGCGCCGACTGCGAGGACCCGCGACCGCCCGGCCGTGACGGCTTCGCCTGGACCGTCCTGGCCGCCCTGACCAGCGAGGTCGACGCCCGGGTCGAGGGGGACCGGCTCACGGTCTCGCTCTCCCGGACCACCGGGGACTTCGACTGACCGTGGCGGGCACCCGGTCCGCCCAGGACCTCAGCGCCATGCGCGCGCGCAGCGCCGAGCTCTTCGGCCAGCTCGGCGACGAGACCCGCACCGAGGCCGAGCGCAGCCGCGACCGCGACCTCCTGGTCACGCTGCACCTGCCCCTGGTCGAGCACTTCGCCCGCCGCTTCGTCAACCGGGGCGAGCCCTTCGACGACCTGCTGCAGGTCGGCACCATCGGGCTCATCAAGGCCATCGACCGCTTCGACACCGGACGTGGCGTGGAGTTCTCGACCTACGCCACCCCCACCATCGTGGGCGAGATCAAGCGCCACTTCCGCGACCGCGGCTGGGCCATCCGGGTGCCGCGTCGCCTGCAGGAGCTGCGGCTGACCATCACCGCGGTGACCGCCGACCTCACCCAGGACCTCGGCCGCTCCCCCACGGTCGCCGAGCTGGCCCACAAGGTGGGTGTCTCGGAGGAGGAGATCATCGAGGGTCTGGAGTCCTCCAACGCCTACTCCACCCTGTCGCTGGACGCGCCGGACTCCGGCGACGACAGCGCGCTGTCGATGATCGACGTGATCGGCGGGGACGACGAGGCGCTGGAGCACGTGGAGAACCGCGAGACGATCAAGCCGCTGCTGGAGGCGCTGGACCCCCGCGAGAAGCACATCCTGACGCTCCGCTTCTTCCGGGGGATGACCCAGTCCCAGATCGCCGCCGAGATCGGCATCTCCCAGATGCACGTCTCCCGGCTGCTCGCCCGGACGTTGGCCCGCCTGCGGGAGTCGCTGGAGGAGAGCCCGCCGGGCGAGGACTAGGTCGGGTCCCCCGACCCGTCGTCCTGGGCCGCCTCCACCGCGCGCAGCGAGGCGGGATGAAAGATCCCGGACAGGACCAGGAGCGCCACGACACCCAGCACCACCGCCAGCGTGGTCGTGGGGCCGCCCCGGAAGCTCCAGGCCACCCCGAGCTGAAGCAGCTGCGCCAGGACCACCGGCGCCCGGGCCCAGGTGCGCAGCCGGACCGCCAGCAGCCAGCCCAGCACGGCCAGCCCCACGCCGTACACCAGGAAGAACACCGAGTTGGTGAGCACCATGGTGGCGCGCTCCCCGCTCAGGGCGAACAGCTGGGCGACGCCGTACCCGGCCAGCACGATCCCCTCCAGGCCCGCCAGCCCCGCGGCCAGCGCCAGGGGCCGGGGGGCGGTGGGGACGCGGGAGGGCGGGGTGGTCGGGGAGGTCACGCACGCGATGCTACGCAGCGGTCGGCAGCAGATTTTGCGCCCGGGATGTCCGTGGACCCTGGGAAAGATGACGCCGAACCGTTACAGTCGGTCGCTGTGACCAACGTGACCACCACGTGGGGTTGATAGCGCCGTCCCGGGTTGTCACTCTTGTCACAGGCCGGCGGCGCGGGCACCACTCGCTGCTGTCTACCACCAGCCCGCCAGCGCGCCCCTCACCCCTGGGCCCGGCTCGTGAATTCGTTCACAAGCCTGGTGCGCGGCCGGCGAGTTTGAAGCCATGCGGCCGGGTAACACCCCGGTCCTCACAGCAATACAGAAGGAGTCATCCACTATGGATTGGCGCCACCGCTCTTTGTGCCTCGACGAGGACCCGGAGCTGTTCTTCCCCATCGGCAACACCGGCCCTGCGATCCTCCAGATCGAGGAGGCGAAGCAGGTCTGCCGTCGCTGCGACGTGCGCGAGCAGTGCCTCGCCTGGGCCCTCGAGGCCGGTCAGGACCACGGCGTGTGGGGCGGCATGAGCGAGGACGAGCGCCGCGCGCTCAAGCGTCGCAACGCGCGGGCCAAGGTCCGCACCGCCTGAGACCGCCCCGGCCGCCCGGCACGCACCGGGGGCCCGGCTCATCCCGGCACCGGCAGGTCCACGACGACCCTGGTGCCACCGTCCGGTCGAGGACCCATCTCCAGCTCCCCGTCGAGCTCGGACTCGACCAGCGTCCGCACGATGGACAGGCCCAGGCTGGTCGACCTCGCCACGTCGAAACCGGCCGGCAGGCCCTGCCCGTCGTCCTCGACGGTCACCACCATGCGGTCCGCGGGCCGCTCGGCGGTGACCGTGATGGCGCCGGCACGGGACCCGAAGCCGTGCTGGACGGCGTTCTGCAGCACCTCGGTGAGCACCATGGCCAGCGGCGTGGCCATCTCGGAGCTGATCGTCCCGAAGCTGCCGTGCCGGGCCGAGGTGACGCCTGCCTCGCCCGAGCTGACGTCGCACACCATCACCCTCAGCCGGTCCGCCACCAGGTCGAACTCGACGTGCTCGTCGAAGGCCTGGCTGAGCGTCTCGTGCACGACGGCGATGGTGCCGACCCGGCGGACCGCCTCCTCCAGGGCCGCGCGGCCCTCCGGGGCCTGCAGACGACGCGCCTGCAGGCGCAGCAGCGCCGCGACCGTCTGCAGGTTGTTCTTCACCCGGTGGTGGATCTCGCGGATGGTGGCGTCCTTGGTGACCAGCTCGCGGTCGCGCCGGCGCAGGTCGGTCACGTCGCGCAGCAGCACCAGTGCACCGACCCGCTCGCCGTCCGGTCGCAGCGGGATGGCCCGCAGGATCAGCACCGTGTCGCCACCGATCTCGGTGTCGCGGGGCTGCCGTCCGCCCAGCACCGCGCTCAGCGCCTCCTCGTCGGGCCGGCGCGCGGCCGGCACCAGCTCGCGGGTGGTCTGGGCGAGGTCCAGGCCGGTGAGGTCCGTGGTCAGCCCCAGCCTGCGGTAGACCGAGAGCGCGTTGGGGCTGGCGTAGGTGACCCGCCCGGCCGCGTCCACCCGCAGGAACCCGTCGCCCACCCGCGGCGAGTCGGCGTGGTCCGAGCGCTGGCCGGGGAACGGGAAGTGGCCGTGCGCGATCATCTGGGTGAGGTCGGTCGCCGACTGCAGGTAGGCCAGCTCCAACCTGCTCGGGGTGCGCACGCCCAGCAGGTTGGTGTTGCGGGCGATGACCCCGAGGATGCGGTCGCCCCGCCGTACCGGGATGGCCTCCACCCGCACCGGGATGTCGTCACGCCACTCCGGGTCGCCCTCGCGGGCCACCCGCTGGTGCTGGTACGCCGAGTCGATGAGCGGGCGTCGCCCGACGGCCACGAAGGCCCCCACCAGGTCGTCGACGTACGCCGTCGGGCCGGTGGTCGGCCGCATCTGGGCCACCGCCCAGTAGCCGGAGCCGTCGCGGTCGGGCAGCCACAGCACCAGGTCGGCGAAGGAGAGGTCGGCGATCACCTGCCAGTCGGCCAGCAGCAGCTGCAGCCAGGAGAGGTCCTCGGTGGTGAGGTCCGTGCGCCCGCGCACCAGCTGGGTCATCGACGGCACGAGGCCCACCCTAGTGCGCCGGTCGGCGCGGGGGCTGGCCGAACCAGGGCGCGATGGCTACCCTCACCCGGTCGTCCCTAACTCGGAGGTGGGTCGCTTGGCGCACGGTGCTGCAGGACCGGGCGGGCCGCGCCCGGTCCGTCGTACGAGCGGTATGTGGGCGGTGGTGGCGCTGCTGCTGGCCGTCGGCATCGTCGTGCCGCTGATGGTCTTCCTCTACGACCAGGAGACGCCCACGCTGTGGGGCTTCCCGTTCTACTACTGGTTCCAGTTCGCGATGATCCCGGTCGTCTCGGCGCTGACCTTCGCCGCGTTCCGGCTCTCGCTGCGTGCGACCGCCGCGGACCGCCCCGCCTTCGGCCTGCCCCCGGACCCGGACGGGCCTGACGGGCACAGCGGGCCTGACGGGCAGAGCGCGAAGGGGGACCGGCCGTGAACGACACCGACCCCGTCGAGCTGGGCGTCTTCCTCTTCCTGTTCCTGCTGGTGACCGTGCTCGGCTTCCTGGCCTCGCGCTGGCGCCGGGCCGAGTCCATGGACAGCCTGGACGAGTGGGGGTTGGGCGGCCGCGGCTTCGGCACCTTCATCTCGTGGTTCCTCATCGGCGGCGACATCTACACCGCCTACACGTTCATCGCGGTGCCCGCCACGCTGTACGCCGGCTCGGTGGTGGGCTTCTTCGCGGTGCCGTACACGATCGTGCTCTACCCGATCATCTTCATCTTCCTGCCGCGCTTCTGGTCGGTCTCGCACCGGCACGGCTACGTCACGCCGGCCGACTTCGTGCGCGGTCGCTTCGACTCCAAGGCGCTGGCCCTGGCCGTGGCCGTCACCGGGCTGCTGGCCACCATGCCCTACATCGCCCTGCAGCTGGTGGGCATCCAGGTCGTGCTGGAGATCATGGGCATCGGCGGCGGGGCCGACGCGTCGTGGCTGGAGAAGGACGCACCGCTGCTGATCGCCTTCGCGGTCCTGGCGGCCTACACCTACGCCTCCGGGCTGCGGGCGCCGGCGCTCATCGCCTTCGTCAAGGACACGCTGATCTACGTCGTCATCATCGTGGCGGTGATCTACCTGCCCACCCAGCTCGGCGGCTGGGACGGCATCTTCGCCTCGGCCAAGGACTCGTTCACGGCCTTCAACACCGACAACGCCGACGCCATCGCCAGCGGGGCCGCGGCCGGCAAGGGGATCATCCCGCCTCCGGCGGCGCAGTGGGCCTACGCCTCGCTGGCCCTGGGCTCTGCGCTGGCGCTGTTCATGTACCCGCACTCCCTGACCGGGGTGCTGGCCTCGAAGAACCGCTCGGTGATCCGGCGCAACGCCGCCCTGCTGCCGGCGTACTCCTTCCTGCTCGGACTGCTGGCCCTGCTCGGCTTCGCCGCGATCGCCGCGGGGATCAAGGTCGACAACCCGCAGCAGTCGGTGCCGGCCCTCTTCGACGACCAGTTCCCGTCGTGGTTCGCCGGGGTCGCGTTCGCCGCGATCGCCATCGGGGCCCTGGTGCCGGCCGCGATCATGTCGATCGCCGCGGCCAACCTGTGGACGCGCAACGTCTACACCGCCTTCATCAACCCCGAGGCGACCCCGAAGCAGGAGGCCCGGCAGAGCAAGCTGGTCTCGCTGGTGGTGAAGTTCGGGGCCCTGGCCTTCGTGCTCGGGCTGGGCACGCAGGAGGCGATCAACTTCCAGCTGCTCGGCGGCGTGTGGATCCTGCAGACCATGCCGGCCCTGGTGTTCTCCCTCTACACCCGGTGGTTCCACCGCTGGGCGCTGCTGGGCGGCTGGGCCGTCGGGCATGGCCTACGGCACCTGGACGGCGTACATGGTGCCGGCCGTCGGGAAGCCGGGCAGCCACTTCGGGGGCCCGCTGGAGCTCATCCCGTTCACCGACACCAAGGGCTACATCGCCCTGACCGCCTTCGTCATCAACATCGCTGGTGGCCGTCGTGCTGACCCTGGTTCTGCGGCGGGCGGGCGTGGCCGAGGGCACCGACCAGACGCACCCCAGCGACTACCACGCCGACGCGGGCGACCCGGGGGTCGTCGAGGTGCTCGAGGGTGAGCCCGGCACCTCCCCCGCCGCTGGGTAGCGTGCAGGCATGACCGACTCCTCCCCCACCCCGGCCCCCACCGACCCCGGCCGGGAGGGGCACGGCGGCGAGCACGCCGTGGCCGTGGCCGCCGCGCACGGCGTGCAGACCCTCTTCACCCTCTCCGGGGCGCACGTCTTCCCCCTGTACGACGCGGCGGTGCACGCCGAGCCGCCGGTGCGGATCCTCGACGTGCGGCACGAGCAGACGGCCGTGTTCGCGGCGGAGGCCGTCGGCAAGCTGACCCGGGTGCCCGGCCTCGCCGTGCTGACCGCTGGGCCGGGGGTCACCAACGGGGTCAGTGCCGTGACGCAGGCCCGCTTCAGCGGCTCGCCGCTGGTCGTGGTGGGCGGACGCGCCCCGGCGGGCCGCTGGGGCAGCGGCAGCCTGCAGGAGCTCGACCACGTCCCGCTGCTCGCCCCGGTCACGAAGTCGGCGCGCACGGTCACGGCCGTCGCGGACATCGCGGGGGCCACGGACGAGGCGTTCACCGCGGCCCGCTCCTCGCACCGCGGCCCGACGTTCCTCGACGTCCCCATGGACCAGCTCTACGACAAGGCCCCGCTGGCCGAGCCGGCGCCGGTCACGGGCCGGGCCCCCCTGGAGGCCGACGCCGACCAGCTGGACCGGGTGGGCGCGCTGCTGGCCGAGTCCTCCCGTCCGGTGCTGGTGCTCGGGACCGACGTCTGGGCCGACGGGGCCGAGGACGCGGCGCTCCGCTTCGTGGAGGAGACCGGCATCCCGGTGATCACCAACGGCATGGGGCGCGGGCTGGTCCCCGGTGGGCACCCGCAGCTGGTCACCAAGGCCCGCAGCACCGCGTTCGGCCGCAGCGACCTGGTGGTCGTCGTCGGGACCCCGCTCGACTTCCGCCTGGGGTACGGCGTCTTCGGCGGCAAGGACGGCGCCACCCCCGCCCGGGTGGTGCACCTGGCGGACTCCCCCGACCAGCTCTCCCGGCACGCCGAGCTGGCCGCGTCCGCCGCGGGTGACCTGACCGCGGTCATCGACGGCGTGCAGGCCGCCCTGGAGCGCCGTCCCCGCAAACCGGACTGGTCGGAGTGGACGGCCACCCTGCAGGACGCCGTGCGCGCCGGCGTGGAGCGGGACGCGCTGCTGCTGGCCTCCGGGCCGACCCCATCCACCCGGCCCGGATCTACGGCGAGCTGGCCCCCCGCCTGGCCGAGGACGCCGTGGTCATCGGCGACGGCGGCGACTTCGTGTCCTTCGCCGGCAAGTTCGTGGAGCCGAAGCGCCCCGGCGGCTGGCTCGACCCCGGGCCGTACGGCTGCCTGGGGGCCGGCCTCGGCTCGGCCATCGCGGCCCGGATCGCCCGACCCTCCGCCCAGGTCGTGCTGCTGCTCGGCGACGGCGCGGCCGGCATGTCGCTGATGGACGTCGACACGCTGGTGCGCCACGACCTGCCCGTGGTCATGGTGTGCGGCAACAACTCGGCCTGGGGCCTGGAGAAGGGCCCGATGCAGATGCTCTACGGCTACGACGTGGCCACCGACCTCGCGCCGCAGACCCGCTACGACCAGGTGGTGACCGCCCTGGGCGGGGGTGGCGAGACCGTCACCGACCCGAGCCAGGTCGGCCCGGCGCTGGACCGGGCGTTCGCGGCCGGTACGCCCTACCTGGTCAACGTCATCACCGACGTCGCGGCGGCCTACCCCCGCGCCACCTTCGGGGTCTGAGGTGCCGGTCCACGTCCGCCCGGCCCACCTCGACGAGCTCCCCGCCGTCGGCGCGCTGACCGTGGCGGCGTACCGCGCCGACGGCCTGCTGCTGGCCGACGACCCCTACGCCGAGCACCTGGGTGACGCGGTGACCCGCGCCCGGGAGGCCGAGCTGTACGTCGCCCTGCTCGAGGACGATCCCGGCGCGTGGTCGGCACGGTCACCTACTGCCCGCCCGGGTCGCCGTGGTCGGAGCTGGCGCAACCCGGCGAGGGCGAGTTCCGGATGCTGGCCGTGGACCCCTCCGCCCGACGTCGTGGCGTCGCGCTGGCCCTGGTCGGCCTCTGCCTGGAGCGGGCCAGCGAGCTGGGCTGCGGGGCGGTGGTGCTCTCCAGCCTCCCCGTGCAGCGGGCGGCGCACCGGATCTACGCCTCCCTGGGCTTCCGGCGCACCCCCGAGCGGGACTGGTCGCCGACCGAGGGCGTGGAGCTGCTCGCCTTCCGCCTCGACCTCTGAGGCCTCTGAGGCCTCTGAGGCCCGGCTCAGGCCAGGCGCGCGGTCTGGGCGGTCTCGTCCTCGGTCAGCTCCGTGCGGGCCAGGCGCGCCGCGTAGCTGCGGTGCGCCGCGACGCTGGCGTAGTAGGACTCCTTGCGCCGGGCCACGCAGCCCTCGGGCTTGCGGTGCTTCTCGGCCAGCTCGGGCTCCAGGGCGGCGACCATGGCGCCGCGCAGCAGCACGACGGCCTCGGCGCGGAGCTGGGAGACCCGGCTCTCGGAGACGCCGAGCTCGGCGGCGATGTCGGCCATCGGGCGGTCGCCGAAGAAGTAGGCCTCGACCACGGTGCGCAGCTTGCCGGGCAGCTTCTCCACGGCGTCGTGCAGGTAGGCCACCCGCTCGCGCTGCTCGATGATGTCGATCGGCGTGACCGTGTGCGCCGGCAGCAGCTCGTCGACGGCGGTGTCGTCGAAGGCCTGCAGCGACATGACCGAGGCGCGGGCCAGGTCATCGCGGTGGGCGGCGAGCTCACCGGTGCCGATGCCGAGCGCGGTGGCCACCTCGTGGTCCTCGGCCGGGCGGCCGAGGGCGGTGGAGATGCGGCCGCGGGCGTCGTCGACCTGGCGGGCGCGGCGCCGCACGGAGCGGCTGGCCCAGTCGAGGCCGCGCAGCTCGTCGACGAGCGCGCCGCGGACGCGCACCGAGGCGTACGTCGCGAAGCTCGCGCCCTTGTCGGGGTCGTAGGCCTCGGCGGCCTGCACCAGGGCGAGCATGCCGGCCGAGGTGAGGTCGTCGTGCGAGACGTGGCCCGGCACGCGGGACAGGGTCTCGCGGACGACGTGGCCGACGAGCGGGAGGTTGGTCCGCACCAGCTCCTCGGGGGAGACCCGGAGGGCGGGGGTGGGACGGGGGCCGGAGACCGGCAGCTGGGGTGTGAAGGGGGGGAGTCACACGAGTGAGAGGGCCCAGCCACGCGTTCCTGACGCCGCCCAGGACGGGTATGTCCGTTTTCTGGGGCTCGATCCCCCGAACGGGTGGTTGCGGCGGGCTGGAGGTGGCCCGTTGTGACTACGGCAGCCGGTCGAGGAACCGCTCCCGGTCCACGACCACCCGGGTCACCTCGCCGTGCGCCGACGAGCCGTCGTCACCGTCGGGGTGACCTGCTCGGCCACCACCTCGAAGCGCACCAGCCGCCCGTCGACGTACGCCGACCGTCGCGGTGACCCGCACCTCCGCCCCGACGGGGCTGGCCGCGGTGTGCTCGAGCTGCACCCGCGTGCCGACGCTGGTCTGGTCGTCGGTCACCGAGGCCTCGATCGCCGCGCACGTGGCGGCCTCGCACCAGGCCAGCAGCCGGGGCGTCGCCAGCACCGCGAGGTCCCCGAGCCGAGCGCGTCGGCGGTGTCGTCGCTCGGTGACGGTGAACCTCGAGCGTGGCGGTGTCGCCCGAGCTCCATCGCCGCCATCCTGCCCGACCTCGTTCTGGCCGGTGCCGGGAGTGGGTGCGACTGGTCGGCGATCATCAGCGTTGAGGAGGACACCATGGGCAAGACCGGCCGCAAGCGCCGCGCCCGCAAGAAGAAGGCCGCGAACCACGGCAAGCGCCCCAACGCCTGACCAGCGCGTCTCGCGCACCACGCGACACGAACAGACCCCGGCCGCCATGAGGCTCCGGGGTCTTCGTGCGTCAGGACCGGGTGACCGCCGGTGCGGGCTCAGTCGACGCGCTGGTCGCGCCGTCGTCGATCTCGACCTGCACCGTGCGGATCCGCAGCAGCACCTTGTCCCGCAGCGCCGTCGGGCGCCTGCTCGCAGCAGGAGCGCTGGACCAGGGACTTCACGGTGCGCTCCAGGTCGTACTTCTGCCAGGCACGGGCCCGCACTCGTCGAGGTGCTGCTGGATCTCGGAGGAGTCCGCGGTCGGCAGCTCGTTGTCGATGAAGAAGAAGACCCGCTCGAGCACCTCCGAGCAGTCCTTGTCGTGGGGCTTGCCGCAGCTCATGAGGCGTCCCCCGTCCGCGGTGCCGGCCGCGGACGACCCCGCGGTCGGCGGCGTAGTCCTGCAGCTTCTCGCGCAGCTGGCGGCGGCCCCGGTGCAGCCGCGACATCACGGTGCCGATCGGGGTGTCCATGATCTCGGCGATCTCCTTGTAGGGGAACCCCTCGACGTCCGCGAGGTAGACCGCCAGCCGGAAGTCCTCGGGCAGCTGCTGCAGGGCGTCCTTGACGTCGCTGTCGGGCAGGTGCTCCAGCGCCTCGACCTCGGCCGACTTCAGGCCGCTGGAGGAGTGCGACTCCGCGCGGGCCAGCTGCCAGTCCTCGACGTCCTCGGCCATGGACTGCTGCGGCTCGCGCTGCTTCTTGCGGTAGGTGTTGATGAAGGTGTTGGTCAGGATGCGGTAGAGCCACGCCTTGAGGTTCGTGCCGGGCTTGAACTGGTGGAAGGCGGCGAACGCCTTGGCGAAGGTCTCCTGCACCAGGTCCTCGGCGTCGGCCGGGTTGCGGGTCATCCGCATCGCGGCGGAGTAGAGCTGGTCGAGGTACTGCATGGCGTCGCGCTCGAAGCGGAGCGACCGCTCCGCCTCGGTCTCGGTCTCCGTCGACGTCGTCGGCCTCGCTCGAGGTCCGGTGCGGGGTTCTCAGTCATCAGCCTCCCAGCCTACCGGCAGGACCGGGTACGACGACCCGTGCCCGGGCGTCCGGGATCCTCTCGCCCGTACGTCGCACACTGCTGCGCCCACGTCCGCTCCCTCGCCTCGTGCTCCGTCATCGGGGGAGAACACCGCCCCGCGGGGCTTGATTCCCCGTGCGCGGCGGCACGGCCGGCTCCCGGGGGCTCAGGACCGGACGCCGGCGCTGCCCACGACGTCGCGCACCACGAACTCCAGGACGGCCTCCACGATGATCGCCATCGCCTCGGCCGAGCTGACCGGACCGCGCCGCAGGACCCTGAAGCCGTGGTCCGCGCCGGGGACGATCGCGAGCTCGCGGTCGGGCGGGAACTCCTCCGGCGTGCCGAAGGCGTCGCGCTCCCCCTGGACCACCAGGGTCGGCACGGTGACCGCGTCGAGCTCGGCGAGGCGGGACCGCTCGGGGCGGCCCGGCGGGTGCAGCGGGAAGGACAGGGCCAGGTAGCCCGCGGCCCCGAGCTCGCGGGCGGTGCGGGCGGCCGACCGGGCGCCGGCGCTGCGCCCGCCCAGCACCAGCGGCGTGCGCACCCGCAGCCGGTTCGGCCGCCGCGACCAGGCACTCGTCCAGCACCTGCGGCCGGGGGGCGACCCGCTTGCCCGGCCACCCGCCAGGGCTGCTCCACGCGGACCACCGAGACGCCCTGCCGGGGCAGCGCCTCGGCCAGCGCCGCCAGGTCCGGCGCGTCCACGCCGCCGCCGGCGCCGTGCCCGAGCAGCAGCGTGGCCACGGGGTGCCGCGAGCGGTCCTTCCACAGCCGGGCCGGCCCGTGCGGGGTGGGCACCTCGACGACCTCGGTCACGCGCCCGGTCCCCCGGCCCCGGGCCGTCCGGCGGCTGGGGCCGTCCGGCGGCGCCGCTCGGCGGGCAGCGGGTCGAGCAGCTCGGGACCGTTGTTGCGCACGCTGTTGACCGCGGTGCTGACCGGGTAGGCCTCCAGCCGGCCGGGGGCGGCCGGCACCAGCAGCCGCCTGAGGTCGTCGGCGTCGGTGGTGCCCGGGTCGAGCCAGGCGCCCCACCGCTCGCGCTCGACCATCAGCGGCATCCGGTCGTGGATGTGGCCCACCGCGTCCTCGGCGGAGGTGGTGATGACCGTGCAGCGTCCACACGAAGCGCTGCGGGTCGTCCTCCTCGCGGGTGGGGTCCCGCCAGATCTCGTACAGCCCCGCCATGGCCAGCACGCCGCCGTCGGCCGGGCGGATGAAGAACGGCTGCTTCACCGGCTTGCCGGCCTTGGTGCGCTGCTCGGTGGGGTACCACTCGAAGTAGCCGTCGGCCGGCAGCAGGCACCGCCGGGACGCGAACGGCCGCCGGAAGGCGGGCTTCTCGTGCACGCGTCTCCATCCGGGCGTTGATCATCCGGCTGCCCACCGACGGGTCCTTGGCCCAGAACGGCACGAGCCCCCAGCGCAGCGCGCGCAGCTGCCGCTCGCCCGGGCCCTGGGCCCACCGGCCTCGCCCGTCGTCGACCGGCCTGGCCGGGCGCTGCACCACGGCGTAGACCTGCTTGGTGGGGGCGACGTTGTAGTCGGGCGCCAGCGGCTCGGGTGACCGCGACCCGGTCGATCTCGAACTCCTCGACCAGGTCCTCGGGACTGACGGCTCGACGCGTAGCGGCCACACATGGGGTCAGGCTAGGCCGGCGCCGACGGCTCAGCGGGCGAGGTCGTCCAGCAGCCGCGTGGCGGACTCGGCCGAGGCCGGCAGCCCCTCGATCCACACCCGGACGTCGGCGTCGCCCAGGTCGAGGTCGTCGAGGAACTCCCGCAGCAGCGAGACCGACATGCCCAGGTCCACGGTGCGGGGCACGACCGCGACGGCGCGGTCCAGCCCCAGGCGGCCGAGCGTCTGACCGCCGGAGTAGACCGCCCGCATCGTCTCGGCGACCTGCACCAGGCGCAGGGCGCGGGTGAACTGGTGGCCCCGGCGGCTCGGCGGCCGGGCCGAAGCACAGCTCCACCACGACCAGCGCGTGGCTGCCGGGCGACCACCACGTCGGTGAGCTCGGCCTCGCGGTAGATCTCGTCGAGCCGCGTGCGCACGTGCGCCAGGCTGGCCAGCCCGGTCAGCGGGTCCTCGCAGGACAGGTCGTGCAGGTACTCCAGCGTCGCGTCGCTCCAGGCCACCGAGAGCGCCTCGGTCGCCTCGAACTCCGGCGGCGTCCCCAGCACCAGCTCGTACGTCGTCGCGCAGCGCGGTCAGCGCCTCGCCCAGGACGGCACCGTCGCGGGCCACGTCACGCCCCACCACCGAGCAGGCCGCCACCACGTCGCGCGTCGGCGACCAGCGCCTCGCCCACGGCCTCGAAGCGCAGCGGCAGGGCCAGGCGCACCTCGTCGGCCAGCACGCGCACGGCGGCGCGGCGTCGGGACCGCGCGACGAGGCGTACGGGAGGGGAAGATCGGCATCCGGTGCGCTCCTCTCGCTGGGGCCACGCCCACCGGGCGGGTGGGTCGGTGGTGCCGGCACTGCTCGGCGTTGCAGGGAGGAGACGGGCGAGGTCCGCGTCCATGACGCGACTCCCGACAGGTTTTCCCGACGAACCGCGTCGAAGTCTGCCGGAACGGTCAAGTTTTCCCGGATGCGCCTCGAAGTAACGACAGCGCGACTATTTTTGCGCGTGGAGAAACATCCGTCGGCTCGCGTCACGAACGCGTGCCTGGACCGTCCCATCGATCGAGGACATGACCGAGCTGCTGAACGATGTCGACACCCCCAGCGACGCCGAGCTGATCTCGCGCGTGCGCGGTGGGGAGGTCGCGGCCTACGGCGAGCTCTTCGCCCGGCACCGCACCGCCGCGATCCGGCTGTCGCGCCAGCTGGTCCGGGGCCCGGACGCCGACGACCTGGTCTCCGAGGCGTTCGCCAAGGTGCTCACCGTCCTGCAGGGCGGTGGCGGGCCCGACGTGGCCTTCCGGGCCTACCTGCTCACCGCGGTCCGCCGGCTGCACGTCGACCGGGTCCGCAGCGGGCAGCGGCTGCACACCACCGACGACATGACGCCCTTCGACCCGGGCGTGCCCTTCCAGGACACCGCGGTCGCGGGCTTCGAGAGCGGTGCCGCGGCCAAGGCCTTCGCCTCGCTGCCGGAGCGCTGGCAGCTGGTGCTGTGGCACCTGGAGGTCGAGGGCCAGAAGCCGGCCGACATCGCCCCGCTGCTCGGGATGAGCCCGAACTCCGTCTCCGCACTGGCCTACCGCGCCCGGGAGGGCCTGCGGCAGGCGTTCCTGACCATGCACCTCTCCGACATCTCCGAGACCGACTGCCGCTGGGTCAACGAGCACCTGGGCGCCTACGTCCGCAAGGGCCTGGCCAAGCGCGACGCCGGCAAGGTCGCCGCCCACCTCGACGGGTGCCGTCGCTGCACCGCGATGCACCTCGAGCTGACCGACGTGAACTCCAACCTGGCCGGCATCATCGCCCCGCTGCTGCTGGGCGCGGCCGCCGCCGGCTACCTGGCCTCGAGCGGCGGGGCGGGTGCCCTGGGGGTGCTCTCGCTGGTCTCCCGGGCCAAGGACCTCGCCATCGCCAACACCGGCGCGGTCGCGGCCGGGGCCGTCTCCGTCAGCGCGGCCGCGGCCGCGGTCGTCACCATCGCCGTCACCCACGCCCCCGGCGACGACCCGCGCGTGGTCGCCGACCCGCCCGGCCGGCTCACCTCCACGGCCCCCGTCTCCCCCGGCCCCTCCGGCGGCCCCTCGGACGGCCCCTCCGCCCGACCGTCGTCGTCCGCCGCGAGCCCGTCGGCGAGCGCCAGCCCCTCGGCCTCGGCCTCGGTCTCCCCCAGCCCGGCGGCGGTGCCCACCCTCGTGCTGCCGACCGACCTGCTGTCGGCCACGCCCAGCCAGATCCCCACCGAGCTGCCGACCGACGTACCGACCGAGTCCCCCACCGACGTACCGACCGACACCCCGACCGACGCGCCCACCGACCCGCCGACGGACGAGCCGACCGACGAGCCGACGGACCCGGTCACGGTGCCCTCCGACCCGGAGCCCGGCGAGCCCGTCGTGGGTGAGCCGGTGGTCACCGCCGACGGCACCGTGCTGGTGTCGGTCCGCAACCTCCGCGCCACCGACGTCCTGGACGTCACGATGGACTCCGACGAGACCACGTTCGCCGACACCACGACCGAGCCCGGCTGCTCGGTCGTCGGGCCCCGGCACGTGGAGTGCCTGCCCGGGGCGGCGCTGCTGCGGGGCGGTCGCACCGGCGGCGATGAGCGACCCGGTGGGCGACTACACCGTGACGCTGCCCCTGGAGTTCCCCGGCTACATGGTCCAGGACGACCTGCAGGTCACCGCCGCCGTCGAGGGCGTGCCCTCGACCGGGACCGTCGCCTCGTCCTTCCACCCCAGCCGCCGCCCGGCCTACGACGTGACCGCCCCGGTGCTCGGTCCCGCCACCGTGCACGGCCTGGACGGGGACACCGACCGCTGGACGCTGCGCACCACCGCGACGCTGCCGCCGCGCGTGCGCGGCCTTGTCTACACGGTCGCCGGCGCGCGCTTCCGGGCCCCCGCGGCCGGACCCTGCGTCGTGCCGGACGACGACCCGAGCACCATGACCTGCCCCGAGGTCCGCGACGGCGACGGGGTGGACCTGCCCCTGGCCGCCACCGGCCTGAGCGAGGCCACCGAGGTGGCCCTCACGGTCGCGCCGGTCGTCGACTTCGACGACCCGGTCCCCGGGGACGCCACCACCCGGGTCACCCTGCGGCCGGGCGCCGACCTCGCGCTCGACCTCGCCGTCGCCTCCGCCAACCCCGACCGCATCCGGCCTGGTCGTGCTGTCCGGACACGCTGCAGGGCGTGCGGTCCGGCCTGGGCGCGGTGACCTGGACGGTCGGCGAGGGCGCCACCTTCGCCGGCACCGGCAACCCCGCCGGCTGCACCGCCGACGGACGGACCCTGCGCTGCACCGACGCGACGGACGGGGACGTGACCCTGACGCTGCGGGCCGACCACCGCCACGAGGTCACCCCGGTGACCGTGGGCGTCGACCCCGGCGACCCGTTCGAGGCCGTCGGCTCCTCCGTCCACGAGGCCGAGGTCACCCTGCCCGGACGCGCGGTCCACGACTTCTCGCTGACCGACCTCTCCGAGACCGGCCACACGCTGCGCGGCGCCGGACCGACCTCCACGAGCTGACCGGGACCGTCGGGCCGCTGCCCGCCGGGACGAGCACGGTCGAGCTGGCCCTGTCGGGTGACCCGGACGGCTCAGGTCGACCCGGCGTGGCTCGGGCGACCTGGCCTTCGCCGCCGACCAGGGCGACCCCGCCTGCCGGGTCGACACCACGCCCGAGCACGGCCGCGAGCTGCTCTGCACCGGGGTCTCCTCCGGCGACCGGCTGGGCATGGTGGTGGAGTCCACGGCCACCAGCGCCCAGGACGCGACCGTGACGATCCTCGCCACCGACCCCTTCGACGACCTGGACGAGGGCGACGACGCGGCCCGCGTGTCCCTGCGGCCGGGGGCCCACCTGCGCCTGGCCCCGCCCGCCTGGGCGCCCTGCACCAGGACGGCGACGGCACCTACCCGCTGAGCACCACGGTCACCGGGCTGCGCCCCGGGCTCGACCGGGTCGTCCTGGACGCGGGCGACGCCCCCGTGTGTCGAGCAGCACCGCGGGCTGCACGCCGAGCGGCGGCCGGCTGGTCTGCGACGGCCTCGCCGACGGCGACCGCGTCGACCTCGTCGTCGACTCCGCCACCCCGGCCCGTGCCACCGCGCTGGAGCTGACCGCCGTCCCCGGTGGCGACTTCGTGGACGTCGGCGGCGACGCCGTGGCCACCGGGGACCTGGTACCCGCCTGGGACTTCGCCCTGGGCGACGTCGCGGTCACCGGCCACACCCTGGCCGGGAGCGCCGACGCCTACCGGCTGACCGCCGACGTACGACGCCTGGCCCCCGACCTGGACGCGCTGGTCCTCGAGCTGACCTCGGGAGGCACCTTCGCCGCCGAGCAGGAGCCCGGCTGCAGCCGCCTGGCCGACCCCGCGCGGGTCCGCTGCGAGGGGCTCGCCGACGGCGGACCGGTCACCCTCCACGTGGAGTCCTCGGCGACCACCGCGCACCCGGTGCAGCTCGCGCTCGTCGTCCCCGACGGGTACGACGACCCCACCCCCGGCGACCACGCGTCGGGTGCCACCCTCCGCCCCGGGGTCGACCTCTCGCTGGCCGCGCTGGACCCGGACAACGAGTCGCCCTCCAACGACGACGACCTGCACCTGGTGTCCACCACGCTGCACGGCGTACGGCCCGGGCTGGACCGGGTGACCTTCTCCCTGAGCGGGAGCCGGGTCCCTCACCGCGGTCGACCGGGCCGGCTGCGCCGTGACCGACCCCCGCACCGTCACCTGCACCCGGCCCTCGGACGGGGACCTCACCTTCACGGTGCGCTCCGACGACGTCCGTGCGGCCACCGCCATCACCCTCACCGCGGAGGCCGGGGACCCCTTCGTCGAGCTGGACCCGAGCGACGACGCCGCCTCGACACGGCTCGCGCCCCGCCCGACGTACGACTTCTCGCTGGGTGCGCTGTCCCTGGTCGACCACACGGTCACCGGTCGCACCGACCACTACGTGCTGCGCGGCGCGGTCGGCGCGCTGCCCGACGGCGTGGACGCGCTGGGCTACGAGGTCACCGGTGGCACGTTCGCCGCCGACCAGCCCTCCGGCTGCACGCGCACCACGGCCACCCGCGCGACCTGCACCGGCGGGGGTCGCGACGTCGACCTGCGCGTGGACTCCGAGGTGGGCACCCGGCACGACGTGTCGCTGGCCCTGGTGCTGCCCCGCCGCTACGACGACCCGCGGCCGGGCGACGACAGCGCCACCGTCACCGTCGCGCCGGGCGTCGACCTGCACGCCGGGCCGCTCACCCCCGCCGACCCCCGGGCCGACGGCGACACCTACCAGGTGAGCTCGGTGCTGACCGGGGTCCGTGAGGGGCCGGTGACCTGGACGCTGTCCGGCCCGGCCACCGTCGTGGGCTCCAGCTGCACCGTGGCCGGCGGCACCCGCGTGGTGTGCGCCGCGCCCTCGGAGGGCATGCGCGTCGGCTTCACGATCCGCCCCGACCATCCCTCGGCCGGCGCCGACGTGACGCTGACCGCCGCCCCCGCCCCACCGCTGACCGAGCTGGACGAGGCGGACGACACGACCGCGGCCTCGCTGCGCCCCGACGTCGTGCTGGACTCCCTGGCCGTCACCGGGCACCGGCTCGGCTCTCAGCAGGCGCTCGTGCGGGCCCAGGTCTCCGGGGCACCCAGCACGGTGTCCTCGGTGCGGGTCCGGCTCTCCGGAGGTGCGGTCGGCCTCGGCGCGGACCAGGTGCACCTCACCGACGGGGTGTCCGGCGCCGACGGCGAGGGCGCGGTGGACTGCTACACCAGCGACGCCTCCGGGCGTGGGGTCAACGACGGCGTCTACGCCACCTGCACCGGGATCACCCGGGCGCTGCGCGGGTCGTTCTACATCGACCTGCGGCTGGAGCACCCGCACGGCCGTACCAGCGCCGTCGACGTGACCGTCGTACCCCTCGACGTCGACCAGGGCGGGCACACCGCCAACGACACCCGCACCGTCCGCGTCCCCTGACGCCACCGGCGAAGCGTGGCGGCCCGGGATTGGGGTATGAAGGTGCCATGACTCTCGTACGCCTCGTGGCTCGTCCCATGCTCGCCTCCATGTTCGTGATGGGGGGCTACAGCGCCCTGCGCAACCCGCAGGCCCACGTCCGGATGGCCGCCCCGGTCACCGGGAAGCTCTCCGACGCCGCCGACCAGGCCACGCCGGCCGACACCTCCGTACCCCCGACGAGAAGCAGCTGGTGCTGATCAACGGCGCCGCGCAGGTGCTCGGCGGGCTGGCGCTGGCCACCGGCCGCGTCCCGCGGCTCGCCGCCCTCGTGCTCGCCGGCTCGCTGCTCCCCACCACGGCGGCCGGCCACCGCTTCTGGGAGGAGACCGACAAGACCCAGCGGGCCAACCAGCAGATCCACTTCTTCAAGAACGTCTCGATGCTCGGCGGCCTGCTGATCGCGGCCGTCGACACCGAGGGCAAGCCCGGCGTGGCCTGGCGCACCTCGCACGCCGCCTCCACCGCCGTCGGCTCCGCCCGCCGCGAGGCCAAGCGCCTGCGTCGCGAGGCCAAGCTCGCGGCGAAGAGCATCGCCTCCTGACCGACCGTCGGCCGAGCCGATACGCTCGGCCGCGATGAGCAACTCGACCCGGCCCGCGCCCGCCCTGTGGCCCGCGCCCCATCCGTCCGGACCGGTGCGGGCCACGGTGCGGCTGCCCGGCTCCAAGTCGCTCACCAACCGGGCGCTGGTGCTGGCCGCCCTCTCCGACGGCCCCAGCGTCGTCCGCCGGGCGCTGCGCTCGCGCGACACCCAGCTGATGGCCGAGGCGCTGGCCCAGCTGGGGCCACGTCGACACCACCGGCGACGACTGGAAGGTCACGCCCGGGTCCCCTGCGAGGGCCGCGAGACCATCGACTGCGGCCTGGCCGGCACGGTGATGCGCTTCGTGCCACCGGTCGCCGCGCTCGCCGACGGCCCGGTGGTCTTCGACGGCGACCCGCACGCCCGCCTGCGGCCGATGCACGAGGTCCTGGAGGGCCTGCGCGGTCTCGGCGTCGCGGTCGAGGACGAGGACCGCGGGTCGCTGCCGTTCACCGTCGCTCGGCACCGGCCGGGCGCGCGGCGGCGCGGTCACCATCGACGCGTCGGCCTCCAGCCAGTTCGTCTCCGCGCTGCTGCTGGCCGCGCCCCGCTACGACGAGGGCGTCGACGTCCGCCACGACGGCAAGCCGGTGCCGTCCCTGCCGCACATCGAGATGACGCGTCGAGCAGCTGCGGCTGCACGGCGTCGAGGTCGACGACGAGCGAGCCGAACCGCTGGCGGGTGCGGCCCGCGGCCGGTGCGCGCGGTCGACGTCGCGGTGGAGCCCGACCTGTCCAACGCGGCGCCGTTCCTGGCCGCGGCGCTGGTCACCGGCGGCCGGGTCACGGTGCCGGACTGGCCGCGCAGCACCACCCAGGCCGGCGACGCGCTGCGCGAGATCGTCACCCTGATGGGCGGCAGCGCCGAGCTGACCGACGAGGGCCTGACCGTGACCGGCACCGGCACGCTGCGCGGCATCGACTACGACCTGCACGACGTCGGCGAGCTCACCCCGGCGGTGGCGGCGCTGTGCCTGCTGGCCTCGACCCCGTCGCACCTGCGCGGGATCGCCCACATCCGGGGCCACGAGACCGACCGGATCGCCGCGCTGGCCACCGAGTTCAACGCCCTGGGCGGCCACGTCACCGAGACCGAGGACGGGCTCGACCATCCGGCCGCGGCCGCTGGACGGCGGACCGTTCCGCACCTACGCCGACCACCGGATGGCGCACGCCGGGGTGATCCTCGGGCTGGCCGTCGCCGGGCGTGGCGGTCGAGGACATCGCCACCACGGCCAAGACGTTCCCGGACTTCGCCGGGGCCTGGTCGGCGTCTCGTGACCGCCGAAGCCGCTGACCGTGGCCGCGCTACGACGAGTTCGACGTCGAGTCCTACGACCGGCCCCGCCGGCACACCCGGCCCGCGCACCAAGGACCGGCCCGACCTACGACGACGCCGTCGACGGCCGGGTCGTCGACCGTCGACCGCGGTCGCTACACCTGCTGGTCGAGGACCGCACCGTGACCGCGATGAAGTCGCGTCCGCTGGGCCGCAAGGGCGTCGTGGTCGGGCGACGAGGTGCGCTGGTCGGCGACGTCGAGCGGCGACGACGGCTCGCTGGCCCGGATCGTCGAGGTCGAGGAGCGCCGCACCGTGCTGCGCCGGACCGCCGACGACGACGACCCCGTCGAGCGGGTGATCGTCGCCAACGCCGACCAGCTGGTCGTGGTCGCCGCCCTGGCCGACCCCGAGCCCCGGCCGCGGCTCATCGACCGGGCCCTGGTGGCGGCGTACGACGCCGGGCTCGAGCCGCTGCTGTGCCTGACCAAGGCCGACCTGGCCGACCCGGAGACGCTGCTCGCGATCTACCGCCCGCTCGGCGTGCCGCTACGTCGTGACACCCGGCGCGGCGAGCGACCTCGGCGACGGTCCGCGAGCGGCTGCACGGCAAGGTCAGCGTGCTGGTCGGGCACAGCGGCGTCGGCAAGTCCACGCTGGTCAACGCGCTGGTGCCCGGCAGCGACCGGGCCATCGGGCACGTCAACGCGGTCACCGGCCGCGGGCCGGCACACCTCGACCTCGGCGCTGATGCTGGCGCTGCCCCCGCTGCCGGACGGCGGCTGGATCGTGGACACCCCCGGCATCCGCTCCTTCGGCCTCGCGCACGTGCAGCCCGGCCAGCTCATCGGCGCCTTCCCCGACCTCGAGGAGCTCACCGACAGCTGCCCGCGCGGCTGCACCCACGGCGAGGGCGAGCCGGAGTGCGGCCTCGACGAGGCGGTCGCCGACGGGCCGCACGGACGCCGAGCGGGTCGACTCGTTCCGGCGGCTGCTCGCCAGCCGCGAGCACCCCCTCGACTGACCTCGCGGCCCGCCCGCTGGTCGCGGCGCGACACGGCGCGAGGCCCGCGGACGTCTGACCGGTCAGACCGTCAGCACCTGTCGCCACGATCGCCGCGAGACCGACGGACGCCGTGCAGCCCTGGTCCGCGCACGCGAGCCGTGGTGCCATCGCCCCTGGCCGCGCTGCTCGCCATCGCCCGGAGTGCGCCCGGGTGGCGGTGGTGACCCGCTGGCCGACGGCGCTGCTGTCGGTGGTGTGCGTGCGGCATCGCCTTCCTGACCACGACCTCGGGTGAGGCCCTGGCCGAGGACCGGGGGCTGGAGGCCGCCGTACGGGTGACAGCCAGCGAGGGCGAGCTCACTGGCCAGACCTCACCGATCGTGCTCGCCCTCGTGGTGCTGGTCGCCGCCGTGCTGCTGCCGGGAGCCGTCGGGCTGGCCAGTGGCAGGGGGGCGGTGGCCCGGCGAGTGGCGGTGGCACGACAGGTGCTGCACGGTGCTGCTGGTCGTGGTCGCGGTCGTGGTGCTGGTGCAGGTGTACCTGACCGGGGACGCGGGCGCTCGGGCCGGTCTGGGAGCAGTAGGCGCGGGGCTCGAGGCTCACTTCGTTCGCACCTCGACCAGCGGGTCGGTCGCGCCTCGACCGGCGGGGGGCGCGCGGGGCCTAGCCTGAGGCCATGCCCACCACCTTCACCGACGACCTGCGGCTGGCCCACGTCCTCGCCGACGACGCCGACTCGCTGTCCACGAGCCGCTTCCAGGCCCTGGACCTGCACGTGGTGAACAAGCCGGACCTCACCCCGGTCACCGACGCCGACACCTCGGTCGAGGAGGGCATCCGCCGCACCCTGTCCCGGGCCCGCCCCGCGACGCCGTGCTCGGCGAGGAGCAGGGCTCGACCGGGCACAGCCAGCGCCGCTGGGTGGTCGACCCCATCGACGGCACCAAGAACTTCGTGCGCGGCGTACCGGTGTGGGCCACCCTGATCGCGCTGATGGTCGACGACGAGGTGGTGGTGGGCTGCGTGTCGGCCCCGATGCTGCAGCGGCGCTGGTGGGCCTCGCCAGGGCGGTGGCGCCTGGACGGGCCGGTCGCTGCTGAAGGCCTCGGAGTGCCACGTCTCGGACGTCTCCCGGCTCGACGACGCCTCGCTGTCGTACTCCTCCTTCTCCGGCTGGGACGACCGCGGCCGGCTCGACGCGTTCCTGGCCCTGGCCCGGCGCTGCTGGCGCACCCGGGCCTACGGCGACTTCTGGTCCTACATGCTGCTGGCCGAGGGCGCCGTCGACCTGGCCGCCGAGCCCGAGCTCGAGCTGCACGACATGGCCGCGCTCGACGTCATCGTGCGGGAGGCCGGGGGCACCTTCACCTCGCTGGACGGCAGCCCGGGGCCGCTGGGCGGCAACGCGCTGGCCAGCAACGGCCGGCTGCACGACCAGGCGCTGGCCTTCCTCGGCTCGCTGCCCGACGACGAGGACGACCCCGACGTGAGCCCCGGCGCAGCGGCTCCCTGCACGACCTCAGCGCACGTCGGCGGGCGGCCGCGACGTCCGAGGACCCCGACCGGGAGTGAGCCGGGAGACCAGCCGCAGCAGCACCGGGGCGAGCAGCAGCCCGGCCAGGTCGAACCAGCCGTAGCCGCCGGCCGCCCCCGAGGGCGGGTTGCCGATGGTGATCCCGCCGGTGGGGTCGTGGGTGGACCACGCCCAGGTGCCCAGGTGGGTGCCGACGAGCTCCAGCCAGCTCACGGCGACGAACGCGCCGACGTACACGCCCTGGGAGGGGCCGACCAGCAGGAACACCACCAGGCACGCGAACCAGAACGCGCCCAGCACGTCGGGTCGCTCGGCCAGCAGCACGCCGTAGCGCCGCCCACAGCCCGCCGACCAGCACCACCGCGCCCACCGCCGTACGCCGGTGCCGCTGCACCCAGGCGGCGTGGCCGAGCGCGAACGCGGAGAGGTAGACCAGCCCGTGGCCCGGCGGCACGAAGGCCGGCACGTTGTCGAAGCGGTAGGTGTAGACCTGCAGCGTCGGGCTGAAGACGTACTCCACCAGCGTCGCGAAGGCGACCACCACCAGCGGTCTGGGCGCGGGCCACGGGGCTGACCCGGGACAGCACGCCGAGCAGCAGGCAGCCAGGTCAGCACGCCCAGGACCCGCTGCTGCACCGGACCTCCGGGCCCGCCGGCGCGGTCGAGCCAGAGCACGACGGTGAGCCAGCCCATCATCAGCAGGCCGGCGGCGGGGGGCAGCTCGCGTCGCATCGCGGTCATCCTCGCAGGAGGCACCCGGCGCGCCCTCCCGCTCGACGGCCCGTCGGCCCGGCGCGGGTCGCCGGCCCTAGCCGGTGGATGCCCGATGTGGCTAGCCTGAGCCTCGCGTGACCCAGGCCACACCCACCAACGACCCGGGAGGAACTCCGATGCGGATCAACGAGGTGCTCAGCGGCAAGGGCAGCCAGGACGTGCTGACGGTCACGCCCGAGACGACGGTGCGCGAGCTCGTCTCCCTGCTGGCCCGGCACAACATCGGGGCGCTGGTGGTCAGCCGCGACGGGACGGGCGTGGACGGGATCGTCTCCGAGCGCGACGTGGTGCGGCGGCTGGGCGAGGACGAGGACGTCCTGGCCTCCCCGGTCTCGGCGATCATGTCGGCGGAGGTGCGCACCTGCGAGGGGCCCGACACCGTCGACGAGGTGATGGCGCTGATGACCGCCGGACGGTTCCGTCACGTCCCGGTGGTCAAGGACGGTCGGCTGGCCGGGATCGTCAGCATCGGTGACGTGGTGAAGAGCCGGATGAGCGAGCTGGAGTTCGAGCGCGACCAGCTGGACTCCTACGTGCACGGCAGCTGAGCCGCGGGGCGCCCGCCCCCGACGTGGAGGAGCGCGCGTGGCGGCGCGAGCGCGGGAACGACCGGGGGATCCGGCGTCGGCGCGCGGGGGCTCCGGTCGTCGCCCGTCGCTTCTCTCTCGTCCGTGCCTGCCGCACGTCTCAGTCGGGGCGAGGGCACCGTTCGGCACGCGGTGACAGCCTGTTTCTGCTGTGACCTGCCTCACCCGTCCCCCGCGCTGGACGCCTCGGGCCGGTCGGGGCCGGCCGTTGGCCCCGACTAGGCTGGCCCGTCGTCCACGCCGTACGTCGAGAGGAATCCCCGTGAGCCAGCAGAAGCCCGAGATCGACGCCCCCGACGGCCCCCCGCCGGCCGAGCTGGAGGTCACCGACCTGAGCGTGGGCGAGGGCGAGGAGGCGTCGACCGGCCAGACGGTGCAGGTGCACTACGTCGGCGTGGCGCACTCGACCGGTGAGGAGTTCGACGCCTCGTACAACCGGGGCGAGCCGCTCGCCTTCCGCCTGGGCACCGGGCAGGTCATCTCCGGGTGGGACCAGGGCGTGACCGGCATGCGGGTCGGTGGACGTCGCCGGCTGGTGATCCCCCCGCACCTCGCGTACGGCGACCGGGGTGCCGGCGGCGTCATCGCCCCCGGCGAGACGCTCATCTTCGTGGTGGACCTGGTCGCGGTCCGGTAGCCGGGTCGGGGAGGCTCAGGCCACCCGGAGCGCGGCGTCGCCGACCGTGACGACGTCGCCACGGACCAGCCGGCGCCCCCGGCGGGTCTCGGTGTCGCCGTTGACCGCGACGAGGCCCTGCACCATCAGCGGCTTGACCTCCCCGCCGTTGTCGACGACGTCGGCGAGCTTGAGGAACTGGCCCAGCCGGATCGACTCCTCGAGGATGGGGACGTCGCGAGGTGGCGTGCTCATGGCGCCATCCTCCCACCGGGTCCGACCGGGCCGGGAGCACGGGGACGGGGGGCGCAGCGAGCCCGGGAGCCGAGGAGCGCGGAGCGCTCGCGCAGTCGTGGCCGGTCGTTCACGTGGCCGGGGTCGCGGGTTCACCGGTGACGAGGACCGTCGTGGGCGTCCGCAGCCCCCCAGCACCGGAGTCCGCGATGCAGCCTTCCCACGCCGCCCCGATCAGCAGCCTCGCCCTGGCCGTGACCCTCGTGGTCGGCATCTCGCTGCTCGGCCCGGAGGCCCACGCCCAGCCGCCCACGACGGTGGGGCGGGGCGCCGGGACGCCGGTCCCCTCGGTCCCGCCCGCGGTCACAGCAGGACGCTGACGGTGTGGATCAGCAGGCCCACCAGCCCCCCCACGATGGTGCCGTTGATCCGGATGAACTGCAGGTCGCGCCCGACGTGCAGCTCGATCTTGCGGGCCGCCTCCCGCCCGTCCCAGCGGTTCACCGTGTGGGTGATGACCGCGGTGAGCTCGTCGCCGTAGCGGGAGACCGAGAACACCACGAGGTCCGCGACGTACCCGTCCAGCTTCTGGCGCAGGCCCTCGTCGGCCACCAGGAGGGCTCCGAAGGT
Source organism: uncultured Actinomycetota bacterium (assembly GCA_963750345.1). GTDB lineage: Bacteria > Actinomycetota > Actinomycetes > Propionibacteriales > Nocardioidaceae > Nocardioides_B. The sequence goes on along the minus strand of CAVVQH010000008.1, from coordinate 309,417 downwards.
CCTCAGCTCGGCCAGCGCCCGCGCGCGCAGCGGACCCTCGACGTCGTCCAGCGCCGCCATCAGGGCCCGTCGGAAGGCGTTCCACAGCGAGGTCGCGGTCACCACCAGCTGCGGGTGGGACAGCACCCTGTTCTTGAGGCGCTCCATCCGCTCCTGGGTCGGCTCGTCGTGCAGCAGGTCGGTGGCGAGCTGGCGCAGCACGTCGTCCAGGGCGGTCCGGACGTGGTGGTACGGGTCGCTGCGGATGTCCTCGACCCAGGCCACGGCCTCGAGGTGGATGCGCTGCGTCACCCGGTCGTTGATGGCCGCCGGGGACCACCAGGGGGCGCGCTCGCCCACGATGGCCAGGAACGTCTCCTTGTTCTCGGTCAGCCAGTGGTAGGCCTCCTCGAGCGCCAGGTCGACCAGGCCGTGGTGGGCCCCGTCCCGGACGATCTCCTCCAGCAGGCTGCCCACCACCGGGCTGACCGGCTCGGCGCGGAAGCGGGGCAGCACCGCCTCCTCCACGAGCGCGACCATGTCGGCGTCGCGCACCCGGGCCAGGCCCAGGTGCAGCACGGTGGCGGCCTCGTCCACCACCCGGCGGGCGTTGGCCTCGGCCCCCAGCCACTCCCCCACGCGGCGGCTGAGCTGGGCGGCGTCCAGCCGCTCCCGGATGATCGACTCCTGCAGGAAGTTCTCCCCCACGAACTCCTCGAGGCTGCGCCCGAGCTCCTCCTTGCGGCGCGGGATCAGCGCGGTGTGCGGGATCGGCAGGCCGAGCGGGTGCTTGAAGAGGGCGGTGACCGCGAACCAGTCCGCGATCGCGCCCACCATGGAGGCCTCGGCCCCGGCGTTGACGAAGCCGAGCCAGCCGTCCTGCCGCAGCGTCGCGACGTAGACCACCGCGGCCATCACCAGCAGCGAGACGGCCAGCGTGCGCATCCGCCGCAGCCCGCGGCGCCGCTGCTCGTCCAGCTCGGGGTCGGCGGTGAGGATGGGGGCGCCCGGGGTGCTCATCGTGGTCGAACCTACCGTCAGGCGCGAAGCGCGCCGGGGGTCAGGCGCGAACCGTCCCAGGGGTCGCGGGGGGACGCGCGGCCGGTACGGCGAGCGCCGAGGGCACCAGGATGACCGAGACCACCAGCAGGGCGTGCAGGACCCCGAAGTGGGAGCCCAGGAAGCCCAGCAGCGGGGGCCCGGCCAGGAAGGCGGTGTAGCCGATGGTCGACACGACGCTGACCCGGGCTGCGGCCTTGGCCGGGTCGTCGGCGGCGGCGCTCATCCCGACCGGGAAGCCGAGCGAGGCGCCCAGACCCCACAGCAGGATGCCCACGGCCACCAGCACCGGCACCTGGCCCAGGACCACCAGCACCACCCCGACCGCGGCCACGCCCATGCTGCCCCACAGCACGCGCAGCCGTCCGAACGCGTCCAGCAGGATGGTGCCGGTGACCCGGCCGACGGTCATGGCCGTGACGAACAGCGCGAAGGCGGCCGCCCCCAGCCAGGCGGGCGCGTCGTAGCCGTCCACCATGGCCACGGCCAGCCAGTCGTTGGCGACACCCTCGGTCAGCGCCATCGCGAGGACCATCACGCCGACGGCGATGATCCGCGGCTCCCGCCAGGCCCGCAGCGGCGACCCCGCCGCGGCGCGCTGCTCCGGTCCGCTCACGGGCAGGAACCGCTGCACCGAGACGCCGCCGAGCACCCCGACGAGCACGGCGACCACACCGACGTGCCAGGTGACGCCCACCCCGGCGTAGGTGATCGCGGCACCGACCCCGGCGCCGGCCACCGTGCCCAGGCTGAAGGCGGCGTGGAAGCGGGGCATCACCGAGCGCCCCAGGCGCCGCTCGACGGCGGCGCCCTCGACGTTCATGGCCACGTCCCAGGTGCCGTTGCCCAGCCCGACCAGCAGCAGCCCGACGGCCGCGAGCTGCACCGTGCCGACCACCCCGGCGCCCAGCGCCAGCAGCACCAGGCCGACCCCCTCGACCGCGGCGGCGACCATCACCACCCGGCGGGCGCCGAAGCGCTGCACCGCGCCACCCGAGGTCGGCAGCGACATCAGCGACCCGACCGAGGCGGCCAGCAGCAGCAGGCCGAGCTGGGCCGGGCCCAGGTCCAGCTCCCGGCGTACGGCGGGCACCCGGGAGGCCCAGGTCGACAGGGCGAAGCCGTTGACGAAGAAGGTGGCCAGCACGGCGTTGCGCGCGGCCGTCGCCTCCCGGGCGCCTGTACCGGTCGAGAGAATCACCCGTCGAGGGTACCCGCCCCGGCCCGGCACCCGCGATGCGCCACCGGCGGACGGGACGGTGGCCGGGACGGTGGACGCGACGGTGGCCGGCACCGACATGGCAGGATGCCGCCCATGAGCAGAACGGTCATCACCTTCGGCACCTTCGACGTGTTCCACGTCGGCCACCTGCGGGTCATCGAGCGGGCCGCCGCCCTCGGCGACCGGCTCGTCGTGGGGGTCTCGGCCGACGCGCTCAACCTGCGCAAGAAGGGCCGGGCCCCGGTCTTCTCCCAGGCCGAGCGCCTCGAGATCGTGGCCGCCCTCAAGCCCGTCGACGCCGTCTTCGTGGAGGAGAGCCTGGAGCTGAAGCGGGACTACATCCTCGAGCACGCCGCCGACGTGCTGGTCATGGGGGACGACTGGGCCGGCAAGTTCGACGAGTTCGGCGACATCTGCGAGGTGCACTACCTCGAGCGGACCCCCGCCATCTCGACCACGGCCCTCATCGAGAAGATCTCCGCCGGCGCCTGATGCGGGCTCAGCCGCCCTGGCCCCAGTTGGCCACCACCGCGGCCACCGGCGGGAGGACGGCCGCCACCACGCTCATGCCCACCGCGACGGGCACCGACCACAGCCGGACCACGTTCCAGGCCAGGACGATGAGCACCAGGCACGTCCCCATGAGCACGAAGTAGGCCCGCTTGCGGCGGCGGGAGGGCTCCCCCAGCGGCTCGTCGCGAGCGTCACGTGGACGGTGGTCGTCATCGGCCATGACCACCACCGTAGCCCGATATCCTGGTCGCATGTCCTCGTCGTCAGGTCCCCCCGCGGTCCGCAAGCACCTGATGACGCCGGGACAGCCCCGACCGCCGCAGCGGCAGTCGAGCGTGACCTCGGTGCAGCGCTGGGTGATGTCGAGCCTGGTGTGCATCACGATCCTGCACCTCTCGGCCGGCCTGGTCGTGGCGGCGTACTTCTCCGACCGGGTCGACTCCCAGATCGGCCTGCTCGCCATCTCCGCGGCGTTCGGGCTGATCGCCTTCGAGGCGGCCCTGCTGATCCACAAGCACCGCCCGGTCTCGTGGTGGCTCGTGCCCGGGCTGGTGCCGCCGCTGGTGGGCGTGTGGTGGATCTTCGGCTGAGGCCGGCCGCGGGTCAGGCCTCCGGAACCAGCCGGAGCCGCTCGTCCGGCGCGTGCTCGACGAGCCCGTCGGCGACGGCGCAGGCCAGCGCCCGGTCGTAGCGGCCCGGTTCCCAGTACGCCGCCCCCAGGGCCGTGGCGAGCTCGTCGGGAAGCAGCGGCCCGTTGGCCCGCAGCGCCCGCTCGATCTGGCCCATCTCGGTGCGGACCAGCAGGTCGCGGTGACCCGGTCCGGGCCTCGGCGGCGGCATCGGCACTTCTGGCTCCTCGGACGGTGGGCGGGGCGGCCGGTCGGGACGCGCGGGACAGGGACGGGTCAGGCCTGGGAGGCCGGTGACGAGGCCGGTGACGAGGCCGGCGAGGAGGTGGCGCTGGTCGGGTCCAGGAACACGTGCCGCACCTCCGGGTAGCTGCCCTTGATGCGCCGGTCGACCTCGTCCGCGATGCGCTCCAGGTCGGCGCCGCTGGCCGCGTCCTCGACGTCGACCCGGGCCGCGACCAGGACGTCGCCCGGGCCCAGGCGCATGGTCAGCAGCTCGACGACGACGTCCACGCCGACCGACTCGTTGATCACCTTCGTGATGCCGGCCCGGTCGGCCTCGGGCATGGCCTCGCCGATGAGGTTGCGCTTGCTGGAGGAGCCCAGCGAGACCGCCACCCCGACCAGAAGGACCCCGATGAGGATCGAGGCCAGGCCGTCCCACAGCCCCGAGCCGGTCAGGGCGTGCAGGGTGATGCCGCCGGCCGCCAGCAGGATGCCGATGAGCGCCGCCGTGTCCTCGAAGGCCACCGTCTTGGCGGTCGGGTCCGGCGTGGTCAGCACGTGGTTCAGCACACCCACCTCCCGCTCCCCGGCCTCGCGGCGCAGCTGCAGGACCGCCTTGGTCCACGAGGTGCCCTCGAAGACGAACGAGAGCGCCAGCACGCTGTAGGCGACCACCAGCGAGGTCACCGGCTCCGGGTGGAGCAACGAGTGCACACCCTCGTAGACCGAGTAGCCGGCCCCGAGCACGAAGATCCCGACCGCGGCCAGCAGCGACCAGAAGTAGCGCTCCATCCCGTAGCCGAAGGGGTGCTGCACGTCGGCCGGCTTCTTGGAGCGCGCGAGCGCGGTCAGCAGGAAGAGCTGGTTGACGGTGTCGGCCACCGAGTGCGCGCCCTCGGCCAGCATCGCCGACGAGCCGGTGAGGAAGCCGGCCACCAGCTTGGCCACCGCGATCGCCAGGTTGGCGCCCCCCGCCAGCAGGACCGTCCCGAACGAGCCGTCCTGTGATTCCTCTGCCATGCCGGGTGGGTCCCCCTTTCAGGCCCCGGTGAAACCCGGGGGTCGGCCGCCTAGGCCCAGAGCTGGCCCTCGAGCCGGTCCTCGGCCTCGTCGATGGTGCCCTCGTAGGCGCCGGTCGACAGGTACTTCCAGCCGCCGTCGCAGACGACGAAGACGATGTCCGCGCGCTCGCCGGCCTTCACGCGGCGGGCCGCCTGGGCCAGGGCCGCGTGCAGGATCGCGCCGGTGGAGATGCCGGCGAAGATGCCCTCGGTCTCCAGCAGCTCGCGGACCCGGCGTACGGCGTCGCGCGGGCCCACGGAGAAGCGGGCGTCGATCATCGAGGCGTCGTACAGCTCCGGCACGAACCCCTCGTCGAGGTTGCGCAGGCCGTAGACGAGCTCGCCGTAGCGCGGCTCGGCCGCCACGATGCGGACCTCGGGCCGGTGCTCGCGGAAGAAGCGGCCGACGCCCATCAGCGTGCCCGTGGTGCCCAGCCCCGCGACGAAGTGGGTGACCGTCGGGCAGGTCGGCCAGGATCTCCGGGCCGGTGCCCTCGTAGTGCGCCAGCGGCGTTGGCCGGGTTGCCGTACTGGTAGAGCATCACCCAGTCGGGGTGCTCCTCGGCGAGCCGCTTGGCCACCCGCACGGCCTCGTTCGAGCCGCCCGCGGCCGGGGAGGACACGATCTCCGCGCCCCACATCCGCAGCAGCTGGCGCCGCTCCTCCGAGGTGTTCTCCGGCATCACGCAGACCAGCCGGTAGCCCCGGAGCTTGGCCGCCATCGCCAGCGAGATGCCGGTGTTGCCGCGGGTCGGCTCCAGGATCGTGCAGCCGGGCCGCAGCACGCCCGTCCTTCTCGGCGACCTCGACCATCGTCAGCGCCGCCCGGTCCTTGATCGAGCCGGTCGGGTTGCGGTCCTCCAGCTTGGCCCACAGCCGGACGTCGGGCGACGGCGAGAGCCGCGGCAGCCCGACCAGCGGCGTGCCGCCGACCGAGTCCAGCAGTGAGTCGAAGCGCATCGGGTCAGGAGGCCCCGCCGGCGACCGCCGGGCAGACGACCACCTGGTCGCCGTCCTCGACCTTGGTCTCCAGCCCGCCGGTGAAGCGGACGTCCTCGTCGTTGACGTAGACGTTGACGAAGCGGCGCAGGTCGCCTGGTCCCGTCCCTGGCTCGACCAGCCGGTCCTTGCAGGCCGGGGTGGTTGCCCTCGAGGTCGCTCGATCAGCTCGGAGAGCGTCGCGCCCTCGCCCGCGACGGCCTTCGCGCCGTCGGTGTAGGTGCGCAGGATGGTGGGGATGCCGGACCTCGACTGACATCAGTCCTGGCTCCTCGGTACGTCGGTGCGGCCTCGGTGGCCGCGTCGTCGGGCTCGTCGTGGGACGACGTGCTCGCGAACGCGGACGCCACGATCTCCACGTCCTCCTCGGTCACGGATCGCCGTCCACGATCCTGATAGGACCGGAACTCGACCGGGCCCGTCACTTTCCCGTGCTCGCGTGTGGAGACCAGCACGTAGTGCGCGTTCGGCTCCATGGCCAGGCCGATGTCGGTGCGGGACGGGTAGGCCTCCGTCGCGGTGTGCGAGTGGTAGACCACCACCGGCTCCTCGTCGCGCGTCGTCCATGTCCCGGTAGAGCGCTGAGCAGGTCCATCGGAGTCGAACTCGTAGAAGGTGGGCGAGCGGCGGCGTTGACCATCGGCACGAACCGCTCCGGCCGGTCCGAGCCCGCCGGGCCGGCGACCACGCCGCACGCCTCGTCCGGGTGGTCGCGGCGGGCGTGGGCCACGATCGCGTCGTAGGTCGCCGGTCGATCCTCAGCACGCGGCCAGCGTAGGAGCACGCGGTCGCGAGCCCACGCCGCGACCGGGCGCGTCCGGATCGTGCGACCCCGAGCGCCCGACGGTCAGCGCGACAGCGCGCCGACCAGGGTCTCCTGCAGGCAGCCCAGCCACTCGTAGATGTCGTGGACGTGCCGGCGCGGGTCGTCCGTCGGGCAGCGCCGCCCAGCGCTCGTCGTCGTCCTCCTCGATGCCCAGCCGGGTGGCCAGGGCCAGCCGCATGTCGGTGAACGACTTCAGCCAGGTCACGGCGCCTCGGCGTCGAGCTCGACGTCGACCATGAGCTCTCGTCGTCCAGCTCGGCGGGCAGCCCGGCGTCCTCGAGCGCGTCGATGACGCAGCACCGCGGCCGCGGCCTTGCCGTCGCGCAGCCCGCCCTCGGTGAAGCGGCGGAACTCCCCGGCCGCCTCGTCGTCGTCGCGGGTAGGCCGTCGGGAAGCAGCCGGGCCAGGACCGGGTCGTCGGGCTCGGTGGTCGGGCCCGGTGAAGTCGAGCAGCTGCTCGAGCGGGTCGTCGCGGTCGCGGGTGCCGCCCGCTCGTTGCGCAGCAGCTCGACGAGCTGGGCGACCAGGGAGCGAGCAGGTCGGCTCGAAGCCGGTGAAGGCGGCCACGGCGCCACCGCCGCGGCGCTGTGCGTCGGAACCCGTCGGCTCACCCGGCGTCAGTCGTCCTTCTCCAGCGTCGCCCACAGCCCGTAGCCGTGCATCGCCTGCACGTCGCGCTCCATCTCCTCGCGCGAGCCGTGCGAGACCACGGACCGGCCGTCGTGGTGCACCTCGAGCATCAGCTTCTCGGCCTTCTTGCTGCGAGTAGCCGAAGTAGGTCTGGAAGACGAAGGTGACGTAGGTCATCAGGTTGACCGGGTCGTTCCAGACGATGGTCACCCAGGGCCGGTCGGCGTCAGGTCGTCGCTCTCGCGGACTCCGGCCGTCGAGCTCGACGGGAGGCGGCGGTCACGCGCCTCCTAGGTGCCACGGACGCCCCGCCGACCCTGAGCGGCGTGCGACCGCCGGCGCACGCCGTCCGACCGCGGCGCCGTCCACCGCGCTGCTGACCGACCACTACGAGCTGACCATGCTGCAGGCCGCCCTGGCCGGCGGCACCGCGCACCGGCGGTGCGGTCTTCGAGGTGTTCGCCCGCCGGCTGCCCGAGGGCCGCCGCTACGGCGTGGTCGCCGGCGTCGGCCGGGTGCTGGACGCCCTCGAGCGCGTTCCGGTTCGACGAGGAGGCGCTCGGCCTGCTGCGCCGGCACGGGTCGTCGACGAGGCCACGCTGGAGTGGCTGGCCGGCTACCGCTTCACCGGGCGACGTCTGGGGCTACGCCGAGGGCGAGCCTACTTCCCCTACTCCCCGCTGCTCGCGGTCGAGGCGCACCTTCGCCGAGGCCGTGCTGCTGGAGACGCTGCTGCTCTCGGTCTCAACCACGACTCCGCGGTCGCCTCCGCCGCGTCGCCGGATGACCTGGGCGGCGGGCGACCGGCCGTGCTCGAGATGGGCTCGCGGCGCACCCACGAGGAGGCCGCGGTGGCCGCCGCCCGCGCGGCGTACGTCGCCGGCTTCGCCGCGACCAGCAACCTCGAGGCCGGCCCGCGCTACGGCATCCCACCACCGGCACCAGCGCGCACGCTTCACCCTGCTGCACGACGACGAGCGCGACGCCTTCGCCGCGCAGGTCGCCGCGCTCGGCGCGGGCACCACGCTGCTGGTCGACACCTACGACGTCGCCGAGGCGGTCCGGCTGGCCGTCGAGGTCGCCGGCACCGGGCTCGGCGCCGTCCGCATCGACAGCGGCGACCTGGCGGCCCAGGCCCGCCAGGTCCGCGCCCAGCTCGACGCGCTCGGCGCCACCGCCACCAGGATCGTCGTCACCGGCGACCTCGACGAGCACGCGATCGCGCGCTCGCCGAGCGCCGGTCGACACCTACGGCGTCGGCACCACGCTGGTCGCCGGCGCGGGCACCCGACCTGCGGGCTTCGTCTACAAGCTGGTGGCCCGCGCGGGCGCCGACGGCGCGCTGGTCCCGGTGGCCAAGCGCACCCCGGCAAGGCTCGGTCGGCGGCCGCAAGTCGCGCGCGGCGCGCCGATCAGCCGGACGGCTCGGCCGACGGCCGAGGTCCTGGCGTCGGCGCACCGCCGCCGCGTCGCCGGCGCACGTCCGGCTGCTGCGTCCCCGCTGGTCGCGCGGCGGCGACGTCGTCGACCGCGCGTGCCGCTGGCCGAGGCCCGCGGCCCAGCACGATGCGGCCCGGCCGAGCTGCCGGCGACGCGCTCGCAGCTCTCGCGCGGCGAGCCGGCGCTCCCGACCGAGGTGCGCCTGCCCGGCACAGCCGGGCTCGGAGCCCCGAGGAGGCGCCGATGAAGCGTGCCTGATCGTGGTCGACGTCCAGAACGACTTCTGCGAGGGCGGGTCCCTCGCCGTGGCCGGCGGCGCCGAGGTCGCCGCCGCATCGCGCGCTGCACCGCTGGACGCCGCCGCGGGCCGAGTACGCCGGCATCGTCGCCACCCGCGACCACCACGTCGACCCCGGCCCCCACTTCGCCGACACCCCGACTACGTCGTCACCTGGCCGGCGCACTGCGTCGTGGGCACGACGGCGAGGCTTCACCCCGCCTTCGCCCCGCAGCCGGTGGACGCCGTCTTCGACAAGGGCGCGCACGCCGCGGCCTACTCCGGCTTCGAGGGCGCGACCGACGGACGGCGGCGGGCTGACCGACTGGCTGCGGGCGCGGGGCGTGACGACGTCGACGTCGTGGGCATCGCCACCGACCACTGCGTGCGCGCGCACCGCCCTCGACGCGCCGTGCGCGACGGCTTCGCCACCCGGCTGCTGTCTCGCTCACCGCCGGGGTCGCCACCGCCACAACGGACGCCGCGCTGGAGGAGATGGAGCGGGCCGGGGTCAGCACCCGGTGACCCCGACGGCCCCGCCGAGGCGTCGCTGCGTGAAGGCCCGGTGGCACCTCCCGGGGGGCGGACCGCTCAGCGGCCGGGAAGTCCGGGCGGCGCCTCTGGCTGAAGGCCCGCATGCCCTCGGCCACGTCGTCGGTGCGCAGCAGCACGCTCTGACCGGTCCGCTCGCGCTCCAGCGCATCGTGCAGGTGGCCCAGCGTGGCCGCGTTGACGGCCTTCTTGGTGGCGGCGTGGGCCAGCGGAGGCCCGGCCGCCAGACGGGCGAGGAGGTCCTCGACCACCCCGTCGAAGGCGTCGTCGGCGGCCAGGTGGCTGACCAGCCCGGCCTCGAAGGCGTCCCGGGCCGGGAGCACCTCGCCCAGCAGGGCCATCCGCAGGGCGCGGGCCCGCCCGACGGCCGCGGCGACGGTGGCGGTCGCGCCGCCGTCCGGCATCAACCCGATCCGGGCGAAGGCCAGCAGGAAGCCGGCCGACTCCCGGGCCACCGCCAGGTCGCAGGCCAGGGCCAGCGAGCACCCCACCCCGGCGGCGATGCCGCCGACCGCCGCCACCACGGGCACCTCGAGCTGCACCACGGCCCGCACCAGGCGGTTGGCCCGGTCCAGGCTGGAGACGTCGAAGCCGGTGTGGGCCTCGGGGCCGGACACGTCGGCCCCGGAGCAGAACGCGGACCCGGCACCGGCCAGCAGCACCACCCGCACGTCGTCGCGCCCGCGGACCGCCTCCAGCGCGGCGGCCAGGCCCTCGGTCATCGCCGGGGTCAGCGCGTTGAGGTGCGCGGGCCGGTCCATCGTCAGCCGGAGCACGCCGTCCACGTGCTCCACCTGCAGGTCGGCCGGTGCGGGGCTCGGGTCCATGCCGGGACCCTACGCGCGGGCTTGCCGTGGACCGCCGCGGCGAGGATGCTCGTCGGATGAGCGAACCGGACACCGAGATCCTGCACCGCATCGAGGCGCTGGTGGAGGAGGAGCACGGGCTGCGCGACACCGAGGGCGCCGCGGTGGACACCGCCCGACTCCGCCGGCTGGAGGTCGAGCTGGACCGGTGCTGGGACCTGCTGCGCCAGCGTCGGGCCCGGCGCGAGTTCGACCAGGACCCGGGCACGGCCGAGGCCCGCTCGGGCGACACCGTCGAGCACTACCAGCAGTAGCGCCGCGCAGGTCGGCGCAGGGCCGGGCTGGGCGGCGCGGGCCGGGCTGGGCGGCGCCAGGCAGGGTCAGGCGCCCCAGCGCTCGTCGAGGGCCGTGACCACCTTGAGGTCGCGGGCGGTCCCCGGGGCCAGCGGCTTCTTGAACGCCGCGAAGACGCGGGCGTCCTGGGTAGGGCCCTCGATGCGGACGTGCACGGCCCGACCGAGGACCCGGACCGACTCCCCCGGCGCGTCCCAGGCCTCCATCTCCCGGGCCACCTCCCCGGTGGGGGCCTCCCCCGCCTTGAAGAAGCTGACGTAGCGCCGCGCGGACGACGGGTCGGCACCCGGCGGGTCGGGGATGCCCAGCGCGTCGCGGAGCGTCGCACGCAGCTCGGCCGGCGTCAGGATGACCGACGGCACCTCGAAGCCGGCGTGCTCGGCCAGCACCCGCTCCACGTGCCGCTCCACCTTGGCCGGGGAGCGCATGGGGCTCCGGAAGCGGACGTTGCCGGTCTGGATGTGGGTCTCCACCTCGAGGAGGCCGGAGTCGGTGAGGTGCTCGCGCAGCGCCGCCATCCGATAGGTCCGGCCCCCCACGTTGACGGCCCGCAGCAGGGCGATGTAGGTCGGCACGGGACCATCGTGCACCCCGCGGCCCGTCCCGCGTCAGCCCCTGTCCGCCCCTGTCACGACCCGTGAGCGGCCTGTCAGAGCCCGCCCACCCCGGCGCTCACTCCGGGACGTCGCGACGCGCCAGGTCCCGGGCCCACGTCCACGCGTACTCCGGGTCCTCCACGGCCCGGCCGGCCTCACCGAGCTCGAGCGGCCGGAAGGTGTCGACCATGACCGCCAGCTCGTCGAAGGACTCCGCCCCGATGGACGCCTCCACCGCCGAGGGCTGCGGCCCGTGGGCGAAGCCGCCCGGGTGCACCGAGACCGACCCCAGCGCGATGCCCGAGCCCTTGCGCGCCTCGTAGTCGCCGCCGACGTAGAACATCACCTCGTCGGAGTCGACGTTGGAGTGGTAGTACGGCACCGGGATGGACTCCGGGTGGTAGTCGACCTTGCGCGGCACGAAGGCGCAGATGACGAACCCCGGCCCGTCGAAGACCTGGTGCACCGGCGGGGGCTGGTGGACCTTGCCGGTGATCGGCATGAAGTCCTCCACGTTGAACGTGTACGGGTACAGGCAGCCGTCCCAGCCGACCACGTCCAGCGGGTGGGTGGCGTAGGTCATCGCGGTGCCGACGACGCCCACCGACGTGCGGTGCTTGACGAGCACCTCGACGTCGGTGCCCTCCTCCAGCAGGGGCTCGGTGGGCCCGTGCAGGTCACGCTCGCAGTACGGCGCGTGCTCGAGCAGCTGGCCGAAGCGCGACAGGTAGCGCTTCGGGGGCGCCACGTGGCCGGCGGCCTCGACGGCGTACAGGCTGGAGGGCTCGGCCGGGCACCAGCGGTGGGTGGTGGCGCGGGGCACCACGACGAAGTCCCCGGTGCGGTAGGACAGCTCGCCGAACACCGTCCGCACGGTGCCGCTGCCGGCCTCGACGTACACGCACTCGTCGCCCACCCCGTTGCGGTAGTACGGCGAGTCGCCCTCGGCCCGGACGTAGGAGATCCGGACGTCGCCGTTGCCCAGCACCAGACGCCGCCCGGTGACCGCGTCCGCACCGGGGTGCGCAGCTCGTGCAGCCGCAGGTGCCGCGGCCGCAGCGGGTGGTTGGGGGTCAGCGACAGGTCGGGGAGGTCCCAGGTCCGGCTGTCCACGATGGCCGACGGCACTCCCCGGTGGTAGAGCAGCGAGGAGTCGGAGGAGAAGCCCTCCTCGCCCATCAGCTCCTCGGAGCGCAGGCGTCCCTCGGCGTCCCGGAACGCCGTGTGCCGCTTGCCTGGGACCTCACCGACCTGCCGGTAGAACGCCATGCCACCCTCCGTTCGCTGAGCGGACGCGCATGTCCGGTCATGACCACGGTGGGTTATCCTCAGCGCCGTGTCAACCGTGCCCACCGCCCTCCGCGGACTGCTCGCCGACGCACCCCCGGCCCCGGCGGCCGAGCACCCCGGTCCCGCGCGCGACGACTGGCTGGTCGCCGCCCTCGCCGCCGACCGTGCCCTGGCCCGCAGCGGGGTGCTCGGGCCGTTCGTGGTCGAGGACCGCACCCTCGGCGCCCTGGAGCGGGCCGTCCTCGCGGCGCGGGGTCGCGGCGTGCCCGACCTGGCGGAGCCGCTGCCGGTGGGGGTCGTGGTGACCGGGGGCGCCGGTGCCGTCGCGCCGGTCGTGCGGCTCGCCGCCCAGGGCCCGCTGACGCTGGAGGTCCTGCACCTGACGCTGCGCGACCCCGGCGACCCGGCCGCGGCGGCCCGCCGCGTGGTGGCCGCGGTCGAGGACGCACTGGACCGCGGCGACCTGGACGAGGAGGTGCGGGTGCACGTGGCCGTGCCCACCGTGGGCGTGCCGGCCGCCGGCCTGCCCGCGAGCGGCTGGTCGGCCGCCCTCGACGTCCTCGCCGCGGCGGACCTGGCCCTCACCCTCGACGCCGACGACGACGCCCCGGCCCTGGCCGCCTCGATGGCGGCCGCCCTGGACCGCGAGCTGGCCTTCGACGTGGTCGGACGCTCCCCCCGGGCGGTGCCCGGACCGGCCGGCCGCGGGTTCCTCGCCCCCCTGCTGGCCACCCGGGCCAGCCTCGACGGTGCGGACCCGGGCGAGGTCGCCGGCGTGCTGGGCGCGACCGACCCGGCCCAGGTGCTCCAGCGGCTCGGGGGGCCCGGCGTGGAGGGTGCGCGCCGGTGGTGCACGTCGTACGCCTCGCCCGACGTCACCGCCTCGGTGGCCGACCTGCGCGAGCTGGGGCTGGTCGGGTGAGCGCCACCTGGGTGGAGGGCGCGGCCGGCTCGCCGTACGACGTGGACCACCTGCCCTACGGGCGTGGTCGCGCACCGGGGCGGTCCACCGGGCGTGGGGGTCCGCATCGGCGACCACGTCCTCGACCTGGCACCGCTGGCGGCGGGCGCGGCGCCGGAGCTGGCACCCGTCCTGGCCGTGCCGTCGCTCAACCCGCTGATGGGCCGCGGGCGGCCGACGTGGAGCGCCGTGCGCGCCTGGGTCACCGGGCTGCTCACCGACGAGGCCCGGCGTGACCTCGTCTCCCCCCACCTGCGGAGCGTGGACGAGGTCGAGCTCTCCCTGCCCTTCGAGGTCGCGGACTACGTGGACTTCTACTGCTCGCTGCACCACGCCACCAACGTCGGGCGGATCTTCCGGCCCGAGGGCGAGGCGCTGGCCCCGAACTGGCGCTCGTTCCCGGTCGGATACCACGGACGGGCCGGCACGGTGGTGGTCTCCGGCACCGAGGTGGGACGCCCTGTCGGCGTGCGCGGCGCCGGCGACGTCGGCCCCACCCGCGAGCTGGACCTCGAGGCCGAGGTCGGATTCGTGGTCGGCACCGGCTCCCGCCTGGGCCACCCGGTGGGCACGGGCGCCCTCGCCGACCACGTCTTCGGGGTGACGCTGCTCAACGACTGGTCGGCCCGGGACGTGCAGCGCTACGAGACCCGGCCGCTGGGGCCGTTCCTGGGCAAGTCCTTCGCGACCTCCGTCAGCGGCTGGGTGACGCCGCTGGACGCGCTGGCCGCAGCCTGGGTGACGCTGCCCGGCCAGGACCCGCCGGCCCCGGACCACCTGCGGGTGCCGGACCCGGCCGGGCTCGACCTGGACCTCGAGGTGCTCGTGAACGGCGAGACGGTCAGCCTTCCGCCGTACGCCTCCACGTACTGGTCCCCCGCCCAGATGCTGGCCCACCTGACCTCGGGCGGGGCCTCGCTGCGCACCGGGGACCTGTTCGCCTCCGGCACCGTCAGCGGCCCGGGGCGCGAGCAGCGGGGCTCGCTGCTGGAGCTGTCGTGGGGCGGGACCGAGCCGTTCGCGGTCGGCGGCGGCACCCGGACGTTCCTGCTCGACGGCGACACCGTCACCCTGCGCGCCACCGCCCCCGCCACCGGCGGCGGCCGCCTGGCCCTGGGCGAGGTCGTCGGCCGCGTCGTGGCGGCGCGCCCCGAGGACCACCGGGGGTGACACCGGCGAAACACGGCCGGGGCATCCTGGAGGGGTGATGGACCGCTACGCGCACCTGCGCGCGAACCTCGAGCGGCACCGGGCGGTGACCGCGACCCGCACCCACACCTGGTGGTGCGCCGAGTGCCAGCTGCACGAGGCCGACGCCAGCGGGCTCTGCCCGCTGTGCCGTCCGGCCGAGCCACCCGCGCCCGCCGAGGGGTCGGCCGCCTGACCCGGGCCCGGCCCGGCCCGCGCTAGAGGTTGCCGCGCTTGTCCTGCTCGCGCTCGATCGCCTCGAACAGCGCCTTGAAGTTGCCCTTGCCGAAGCCGAGCGAGCCGTGCCGCTCGATCAGCTCGAAGAACACCGTCGGCCGGTCGCCGAGCGGCTTGGTGAAGATCTGCAGCAGGTAGCCGTCCTCGTCGCGGTCGACCAGGATGCCGCGGCGTCTGCAGCTCCTCGATCGGCACCCGCACCTTGCCGATGCGCTCGCGCAGCTCGGGGTCGTCGTAGTAGGAGTCCGGGGTGTCGAGGAACTCCACGCCGTTGGCGCGCAGCGCGTCGACCGTGGCCAGGATGTCGTTGGCGGCCAGCGCGAGGTGCTGCGCGCCGGCGCCGCGGTAGAACTCCAGGTACTCGTCGATCTGCGACTTCCGCTTGGCGACCGCGGGCTCGTTGAGCGGGAACTTCACCCGGTGGTTGCCGTTGGCGACCACCTTGCTCATCAGCGCGGAGTAGTCGGTGGCGATGTCGTCGCCGATGAACTCGGCCATGTTCACGAAGCCCATCACCCGGTTGTAGAAGTCGACCCACTCGTCCATGTGGCCGAGCTCGACGTTGCCGACGATGTGGTCGAGCGCCTGGAAGAGCCGCTTCGGCTCGCCCTCGCGCTTGGTCCAGGTGGACTCGCGGCCACGTAGCCGGGCAGGTACGGGCCGTGTAGCGGCGAGCGGTCGACCAGGGTGTGCCGGGTCTCGCCGTAGGTGGCGATCGCGGCGTCCGGACGGTGCCGTGCTCGTCGGTGACGTCCGTCGGCCTCGCGCAGCGACGGTCGCGCCGGCGCGCCGGGCCTGCGCGATGCAGCGGTCGACGTCGGGCACCTCGAGCGCGATGTCGACGACGCCGTCGCCGTGCCGGCGGTGGTGGTCGGCCAGCGGGCTGTCGGGGTCGACGGCGCCGTTGATGACGAAGCGGATCGAGCCCGAGCGCAGCACGAACGACTTGTGGTCGCGGTTGCCGTGTCTCCGGGCCGGAGTAGGCCTCCAGCTGCATGCCCCACGCGGACTGGTAGTAGTGCGCGGTCTGGGTGGCGTTGCCGACGACGAAGACGATCGCGTCCCAGCCGGTCACCGGGAAGACGTCGCGCGTCCTCGTCGTACTCGACCAGGCCGACCAGCTGCTGCAGCTGCTCCAGGGTCAGGTCGGCCTTCAGCTCGTCGCGGGTCAGCGGGGGCTCAGGGCGTCGGTCATGCAGCGCAGCATGGTGCGCGCCGTACGGATCTGTGCAACAGTACGACGAAACACTGTACAACCTGTCCAGCGAGGAGGCCGCGTGGACGATCTGGACGCCACTTGCTCCACCTGTTCGCCGAGCGAGCCCCGCATCGGCGTGCTGGAGGCCTCCCGCCGGCTGGGGGTGGCCCGCGGCACCGTGCAGGCCCGGCTGGACAAGCTGGCCGCGCACCGGCGTCATCTCGGGCTGGGGCCCGCGAGCTGCGAGCCGGAGGCGCTCGGCCACCCGGTGACCGCGTTCCTCACCCTGGAGATCCGGCAGGGCGCCGGCCACGACTCGGTGCCGCGCACCTGGCCGGCATCCCCGAGGTGCTGGAGGTGTACACGATCACCGGCGCCGGCGACATGTGGGCCCGGGTGGTCGCCCGCTCCAACGCCGACCTGCAGCGGGTCATCGACGCCGTGCTCTCCGACGACGGATCGTGCGGTCCTCGACCGTGATCGCCCTGGCCACCCAGATCCCCTACCGGGTGCTGCCGCTGCTCGACGTGGTCAGCCGGGACGGCGCTGGCGCGGGCGGGTAGGGTCGCCCGCGTGACTCTCGTGGCTGGCGTGGACTGCTCCACGCAGAACACCAAGATCGTCGTCTGCGACGCCGACACCGGTGAGGTCGTGCGCGAGGGCCGCGCCCCGCACCCCGACGTCACCGAGATCGACCCCCAGGTCTGGTGGCAGGCCTTCGGAGCAGGCCTCCGACGGGCTGCTGGACGGCGTCGAGGCCCTCGCCGTCGGCGGCCAGCAGCACGGCATGGTGCTCGTCGACGACAGCCGGCGCCCCGGTGCGTGACGCCCTGCTGTGGAACGACAACCGCTCGGCCAAGCAGGCCGCCACGCTCATCGAGGAGCTCGGCGGCGCCCAGGCCTGGGCCGACGCCACGGGCAGCGTCCCGGTGGCGAGCTTCACCGTCACCAAGCTCCGCTGGGTCGCCGACCACGAGCCCGAGGTGGCCGAGCGCGCCACCGGCGTGATGCTTCCCCACGACTGGATCACCCACCAGCTGCGCGCCGGCGAGGGCGGCCCGACCACCGACCGCGGCGACGTGTCCGGCACCGGCTACTGGTCCCCGGCCGACGACGACTACCGCCCCGACCTGCTGCGGACGGCCTTCGGGCGCGACCTGGAGCTGCCCCGGGTGGCCGGGCCGCAGGAGGCGGTCGGCGAGACCGCCGGCGGCATCGTGCTGGCGCCCGGCACCGGCGACAACATGGGCGCGGCGCTGGGGCTGAACCTCGAGCCCGGCGACGTGGTGGTCTCCCTGGGCACCAGCGGCACCGTGTTCGCCACCGCCGGCCAGCCCACGGCCGACCCCACCGGCATCGTGCGGGCTTCGCCGACGCCACCGGCCGCTTCCTGCCGCTGGTGTGCACGCTCAACGCGGCCCGGGTGGTCGGCGCCGCGCTGCGGATGGCCGGGGCGGAGCTGAGCGACCTCGACGAGCTGGCGCTCTCGGTCCCGAGCACCGAGGGGCTGGTCCTGCTGCCGTTCCTCGACGGTGAGCGCACCCCTGCCCTGCCCGACGCCACCGGCCTGCTGCACGGGTTGACCCGGGCCAACATGACGCCGGCCCACCTGGTGCGGGCCTCGGTCGAGGGCATGCTGTGCGGGCTCTCCGACGCCGTCGAGGCGCTGGACGGCGCCGGGGTCGACCCCCGGCGCATCGTGCTGATCGGCGGTGCCGCCCGCTCGGGCGCCGTCCAAGAGATCGCGGCCGGCCTGTTCGGGCTGCCGATCGCCCTGCCCGAGCCCGCCGAGTACGTCGCGCTCGGAGCGGCCCGGCAGGCGGCCTGGACGCTGAGCGGCGACGCGGAGCCGCCGACCTGGAGCCGCGACGTCTCGGTCGTGCAGCCCACCGGCGACGACGCCGACTACTACCGCTCGGTCCGCTCCCGCTACACCGAGGTCCTCGCGGGCGCCCAGCCGCTGCTCGAAGGCCTGAGCCGCACCGGCTCCTCGTCGTTGGGGGGGGGACGGGCGGCCGGTCCTGGGGTCAGGCCAGGCGCGCGGCCACGGCGTCGGCCGCGGCCACCACCCGCGGGCCGACCGTGGCCGGGTCCAGGTCCCCCAGGCTGACGATGCCGACCGAGGCCTCCAGGCCCTCGACCCCCAGCACCGGGGCGGCCACGCCGTGCGCGCCGGTCTGCATCTCCCCCAGCGTCTCGACGTAGGACGACCGCTGCGGCCCGCGGCCGGCAGGATCGCCCGCCCGGCGGCGCCCCGCTCCAGCGGGTGCCGGGCGCCGACCCGGTAGGCGACGTGGAAGTCGGTCCAGCTCGGCTCGACGACGGCGACGGCCAGCGCCTCCCCCGCCGTCGGCGACGGTCAGGTGGGCGGTCATGCCCAGCTCCTCGGCCAGCGCCGGCAGCACCGGCCCGGCCAGCTCGCGCAGCACCGGCTGCAGGCCCCGGGCCAGCCGAGCACGCCGAGCCCGACGTGCACCGCCCGCCGGCGTCGCGGCGGACCAGGCCGTGCTGCTCCAGGGTGGCCACCAGCCGGTAGACCACCGTGCGGTTGACGCCGATCTCGGCGGCCAGCGCGGTGATGGTCAGCCCGCCGGGGGTGTCGGCCAGCCGCTCGCAGCACCCGCAGCCCCCGGTCCAGGGTCTGCGAGGTCTCGGCGGCCATGCCTGCGAGGATAGCCACCGGGCCCACGCGCGGTCAGCCGCTGCGGCGCTCGGCCGCCCAGCCCCGGATCCGGTCGATCCGCGCCTGCAGCTGCTCGGCGGTGGCCACCGCCGCGGCCGGTCCGCCGCACTCCCGGCGCAGCGCGGCGTGGGTGACGCCGTGCGGCTGAGCCGGTGCGGTGGTTCCAGGCGGCGACCAGGCCGTTGAGCTCGCGGCGCAGCGTGGCCAGCTGCTCGTGGGTGGACACGTCGCGCGACTGCACGGTCCTCCGGGCGTCGAGCGCGGTCCGGCGCGTCGGCTGCCACGCTCTGGGCCCGCTCGCTCTGCCGGGAGTGCAGCAGGTCGCGGACCTGGTCGGCCTCGAGCAGCCCGGGGATGCCGAGGAAGTCCATCTCCTCCTCGGAGCCCACGTGCACCTCGCCCGCGTGGCCGAACTCGCCGCCGTCGTAGAGCACCCGGTCGAAGCGCGCCTCGGAGCCCATCGCCTCGAAGGGCCCGAGCGCCTCCTCGGCGCTGGCCGCCTCCGACGCCTGGGCCTGGGCGAGCAGGTCGTCCTCGGCGGCGAAGATGTCGCCCTCGTCGCTCACGGCCGCGCCGCAGCACGTGGTCGCGCTCGAGCTCCATCTCGGTGGCGAAGCCCAGCAGGCTCGGCACCGAGGCAGGAACACCGAGGCCGTCTCGCCGCGCCGCCGGGCCCGGACGAACCGGCCGACGGCCTGCGCGAAGTACAGCGGGGTCGCCGTCGTGGTGGCGTAGACGCCCGACCGCCAGCCGGGGGATGTCGACGCCCTCGGAGACCATCCGCACCGCGACCATCCAGCGGTCGGTCGCTCTCGGCGAACGCGGCGATCCGCTTGCGAGGCCGTCTTCTCGTCCGACAGCACGACGGTCGGCTGCTGCCCCGTGGCCGCCTTGAGCAGGCCGGCGTACGCCCGGGCGGAGTCCTGGTCGGAGGCGATCACCAGCCCGGCCGCGTCCGGGACGTGGCGCCGCACCTCGGTGAGCCGCATGTCGGCGGCGGCCAGCACCGAGGGCATCCAGGACCCCGCCGGGTCCAGGGCGGTCCGCAGCGCCTGGGCGGTGAGGTCCTTGGTCAGCGGCTCGCCCAGCCGGGCGGCGACCTCGTCACCGGCGCGGGTGCGCCACTGCATGTCGCCGCTGTAGGCCATGAACAGCACCGGCCGCACGACGTGGTCGGCCAGCGCGTGCGCGTAGCCGTAGGTGTAGTCGGCCACGCTGCGCTCGACCCCGTCCACGCCGGGGGCGTAGGTCACGAACGGGATGGGGTTGACGTCGGAGCGGAACGGCGTCCCGGTCAGCGCCAGCCGACGCCGGGCCGGCTCGAAGGCCTCGCGCACCGACTCCCCCCAGGATCATCGCGTCGCCCGCGTGGTGCACCTCGTCGAGGATCACCAGGGTCGTGAACCGCTCGGTGCGGACCCGGTGGGCCAGCGGGTTGGCCGCCACCCCGGCGTAGGTCACCGCGACCCCGACGTAGTCCCGGCTGGTGCGGCCCTTGCGGCCGGCGTACTGCGGGTCCAGGGGGATGCCGGCGCGGGCCGCCGCCTCCGCCCACTGCGTCTTGAGGTGCTCGGTGGGCGCCACCACGGTGACCCGCTCGACCACGCGCCGGGCGAGCAGCTCCGCGGCGACGCTCAGCGCGAAGGTGGTCTTGCCCGCGCCCGGGGTCGCCACGGCCAGGAAGTCGCGCGGGCCGGTGGCGAAGTAGGCGTCCAGGGCCGCGCTCTGCCACGCGCGCAGCCGCGTGGCGGTGCCCCACGCGGCACGGGCCGGGTACGCCGGGGGAAGGTCCGGCAGCGGGGCCGGGGCACCGCTCTCGTGACCGGGAAGCAGGGGTCGGATCGGGTGGGACGGGTGGCTGGGCGCCGGTCACCGCCTCACTCGTCGTCCTTCTTGAGCCCTTCCCAGGCGTCCTTGCACTCCGGGCAGACCGGGTACTTCTCCGGGTCGCGGCTGGGCACCCACACCTTGCCGCACAGGGCGACGACCGGGGTGCCCATCACCATGGCCTCGGTCAGCTTGTCCTTCTCGACGTAGTGCGAGAAGCGCTCGTGGTCGCCGTCGTCGGTGGGCGCCGTACGGCGGTCCTCGACGGTCTCGGTGCCGGGGCTCATCTGGGTGGTCACGGTGCCCGAGTCTAACGGCTCGCCGCCGCGCTCAGTTCATCGTCGGGTCCTGCGGGCGGGTGGCCACCCAGGCCAGCTCGCCCGGCTGGCGACGCAGCACCCGCTTCCACAGACCGCCCGGGTCGGCGCCGAAGAGGTCCTCCGAGCGGGACGGCAGCACGTACCAGGCCCCGGAGCCGATCTCGTCCAGCAGCTGCTCGGCGCCCCACCCGGCGTACCCGGCGAAGATCCGCAGGTGGGTCAGCGACGGACCGACGATCGGGGTCGGCGTGTCGAGGTCCACGATGCCGACGTCGTCGAAGAGCCGTCGGAACCCCATCGGCTCGATGTCGGTGTTGGGGTCCATCCCGAAGGTCATCGAGGCCCCCACCGCCAGCGCCGTGTCGGTGCTGACCGGCCCGCCCCGGAACAGCACGTCGGGGGCCACCACCCGCGGGCCCCACTCCGGCAGGATCTCCTCGACCTGCACGCCGGAGGGCCGGTTGAGCACCACGCCGAGGGCGCCCTCGTCGTCGGAGTCCAGCAGCAGCACGACGGTGCCCTCGAAGTTCGGGTCGAGCAGGCTGGGCGTGGCGACCAGCAGGTCGCCGACCTCGGGCCGTCGCGCGGCGCGCTCAGACATCCGAGGTCGGCACCGTCGCGGAGCGCTCGGCGGCGGTGCGGACGGCGGTCGCGACCGCGGTGTGCACGTCGGCGTGGAAGACGCTGGGGATGATGTAGTTGGCGTTGAGCTCCCGCTCGGTCACGACCTGGGCGATCGCCTCGGCCGCCGCCACCAGCAGGGCGTCGTCGATGGTGTGGGCCGAGGCGTCCAGCAGCCCCCGGAACACGCCCGGGAAGGCCAGCACGTTGTTGATCTGGTTGGGGTAGTCCGAGCGCCCGGTGGCCACCACCGCGGCGTGCTCGCGCGCGATGCCGGGGTCGATCTCGGGCACCGGGTTGGCCAGCGCGAAGACGATGGCACCCTCCGCCATCCGCGCGACGTCGTCGCCGTCGATGACGTTGGGGGCCGAGACGCCCGACGAACACGTCGGCACCGGTCATCGCGTCGTGCAGCGACCCCGTGAGGCCGGCCTGGTTGGTCGACTCCGCCACCCAGCGCAGGGACTCGTGCAGCCCTGGGCGGTCCCGGCTCACGACGCCCTCCACGTCGGCGACGACCACGTCGCGCACGCCCGCCTCGAGCAGCAGCCGCAGGATCGCCGTGCCGGCGGCCCCGGCGCCCGAGAGCACCACCCGGACGTCGGCCAGCTGCTTGCCGACCACCCGCAGCGCGTTGGTCAGGGCGGCCAGCACCACGATGGCCGTGCCGTGCTGGTCGTCGTGGAAGACGGGGATGTCGAGGATCTCGCGCAGCCGCCGCTCGATCTCGAAGCAGCGGGGCGCGGAGATGTCCTCGAGGTTGATGCCGGCGAAGCCGGGCGAGATGGCGCGCACGATCTCCACGATCATGTCCGGGTCCTGGGTGTCCAGGCACAGCGGCCAGGCGTCGATGCCCGCGAAGCGCTTGAACAGGGCGGACTTGCCCTCCATCACCGGCAGCGCCGCGGCCGGACCGATGTTGCCCAGGCCGAGCACCGCAGACCCGTCGGTGACCACGGCCACCGAGTTCCGCTTGACCGTGAGCCGGCGGGCGTCCTCGGGGTTCGCCGCGATGGCCTGGCACACCCGCGCCACGCCGGGGGTGTAGACCATCGAGAGGTCGTCGCGGTTGCGGATCGGGTGCTTGCTCTCCATGGCGATGGTGCCGCCGAGGTGCATGAGGAAGGTGCGGTCGGAGACCTTGTGGACGGTGACGCCCTCGATGCCGCGCAGGGCCACCACGATCCGGTCCGCGTGGGCGGTGTCGGAGGCCGCGCAGGTCACGTCGATGCGCAGCCGGTCGTGCCCCGAGGCGGTCACGTCCAGGGCGGTGACGATGCCGCCGACCTCCTCCACGCAGGTGGTGAGCCGGCTGATGGCCGAGCCACCGGCCGGCACCTCGAGCCGCACGGTGATGGAGTAGGAGATGCTCGGCTGCCCCGCGGGCGCGGCCGGGGCGGGGACCGGAGACGTGTCGTTGACCACGCCCACATGGTGCCATGAGCCGCCGCCGGTGCGGGGTCGGCCGGGCCGGGGGCCATCGATGGTCGACGGGTGGTGAGGGGGTGCCTAGGGGGTGACGGTGACCTTGCCGGCCCCCGCCGGCACCAGCTCGACCCAGGTGTGCCCCGCGGGCACGACCAGCGGGCCCGCCGCGGTCCGCAGCGAGATGGTCGAGTCCAGGGACTTGCTCCAGGTGCCGCGCACCACCCGCCCGCCGTGGAAGAGCGAGGCCTTGCCCGTCCCGGTGAACTTCGTCTCCGGGACCGGGTTGCCGGCCGGGTCGAGGTACCCGGCGTCCCCGACCTGGACCCGCAGCACCAGCACGGTGTCGGGGGTGAACCGGTCACCGGGCGCCGCGAAGCTGTTCTCGTTGACGTAGCCGCCGTCGCGGTAGGTCCACCGCGTGGTGTGCGCGCCGGAGAAGGTCGCGGCCAGGGCGCGGGCCGGACGCCCCTGGGGCAGGTCCTTCTCGGAGCCGAACGGGAGGTAGCTGCCCAGCGTGCGCTTGGCCCGCGGCACCTTGGCCGCCAGCTCGGAGAGCCCCATGAACAGGTTGTACGGCGCCTGCCGGCTGCTGTCGCGGCGGTAGCCGGTCGCGCCCTCGGTGAAGGTGGTGATGCCTGCGGCCTTGATGCGCCGCACCGTCGGGGGGGCGCCGCCGCTGGCCACCAGGACGGCCCGGGCCGGCTTGACGATGCCGATGTCGGTGGCCCGCATGGAGCGCACCGGGCCGACCAGCTTCGGCACGTGCTGGTAGAAGAACACCGCCAGCCGGGTGGACCCGCCCTCGACCAGCTCCTCGGTGACCAGGTCCGCGCGCCTGAGCCCGACCTGGGGCTGGCTGCTGGCGGAGTTGTCGATCTTCACCACCATCACCGGGTGGTGCGGCGCCGGCCCGCGCGCGGGGAAGCCGGTCAGTGGCCACTCACCGGCCACCGTCAGCCCCTGGGCCGTGGCCTGGGCCGTGGGCGTGCCGTCCGCCGCGGTGCCCGCGTCGTCCTGGCAGGCGGTGAGCACGAGCAGGGCGCTCAGCCCCGTCCCGACCAGGGCGGCGCGGCGGCGGCGGCGCGTCGAGGGACCGGGGATCTCGACGCGGGGCTGGGGGCCGGACATGTCCTCCAGTGTGGCCCAGGGGGCTGGCGTTGCGTGGCGTTACCGCCGCGCGTGTCGGCGGCGGCTGCCTCGGTCCCGAGCAGCCCCGACGGGCTCAGATCGTGGCGCCGCCGTCGACGTACAGGGTCTGGCCGGTGATGAAGGACGCCTCGTCGCTGCAGAGGAACGCCGCGGTGGCGGCGATGTCCTGGGGCTGACCCACCCGGCGCACGGGGGTGCGGGCGGCCGCACCCTTGCGGTACTCCTCGGGCTCGACGCCGACCCGCCGGGCGGTGTCGTCGGTCATGTCGGTGACGATGAAGCCCGGCGCGACCGCGTTGACGTTGATGCCGAACGGCCCGAGCTCGACCGCGAGGGTCCGGGTGAACCCCTGCAGCCCCATCTTGGCCGCGGAGTAGTTGGCCTGGCCGCGGTTGCCGAGGGCGGAGACGCTCGAGAGGTTGAGGATCTTGCCGTACTTCGCGGCGACCATGTGCCTCTGCACCTCGCGGCTCATGAGGAACGAGCCCTTGCAGGTGCACCTTCATGACCGCGTCCCAGTCGTCCTCGGTCATCTTGAAGAGCAGGTTGTCGCGGGTCACGCCCGCGTTGTTGACCAGCACGTCGATGCGGCCGAGCTCCTCGACCACCCGGGCCACGGCCGCCTGCACCGACGCGGCGTCGCTGACGTCGCAGGCCAGGCCCACGGCGGAGGAGGCGCCCAGCCCGGCGGCCGTCGCGGCGGCGGCGCCCTCGTCGAGGTCCAGCACCGCGACCGCGGCGCCCTCCTCGGCGAACCGCTGGGCGGTCGCGGCGCCGATCCCCCGTGGCGCTCCCGGTGACGACGGCGACCCGGTCGGCGTAGCGGCTCATCCGGTGTTCCTCCTGGGGTGTCCCTGCTCGGTGGGGGCGTGCGGTACCGGTCGGTAACGGCCGGCCGTGCCCACTCTAGGACGAGCCGACCCCGGGTCGGGGGCCGGGATGTCGTGGGCGGACGGCCCCGGCTTATACACTCCGTGGGTGCGTCCTGGTGGGTTTCGTTTCGCGGTCGTGCTGTCGCTCGCGCTCGCGCTGGCCACAGCCGTGGTCGCGGCCACCTACCACCTGCCCAGTCCGGGACCCCGACGGGGTGGCGGTGCCGACCTACGTCCGGCTGCCGGTCATCCTCCTGCTGGCCTTCCTGACCGACGTCGTGCCCCGCGCCGCGTGGCGCGGACGTCGTCGCCCCCGGCGCGTCCCCCGGCTAGCTGGTCGCGGTCATCCGTGAGCGCTGGCCCTGGGAGCACGTCCGCTTCGCCCTCGTGGGTCTGGGCGCCTGGTACCTGACCTACGCGGCCTTCCGGAACCTCAAGAGCTTCGTCCCGTTCGTCAACCGGCGGCTGTGGGACTCCACCCTGGAACGGCTCGACCGGGTGCTCTGGCTGGGTCACGACCCGGCCACCGGTGCCTGCACCACCTGTTCGGCACCGGCTGGGCGGCGCACTTCTTCTCCAGCGTCTACGTCATCTGGATCGTGCTGGTGCCGGTCTCCCTCGTGGTGGCCCTGGTGTGGACGCGCGACCGGGAGGGCGGCGCCTGGTACGTCACCGCGGTCGCCGTCGACTGGGTGCTCGGCGTGGCGACGTACTTCGCGGTCCCCACGCTGGGCCCGGTCTACGCCGCCCGTCAGGACTTCGTCGACCTCCCGCACACCTACGTCTCCACGCTGCAGACCTCGATGATCAACGACCGCTACACGGTGCTCTTCGACCCGTTCGCGACGCACGCCGTGCAGACCATCGCGGCCTTCGCCTCCCTGCACGTCGGGATCATGGTCACCGTGTGCCTGATGGCGGAGCTGCTCGGCACTGAGCCGGTGGGTCCGGGCGCTCATGTGGGTGTTCCTGGCGCCTCACCGTGCTCGCCACCGTCTACCTCGGCTGGCACTACTTCGCGACACCCTCGGCGGCGCGGTGCTCGGCGCGGCCGGGGTGTGGGTCGCCGCGCTCGGCACGGGCAACCACGTCCGCGGCTGGCCGCGGATGGTCCAGCGCGAGAGCGAGCCGGCCCCGCGAGCGGTCGAGCGGGCGACGGTGGCCCACCGGGGCTGAGCCTCTCGGGCGGGCGACGCTCACGCGGGCCCTGCGAGGCCCTGACGAGGGCCTTGACGAGGCCCCCGGACGAGGGCGCCGCACGCGACGCCGGGTGCGGGCGGCCTCGGGGGGCCGCTCAGAGCGCGACGTCGCCCAGGGCGGTGCGCAGGCGGGCGGCGTAGGCGGCCGCCTCGCCGTCGGCGTAGCGGGTGCGGGGCCAGAAGAAGCCCCGCAGGCCGTCGCCCTTGGTGCGGGGCACGACGTGCAGGTGCAGGTGCGGCACGCTCTGGCTGACGGTGTTGTTCATGGCCACGAAGGAGCCCTGCGCGCCGAGTCCGGCCAGCATCGCCGTGGCGAGGCGCTGGCCGGACTCGAGGAACGGGTCCCGCAGGCCGGCCGGGAGCTCGGGCAGGGTCACCACGTGGAGACGCGGGACCAGCAGCACGTGGCCCTTGAAGACCGGCCGGACGTCGAGGAAGCCGACCATCTGCTCGGTGGCGAGGACGACGTCCGCGGGCACCTCGCCCGCGACGATCCCGCAGAACAGACAGCCGGCCATCCTCGGTCGGGATCAGGCGTGGGTGCGGTTGCCCGACACGCCCTCGGCGACGCCGATCAGCAGCACGGCGGCGATGATCGCCACGATGGCGCCGATGATGTTCAGCTCGGTGAAGGAGCCGGAGCCGATGGCCGTGGCCACGACGCCTCCGATGAGGGAGCCCACGACGCCGAGGACCAGCGTCATCAGGATGCTGAGGTTCTGCTTGCCGGGCTTGATGAGGCGCGCCAAGGCTCCTACGACGAGCCCGAAGACGAGGAAACCGATGATGCCCATGAGTGATGCCGCCTTCTGTGTGACTGGATGGGTTGGTGTGAAACCCGAGACGTGTCAGGAGTACCCGTACCGACCCTGCGCAAAACGTGACCCACGACGTACCATGACCGCCGCCCTGATCCTCACCGGGCCGGTGGACGGGCCCTCCACAGGACCACCCGGCGCCCTTGCGACCACGGCGGTGCGGGGAGACAGTGGAGGTCGACCCGGTGGCTCGCCCGGGTGACCAGGGAGGACCTCCATGACCGTCGCCGTGCTCACCCGCACCACCCCCCGCTCCGAGGGTCGCCGCTTGGCCCGCCTCGACGCCGTCGCCGCCCGGCTGGCCGAGCTGCACGGCATCCGACGCGTGGTCCGCGACGCCGGCGTCCTGGTCCAGGCCGGGTGGATCCAGCACGCCTGGGTCGCCGTCCAGGACGCCGGAGGCGCTCGCCACCACCTCACCGCCCACGACATCGACCGCGCCACCGGCGGCCCGGTGGTGGGTGCCTGCCTCGTCGGCGGCATCGTGATGGCCGGTGGCGGACCCGCGCTCGTCCGCTCCCAGCTGGTGGCGCGCTCGCTGGAGCTGACCTGGCACACGCTGCACGGGGACGTCCGCGACCCGGTGCGCTGGTGCCCCTCCCCCCTGGAGCGTGCCGCCCACGTGCGCGACCTGACCGGGTGGAACGACCGCCGCGGGCGTACGCCGCAGGAGGTGCTGTCCCTGCTGGGCCGGGTGGTGGGGGCCGCGGAGCTGCAGAGCGTAGGGCTGCGCACCGAGCAGCTCGCCCTGAGCCGCTGAGGGGCGGGCCAGTCAGGGGCGGGCCGCTGAGGTGAGCGGGGCCGCTGACCGGCCTGACCGAGCAGTCCGGCTAGAAGGCCACGCCCGCGTGCAGCACGACGTTGGCGAACGGGGTGCACTCCCCCGTCCGGACCACCGCCCGGGCCGAGGTGCTCAGCGCCTTGAGCTCGGTGTGCGCGACGTGCTCGACCGTCACCCCCAGGGCGGTGAGGCGCTCCTGCAACGCGGCCAGCACCTCGGGGTTGCGCTCGGTCATCTCCCTCGCCACTGTCGCCCCCTCCACGGAGAGCTCGGCCAGCAGCACGTCCAGCACCTCCAGGAAGCCGGGCAGCCCCGGTCGCACCGCCAGGTCGACGCGCTCGACGCCGAGCGGGACCGGGAGCCCGGCGTCGGCGACCACCAGCAGGTCGGTGTGGCCGGTCTCGGAGACCACCCTACGACAGCTGGGCGTTCAGGGTGCCGTGGGTGCGCATCGGTGTCTCATCTCCCGTGGGTGTGGCTGGCGAGGAAGTCCTCCACGTCGGCGGCCGACGGCAGGCTCGGGGAGGCTCCGCGGCGGGTGACGGCCAGCGCACCGGCCGCCATGGCCCGGGGCAGCGCGCCGGGCAGGTCCATCCCGCGGGCCAGCTCGGCCCCCAGGTAGCCGGCGAACGCGTCACCGGCGGCGGTGGTGTCCACCGCCACGACCGACGGCGCGGTCAGGTGGCGGGTGCCCTCGGCGGAGACCACCACCACCCCGTGGGCGGCGAGCGTGACCACGGCGTACCGGACCCCGCGCTCCACGAACCACCGGCCCGCGTCGCCGGCCGTGTCCGCGTCACGCACGGTGATGCCGGTGACCAGGCGGGCCTCGGTCTCGTTCGGGGTGACCACGTCGACGCTCGCCCACAGCTCGTCGGGCAGCGGAGCGGCGGGCGCCGGGTCGAGCACCACCGTGAGCCCGGCCTCATGGGCGGTGCGCACGGCGTGCGCGGTGACCTCCAGCGGGGTCTCGAGCTGGGTGAGCAGCACCGACGCGTGCCCGACGGCGGCCCGGATGCCGGCGTCCACGTCGTCGACCCCGAGGTGGCGGTTGGCCAGCGGGACCATCACGATGTCGTTCTCGCCGCTCGCGTCGACGCGGATGTGGGCCACCCCGGTCGGGCCGTCCACGACCCGCACCGCGGACACGTCGACCCCGAGGTCGCGCAGGCTGCCCAGCGTCAGCTGCTGGAAGAGGTCGCTGCCCACGCACCCGACCATCCGGGTGTCGGCCCCGGCCAGGGCGCTGGCCACCGCCTGGTTGGCTCCCTTGCCACCCAGCACCAGGGTGAAGTCGTCGCCCAGGACGGTCTCGCCGGGCGACGGGAGCCGGCGGCTGAAGGAGGTGACGTCGGCGGTGATGCTGCCGATGACGAGGACGCCGCCACGGTCGGCGGGGGTGGGGGTACCGGGCACGGGGCGATCCTCGCAGACGGCGACCGCGACGGGCGGTGCGGACCCGCCTGAGAGGCTGGCCGGGTGACCGAGGACAGCACCAGCCCCAGCACGAGCTCCAGCCCCCGTCCCGAGCACCGGCCGGCCCACCCCACCGGGCACCCGGCCGCGACCTCCGGTCGTCGTGGTCGGCGCGGGCATCTCGGGCGTGGCCTGCGCGAGGACGCTGGCCCGGGCCGGGGTGCCGGTGACGGTGCTCGACCGCGGCCGGCGCGTCGGCGGCCGGATGGCCAGCCGCCGCTACGACGACCGGCCCGTCGACACCGGGGCGTCGTACCTGACCGCGGCGGACCCGCGCTTCACCCGGGTCGTCGAGGACTGGCACGAGCGTGACCTCGCCCGACCCTGGACCGACACCTTCAGCGTCCTGGAGGAGGGCCACCCGCGCACCGAGAAGTCCGGTCCCGTCCGCTGGGGGGCTCCGGGCGGGCTGCGCACCCTGGTCGAGGACCTGGCCGAGGGCCTCGACGTACGCCGTGAGGAGGCCCTGCGGGTGCACCTGGAGGACGGGACCCTGAACGTCGACGGACGGCCGGCGGCCGCCGTGGTGCTGGCCATGCCCGACGCCCAGGCGCGCCGCCTGCTCGAGGCCGACCTGCCGGAGGACGCCGCTGCCCTGGACCGCGAGTTCGTGCCCACCCTGGCCCTGGTCGCCCGGTGGGCGGAGCGCACGTGGGACCTCGACGGTGCCTTCGTCAACGGCGACGACGCGGTGAGCTGGGTCGCCGACGACGGCCGGCGGCGGGGCGACGGCGCACCGGTGCTCGTGGCGCACTCCACCCCCGGGCTGGCCGCCGCCCACCTCGAGGACCCCGATGCCGCCGGACCGGTGATGCTGGCCGCCGTACGACGCCTGCTGGAGCTGCCCGAGCCGACCCGGACGCACGTGCACCGCTGGTCGCTGGCCAAGCCCGCCGGCGAGCGACCCGAGCCGTTCTCCCTGTCCCCAACGGGGATCGGGGTGTGCGGTGACGGCTGGGGGCCGCAGTCGAAGGTGGAGGGCGCCTACCTGTCGGGTCTCCAGCTCGGCGAGGCGCTCGTGGGCCGGCTGTCCTGACGGGTCAGGCGGGTAGCACCAGCTCGAGGTCCAGCCAGGCCGCCAGGTCCCGTAGCTCCCGCGTCACCGCGGCCTCCAGCCTCGTGCCGAACGGTACGTCGCGGTGCACCGCGGCCACCTCCAGCCGCCCCGCCGTCCGGTCGGCGCGGGCGTCGACCTTCCCGACCAGGCGGTCGCCGTGCAGCACGGGCAGGGCGTAGTACCCCCATCTCCGCGCCGCGGCGGGCTTGTACATCTCGAGCACGTAGTCGAACTCGAAGACCTCCTGCATCCGCCTGCGGTCCACGAGCAGCCGGTCGAACGGCGAGAGCAGGGCCGTGCGGCCGGAGAACGGCCGGTCGAGCTGCGCGGGGTCGACCCGCCACCGGCCGCGCACGCCCTCGACGACCGCGGGCTCGCCGGCCTCGCCCACGTCGACCGGCTCCACCGGGAGCTGCGTGGCCGAGGGCCGGGCCAGGCCCACCGAGGCGAGTCGTCGGGCGTCCCGGCGCTGCCGCGCCTCCTCGACCGGAGGCACCGGGTCGTCGGAGTAGACCCGCTCGGCCAGGTCCCAGCGCCGGGTCCGACCCGTACCGCCGGCGGCCGCGACCTCGCCACGCTGCACCATCAGGTCGAGCAGCCGGCGGAGGTTGCGGCCGTCGTTCCAGCCGCTGCTCCGCCACGGCACCACGCAGGTGTCGGGCAGCTCGGCGGCGGTCAGCGGACCGTCGGCGCGCAGCCTCTCCAGCACCCCGAGCCGGCAGGCGTCGTTGGCCGTCACCCAGGCGGCCAGGTCCTGCTGCCAGGGCTTGGGCGCGCCAGTTCCCGGCCACTGCGCCATCTCGGCCCGGAAGAGCGCGAGGTCCTCCGGCGCGCGCAAGGTCTGCTGCAGCTCGAGCAGGCGCTGCTCGTCCACCGCGTCCCACAGCTGCTGCGCGGAGAACCCCCGCCCCAGCCGGCTCCACAGCACGAGCTCGGCGCTGGGAGCCACCGCCGCGGTGGGCTCCACCTGGACCAGCCAGAGCCGCCGGACCGTGTCGACCAGGTCGTCGGGCCGGTCGGCGTCCAGCAGCTGGGCCCGGACCGCGATGCGTCGGGCCTGGGTGCGGCTGAGCTGGTGGACCTCCGGCACCCCGTGATCCTAGGAGCCCGGCCGGTCGAGGTGCGAGCCTGCGCCGGTCGAGGTGCGAGCGGAGCGAGCCTCGAGACCCCCCACGCCTCACGAAGCGCCGGCGACCGCCTGGTCGCGCACGAGCACGTCGATGGCCTGCTGGGACGAGGCCAGCGACTGCACCGCGACCTCGATCTCCCGGATGGACAGCACGGCCCCTTCGGTCTGCGACCGGATGCCGTCGACCTGCTGGGAGATGGTGTTGGTGGCCCGCCCGGTCTCCGTGGCGAGCTGCTTGACCTCGTCGGCCACGACGGCGAAGCCGCGGCCCGAGGCGCCGGCACGGGCCGCCTCGATGGTGGCGTTGAGGGCCAGCAGGTTGGTCTGCGAGGCGATGCTGGCGATGACCTTGACGACCGTCACGATGGAGGCGCTGCTCTCGTCGAGCTCGGCGATGGTCGTCGCGGCGCTCGTGGCCAGCGCGGTGACGCTGTCCACCGCCACCGAGAGGTCGCGGCTGACCTCGTCGAGCTGGGAGGCCGAGGTCTGCAGCTGGCTGAGCTGGCGTGCGGAGGAGTCCCGCAGCTCGCGCTCCCGGTCGATGTCACGCAGGGCGCCGGCGACGCGGATGGCCACCCCCTGCGCGTCGCGCTTGGTCGCCCCGGTGGCCCTGAACCAGCGGTACGAGCCGTTCTTCAGCTGGAGCCGGTACTCGATGTCGTAGCCGATCCGCCCGGACCGGTCGTTGAGGTGGTTCATGAACGCCTCGACGGTCCGCCCGGCGTCCTCGGGGTGCAGGCGGGAGGCCCAGCTGCTGAGGATGTCGGGGAAGTCCCGTACGTCGGTGAACCCGAGCATGCGGCGGAACTCCTGGGACCAACGGAACACGTTGTCGGGGTTGACCGGGTCGTGGGGTACCACGTCCATGTCCCACAGACCGATGCTCGCTGCGTCGGCCATCAGCTCGTAGCGCTCCACGGTGTCGGCGGCCTCGTCGCGGACCTCGACGAGTCGTGCCTCGAGCTGCACGATCCGGGCCGCCTGCGTCTCGTCCTCACCGGGCGTGCCCACCCCCGAGGCGGCGACGCTGGGCGGGACGGTCTGCGTGTTGCTGCGGCGGAAGGCCATGCGGTTGCTCCTCGAGACACGGGGTGGTCCGGGTCACATCGGCACCGCGGTCCCGCTCCTGAGCATTGCGCCTCACCGCTCGCACCTCGACCGGCGGGTCGGCTCGGACCTCGACCAGCGGGGACGCACGAGAGCCGCCCCGACGATGTCGGAGCGGCTCTCGCTCACGTGGGCTGCCCGGTGGCTCTCGCCACCGGGTCGGTGGAGCTGGCGGGAATCGAACCCGCGTCCTTCGGCGCCGTGCCAGGGCTTCTCCGGGTGCAGTCAGTGATGTCGTTTTCTCAGCCCCGGCGCTCGCACTGACACGTCGCCGACAGGCTCAGCCACAGAAAAGTCCCGATGAGTCCTCGTGGCCCGGACTCACCAGCAAGCCTCCTAGATGAGGCCAGGATCTAGAGCGGAGGCGCCTCTAGTCTGACCCGTTGCCCCGCCGTCAGGCGGCGAGGGCGAACGAACTGCGCTGTGAATTGGCAGTTATTGGTTTCCAGGGAGCGTTGACGAGATGACCCTGGATCCTCGACCCGCTTCCCCTGGGACGAAACGTCCCAAGTCGAAACCGATCAGCCCCTCTTGAGTTGTCGTGCTGGCCCTACTCTACGTCCTCGAACCAGCCGCACCGCACTGCCTATTCCCGCGACGCCCCCCGCGGGGCCACCACGACCGGCACCCGGGAGTGCCGGACGATCCGTGCCGACACGCCGCCGAGCAGCACCCGCCGGACCGGGCCGTAACCGCGGGACCCCACCACGAGCAGGTCCAGGTCGTCCAGCGACAGGTCGGACAGTGCGTCGACGACGGGGCCGTCGAGCAGGCGCCCGGTGGCCTCGAGGCCCTCGGGCGCCGTACGCAGGACGTCGTCCAGGCTGGCCTGGTAGCCGGCCCGCTGGTCGGTCGCGAACTGCCGCGACTCCCCCAGCCCGGGCACGACCCGGGTGTCCGGTACGACGCGACAGCACGGTGAGGCTCGCCCCCAGGTGGGCGGCGATCCGGCAGGCGTGCGGAAGGCCTCGCGACCCTCGGGGGTGTCCACGTAGGCCACCCCCACCCGCCGCAGCGCGCCGGCACCGGTGTCGGCGTACCCCCACGGCACGATCGTGACCGCGGCGGCGGCACCGTGCAGCAGCCGGTCCGCCGTGCTGCCCGGATAGGTACGGCGCATGCCGCGGTTGCGGCGGGAGCCGACCACGAGCAGCGAGCGGTCGTCGCCCTCGGGCTCGACGAGGTCCGAGAGGCCGTGCGCCGCCGAGCCTGCGTCGACCCGCTTGAAGTCGGCCCGGACGCCCTCGGGCACGAGCCCGCGCGCCTCGTGCAGCAGACGGTCGGCCTCCTCGCGCTCGTAGGCCACCCACTCGGCGTCCACCCGCCGACGGCCGGCCGGCGCCGGCCCCCGGGTGCACCGTGACCACGGTGAGCACGTCACCGCGAGGCCTGTCGCCCACCGGTCGGCGAAGCGTGACCGCGTCGTGCCCGGTGGCGCCGCCCTCGTACCCGACGACGACACCCCCGCCGCCGCCGTCGGGCGCCTGGGTTGCCGTCACGAGGTCAGCTCCGCGTCACGGGTGCGCAGCCGGGAGTGCTTGTAGCCGTAGAAGACGTAGATGACCAGACCCGACCACCAGCCAGACCACGAAGCGGATCCAGGTCGTCGCCGGGCAGGTCCGTCATCAGGTACAGCGCACAGCGCGATGCCGATGATCGGGAAGACCGGCACCAGCGGCGTGCGGAAGGGCCGCTCCATGTCGGGCTTCGTCCGGCGCAGGATGATCACGCCGAGGTTGACCAGCACGAAGGCGAACAGCGTGCCGATGTTGACCAGCTTGACGATCTCCGAGAGCGGCACCAGGGCGGCCAGGATGGAGATCAGGATGCCGAAGGCCAGGGTCAGGCGGGCCGGGGTGCCGTAGCGCGGGTGGATGATCGCGAAGCTCTCGGGCAGCAGCCCGTCGCGGCACATCGCGAAGAAGATCCGGGTCTGGCCGTAGAGGATGACCAGCACCACGCTGGTGATGGCGATGAGCGCCCCGAGCGACAGCACGGCCGAGGCCCAGCTCGAGCCCGGTGCCCTCCTCGAGCGCCGCCGAGAGCGGCGCGTCGCTGTTCTTGGACTGGGTCATCACCTTGATCGGCGCGACCCCGACCGCGGCGACCGCCACCAGGATGTAGAGGAGGGTGGAGATCACCAGGGAGCCGACGATCGCGACTGGGCAGGTCCTTGCCGGGTTCTTCGACTCCTCCGAGCCGGTGGCCACGGCGTCGAAGCCGATGTAGGCGAAGAAGATCAGGCCGGCCGCGGTGGTCACCCCGCCGAGGCCGTCAGGCGAGAAGTTCTTGAAGTTGTCGGCGTCGAAGGAGGTGAGCGCCGCGATGATGAAGAAGATCAGGATGACGATCTTGATGCCGACCATGATGAGGTTGGCAGTGGCGCTCTCCCGGGTGCCGCGGATCAGCAGCAAGGTGATGGCCATGACGATGAACACCGCCGGCAGGTTGAAGATCGCCGCCGTCCTCCGGCGAGGTGGAGATGGCGTCGGGGATCCGGACGTTGAACGCCGAGTCCAGGAAGGCGTTGACGTTGCCGCCCCAGCCGACGGCGACGGCGGCGACCGAGACGCCGTACTCCAGGATGAGGTCCCAGCCGATGATGAAGGCGACCAGCTCGCCCATCGTGGCGTAGGAGTAGGTGTACGCGCTGCCCGAGACGGGCACGGCGGCGGCCAGCTCGGCGTAGGACAGCGCGGAGAACAGGCAGGTCACCGCGGCGAGGACGAACGCCAGGATCACGGCCGGACCGGCCGCGACGGCACCCTGGCCGATGACCACGAAGATGCCGGTGCCGATGATGGCGCCGACCCCCATCGCGGTCAGCCCGACGGAGCCGATGGACTTCTCGAGGCTGGCTTCGCCCTCGGTGTCCGAGACGAGGTCGGACGCGTCACGCGTCGACCAGATTCCACCTGGCAGGGCCATCGGGGGTCCTCCCCTTTCGCGTGCATGCGAGCGGAGGTAGGTCCTCTCGGGCCCGATCATGCCCCCGACCGACCAGGACGGCAACACCCTGGGTGTTAATTCGGCGCGTCGCGTCGCGCCCCGAGCGCGGTCCGGGGGGAGGGCACCGGGGGCGACCCAGCAGGTAGCCCTGCGCCAGCGGCACCCCGACCTCGGTGAGGACCCGCAGGTCAGCGGCCGTCTCGACGCCCTCGGCCACGAGGTGGGTGTGCATGTGCCGGGTGAAGCCGACCATGGCCGTGCACATCGCCTGGCGCCCGAGGTGGTCGGCCACGCCCTGTCGACCAGGGTGCGGTCGAGCTTCAGCACCTCGGGCTGCAGCCGCAGGATGTGCTCGAGCCCGGCGTAGCCGGACCCCGCGTCGTCGACCGCGATGCGCACGCCCGCGGCACGCACCCGCACCAGCGCCTCGAGCAGCGCGTCGTAGTCCTCGACGTGCGCGTGCTCGGTCAGCTCGAGCACGAGGCGGGCAGAGTCACCGCCGGTGACCAGGCGGGTGATCTCCGGCGAGCTGCACAGGGCCCGCGCCGAGACGTTGACCGACAGCGACAGGCCGGCGGGCAGCCGGGGCACCAGCGTGAGGGCGGCGCGCACCGCGGAGGCCTCCAGCTCGTCGCCCAGCCCGACGGCCTCGGCCTCCTTGAACCACGTGTCGGGCGGTGCCGCGTCCGGCCCCGGGAAGCGGGACAGGGCCTCGAAGCCGGAGGTGCGTCCGGAGGAGATCTCCACGATCGGCTGCAGCGCGATGGCCGGACCCCCGGTTCGATGACGTCGGTCGAGCCGCCGTCGCCGCTCGTCGTTCTTCCGGCCGTGGCCGACCAGGAAGTCCAGGTGGCCGCGAGATCAGCCGGGCGAACACCGTGAGCAGCTCGAGGTCGCGCTGCCGCAGCTCCAGGTCGGCCGTCCGGCTGAAGC
Organism: uncultured Actinomycetota bacterium; assembly: GCA_963750345.1. Lineage (GTDB taxonomy): Bacteria > Actinomycetota > Actinomycetes > Propionibacteriales > Nocardioidaceae > Nocardioides_B. The sequence goes on along the minus strand of CAVVQH010000008.1, from coordinate 273,026 downwards.
AGCACAGGGTCCCCATCGGCTCATCGGCCGCGCCGAGGACGGGCACGGACAGGTGCGCCCCCACGGGGAGCGCCTGGGTGGCCGGGAGCGAGCGCAGCTCCTCGACACGTCGCGCGTCCGGGATGAGCCCGTGGATGCGGCCGTCGACGACGCGAGCGCAGTACGTCGCCTCCAGGGGGTCGCTGTCCCCGACGCGCACCGGGCTGAAGGACGCGTCGGAGTCGACGAAGTCGAAGTAGCGGCGGCCCTCGGCGAAGCGGCTGACGAACGCGACGTCCATGTGCAGCAGCGAGCGCAGCGCGACCAGCGAGTCCTGGATGGCACGACGGGACGACAGCACGCTCCCGTCGTCGAGCTGTTCGGTGACGGTACGCAGGACTGTCTCGAGCTCCGACATCTCCACCCCCCGAGAGGAGTGCAGGGTCGACCGTGACGCCGGCCGGACGCTTTACCCTACCGTCACCCTGCCTTCAGCGGTGCCGTTTGGTGCCGTTTTGGACGACCCCCGTCGCTGCTCCCGCTCTCCTCGGCTGGTCAGCCGATCAGCCGCATCCCGTTGTGCCAGCACACGTCCCGCAGCCAGTCCTCCCCCAGACCCAGCCGCTCGAGCGACTCGAGCTGGTGGGCGTAGGCGTAGGGGATGTTCGGGAAGTCCGAGCCGAGGAGCACCTTGTGCCGCAGCGCGGCCAGCCGCGGCAGCAGACCGGGCGGGAACGGCGCCATCTCCTCGAAGAAGTCCGTGAACGCCATCGTGGTGTCCAGGTGCACCCGCTCGAAGTCCTCGGCGATGGCCAGGAACTCCGGCGTACTCCGGTGCGCCCAGGTGGGCGATGACCAGCGCACAGCCGCGGGTGCCGCTGCAGCAGCGCGCGCAACGGTCCCGGGCCGGTGTGCGCGGTGCGACCGGCCCGGAGCCCGCGTGGACGACCACCGGCGTGCCCGCGCCGCCGACCACGCCCACGCCTCGTCCAGCAGCGGGTCGAGCAGGTCGAAGTCGCCCACCTGGACGTGCACCTTGAAGACCTGGGTGCCCGCCTCGACCCGCTCGCGCACGTACGTCGTCGACCCCCTCCTCGGGGTAGAGGGTCGCGAGCGCAGGCACTCGGGCACGGCGGCGGCGAAGCTCGGCAGCCCACCCGTTGAGGTACGTCGCGATGCCCGGGCGGTGGGCGTAGGGCAGCGCGCTGAACCGGCGTACGCCCATCGCCCGCAGCTGCTCGACGCGCTCGTCGTCGTCACCGCGGTAGCGCCAACGGCCACGGCCCGGCCGATCAGGGGCCCGGCCGCGTCGAACTGGGCGCGCACCTTGCGCATCACCGGCGGCGGCAGGAAGTGCACGTGCACGTCGTACAGCCCGGGCATGCCCAGTGCGTCCCACCAGGCCGGGACGTCCGCGTCGGCCAGCGCGGTCACTCGGCACGCCCCTCAGCCATCCTCGCGGCCCTTGAGCCGCCGGCCGATCGCCTGCTGCGCCTCGCGGTTCGGCCTGCCGCTCGGCGAGGGCGTGCCGCTTGTCGTAGGTCTTCTTGCCCTTGGCCAGGGCGATCTCCACCTTGGCGCGGCCGTCCTTGAAGTACAGCGACAGCGGGACGATCGTCAGGCCGCGCTCGTTGACCCGGCTCTCGATCTTGTCGATCTCGTGCCGGTTCAGCAGCAGCTTGCGGACCCGGCGCGGCTCGTGGTTGGTCCAGGTGCCCTCGGTGTAGACGGGGATGTGCACCCCGTGCAGGAAGGCCTCGCCGTGGTGCACCTCGGCGAACCCGTCGATCAGCGACGCCCGGCCGGCCCGCAGCGACTTCACCTCGGTGCCGGTCAGCACCAGCCCGGCCTCGTAGGTGTCCTCGATGTGGTAGTCGTGGCGCGCCTTCCTGTTCTGCGCGACGACCTTGTGCCCCTCCTGCTTGACCATGCCCCGATTCTCTCAGGACACGGCGAACGGCGCCTCACGCAGGGCGGGCGCCGCGACGGCGCGGGGGCTAGAACCAGTTGACTCGGGTTCACCGCGACGCCGTTCTGCAGCACCGTGAAGTGCAGGTGGCACCCCGTGGACCAGCCGGTGGTCCCGACGTACCCGACGACCTGGCCGCGCTCGACGTGCGCGCCGCCGCCGACGGCGTAGCGAGCTCAGGTGGTTGGAGATGGTCGCCAGCCCGACGCCGTGCCGGAAGCCGTGGTCGATGATGATCCGGTTGCCCCAGGCCGTCTGGAAGTACTCCTCCAGCACCGTGCCGTCGGCGGCGGCGCGGATGGGGGTGCCGCAGGAGGCGCCGAAGTCGATGCCGTCGTGCAGCGAGCGGTAGCCGTAGATGGGGTGGATGCGCCAGCCGAACGGCGAGGTGACCGGCCCGGACACGGGGTAGTCGAGGAACCCGTTCGAGTGCACCGCGCCACCGCCGTCGGGGCGGCCGCCCGCCCGCGGCGGCCGCGGCTGCCGCGGCCCGCGCCCGCGCCCGGTCGGCGCGACGCTTGAGCACGGCAGCGATCCGGTCCCGCTCGGTCTCGAGGTTCGCCAGCTGGGCGAGGTCGGCCTGCCTGGCCTCCTGCGGCCGCGCCGGGCCTGCGGCACGGGCGTCGACGAGGAGTGCCACCGACGCCTCGGCGGCCTCGGCCTGCGACTCGAGGCCCTGCTGCGCGACGCAGGTCTGGCGGCCGCCGCCTCGACGCTTCGCGGCACCTCGGCCTTGGCCTCCTCGACCTCCGACTCCTGCACGGTCAGCAGCGCCTTCGTCGCCTCGAGGCCGGCCCAGGACGACCGCCTCCTTGTCCATGATGTTCTGCACGGAGTTCAGCTGGCCCGTCAGCTGGGCCGGGTCCTGGGTGGTCAGCACCATCGACAGGCCCATCAGCGACGGGTCGCCGCTCTGGTAGTTCTGCACCACGATCTGGCCGAGCGTTGTCCTCCTCGCTCGGCGATCTTGCGTGACCCGCCACCAGGTCGGCGCGGCCCGCACCAGGCGCGCCTTGGCGGCCACCAGCTCGGCCGCCATCCGGGTGTCGAGCGCGCGGGCCACCGCGAGCTCGCCGCGGGTGCCGGCGAGCTGGGCCCGGGCGGAGCTGAGCTGCGCCTGGGCCGAGGTCAGCGCGGCGGCCGCGTCGCGCAGCTGGTCGCTGGACTCGTCGAGGTCCTGGTGGACGCCCTTGATGCCGGTCTCGACCTTGGTCTTGCGCCTGTTCAGTCCTCGTCGACGGCCGTTCTTCGGCTTGGCCGGGCCGTCACAGCGACGCCGACGGTGCGCCGGCGGCCCGACGCGCGGGCGGTCCGTCCCCGGGCCGAGCGTCCCGGCGCACAGCAGCCGCCGCCGCCACCAGCAGCGTCGTGCCGCGGGCGCGCGAGTGACCGAAAGGGACGGGTGCACCGGGTTGCCTTCGATGAAGTCTGGGGGAAGAGGCAGTTCGACGGTAACCCACGGTGCTCACACTTTGAGGTATTTCCGCGTCATCACGAGCGTCGGCAGCAGGGTCAGCGCGAGGCCGATGACCGCGATGATCGCGATGGCCCACGCCGCGTTGCCCCAGTCGATCCAGGCCACGATGTTCGACGACGGGCCGCAGGGTGCGGTAGATGACGACGTACATGAACAGCGCCACCGCCCCGGCCGCCAGCGCCACCCCGATCGACGGCGGCCACCAGGGCCTCCATCAGGAACGGCAGCTGGATGTAGAGGCTGGAGGCGCCGACCAGCCGCATGATGCCGATCTCGCGTCGCCGCGCGAACGCCGCGAGCCGGATGGTGTTGCCGACCTGCAGGACCGCCGCGACCACGAGGAAGCGCGGCGATCGCGAGCGCCCCCCACTTCATCACGTTCATCCAGAAGTAGATCGGCTTGAGCACCTCGCGCAGGTCGCGGACGGTGTTGACGCCGGCCATCCCCTGGACCGCGCTCTTGATGCCCTGGAACTGCTCGGGGTTCCTCAGCTGCACCCAGTAGGACTCCTGCATGTCCGAGGGCCGGATGGACTCGTAGACGCGTCGCTCGGTGTCGTTGCCCGAGACGTAGGCCTCGCGTCCACTTGTCGTAGGCCTCCTGCTTGCTCTGCAGCCGCCAGGACGCGACCTCGGCGTTGCTGTCGAGCACCTTCTCGATCGACGCCTTCTGCGGCGCGGTGACCTCCCCGTCGACGCAGTTGGGGGTGAGGAGTTCTGGTTGCAGAGGAAGACGGTGATCTGGAGCTTGCTGCCCCAGTAGCTCCTCGGCCTTGTTGGCCTGGGCGTTGAGCAGCAGGCCCATGCCGACCAGGGTGAGGGAGACGAAGATCGTGACGATGACCGCGAGCGTCATCGAGATGTTGCGTCGCAGCCCGTTGCCGAGCTCGGAGAAGACGTAGGTCAGCTGCATGGGGGTCTCCTGGGGCTCAGTGCTGGTAGCCGTAGACGCCGCGCGACTGGTCGCGGACCACGGCCCCGTTCGACAGCTCGATGACGCGCTTGCGCATCTGGTCGACGATGCCGGCGTCGTGGGTGGCCATCAGGACGGTCGTGCCGGTCCGGTTGATCCGGTCGAGCAGCTTCATGATGCCGATCGAGGTGGTGGGGTCGAGGTTGCCGGTGGGCTCGTCGGCGATCAGGATCATCGGCCGGTTGACGAACGCGCGGGCGATCGCGACGCGCTGCTGCTCGCCACCGGAGAGCTCGTCGGGCATCCGGTCGCCCTTGCCCTCGAGCCCGACCAGCTCGAGGGTCTCGGGCACGACCTGGCGGATGTGCGAGCGCGGCTTGCCGATCACCTGCAGCGCGAAGCCGACGTTGTCGGAGACGGTCTTGTTCGGCAGCAGCCGGAAGTCCTGGAAGACGGTGCCGATGGTGCGGCGCAGCGCGGGCACCTTCCAGCCGGCGAGCCGGTTGATCTCCTTGCCGGCGACGTAGACCCGGCCGCTGGTGGGGCGCGCCTCCCGCAGCACCAGGCGCAGGAAGGTGGACTTGCCGGAGCCGGAGGCGCCGACGAGGAAGACGAACTCGCCCTTCTCGACCTCGACGTCGACGTTGTCGAGCGCCGGGCGGGCCGTGCCCTCGTAGGACTTGGTGACGTTCTCGAATCGGATCACGGGGGTTGCGCTCCGGCCGGGCTCGGGGACAGGGGTGAACATGCCGCGCCACGCCCGCGCTCGGCGTGCGGCATCCGGCCAACGGTCGAGTCTAGGTGACGATGCGGGCCGGGCCGAATCTCAGCGACCGGCTCGGCGGGTCAGGCGTCGACGGCGGCGTCCGCGCCCCGGCGCCAGCGGATGCCGGCCTCGAGGAACGGCGTCGATCTCGCCGTCGAACACCGCCTGCGGGTTGCCGGTCTCGTACTCCGTGCGCAGGTCCTTGACCAGCTGGTAGGGGTGCAGCACGTAGTTGCGCATCTGGTCGCCCCACGAGCCCTGCACGTCGCCGCGCATCGCGTCGATGTGGGCGCGCTCCTCGGCCTTCTTCAGCGCCAGCAGCTTGGCCTTGAGGATGACCATCGCGCTGGCCTTGTTCTGCAGCTGCGACTTCTCGTTCTGGCAGCTGACCACGGTGCCGGTCGGGATGTGGGTCAGGCGTACGGCGGAGTCGGTGGTGTTGACCGACTGGCCGCCGGGACCCGAGGAGCGGTAGACGTCGACGCGGATCTCCTCGTCGGGGACGTCGATCTCGTCGGTCTGCTCGAGCAGCGGCACCACCTCGACGGCCGCGAACGAGGTCTGCCGGCGGCCCTGGTTGTCGAAGGGGCTGATCCGGACCAGGCGGTGGGTGCCGGCCTCGACCGACAGCGTGCCGTAGGCGTACGGCGCGTGGATCGCGAACGTCGCCGACTTGAGGCCCGCCTCCTCGGCGTAGGAGGTGTCGAAGACCTCGACGGGGTACTTGTTGCGCTCGGACCAGCGGGTGTACATCCGCATCAGCATCTCGGCGAAGTCGGCGGCGTCCACGCCGCCGGCTCCCGAGCGGATGGTCACCAGCGCGTCGCGGACGTCGTACTCGCCGGACAGCAGGGTGCGGACCTCGAGCGCCTCGACCGCCTTGTGGACCCGGCGCAGCTCGGCCTCCACCTCGGCCAAGGAGTCCGCGTCGCTCTCCTCCTGGGCCAGCTCGAGCAGCACGCCCAGGTCGTCGAGGCGGTCCTGCAGGCCGGTGAACCGGTCGAGGTCGCCCTGCAGCGCGGAGAGCCGGCCGGTGACGCGCGTGGCGTTGGCCTGGTCGTCCCACAGGTCGGGGGCGGCGACCTGCTCGGCCGAGCTCGGACATCTCGGCACGCATCGCGTCCGAGGTCCAGCACCTGCTCGATGGTGTGCATCGTCGCCTGGAGCTGCTTGATCTGGGTCTCTACGTCGGGGCCTGCCACACCGAGCAACACTACGCGACGCCGGTGGGGCCCCGAGCCTCGCGCGGAACTAGCCTGGAGGGCATGACCGAGCCCGCGGACCTCGACGACGAGTCCGAGTCCCAGCGGCTGACCCGCAACCTCAACGAGCTACTGCAGGAGCTGCGGGTCACCCAGACGGGCGTGCAGATCCTGACCGGCTTCCTGCTCACGCTGCCGTTCACCAACCGGTTCGCCGACGCTGGACCAGGTGCAGCGCGGCGCCTACCTGGGGGTGCTGTCCGGCTCGGTGATCGCCACCGGGCTGATCATCGCCCCGGTCGCGTTCCACCGGGTGCTGTTCCGGCACGGCGCAGCGCCCCTGGCTGGTGACCACCGCCAACCGGGCCGCCCGCGCCGGCCTGTCCTCGCTGGCGCTGACCACCTCGGGCATGGTGTGGCTGGTCTTCGACCTGGTCACCGACCGCACGTTCGCGGCCGTCGCCGGCGTGGTGTCGCTGCTCTTCTTCACCACGCTGTGGCTGCGTGGTGCCGCTGCGGGCGCCGCGACCGGAGCAGCCGCACGGCTGAGCCGCGCCGACCGATGGCGGAGCCCGACGCGGCGGTCGGTCAGACCAGCTCGGCGCGCAGGTCCTTGAGGATCCGCGAAAGCAGCCGGGACACCTGCATCTGGGTGACGCCGATGTCCTGGGCGATCTGCTCCTGGGTCCAGCCCTCGAAGAACCGCAGCTCCAGGATCCGGCGGTCGCGCGGGGCCAGTCGGCGGACGGCCGGGCCGAGCACCACCCGGGCCTCGGCGCTGGCGAAGTCGACCTCCTCGTCGGGCATCAGGTCGCCGAGGGTCGCGGCGCCGTCCTCGCCCACCGGTACGTCGAGCGAGGCCGGCGTGAACGCACCGTCGGCGGCGAGCGCCTCGATGACCTGCTCGACGTCGATGCCGAGCTCGGCGGCGACCTCGCTGGGTCGCGGGGAGCGGCCCAGCCGCTGGGTCATCTCGCTCGACGTCTTCGCGATGCTGCCCTGCAGCTCCTGGACCCGGCGCGGCGGGCGCACGGCCCAGCCGAAGTCCCGGAAGTAGCGCTTGACCTCACCGGTGACGGTGGGCACGGCGTAGGACAGGAAGTCCCGCTCGTGGGAGGGGTCGAAGCCGTTGACGGCCTTGACCAGACCGACGTACGCGGCCTGCACGAGGTCGTCCTCGGCGAGCCCGCGCTGGCGGTAGCGGTGCGCGATGGCCCGGGCGACGCCCATGTTGAGCACGACGACCTCGGCCCGCAGGGCCGCCTTCTCGCGCTCGTCGTCGGCTGTGGTGCAGCTCGTCGAGCAGGCGGGCGGTGGTGGGTCCGCGGTCCGGCTCCGGGTAGGGCTGGGTGGCGGGCGCGGCCGGTGCCGGCCGAGGGCAGGAGGAAGTATGTGGCAGTGGGTCATCATGCGGGTGCTCGTCTCCGAATACGGATGCAATGGGAGTAGAGGCGTCTGCTTGACCACTACGACGTGCTGCTTCGATCTAAGCACCGTCGTCCGACTAGGGCAACAACCCCCACCCTGAATGGAGCGCTTTAGGTGCTTTGTCCTGAACATGAATATGAACATGCTCATGGTGCACAGGATGAGGCCTGTGAACCGTTGCATGGGTGAATGACCACGACGATTGACCACCTCTCGAGGTGCCCCTGCCGCACACCGAACGGCGAGACCCGCACCATCGAAGAGCGCGTCGACCGGTCCGGGGTCACACCGGCCCTGAGGGTCACCCCTCGTCTACTGCGGGGTGCCGGACGCCTCGCTCATCGCGGTCCGGTGCCGAGCGACTGGCGATCAACGTCCCCGCGGCCGTCGCGGTGTGCTCGTGCGGGGTTGTGTGCGCAACCGGTCAGGAGTTGTGGGCACTGAGTCGGTGCATGCTGTCCCGCAGGGGCGTGTAGAGCGAGGTGTAGACCTCGTAGAACTCGTCGTAGAGCGCGGCCAGCTCGGTTCGGGGCTCGACCGTGTACGCCGTAGGGTTCCAGGCGGAGACGTCGCAGCCGGTGGCCAACGCCGCCATGCGGGCGTCGCCGTACGCGGCCCCGACCGTCAGGACCGGCACGTCCTGCGGGGCCTGGCAGATGTCGGAGACGATCTGCAGCCACGTGCGGCTCTGGGCCCCACCGCCCACGGCGACCAGGCGACGAGGTGCAGCGCCCAGGTCGGCCATCTTCTCGATGTTGTGCCGGATGCCGAACCCGACGCTCTCAAGGGCCGACCGCGCCAGGTCGGCTCGTGTGTGCCGCAGACCAAGCCCCACCCAGGCGCCACGGGCCCGCGCGTCCTCGAACGGGGTGCGCTCCCCCGAGAGGTACGGAAGCAGTACCAGGCCGTGGCTCCCCGCCGGAGCGTCCTCCGCCTCGGCGACCAGGTCGCCGACCGGCCGGCCCAGGTGCCCGGCCAGCCAGGTGGTGACCAGGCCCCCGGTGGACATACCGGCGGCGAGGGCACGCTGGTGACGGGTGAGCCCGCCGACCGACCAGAGCGGCTGGGCCGGGAAGAAGCGGTCGGTGAGCTGGATCATGAACAACGTCGAGCCGTACATCACCATCATGTCGCCGGCGTTCTCCACGCCTGCGCTGTAGCTCTCGGCGAGGGCGTCCACGGTCCCGGCGATCACGGGGGTGCCGACCGGGAGCCCGGTGAGGGCGGCCCCGGCGGCGTGCAGGGTGCCCACCGGCTCGACCGGGTCGACCAGGCGGGGCCGCTCCAGCCCGTCCGAACCGGGCACGCTCGCCCACCCGGGGTCCCACCAGTCGCCGGTGGTCATGTCGTAGAGCGGATCCGCGCCACTGGCGGTGTACCGGTCGAACACGTACTCACCGGTAAGGCGGAACACCGCGTACGACGGTGGGCAGAAGACCCTGCGGGCGCGGGCCCACAGGTGGGGCTCCAGACGGCTGACCCACGTCAGCTTGGGGCCCACCGACTGGCTCGAGAGCAGGTTGCCGCAGTGCCCGACGAGCGCCTCCACCCCCCAGCTGCGAGTTGGCCTCCGCGATCTCGCGCTGGGCCCGGGTGTCGATGCCGTAGAGGATGCCCGCGCGCAACGGCTTCCCCGTCTCGTCGGCAGGGACGATCGCGGGCCCGATCCCGCTGAAGGCCAGTGCGGCGACGGCCGTAGCCGGTAGGCCGTGCTCGGACGCCAGCGAGGAGAGCAGCCGGCGGACCAGCTGGACCGGCTCCTGCAGCCAGACCGCTTCCGCGTCGTGCTCGAAGTAGCCGGGCGCAGGAGACGACGTGGCGTGGTCCTGGCGGGCCGTGGCGACCACCCGTCCGCGCTCGTCGACGGCCACGGCCTTGCTGCTGCCCGTGCCGACGTCAACTCCGATGAAGATCATGAGGGCCCTCTCGCCTGGCGTTGCCGTCCTGCTGGTGGACGGGAACACGGATCATGGGTATCGGGTAGTGGGCGGCCACGATCGGGTCCAGGCCCGTGTCGGTGATGCCGAGGGTGAACTCGCTCAGGTCGCACACCTTGATGAGAAGCGTGCGCTCGAACTTGGAGCTGTCCGCGACGAGGTAGCGAGTCCGCGCGCTCTGGATCATGGCCCGCTTCATGGCTACCTCCTCACTGCTGGCGTTCGTCACGCTGTGCGCGTCGACCGCGTCAGCAGACAGGACGGCGACGTCGACCCGGAGCTCCTGCATCTGACGGATGCTGTCCGGGCCGGACAGCGTGTGCACCGACGGCAGCTGCTCCCCCCCGATCACGATGAGACGCGACTGGCCGTGGCTCGCCACCTCGTTCGCGACCCGGATGTCATTGGTGACCACGGTCAGCCCCATGTGCAGGCGGAGCGCCTTCGCGACCTCGAGCAAGGTCGAGCCGCTGTCGAGGAACACCGATTGTCCCTGGCCGATCCGGTGCGCCACGCCGAACGCGAGCGCCTGCTTCTGCGGATGGCGTTCGGACTCCTTCGCGGCGTACGGGAACTCGGCCGCGGTGGTGACGGCCTCGGCACCGCCGTGCCGCCGCTCGATGGCCCCCCGTTGCTGCAGGACGTCGAGGTGTCGACGGATCGTCGAGGGCGTGACACCGAACTCGACAGCCAGCTCCGCGACCCCCCCGTACCCGCGTTGCTGGATGCTCCGGAGAAGTGCGGACCGGTTGATGCGCGTCACCCGCACAAACTAGCGTTCGGTGGGCCCTCCCGCGGTCCGCGTGCGCATTTGCTGCGCGTTCGTGCTCGTTGCGGCTACAGATTAGTCACAGTCGCGCGCCGAGGATGTCCCACACTGCGCGTTTTCCGTATGTTCGAAGGCAGGCCCGTCGGGCCACGTGAGCTAGGGAGTGTCTATGAAGGCTGTCATCACAGGTGTCTCGGTCGCTGCGTGCCTCGCGCTGGCGGCCTGCGGCACCACCTCGGACGCATCGAAGTCCTCGGGCTCCGGTGGCTCGAAGAACCCCAAGGACATGACCATGGTGACCGTCGTGAAGATCACCGGGGTTGGTTGGTTCGACCGCATGGACGAGGGTGTCAAGACCTACGCGGAGAAGAGCGGTGTCGACGCACGTCAGGACGGCGCCGACGACGCCAGCCCCGAGAAGCAGGTGCAGATCGTCGAGAACCTGATCCCGCAGAAGCCCACGGCGATCACGCTCGTGCCCAACTCGCCCGGCTCCCTGGAGAACGTCGCCAAGCAGGCCCGCAAACAGGGCATCGTCGTGGTCAGCCACGAGGCCGCCGGGATGGAGAACGTCGACGCGGACATCGAGGCGTTCGACAACAAGGCCTACGGTGCGGAGATGATGGACAACCTGGCCAAGTGCATGGGTGGGAGGGGTCAGTACGTCGCCATGGTCGGCCACCTGACCGCCAAGACCCACATGGACTGGGTGCAGGGCGCGCTCGACGAGGCCAAGGCCAAGGCCCCCGGGATCAAGCGCGTGGAGGGGCCTATCGAGTCCAAGGAGAGCGAGGACGTCGCTTACCAGAACGCCAAGGCGATCCTGAAGAAGTACCCCGACATCAAGGGGTTCGAGGGTTCTGCGGGCACGGACGTGGCCGGGATCGCTCGCGCCGTCCAGGAGGCCGGTCTCCAGGACAAGACCTGCGTCATGGGCACCTCGATCCCCTCGGTCGCGAAGAAGTACCTCACGGACGGCAGCATCGACAAGATCTTCTTCTGGGACCCGGCCCTGGCGGGAGAGGCCCAGCTGTCGGCGGCGACGCTCATCGCGCAGGGCAAGAAGATCCAGGCCGGCACGAACCTCAAGGTGCCCGGCTACGACTCTCTCAAGCCCATCAAGGGGACGACCAACGCGTTCGCTGGCGACGCGGCGGTCGTGGTCGACCAGTCCAACGTCGCCAAGTACAAGTTCTGATCCGACGAGGCTGACGGGACGCCGGACCTCCTGGCGTCCCGTCGGCACGGGAGGGAGCGACCGTGACCGAGCAGTCCAGCACCGGGCCGTCCGCGCAGCGCGAGGGACCTGCCGGTGCCGGGTCCGTCGGACCCGTCCTCTCGACGAGGAACCTGGTCAAGACCTACGGCGGGGTCACGGCCCTGGACGACGTGACGTTCGAGGTGCGCGCCGGCCAGGTGCACTGCCTCGCGGGCGAGAACGGCTCCGGCAAGTCCACCCTGATCAAGATCATCAGCGGGGCCGAGGTCCCGGACTCCGGCAGCATCGTCATCGACGGCCGGGAGTACGACCACCTGGACCCGGTGGAGGCGATCCGTGCCGGTGTCCAGGTGATCTACCAGGACTTCTCGCTGTTCCCCAACCTCACCGTCGCCGAGAACATCGTGCTCACCGAGCAGGTGGCCGCGCGCAAGCGGCTGTTCTCCGCAGCGAGGACCCGACCGCAGGCCCAGGCCATCGTGGCCGAGCTCGGCCTCGACCTCGACGTCGATGCCCGGGTCGAGTCGCTGTCGGTGGCCAACCGGCAGCTCACGGCCATCTGCCGAGCGCTGGTCAGCGACGCCAAGGTGATCTTCATGGACGAACCCACGACGGCCCTCACGCACACCGAGGTCACCGCCCTCTTCGCCCTCGTGGAGAGGCTGCGCGGGCGCGCCGTGGCGGTGGTCTTCGTCACCCACAAGCTCGAGGAGGCCCTGGCCATCTCCCAGCAGATCACCGTGCTGCGCAGTGGGGGGCTGGTGGTGACCGGGCCTGCTTCGGAGTTCGACCGGCGTTCGCTGACCACCCACATGACGGGTCGAGACGTGGTCGAGTCCCGGCACCTCAACGACTTCGACGAGACCACCCGACCACGACTCAGCGTGGAGTCGCTGAACCTGACCGGCGCCTTCCGCGACGTTTCGTTCGAGGTGCGTGCCGGTGAGGTGCTCGGCATCACCGGGCTCCTGGGGTCGGGCCGGTCCGAGATCGTGGAGTCCCTCTTCGGGATCCACCCGGCCACCAGCGGAACGGTACGCGTCGACGGGCGGGAGGTCTCCGTCCGGTCGATCACGGACGCCATCGACGCAGGCTTCGGCTACGTGCCCTCCGACCGGCTCACCGAGGGTCTGTGCCTGGACAAGAGCATCGCGGACAACACCATCTCGGCCAGCCTGGACCGTCACCGCCGGTGGGGCGTGTTCACCGACCGCAGGGCCGTCGAGACGACCATCGACCGCTTCTTCACCGCGCTGCGGATCAAGGCACCCAACGTCTCGGCACCCGTCCGCAGCCTCTCGGGGGGCAACGCCCAGAGGGTGGTGCTGGCCAAGTGGCTGGCCAACGACCCCTTGGTCCTGATGCTCAACGGGCCGACCGTCGGGGTCGATGTCGGCTCCAAGGCGGAGATACTCGACATCCTTCGACAGCAGGCGTCGGCCGGCATGGCCGTGCTCGTAGTCTCCGACGACGTGCCGGAGCTCGTCGCCGTGTGCCACCGGGTGCTGGTCTTCCAGCGAGGCCGCATCGCGCACGAGTTGGTGGGCGACGACGTCGACATCGCGGCCATTGAGAGCGGGTTGGCAGCATGACGTCGAGGAACCGGTTGACCCGGCTCATGGGCGAGAACAACGAGGCGCTGGTCCTCGGAGTGCTCGTCGTCCTGATGGTGGTGATGACCGCCCTGAACCGTGACTTCCTGAGCTTCTCCAACCTGTTCTCCGTCGCCCGCAGCTCGCTGGTCCCGACGGTGCTCGCTCTCGGCGTGCTGATGGTCATCATCTCCGGCGGCATCGACGTCTCCTTCACGGCCATCGCCATCTTCGCGGCGTACAGCACGGTCGTGTGGCTCGGGCAGAGCGCTGGGAGCCTCGCCCTGGTGGTCCTGGCCTGCACCACCGGCGCCTTGCTGGGGCTCGTCAACGGTCTGGTCATCTCCAAGCTCCGGCTGCCCACCCTCATCGTCACCCTCGGGACCAGCACCATGTTCAAGGGCGTCCTGATCGCCTACGTCGGGGCGAAGTACGTCGCGGACCTCCCCCGGGGGATGACTCGACTCGGCAACGCCAACCTGCTCTCCATCCCGTCCGGAGGGGGAACGGCCAACCTGCACGTGTTCGTGGTGCCGGTCGCCGGGCTGTGCGTGCTGGTGTGGTGGCTGCTCTCCCGCACCATGTGGGGACGGAGCATCTACGCCTACGGTGGGGATCCGGAGGCGGCGCGACGCGCCGGGTTCCGGGTGGTGCGGGCCCAAGTTTTGCTCTACAGCGCCGTGGGCGTGCTGGCCGCGATCGGGGGCCTCATGCACGTGACGCTCTCCAGGAGCGCCAACCCCCAGGACCTCGTGGGCAGCGAGCTCGACATCATCGCCGCGGTCGTGCTGGGTGGGGCGTCGATCTTCGGCGACGGGGGTCCGTCCTGGGAACGATCCTCGGCGTTTTCCTCATCCAGCTCATCCAGAACAGCCTGATCCTCGTCGGCATCCCCTCCATGTGGCAGCGCACCGCGGTCGGGGTGATCCTGCTGCTGGGCGTGGCCGTCCAGGCGCTCAGCGCCAAGCGGACCTCCAGGAAGGTCTTCGCCTTCGCGGACGAGCCAGCGGTGGCGGCGTGAGCACCACCCGTCCCGAGCTCGAGGACCAGGCCGTCCCCGGACAGGACCGCGACCCGCGCGCCTACACCGGCCCACGGTCGCTCGTGTCCAGACTGCAGGTCGAGCACAGCACGCTGCGGATGCTGGCGCTGACGATCGGTGCGTTCCTGCTCTTCACGATCCTCAACCCGGCGGTCTTCCTCAACCCGCTCAACATCACCAACATGGCGGTCGCGACCCCTGAGGTGGGGCTGCTCGCCATCGCGGTGATGCTGGCGATGCTCACCGGCGGGATCGACCTGTCGGTGGTGGCGATGGCCAACGCCAGCGCGATCACCATCTCGGCCCTCAGCACCCATCACTCCCACCCCGGCCCGCTGACCACCGTCATCATCGTCGCGGCCGGGTTCCTCGTCGGGCTCCTCGGCGGCGTGCTGAACGGACTGCTGATCAGTCGGATCGGGATCACGCCGATCCTGGCGACCCTCGGGACGATGCAGGTCTACAACGGCCTTGCCATCGTCTACACCGGTGGTGAGACGCTCTACGGGGCTCCGCAGCAGCTGACGTCGTTCGGTGAGGCGACGATCGCTCGCGTCCCCCTGCTGTTCCTGGTCCTGCTCCTGGCAGCTGTGGCCGTCGCGGTCGTCCTCAACCGGACGCCACTGGGTCTCCAGCTGTTCCTCCAGGGCTCCAACGAGAAGGCGGCCCGATACTCGGGGATCAGGCCGTCGCGGACCCCGATGGCCACCTACGCGCTGTCGGGCGCCGGCCGCGCTCGCAGGGATCGTGATCCTCGCCCGGAACCCCACCGCGAGTGCCGACTACGGATCGTCGTACGTCCTGCTCGTCATCGTCGTCGCGATCCTCGGAGGAACCAACCCCAGCGGCGGTTTCGGGACGGTGGCCGGCGTGGTCCTGCGGCCATCACCCCGCAGATCGTCCAAACCGGCTTCAACATCATGAGGCTGTCCAACTACGAGTACGCCATCGCGCAGGGCCTAATCCTCCATCCTCACCCTGGCAGTCGACCAGCTCAGCCGCAAGCGACGGGCCACCAGGAAGCCCCGCGGGCAGGCGCTCGGCGACGAGCTTTCCGTCACCTTGACTACCCATGACCTCAAGGAGCTCATCGTCACTACGATGACCGGCATCCAGCACCACGCCGCCAGTTCCAGGTTCTTGGACGCAGCCCTGGATGGCGATTCGCGCATCACCATCTCCTGGTGCCGCGGCCGTGATCGCGGCCCTGGCCGACACCCCCACGACGCCCCACCGGCAGCCGTCGCCGAGCTGCGCCCGGGCTTTCGCCAGCACCAACCCGTCCACCATGGCCGCACTGGTCGCGGGCGCCCTGCCGGCCGGGTCGACAAGGTGGAGGGCGCAGGTTGTCCTCTTCCAGGACGCCCTGGTGTTCGCCGATGCCGCCGCGGCCAGCATCAGCACCCCGGCAAGTCGCATGTCGGTGACAAGACCATCCTCACGCGATGGCCTCGGTCACTGAGGCACTGAAATGTTCGGCGGACCACCGATGGTCTCATCGCCGCGATCGATGCGGCGCGCGAGGGCGTGCGGAGCAGCGCGTTGCTCCAGTCCCGATGGGGCCGCGCCGCCTGCGCAGGAGCGCAGCATCGGGTTCGCGGACCCGGGTGTGACCGCGTTCGTGTGCTTCCTCGAGGAGCTCCGAGCTCGGCGCTCGCCTGACGGGTCGCCCGCTGCCGGTCCGGATTCCTACGCCATTACCGGCGCACCGTCCCGGATGATGTCGACCTCGCCCACCGAAAAGTTGCCACCGGGCACCCGCAGGTCCTTAACCATGTCCCAGTGCAACGAGGACTCGTTCACCTCGTCGCACTCGGGTACGCCCTTGAACCGCGGCGATCTCCACGGTGCCGAGAATCTTCTCGTCGATGAGGAGGCCACCGGTCATGGCTCTGGACCTGGGCGTCGAGTCTCGATCCCGAGCTCACCCACACGACCGCCCCCGCATCCATCCCGAGCAGCGTGCGTCACGTCCGCCCCTTCGGTGGCATCGACCCGGACACCTGCCCGTGGGTCGAACTCCGCAGCCCTGCAGGGTCCTCGACCGCCCGTACCGGCGAACCAGAAGGTCCCCGGGAAGGCGATGTGTCCCTCGACGTCCGTCTCGACGGGAGCGGTCGCCAGCTCACCGTCCGGGAAGTTGTTCTCCCCGGCGAACACCACCCACTGCCGACCGTGGAGCGGCAGCCACAGGTCGGTGTCGACGCACCGGATGCGCGCCACCTCCTGCGTCGCGAGGCGGTCGGCGAGTCGCTCCCAGTGCTCGCGGAACACGGCCCAGTCTGCGAGGCACCCGTCGAAGAACTCCTGCAGGACGAGGTCGTGGTCCACCCCGATCATGGCCGACCAGCCCGGTGTCGGCACCCTCACGAGCGCCCATCGCGTCTGCTGCCAGCGCAGCGTGGACACCCGACCCTTGCCCTGCCGCTGCGCGGCCAGGCGCACGGGGTCGAGGGCCTCCTGGCCGGGCGGGGACATACCGCGGAAGGACACGTGCACGTCGGCCCACTCCATCGACCACGCTTCCAGAGGATCGGGCTCCGCCAGTACCTCCGTTGGGGCATGCCGGAGAGCCGAGCGGTCGAACCGTTCGTCGGACAGCAGGACCTGGGGAAGTGCACCCCGTCGGTAGCACTCGTCCACGAAGGCGTCGACCGCGGGGAAGGCCTCCTCGGAGGTGAGGAAGATCGAGACCCGGGAGCCCCGCTCGACCTTCGTGCCGTCGGCGACCCTGCTCGCGAGCTCGCCCCAGCGGCTGGTCGGGGTCATCGCGCGAGCTGGCCGCGCAGCGCGCGGACCTCATCCATGAGCCGGTGCACGCGGTCGGGATCTGCTTGGTTCTCGAACCTGCCGTCGCGCTTGAAGAAGGTCCCGACGATGGCCGCGTCGGCGATGCTGAGCTGCTCGGCGACGTTGTCGGCGTTGACCCCGGTGTTCACGACTACGGGGGTGTCTCCGACGACGTCCTTGACCACCGTCAGCATGCTCGTGTCGGTGGGGGCCCCGGCGGTCAGCCCGGAGATGCACAGGCCGTCCGGAAGGCAGTTGAAGACCGTCGAGCGGGCGATGCTCGCGAGATCACGAGGTGCCAGGTAGGCCGCTGCCTCGGGCACGATATTGAACAGCAGCCGCACGTCCTCGCCCCCGACGGCCCGCCGGTGACGAGCCGCCGCCCCCACGTCGGTGTTCCACACGCCGAAGTCGGAGGCGTAGGCACCGGTGAAGATCTCCCGCACGAACCGGGCGCCTGTCGCCACGGCCACGTCGATGGAGGCCACCCCGTCCCACAAGACGTTGACGCCGAACGGCACGGTGATCTCCGACCGCAGCTCCCCGATGATCCTCGCCATGGCGATGGCTGTGATCGGCTCGGTCTTCGTGAGGTACGGCAGGCTGAACTCGTTCGAGATGAGCACGCCGTCGACCCCGCCCTCCTGGAGGCTGTGCAGCTCCTGCCGGGCGTGTTCGACGATGCCCGCCATGCCGGCGGCGGTGTCGTATCCGGGGTCACCGGGCAGCGCCATGAGGTGACACATGCCGATGACCGGCTTCGGGACGTCGAAGATGTCGTGGAGCCACTGGGTCACGTGTTTTCTCCTTGTGATGAGTGAGAACGACCTCCACGCCGGAGTCGTGGAGGCGTCGGGCCAGGCCCACCGGCGGCGGTGAGTCGGTGACGAGGGTGGTGATGCAGGCGAGGTCGCACACGACGGCGGCAGCCTCCTGCTCGAACTTGCTGGCGTCACAGAGCAGGACGACCTCCGCGGCGCGACTGATGAGCGCCCGCTTGGTGTAGGCATCGTCCACGGAGTAGTCGGACACCTCTGCGCCGACGGCTGCCGCCCCGAGGAACAGCTGGTCGATGGGACGGTCGAGGGCACTGGCGTAGGCCTGGGAGCCGACCACGGACAGCTCGTCGGGACGGATGCGCCCGGCCAGCACGTGCACCTCGTGGGCCGCAGCGGTCTGCGATGCCACGACGAGTGACGACGTCACGACGGTCAGGCCCTCGACCAGCGCCAGCAGTCGGCTGAACGCAAGGGTCGTGGTGCCTGTGTCGATCGCGATGGTGGAGCCCGGTCGCACGCGCGCCGAAGCCGCACGGGCGATCGCCTGCTTCTCCTGGGCGTGCACGCCCGACCTGGCCAGGAAGGAGGGCTCCAAGGTCAGTCCGTGGCCCTCGGACAGCCGGATCGCCCCTCGGGTACGACGGACGAGCCCCGCTGCCTCGAGCTCCTCCGCGTCGCGGCGGATCGTCAGCGCACTCACGCCGGTGAGCTCGGCCAGCTCGCTCACGGAGGCGAACCCGCCGAAGTTACGGGTCAGGTCGAGCAGGGTCCGGCGTCGGAGCTCTGCGCGCATCAGCCTTCTGTCCTTAACAGTTCATTGATGGTCGCTTGCGATCATAACAGTCACGCGCCGACGCGGCTCACCTCGTGCGTCCGGGGCGCTCCCGGGCGCCGTGACCTCATGGGCGGTGGACACAGGTGGCGACGAGCCGAGCTGGGAGGTGTACAGCTCCGGCCGCACCGCCACGGCGCGGACGGCGCTCGCCCAGGGCAGGCGGTGCACCGATCCGATCCGACGACGACCCGCCGGGCCCGGGGTTGACCTCCTGGTCCCGTCCACCAGGCTGCCGGCCGGCGCCGAACCGCCGGTAGCACGCGAGCGAACGGCTCGGGTCAGTCACTCACAGCGACGAACGCGGCGGCCGTCCCCGTCACGGTGGGGTCCTGCGACCACCCCATCGGCGAGATGGGCAGGTGCAGCGGCGCGGACACCCGCACGACCACGCGGTCGGTGGACGCGTCTACGGCCACGGCCAGGCCCGGGTAGCGCGTCGAGGCGCCCACCGCCCTGAGGTACTCGCCGACGTAGCGTCGGGCCACGGCGGGGTCGATCTCGGCCCGTCGCCCGAGCCCACCCTCGTACACCTGCCGTCCCTGGATGCCGTCCGCCGCCGCCAGCGCGGCCCCGTCGGCCAGGGAGTCGAGACCCGAGCGCCGCAGGTAGGCCGCCGAGGCGTCGACGACGACCCCGACCATCATCACCGCGACGATCGCGAAGCCGATGATCAGCAGCGTGGTCTGTCCCCGCTGCCCCCGCCGACCACGTGGACCCCGTCGACCCCGTCGACCCCGGGGACGCTCTCGTTCGGCGGTCATGACCGGTCCTCGCGAAACGTGCCGTACGCCACCGCGTGGTCGGCCCGGACCCGGATGCTCGGGGTGTTGCCCCCCAGGGCGTCCGGCACCAGCGGCAGTGCGACGGGGTAGGCGATCGTCACGTGCACGACGGACCCCGGGCTGAGGCAGGCCTGCCCTCGTGGGGTGCAGCTCAGCGCGAGCCGGCTCCGGCCCAGCTCGAGGCCCTGGTCCTCCAGGGCGACCGCGGCGGCCGCCTGTGCCCGCTGCACTCCCTCGGCCGAGGAAGGGGCCAGCACGTAGGCGCGGCCCGCTGCCCTGGTCGCGGCGCTCACCGCGAAGGCCGACCGCTGGACCTCGAAGACGGCCAGCACGATGTAGACCAGTGGCACCAGCAGCAGGATCGACAACCAGCTCACCTCGATCAGCGCCGATCCCCGTTGGTCGCGCCGGCGGAGTCTCACGGTGCCACCTCCTCGACCGCGTGCCCGGCCACCCGCAGCCGGACCCCGGGACCCCAGATCCCGAGCGGTGGCACCTCGGCGATGACGTCGACCTCCACGCCGGGAGCGCCGTGGACGGCGACCGGCCGCGCCGACACCTCACGGGCGAAGCGGGCCGCCAGGGCGCCCGCGATCTGCTGCCGCGCCCGGACCGCCCCGCTGCCGACCGGTCGATCCACCGTGGCGGCGTACCGGGCACCCTCCGAGGCTGCAGCGGTGAGCGTGTTGCGGACGTGCAGCACCAGCGCCACCTGGAAGATGCCGAGGAACAGCGGCACGAGGACCACCAGCACCAGCACGAAGTCCACCACCGCCGCCCCCCGCTCCGATCGACGACGGTCGAGGCGCCGGTCAGCCACGCACCGAGCTCAGGGCGTCGTTGAGCATGCCGCTCAGCTGCGGGCCCGCCACCGCCCACAGGGCCGCCACCAGGCCGGCGGTCATCACGGTGACGAGCACCCACCCCGGGACGTCGCCGCGTTCGTCACGGCGGGCGGGCCCTCGGGCGGCCAGCAGCCCCGTGATCAGGGCGGTCAGGTAGTCGGACATGGTGTCCCCCTTCGTGTGCGGTGAGCTCATGGCGTGACGAGGTGGAGGCCGACGACGCCCGGCCAGAAGGCGAAGACGACCGTGACGGGGAGCACCAGGAAGACGACCGGGACCATCATGGCGATCTCCTTGCGCGCCCCGGACTCGATGAGGGCCCGGCGGCCCGCCTCGCGCACGTCACTCGCCTGCGCGTGCAGGACCGCCGAGAGCGGCGTGCCCCGCTCGATGGCGACGGCCATCCCCTCCGCGAACCGGGCGACCACGGGCAGACCGGTACGACGGGCGAGCGCGTCGAGCGCCGAGGTCACCGGGGTGCCGGTCCGGATGTCGGCCAGCACGACGCCCAGCTCGACCGACAGCTCGCCGCGGGAGCGCGTGACGACCCGGTCCAGCGCCGAGACCGGCCCCTCGCCGGCTCCCACCGCCAGCGCCAGCAGCTCGGCGATGGTCGGGAACTCGACCAGGATGCGGCGCTCGCGGTCCGTGACCTGGGCCGAGAGACGGTTCTCCCGCAGCAGCACGCCCAGCACGAAGGCCACCCCGCACAGCACCAGCAGGGGGACGGTGCGGTCCGGCGCACGCAACGCGAGGACGAGGGACAGTGCGGAGACGACCGTGAACGACGCGAGGCCCCACACGGCCTGCTCGACGCGGAACTCGTGGACGCTCATCGCCAGGTTGGCGCGCTCGAGCCGGCGACGGATGGAGGCGTTGCCGCCGAGCACCCGGGACAGCCACTGCGCGACGCCGCCCAGCATGGGACCGAACACCACCGCGAAGGCCCCGGTGGGTCTGGCGGGCACCACCCGGGAGGCCACCTGGGGCAGGTCACGGACGTACGGCGTCACCCGCAGGGCCAGGCGGGGCCGTCGCAGCTCGACGACGCGGGCGATCACCAGCACGAGGCCGAGCCCGGTGGCCACACCCAGCACGGCACCCCACAGCACGGGGGTCACGACAGCACCCGCTGCTCGTCGGGCAGCCGCCCGATGCGGAGCATCGCCCGGTAGGCCACCAGGCACAGTGCCGCTCCGGAGACGAGCACCACGACCCCGCCGGGCGACGCGTAGCGAGCGATGACCTCGCGCTGGAAGGACAGCAGCAGGAGGACCAGCCACGGCGCCGCGACCGCCAACCGGGCCCCGTTGACCGTCCAGGCCTGACGCGACTCGAGCTCCGATCGGGTCCGCGCGTCCTCCCGCAGGAACCCGGACAGGTTCCACAGGAGGCTGCCCAGCTCCCCACCACCCACCTCTCGAGCGACGCGCAAGCCCTCCACGACCCGGTCGCCCACGGGATCGGACAGCCGCTGCTTGAGCCGGTCGAGGCTGTCGGCGAACCGGCCCGTGACCTGGTAGTCGACCCCGAAGGCCCGGAAGGGCTCGCGCAACGGCTCGGGTCCACGGTGACCGAGCGCCGTGAGCGCCTCGGGCAGGGACAGACCGGCCCGCACCGCGGACGCGAGGTTGTCGACCGCCTCGGGCCACACCTCCGCCAGCTCCCGCTGCCGACGCCGAGCCCGCCCGGCCAGCACGGCCACCGGCAGGTAGCCGCCGAGCAGTCCGAAGGTCGACGCCACGGTCGTCGTGCGGGAGACCACCTCGATGGCCAGGAACGACACCACGGCGGTGGCCGCACAGACGCCGTACACGCCGCCGACCGACGTACCGGCCAGCCCCGCACGGTCCAGCATCCGACGGGTACGGCCGTCGGGCGCCTGTGGCGTGACCCCCGGAACCGGCCGGGGCGTGGCCAGGGCGAGCCAGATCAGCACGAGGCCGACGCCGACGCCGAGGCCGAGCACCAGTCCCGGGCCGGGGCCCGTGCCGCCCGACACCTCAGGCCGCCCGGCCGAGGAGCTCGTGCACGTCGATCCCGATCCGCTCGAAGCGGTCCAGGTGCGGCGGGAGGCCCGGGCACCGCACGAGCCGGCCGCCACTGCGCACGAAGACGGCCTCGGTCTCGATCACGTCGTTCTCCGTGCGCCCCGGCACCGCGACGACCTCCTCGACCCGCCGCACGCCGTCCGGACCGATGGCGAGGTGCACCACCAGGTCGACCGACGAGGCCACGGTCGGCACCACGAACCGGGCCGAGATGTTCTCCCCGGCGAGCAGGGGCAAGGTACACATCTTCACCAGGGCCTCGCGGGCGGAGTTGGCGTGCAGCGACGCCATGCCCGGCAGGCCGGCGTTCAGCGCGAGGAGCAGGTCCAGGCACTCTCCGGCGCGCACCTCGCCCACGACGACCCGCGAGGGCCGCATCCGCAGGCTCTCCTTGACGAGGTCGCGCAACGTGATCTCGCCGGTGCCCTCCAGCCCGCGCTGGCGCGTCTGCATCGCGACCCAGTCGGGGTGGCTGAAGCGCAGCTCGAAGACCTCCTCGACCGACACCACCCGTTCGCGGCCGGGGATGCTGGCGGCCAGGCAGTTGAGCATCGTGGTCTTGCCCGCCTGGGTCGACCCGGCCACGACGATGTTGAGACCGGCACGCACCGAGGCGTCCAGGAAGTCCGCGGCCTGCTCGGTGAGGCTGCCCAGCGCCACCAGGTCGTGCAGACCGGAGGCCCTGACCACGAACTTGCGGATGTTGACCGCCGAGAAACCGCGTGAGATGCCCTCCAGCACCACGTGCAACCGGTGACCGCCCGGGAGCATGGCGTCCACGAAGGGCTGGGACAGGTCGACCCGTCGCCCGCTGGACTTCAGCATCCGCTCGACGAGCTCCTGCACCTGCGTGGTGCTGAGCAGCGTGGAGGTCAGCTCGTGACGACCGGCCCTGGCCACGAACACCCTGGAGGGATCGTTGATCCAGATCTCCTCGACCGTGGGGTCGTCGAGGTACTTCTGCAGCGCCCCGAACCCCGAGACCCGGGCCACCAGCTCCTCGACGACCGCCTCCGGGTCCTCGACGGGAGGCACCGCCCCGGTGAGGCTGCGCTGGTCGTGCTCCCCGACCACCCCGGTGGCCAGTCGGCGCACCCGCGCGGCCTCGCGCTGCGGGTCGACGCCCTCGGCGCGCACCACGGAGCGGAGCTCGGCGTCGAGCGCCTCGATCAGCTCGCCGTGCGCATCGGCGTAGGTCAGGCTCATGATCCCGACACAGTGCAGGACGCCCGTCGACCGCGGTAGAGGCAGAAAACTGTCTGTGGAAAGGGAGACGACGCCTGTGCCTCGTGGGACACGCGGTGCTGATTCTTTGCCCAGCGGTGAGGTGCGGCCGGTACGGCGGTCCACCCACTCAGGACCCATCGGATGAGGAGACGCCGTGCTCGACCTCGGACCCGCGGTGGAGGAGATGAGCCGGCTCGTGGCCGACATGCGTGACGACCAGCTCGACGAGCTGGCCGTCGCCTGGCGTGACGCGGACGCCTGGGAGGGACGGGTCGCGAACCGACGTGGCCCGGGCGGTCCTGGGTCCCCGGTCGACGCCGCGAGGAGGCGTGGACACGCGAACGGGCGCCGACGACCAGGTCGTCGGCGCCCGTGCGGTGCTCGGGTGAGCCCGGGTCAGCCCAGGTCAGCCCAGGTCAGCCCAGGTCAGCTGGGCGTGCTGGTGTCCTTGACCGTCTGCGCCGAGGACTGGCCCTCGGACTTCACGGTGTCCACGGACTCCTGCGCGGAGGCCTTGACCTGCTCGGCGCGGTCGGTGGCGGACTCCTTGAGGTTGCTGCCGATGTCCTGGCCGACGGACTTGGCCTCGTCGACCAGCGGCTGGCCGTGCTCCTTGGCCGCCTCGACGGTGCGCTGCGCGACCTGTGCCTCCTTCTCCGACGCCGGGATCAGCGCCGAAAGGAGCATCCCTGCGCCGAACGCCACCAGGCCGGCGGCCAGGGGGTTGCCCTCGGTGCGCGACTCGATGGTGCCCACGGCACCGTGCGCGGTGTCCGCGACGCTGCTGGTGGCGGACGAGGCGGACCCGCTCACGCGATCCCGGACGCTGGTGTCGCTGTGCGGGACGGCGCCCATGACGCGGTCGCGCACGGAGCCGAGGCGACCACGGGCCGCCTCCTTGCGACGCTCGACGATGCGCGCCGGCGTGACCTTGTCGGCCAGCTCGTCGATGTCACGCGAGAGGTTCGCGCGGGTGGTGGCGATCTGCTCGGGCGTGGTGCCCTCGGCCGGGGCCGAGGGGTAGGTGCTGGTCAGCTCTTCTGTGTTCTGGCCCATTGGACATCCTCTTTCAGGGTCTGTTGCGTGGTGGGGAGCTGCGGGTTGGCCGACTTGATCTGCTTGCGGCCGCTGAGGGCGAGGACCGCAGCCGCGGCGCCCCACAGGAGCGCCACGATCAGCGCGGCCAGCTCGACGGGCATCCAGTTGTCGAGCAGGTAGGTCAGGGCGAAGGAGAGGAAGAACAAGGTCATCAGGCCCGCGACCCCGGCGCCGCCGAACATGCCGGCGCCCTTGCCCACCTTGCTCACCTCCTGCTTGAGCTCGGACTTGGCGAGGTCGAGCTCCTGCTTCACCAGGGTCGACATGTCGCTGGTGATGTCACCCACGATGTCGCCCAGCGAACGGGTCTGACCCGACTCCTCGGGGGCCCGGTGGCCCTGCTGCGCGTACGGATCCTCCGTGCCGCTCGGGAAGCTGGTGCTCATCGGGGGGACACGCCCTGCGGGTCGGTCACGGACGGGTCCGCGAAGACGTCGCTGGTGCGCTGCTCACCGATCATCGGGTCGACCGACGCGAAGCTCTCGTGCGCGGTGTGTCCGCGCAGCGAGCTGTCCGTCGTACCGGCGGAGGGCAGGGTGCCCGTGCCGTACGCCGGGGTGGTCCCGCCGGTGGACGAGTCGCTGGAGGCGGCCTTGGCGCCGCGGGTGAGCCGACCGGCCACCACGCCTGCGGCGAGGGCACCGAGCAGGAACGTGCCGGGCTTGCGGCGGGCGTAGCGGCGTACGTCCTCGAGCAGCTCGCGGGGCTCGCGACCGTCCAGGCTGGCCGTCAGGCTCCGGGCCCGGTCCGCCACCTCGTGGACGAGGTCGGCCGCGATGCCGCCGTCGGCGTTGCCGGCCATCTTCTCCAGGTCGTCGCCGACCGTGCGCAGCGAGTCGACCAGCCGGTCGCGCTGCGTGCGGGTCTGGTCCTCGACCTGGCTGGTGGCCTCGCCGAGCAGCTGGCGGGCCTGGGTGCGCGCCTCGGCGGTCACCTTCTGGGCCTCGCCCTTGGCGACGCCGGCGACGTGCTGGGACTCCTGGGCAGCGGTGCCGGCGGCCTGCTTCGCCTGGTCCTTCGCGCCGGAGGAGGTCGAGTCGTCTGAGGTGCTGGCAGCCGTGAAGCTGCCGGAGTCGTTTCCGACCGTCATGGTGGTTCCTTCCACTACATGGGTGAAGGGGGCGGGTACCCGCCATCCGTCAACCCACGCCTGGGGGCCCCCTGCCATGCAGTGACCGGTTCAGACCAGGGGCTGCCGGTCCGCCTGCGAGGCGTTCGGGCTCAGGACGGTGGCGGTGAGCGTCGCCGGGTGCCTGACCACCGAGTGGTCGACTACTCGGAGCCCTCGACGGTCGGGTCGACGTACACCGCGTTGCGGTCCACGGTCATGTAGATCGAGCTCGCGACGGGTCGCCGGATCTCCTCGGCGATGTGGCCGAGGAGGCCGGCGCAGCGGGCCAGCAGCACGGTGCCCCGCAGCAGCTCCTGAGGGATGCCGAGGTCGGCCAGGGCCGCGCCGCTGACCCCGGCGCCGTTGAGCGGCAGGGTCTTCCCGAGCACCTCGGCGTGCGTGCGACCGATGGCCTCGAACAGCGCCAGGTGCGGTCCGTAGAGGCCCTCCTCGTGCGCGATCTGGACCAGGCGGGGGGTCCGCGGGTCGCCGTCCTTGTGCACCGGGTGACCCAGGCCGGGCACGAAGCGGCCTGCGTCCTTCTGCCGGCGCACGGCGGCCCGGGCGACCTCGTCCCAGCCGGCGTCGTCGGTGGGCGCGGGCTCGAGCCCGGCCAGCACCTCCCCCAGGAACCGGCCCGTGTCCTCGGTGACGCCGAGGAAGCGGGACCCCCCACCGAGCAGGCCCGCGGCCAGGGCGCCCTGGATCGCGTCGGGGGCACTGAGATAGGTGAGACGGGCCGCGATGGCCGTCGGGGTGAAGCCGTGGTCGGCCAGCCCCAGCAGCACCGCCTCGAACAGCCGGGCCTGCTGCGGCGTGGGCCGCTCCAGCGTCAGCAGCCAGTAGGCCAGCTCGCCGAAGCCGACGTTCCCCATCAGGTCCTGGGCGAGGTCGTGGCCCAGCAGGCGGATGGTGGTGCCCTCGGAGGTCCCGAGCGAGGTCGGGAAGGACGGGACGGCGGGACCGTCCCCGCTGGCGTCGTTCATGCGGGCTCCAGGCTCAGGCGGTCGGTTCGGCGGTCGGTTCGGCGGTCGGGTCGGCGGTCGGGTCGGCGGTCGGGTCGGCGGTGGGTCGGCAGAGCCGGGTGGTCGGTCGTCGCCGTCGCGCGACCCGGCCCTGAGCCACTCGCGGATCTCCGTCCCGTGGTCGTCGAGCCCCGGGGGCGGGCGGTCGTAGCGTGCCGGCGTCGCGCTGAAGCGGATGGGGTGGCGCACGCTGGGCACCCCGTCGACGCTCACCACCGGCTCCAGACCGAGGGACTCCGCCAGCTCGACCCCGCCCCGCACGTCGTTGATCGGTCCGCAGGCGATGCCCGCGGCGCTGAGCTCGGTGAACCAGTCCTGGGCCGAGCGCGTCGCCAGCCGCTCCAGGAGCAGGGGCCGCAGCTCCTCCCGCCGCTCGTTGCGGTCCCCGACGGTGGCGAAGCGGGGATCCTCCGCCAGCTCGGGCAGCCCGAGCGCCTGCACCAGGCGCCGGTACTGCCCGTCGTTGCCCGCGACGGTGACCAGGTCGCCGTCCGCGGTGGGCAGCGGCTCGTAGGGGAAGAGGCTGAGGTGCGCGTTGCCCATCCGGTGCGGGACGACGTCGCCCGCGACGTACGCGGAGGTCTGGTTGACCAGCGTGGACAGGGCGGTGGACAGCAGGTTGGTCTCCACGTGCTGGCCCTCGCCGGTGGCGTCCCGGTGGCGGAGCCCGGCCAGGATCCCCACCACCGAGAGCAGTCCGGTCATCACGTCGAAGACCGAGATGCCCGCACGGTACGGCGGCCCGTCCGGGTCGCCGGTGAGGCTCATCAGCCCCGACATCGCCTGCACCAGCAGGTCGTAGCCCGGCAGGTGGGCGCCGCCGGTCGAGCCGAAGCCGCTGATCGAGCAGTAGACGCTGCCCGGGTTGCGGGCCGCGACCGCGTCGTACCCGAGCCCGAAGCGGTCCAGCCCGCCGGGCTTGAAGTTGTGGATGAACACGTCGGCCCGGGCCGACAGCTCGTGAGCCGCGGCGAGGTCGTCGGGGTCGCGGAGGTCGAGCACGACCGAGCGCTTGCCGCGGTTGACCGCCAGGTAGTAGGTGCCGACCTCGCCGCGACGCGGGGGCACCCAGTGCCGGGTGTCGTCACCGGCCGGGCTCTCCACCTTCACGACGTCGGCCCCCAGGTCGGCCAGCAGCATCGTGGCGTAGGGGCCGGCGAGCACCCTCGAGAAGTCGGCGACCAGCACCCCGTCGAGGGGTGGGCGGCCCGGGTCGGCGGTCACGGAAGAGCTCTCCTCGGGCCAGGCGGCTGCCGCGCGGACAGATGTCCGTCCATCATGTCGGACTCCGGACCCGTGTCAAGGCGACCGTCCCGGCCACCGACGGGACGCTCGTCGAGGCTTGACACGTGATGGGCGTTACACCACGCTGACAGCAAAACGGACACCTGTCCGTCGACATGCAGCCCGGAGGTCCCGCCCATGACCACGTCCGACGCGTCCGCCTCGAGCACCTCGGTGCGGCCGGCGACCTCCTCCGAGCTCGTGGACGCACCCGGGGTGGTCTTCCGTGGCGGCACCGTCCTGACCATGGACGACCGGCGCACCGTGCTCACCGACGCCGACGTGCTGGTGGTCGGGGACCGCATCGAGGCCGTCGGCCCGGCCCTCGAGGTGCCGCCGGGAACGGTCGAGGTGGACGCGTCGGGGGGCATCGTCATGCCCGGCATGATCGACACCCACCGGCACATGTGGCAGACGGTGATGCGCGGCTACGGGGCCGACTGGACCCTGACGCAGTACTTCGTGTGGAACTACCTCGAGCACGGTCGGTCCTTCCGGCCCCAGGACATCTACGCCGGCGGCCTGGTCAGCGGGCTCGAGGCGCTGGAGGCCGGGGTGACCACGAGCGTCGACTGGTCGCACAACCTGCACACCATCGACCACGCGGACGCCGCCGTCGACGCCCTCGAGGAGGTGGCGGGCCGGTTCGTGCTGGCCTACGGCAACATCCAGGCCGGCCCCTGGGAGTGGTCCACCACGCCGGAGTTCCGCGACTTCGTGGAGCGCCGTACCGGCGGCAGCGACCGGCTCGGCTTCCAGATGGCCTTCGACGTGACCGGCGACCCGGCCTTTCCCGAGAAGGCCGCCTTCGAGGTCGCCCGCGACCTCGGCGTGGCCGTCACCACCCACGCCGGGGTGTGGGGAGCCACCAACGACGCGGGCATCCGGCTGATGCACGAGCACGGGTTCATGACGCCCGAGACGGTCTACGTGCACGCGGCCTCGCTCAGCGACGACTCCTACCAGCGCATCGCCGCCTCGGGCGGCTCCGCGTCGGTCGCCTCGGAGAGCGAGTCGACCTGCGGCCAGGGCTACCCCTCCAGCTGGGCGCTGCGTCGGCACGGCGTCCCGATCTCGCTGTCCATGGACACCAGCGTGTGGCAGAGCGCCGACCTGTTCTCCGCCATGCGCGCGACCCTGGCCGCCGACCACGCCCGCCAGCACCAGGAGGCGCACGCGGCCGACGAGACGGTCACGCACCTGTCGGTGCGGGCCGCCGACGTCGTGGAGTGGGCCACCCGGGGTGGCGCGCGGGCGCTCGGGCTCGACGGCCAGGTCGGCAGCCTGGAGGTCGGGAAGAAGGCGGACGTCGTGCTGATCAAGAACGACGACTCCCCGGTGATGTTCCCGATCGTCAACCCCTACGGCCACGTCGTGCTGCAGGCCCAGCGCGGCGACGTGCACACCGTGCTCGTCGACGGCCACGTGGTCAAGCACGACCACAGGCTCGTCGGTGCCGACCTGGTCAAGGCCCGCCGGGTGGTCGAGGAGACGGTCGAGCACCTGCGCAGCACCCTCGGCGAGGAGCAGTGGCAGGCCGGCATGAACCCGGAGATCCCGGAGTCGAAGGTGCTCGACAACCCGTACACCTACACCGACTACGCCGACTCCTCCACGCACACGCAGTGAGGCGACCTGCCGTCGGCGGCGGACGTCTGACGGACCGACGTCCGCTGGACGGTCAGGCCGGCCGCTCGGCCGCCTCGACCTGAGGTCGCGCCGCCCAGGTCGCCCAGTCGGCCGAGATGCGGCTCGCCGCCCTCACGAGCAGGGGCAGGTAGGTCCCCACCAGCGTCTCCACGCTCGTCTCCGCGGCGTGCACGGTGACGTTGACCGCGGCCCGCACCACGCCCTCGCCGTCGCGCACCGGGACGGCGATCGAGCGGATCCCGCGGGCCAGCTCCTCGTCGGCCACCGCCCACCCCCGGGCCCGCACGGCGCGCAGCTCGGCCTCCAGGTCGCCCGCGTCCACCGTCACCGGACCGAGGCCCGAGCGCGACGGCTCCGCGAGGGCACGGGCGAGCCCCGCGGGGTCGAGGTCGGCCAGCAGCACCTTGCCCTGCGAGGTGACGACCGCCGGGAAGCGCGTGCCGATGTCGACCCGGAGCGCGATGAGCTTCGGCACCGCCACCCGGGCCACGTAGACGATGTCGGAGCCGTCGAGCTGCGACATGGACGAGGACTCACCGGTCTGCGCGACCAGGTCCTCCAGGTGGGGCCGGGCCATCTCCCACAGCCCCAGCGAGCTGGCGTACGCGCTGCCCAGCCGCAGCACCTGCGGGGTGAGCGCGAAGCGGCCGCCAGCCGTGCGCACGTAGCCCAGCTCCTCCAGCGTCAGCAGCAGGCGGCGGGCCGTCGGTCGCGCCAGGTCGGTGGCCGCGGCGATCTCGGCCAGGGTCATCTCGCGGTGCTGCGCGTCGAAGCAGGTGAGGATGTCCAGCCCGCGCGCCAGGGACTCCACGAAGTCGGGTCCGCTGCCACGGCCTGCCACGGTGCCTCCTGACGCCTACGACGGTCCTGCTGCCCGCGCATCGTCGCACAGCGGCCCGTCCGCACGCACGACGTCGACGGGCCGTCGGCCCCTCCTTGACACCCCCCGGCCGGCGCGGCAGGGTGCTGTCCACCGGCATACGGACACCTGTACGTTGCCGTGGCGCACCCACCCGGTGCATCCCCGTGGCTCGAGAGGACGCGCGCATGGCGAAGCTGGTGGCGATCCTCGCCACGACGCACCACCCGTTCTTCCTGAAGACCAGCCAGCTCCCGCCCGAGGAGGCCCCGCCGTTCGCGGCCGCCTGGGTGCGACAGGTGGAGGCCTACCGGGAGACGCTGACCCGGGCGCAGCCCGACGTGCTCGTGATGGTCGGCTCCGACCACTTCCACCAGCTGTGGCTGGACGCCATGCCGCAGTTCCTCGTGGGCAAGGCGCCCTGGTACGACGGGGGCTGGGACAACGAGGTCCGCGAGTTCGGGCTCCCCAAGCTCCTGATCAAGGGGCACGAGGAGCTCTCCGCCCACCTGCTGCGCGAGGGCATCGACCGCGGCTTCGACCTGGCCTTCTCCAACGAGCTCCGGGTCGACCACTCGATCACGTGCCCGATCTTCACGGTGCGGCCCGCCAACGACCTGCCGATCGTGCCGATCTACACCAACATCTTCGCTCCGCCGCTGCCCCGCCCGGAGCGCTTCGTCGCGCTGGGCCGGGCGGTCCGCGAGATCATCGAGGCCTGGCCCAGCGACCTGCGGGTGGCCGTCGTCGGCACCGGCCACCTCTCGCTCGAGCTCGGCGGGCCGCGTCAGTTCGGGCCGCACGGCCCCGACCCCGACTTCGACGCCCGGGCCGTGCGCTGGATCGCCGAGGGTGACATCGAGGGCTGCCTGGCCGGGGTGAGCCTCGACAGCCTGCACGAGCCGGGCAACGCCACGCACGGCTTCATGGACTTCATGCTGATGATGGGGATCGCGGGCAACGAGCGGGCCGACTACGCCGACCACCTGGACCTCTTCCACACCATGGAGGCGTACTTCACCTGGTACCCCGAGCCGGGACTCATCACCGGCCCGCCGCTGACCTCGAGGGGGTCGCTGCTGTGAGCAGGTACCTGGTGGACAAGTTCCTGTTCACCGTCGACCGCGACCACGCGCTGACCGAGCGCTACCGCGAGGACCCCGTCGGCACCGTGGCGTGGTGGGAGGCCGAGGAGGCGGGCAGGCTGCTGGGCGCCGTCGCGGCGGAGCGGACCACCTGGCTGTCCTTCACCGACCAGGAGCGGACCGCCCTGGCCTCCCACGACCACGTCACCCTCTTCGAGCTGGGCGCGCACCCCTTCCTCACCCTGACGCTGTGGATCGCGATGTTCGAGCGCGACTTCGAGGAGCCGCTGGGCATGCAGCTCGACTACGCGCGCCGGCTCTCCCACCTGTCGCTGCCCTATCCCGACATCAGCACCTGACGGGGGACGACGCCACGCTCCGCGGTGCCTAGACTCTCCAGACATGGCCGGATCACTGCTGGGCAACGCCGTCCGCCGCGTCGAGGACCCGGACCTGCTCCGCGGCCGGGGCACCTTCGTGGACAACCTGCGACCCGAGGGCGCGGTCTTCGCCGTGTTCGTGCGCAGCCCCATGGCGCACGCGCGGCTCACCGGCATCGACACCACCGAGGCGGCCGCGGCCCCCGGCGTGGTGGCCGTGCTGACCGCGGCCGACCTCGGCCTCACCCCCGGGTTCCCCTTCGTGCCCGACCCACCCGCTGTGCGCCCGGCCCCCGCTGGCCGTCGACCGGGTCCGCTTCGTCGGCGAGGCCGTCGCGGTGGTGCTGGCCGCGAGCACGGCGCAGGCCGTCGACGCCGCCGAGCTGGTCGACGTGGACTACGAGCCGCTCGGCGTCGTCGTGGACGTCGAGGACGCGCTGGCCCCGGGTGCGGTACTGCAGTTCGACGACGTCGCGGGCAACATCGCGCACGGGGTCCGCAGCCCGGAGGGCGACGTGCTCGCCGGGGCGACCCACGTGGTGCGCGCCCGCATCGAGAACCAGCGGCTGGCCGTGGCCCCGATGGAGGGCAACGCCCTGCTGGTGGTGCCCGGCGGCCCCGAGGAGGACTTCGACGTCACCCTGCACATGGCCACCCAGATGCCGCACCTCGCGCAGCGGTCGGTGGCCCGCCAGCTCGACCTGCCCCCCGAGCGGGTGCGCGTCGTGGCCCCGCACGTGGGCGGCGCGTTCGGCGGCAAGGCCGGCCTGCCCGCCGAGCACGTCGTCCTGGTCGCCGCCGCCCTGCGGGTGGGCCGGCCGGTCTCCTGGGCCGAGACCCGCTCGGAGGCCATGCTGTCGATGCACGGCCGCGGGCAGGTCCAGTTCGTCGAGCTCGGCCTGGACTCGGAGGCCCGCATCACCGGCCTGCGCTGCCGGGTCATCGGCGACTGCGGCGCCTACGCCGGCTTCGGCGGGATGCTGGCGGTCGGTCCGACGTACACGATGGCCACCGGCGTCTACGACGTGCCGGCGCTGGAGTACGCCGCGATCGCGGCGCTGACCAACACCAGCCCCGTGGGGGCGTTCCGCGGGGCCGGCCGCCCCGAGGCCGCGGCCATGCTCGAGCGCGTGATGGACCTCGCCGCCGACCAGCTCGGCCTGGACCCGGCCGAGATCCGGCGCCGCAACCTGCTCCCGCCGGACGCGTTCCCGCACACCACGCTGACCGGCGCGAGCTACGACACCGGGGAGTACGCGCACGCGCTGGCCGAGGCCCTGCGCATCGCCGACTACGACGCCCTGCGCGCCGAGCAGGAGCTCCGCCGCAAGCGGGGCGACGTGGTCCAGCTGGGCATCGGGCTGGCCTGCTACGTGGAGATCACCGGCGGCGGCAGCGGCGAGTACGGCGCCGTGGACGTCGCCGCCGACGGCACGGTCACCGTCCGGGCCGGCACCTCGGCCCACGGACAGGGGCACGCGACCTCGTTCGCGATGATCGTGGCCGACCGGCTCGGCGTGCCGATGACCTCCATCCGCTTCGAGCAGTCCGACACCGCCGTGGTCCCGCGCGGCCAGGGCACGGGCGGCTCGCGCTCCCTGCAGCTGGGGGAAGCGCCGTCAGCGGCGCCGCCGACCGGGTGCTCGAGCGGGGCCGGGAGATCGCCGCCGGGCTGCTGGAGGTCAGCGCCGAGGACCTCGTGGTCGAGGACGGCTCGTTCGCCGTCAGCGGTGTGCCCGGCGCGGGCGTGTCCTGGGCCGAGGTCGCGGTCGCCGCTGCGGAGGCCGGTGAGCCCCTGGGGGCCGAGCACGACCACGTCTCGCAGGGCGCCACCTTCCCCTTCGGGGCCCACGTGTCCGTGGTCGAGGTCGACACCGAGACCGGGCTGGTCACCCCGCGCAGCCACGTCGCGGTCGACGACTGCGGCCGCGTGCTCAACCCCCTGCTGGTGGCCGGCCAGCAGATGGGCGGCGTCGCCCAGGGGGTGGCTCAGGCACTGTGGGAGGAGTTCCGCTACGACGCGGAGGGCAACCCCATCACCTCCACCTTCGTGGACTACGCACTGCCCGCGGCCACCGAGATACCCCGGATGACCGTGACCGGCACCGTGACCGAGACCCCCGCAACCCGCTCGGCGCCAAGGGCATCGGGGAGTCGGCCACGGTGGGCTCCACGCCCGCGGTGCAGAACGCGGTGGTCGACGCGGTCAGCCACCTGGGCGTGCGCCACCTGGACATGCCGCTCAAGCCCGACCGGGTCCTGGCCGCCCTCCGGGCCGCCGCCGAGGGGGCCCCGGCCGACCCGTGGCGCGAGCCGCCGGCCGCCTTCGACACCCTGCCGGTCCGCGGCGCGGGGTCGGAGGAGGAGACCGCGAACATCTGAGGCGAAGTCCCTTCCCGGCGGCGCCGGAAGGGTTACGCTCGAAGAGGTAGACCTCGTCGAACGCATCCCCCAGCGAGACGGGCCTACGCGGAGTCCCTCCCCTTGCTACCCCCCGAGGCGAGGGGCTCCCCCCTTTCTCGCCCCGCGAGGTGCGTCGTCCGCTCAGCCGAGCAACACCTTCCAGGTCCTCGGGCCGACGCGGCCGTCCACGACCAGGCCGTGCGTGCGCTGGAACCGGCGCACGGCCTGACCCGTCTTCTCCCCCAGCACGCCGTCGACCTTCACCTCCGCGCCTTGGCGGTGCAGCGCCGACTCGATGGCCAGGACGGCGACCCGGTCCGCGGCGCTCGCGCTGCCGTCGTGCACCCGCGGGCCACCCTTGACCCCGAACACGTGCTGCGCCGGCAGCGGGAACCGACCCGCCCCCGACGACCCGCCCGGGCCCTGCTCGACGGCCCCACCCGCAGCCGGCTCGGAGCCGTCCCAGGTCAGGGCGGGATCGGGGTCGGGCGATGCCGGCGTACGACGGACGCGGTAGGCCAGCACCACGACGCCGTCCAAGGTGACCTCCTCGGTGACCTGGGTGGTCGCAGGGACCGTGGGTCCCGGGTCGACCGGCGGCGGAGGCATCCCGGGCGGCAGGTGGGGCGGCAGGTGGGGCTTGCCCGGGAAGGGACGCAGCGGCCCGTCGCCCCCGTCGACGGGACCGTCACCCGGACCGTCCGCCCGCACCCGGGCCATCAACCCCACCGGCGCCCGGGCCACGTCGAGCCCGCTCGTCGCGACGGCCTGCAGCGACGGCAGCTCGGTGATCGTGGTCCGCTCCGCCTTGGCGGTGAGGAACGCGCTGGAGAGCACCGAGACGTCCGGCGCCGCGCGCTTCAGCTGGGCCGCGGTCGGGATGGCCGCGACGACCTGAGCCGGCACCACCTGCTCGGCCACCGGTCCGAACTGCGGCTGCACGCGCCAGGTCTGGTCGACCTGGAGCACCGCGGACGACAGGTAGGCCAGGTCGGCCAGCACCGGACGCCCCGCGCCGGTCGGTGGCGCACCGGCCGGGACGGTGCGCTCCACGGTGACCTTGCGGGCGACCACCAGGTCGCTCACGTAGCCGGGCAGCCGCCCGTGGCGCGGCACGCCGCCGTCGGAGAGCACGTCGCCCTCCGGCAGGCGCCACGACCGCATGGCCAGGAAGGTGGGGTCGAACCACGGCCGTACGACGCTCACGCTGGCGTACTCCACGGTCAGGGACACGATCGACCCTGGGCCCCCGGTCGCGGAGGCCGCCAGCTCGGGAGGCACCTCGGCCAGCAGGCCGGACACCTCGTCGGCACTGACGTGCAGGGTGTTCCAGGTCGAGGAGGGAGTGAACACGTCGCTGGGGCTGTAGAACGTGCTCTGCACCCCGACGGGGTCGCCTCCGACCAGGTCGGGCTCGGTGCACGCCTCGTAGTCGCCGAGCAGGGCCAGCCGGCGCACCTGGGGGTCCTTGGCCCCCAGCGCGGCGACCGTGGCCTGGGCCGCCTCGACCTCGGCCTGGTGGCCGAGGACGGCGAGGTCCTGCCGGGCACGGTCCCGCTCGGCCTCGAGCTGCAAGCGGCGCCCGTTCTCCCAGGCCGCCCTCACCGCAGGGTCCTGCGACATCTGGGCGGTCACGAGCTCGTCCAGGTAGGCCCGTTCGGCCTTCTCGGCCACCTCGCCGTACTGGTAGTAGGCCTGTACCGCCGAGGAGTAGACGCGTGTCTCGACCCCGTCTGTGGTGACCGTGTCGGTCAGGTAGGCCGTCGCCCTCTCGAGACTGGTCCGCTCCGAGGCGGTCAGCACCGTGGCGGCCATCTCGGCGTCGTCCAGCGCCCGCTTGTACTCCCCCCAGACCGTGCGGTCCTCGGGCGCCCAGCGCAGGGCGTCGACCGGCACCTGGTTCACGAGCCGGGCGAACTGCGCCCTGTGGTGGGTGCGCAGCCGGATCTCCTCGGCGCTCTCCCCGGGTCGCTCGAAGAGGGCGAGCTCGGCCAGGGTGAGACCGGCACCGGCCACGGGGAAGGCGAGGAGCTCCTCCGGGGTGGGTGGGAACAGCTTGAGCATCTTGGCGGCCAGGGCCGCCTCGACAGTGGACTCCATGAGGGTCCTCCGATCGGTGGCTGGGCGGGTGGAGGCCCCCGACGGCCCGGGTGCAGCCGGACCGCCGGGGGCGGCTGGACGGTCAGGCGCCGCCGACGAAGTCCTCGGGCGTCAGGCCCTCGGCCGGGTTCGGGCACTGCGGGATCACGTTGTTGATGGTCCCGATCAGGCACAGGTCGTCGATGACCAGCGTGTCGCCCTCGAAGTGGTAGCTGCTGTTGCGAGCCGTCGACCCCGTGCTGTAGCTGCCCCCGACGCTGAACGGGCCGTAGCCGACGTGCCCACCGCCGCTGACGGACTTCGCGATGAAGTCGGAGTGGTCCGACCACGTGCTGGAGGTGATGCGCACCTTCCGCACGAACAGCGCGGAGGTGGCGTACGCGACCAGTCGCCCGGTGTTGTCCTGGGCCCGGCCGTCGGAGACCGGCTGCCCGGGGTAGCTGAGGTCCCAGCTGTCGTCCAGCATCCACGACCGCATGGAGAAGAAGCCGGGCTCGAACCAGGGTCGGCAGATCGGCACCTGCGTGAACTCGAAGCTGGCCGAGAAGTTGGCCGCCGACTGGTCCTCGCTGCTCCGGGTCGTGCTCCCACCGGCTGAGCCACCGAAGGAGAACAGCCCCAGGTTCACCCCCGCGCTGCCACCCCACCCGGTCGTGTCCTGCTTGGAGTGCGTCTCGTAGTCGGCCTCGGTGAAGTCGAAGGTCGTCCACCCCCCGGAGGTGGCGAAGTGGCCCGGCAGCAGGGTCGTGTAGTGGAACTCGCTGTCCCCGTCCACGACGCTGGTGGTGAGGCTGTTCGCGAACTTGCGCTTGAGGTCCTCCTTGTAGAGGACCAGGCTCTTCTCCGTCACCTGGGCGATGTAGGCGTTGATGAGCTCGTACTCGTTCTTGTAGCCCTGGGAGGTCCACGCCATCTCGGCCGCCTCCAGGCGCTTCTTGACGAACTTGGCCTTCTCGTTCCAGTTGTAGACCCGGCGGCGCGCCTCGGGGTCGTCGCCGGTGGCGGCCATGGCGTCGATCTTCATGTCCATCAGCTCGTCGGCCACCGAGAGGTAGGCATCCATCTTGTCGGCGTAGGCCAACGTGAGCTTGCCGGGCTTGGTGAGCGTCCTGACCTCGTCGGTCAGGATGTCGGTCTCCTCGACCTCGACGGTGAGCAGGTCGCGGAACTTCTTGAGCTTGGCCTGCTCGGCCTCGGACAGCGGCTTGTCCACGACGCGGCTGTACTTCAGCACGTCGTTGTAGACCGTGCTGATCCGGTCGCCGGTGCCGGCGAAGATCGTCTGCTGCATCTCCGGCTCCACGAAGCCCGTGCTGGTGTCGGGGATGTAGTCGAAGAGCGAGGACAGCACGAAGGCCTGGTGGTAGGCGTTCTTGACCTCCTCGGCGGTGTTCCCGGTGAACCCCGTCGAGCAGTACGTGAAGTCCGCGGCCGTGAACGGCACCCCCGGCAGGAACCAGGACACGTACTTGTTGCGCGGGATCTTGATGGCGTCGTCGTTCCCCGTCACCGTCGCGTACAGCTTGGCGATGAGTGCCTGCATCAGGTCGCCGCTGTGTTCCATGGGCATTGCGTTCTCCGATCGTCGTGTACCGCTGCGGGAGTGGACCCCCTCGTACGACGGGAGGAGGGGGGTGGACCCGGGCTGATACCGGCCCCGACGACGGGGGGTGGGACGGTCCAGACCGCAGCACCGTGGCGTATCACCGGTGCCCGCGGCCCTCTCCTGCCGGGTGGTCGCTCGTCAGCGACCACCACCGACAAGGAGAGCGTGATGACCGCACTCGTGGACGAGGTCCGCAGGATCGCCCGGGCCGAGATCGGCACCCGGGAAGGACGCTCCGGCGGGCACTGGGACAACGACCAGAAGTACAGCGACGAGGTGCCCGGCCTGGCCTGGTCCGACGGCCAGCCGTGGTGCCAGACCTTCGTCACCTGGGTGGCGATGAGGGCCGGGGCGCAGGCGCTCTACCACCCGGTCGCCTCACCCACCGCCTCCTGCGACGCGGCGGGGGCGTGGTTCCGCACGGTCGGCCGGTGGTCGGAGTACCCCGCGATCGGCGCGCAGATCTTCTTCGGCAGCAGCCGCGACCTCGACCACACCGGCATCGTCGTCGACTACGACGACGACCTCGTGCACACCGTCGAGGGCAACACCAACGACACCGGCTCGAGGGAGGGCAACGGCGTCTACGCCAAGACCCACCGCCGCCGCGACCCCCGGGTGGTCGGCTACGGCTACCCGCGCTTCCCCGAGGGCATCCGCTCGGCCGCCCCCGCGGCGCGCACCACGAAGGCAGGCGTCCCGGCCCAGGCCCGCGCCGGGACGTCGCCCGGCGTCGGCGCCCGCGTCGACGGCGTGGACCTCTCGCACCACAACCGCGGGGTCACCCGCACCGCGCTGACGCAGGCCGCCGCGGCCGGCGTCCGCTTCGTCTACCACAAGGCCACCGAGGGGCACGGCTTCGTCGACGAGCAGTACCGGACGCGCCGCCGGCTCGCCGCCGCGGTCGGCCTCCCCTTCGGCGCCTACCACTTCGCGCGGCCGGGCCGGTCGACCGGACAGGTCCAGGCCCGGCACCTCCTCGACGTGGCCACCCCGCGGCCCGGGGACCTGGTGCCCGTGCTGGACCTGGAGGACGACGGCGGCCTCGGCCGCCGCGCCCTCACCGCCTGGGTCCGGGCGTTCGTGGGCGAGGTCCGCGACCGCACCGGGGCCCGGCCCCTGGTGTACACGCCGTTCGACCTCGACGACAGCTGCGGCTGCGGCCTGTGGGTCGCGCGCTACAACGACGCCATGCGGCCGCCGAGGGTCCCGGCGCCGTGGACGGCCTACGACGTCTGGCAGTTCTCCGACGGCCGGTTCGGCCGCCCGGCCGGTGTGCCCGGGCTGGGGCGCGTCGACCTCGACACCCTGGCCGGCGACCCGGCCGCCGCGCTCGCGCGGCTGCTGCTCCCCGGGGAGCAGGCCGGGCCCGCCGTCAGTGTGCCGGCGGTCAGGCCACCAGGCCGTGCGGGTCGATGACGAACTTCTTCGCCACGCCTGAGTCGAAGTCGGCGTACCCCTGCGGCGCCTCGTCCAGGGAGATGACCGTGGCGTTGACGGCCTTCGCGATCTGCACCCGGTCGTGCAGGATCGCCTTCATCAGGCCGTAGTTGTAGCGCATCACCGGGCACTGGCCGGTGGTGAACGACAGCGACTTCGCCCAGCCGGTGCCGAGGCTCAGGGACAGCGCGCCCTTCTGGGCGGCCTCGTCGATCCCGCCCGGGTCGCCGGTGACGTAGAGGCCCGGGATCCCGATGGCGCCGCCGGCGAAGGTGACGTCCATCAGGGAGTTCAGCACGGTGGCCGGTGCCTCGCCGGCGCCCTCGCCGTGACCCTTGGCCTCGAACCCGACGGCGTCGACGGCCGCGTCCACGAAGGGCTCCCCGAGCAGCTGCTCGATCTGGTCCTCGGGTGCGCCCTTGCGACACGTCCACGGTCTCGCAGCCGAAGCTGCGGGCCTGGGCCAGTCGGTCGGCCTGCATGTCGCCGACGATGACCACCGCCGCGCCCAGCAGCTGGGCCCCGACCGCGGCGGCCAGCCCCACCGGGCCCGCGCCGGCGACGTAGACGGTGGAGCCCGGCTTCACCCCCGCGGTCACGGCCCCGTGGAAGCCGGTCGGGAAGATGTCGGAGAGCATGGTCAGGTCGAGGACCTTCTCCATGGCCTGGTCCCGGTCCGGGAAGCGCAGCAGGTTCCAGTCGGCGTACGGCACCATGACGTACTCGGCCTGGCCGCCCACCCAGCCGCCCATGTCGACGTAGCCGTAGGCGGCGCCGGGACGGGCCGGGTTCACGTTCAGGCAGACCCCGGTCTTGCCCTCCTTGCACATCCGGCAGCGGCCGCAGGCGATGTTGAACGGCACCGAGCACAGGTCGCCGACCTGGATGAACTCGACGTCGCGGCCCGCCTCCACGACCTCCCCCAGGATCTCGTGGCCGAGGACGAGGTTCTCCGGCGCGGTGGTGCGCCCGCGCACCATGTGCTGGTCACTGCCGCAGATGTTGGAGGTGACGACCTTGAGGATCACGCCGTGGTCGCACCGGCGGCCGACGTTGGCCGGGTTGACCCCGGGACCGTCGCGCAGCTCCAGGCCCGGGTAGGGGATCGTCCTGGACCTCGACCGTGCCGGGTCCGATGTACGCCACGCCTCTGTTCTCGGCCATGTCCACCCTCTTCTCGTCGGCGGGCTCCCGAGGACCCGAGTGCCCTTGGTCACCCCCCTGCCCGTTCCCGGAGGGGCTCAACCCGGGCCGCGCGATCGGGTCCGGTTGTTTGGTCGGCGCCGCATCGGGCACCGTGGAGGTGCATCACGCAGCGATGGACGCATCGTCTCGCTGCGGATCTCCGCCGTCTCTCGGGAGCGGCGGATTCCGTACGTGACGGGCCTTTTCAGACCGTGCCCAGCAGGTCGCCGAAGAGGTCCCCGTCCTCGTCGACGCGGGCCAGCACCTCGTCCAGCTGCAGCTGCACGAGGCCGTCGCCGCGCCCTGCTCGATCTCGTCCCAGGACCGGGGCGCGGCGACGTAGGGCCGGTCGCGGCCGCGCAGGGAGTACGGCGAGATCGTGGTCTTCGCCCCGGTGTTCTGGCTCCAGTCCAGGAACACCTTGCCGGCGCGCAGCGACTTGGTCATCCTCCACAGCACCTCCTCGGGGTGCTCCCCGGTCAGCTCCTGGGCGAGCTCGCGGGCCAGGTCGCGCACCGCGTCGGCGTTGCGACGGCCGGGCAGCGCGGCGTACAGGTGCAGGCCCTTGCTGCCCGAGGTGACCGGGGCAGCCGACAGCCCGCGCGTCGGCGAGCTTGTCGCGCACCACAGCGCCACCCGGCAGCACTCGGCCAGGCCGGCGCCGGGGCCCGGGTCGAGGTCGACGACGAGCCGGTTGGGGTTGCTTGGGGCTGGCCGTTGCGGCCCACCGTCCACTGGTGCACGTGCAGCTCCAGCGAGGCCAGGTTGGCGAAGTAGGTCAGGTCGGCCAGCCCCTCGATGACGGGGAAGACGATGCGGTCGCCGCCCCCCGCGCGAGCCGGTCGACGGCACGGTCACCGAGCGCAGCCAGCCGGGGCGCCCGGACGGCAGGTTCTTCTCGAAGAACTGCATGCCGGCGGTGCCGTGCGGCCAGCGGATCCGGGTCACCGCCCGGTCGGCCAGGTGCGGCAGCAGCACCGGGGCGACCCGCGCGTAGTAGTGCAGCACCTCGCCCTTGGTGGTGCCCGCTCCCGGGTACATCACCTTGCCGCAGGTTGCTGATCCGCAGGGTGCGGCCGTCGACCTCGACCAGCACCTCCTCGCGCCGGCTCAGCCACCGCGCTCCTCCGGTCAGGTCCCGGGCGACAGGTCCGCGCGCACGCCCGCGGTACGCCGGCTG
The DNA here is from genome assembly GCA_963750345.1 of uncultured Actinomycetota bacterium. GTDB lineage: Bacteria > Actinomycetota > Actinomycetes > Propionibacteriales > Nocardioidaceae > Nocardioides_B. Next base: position 231,018 of record CAVVQH010000008.1, on the reverse strand, counting down.
CCGCAGCCGCCGCGCCGGGGTCATCCCGAGCGCGGCGATCTCGACGACCACCTCGGGACGCACCCAGGCCGTGCCCGTCGCGTCCACGCTTCGGCACCTCGTCGGCGAAGGGCGACTCCGTCGGCGCGTCAGCGGTCGCGAGCACCTCGAGCGAGCCGCTGGCCCTCCTTGCCCGCGATGCCGCTGCCGACCCGGCCGCGGTAGACCAGCCCGTCGCGCGGTGGGCTCCCCGACCAGCACCGCGCCCGATGCGCGAGGCGCTGTCCGTCTCCTGGCCGCCAGCCGCCCACGACGTAGGAGCCGAGGGCGCGGTGCGGGAACTTCAGCCAGTCCGTGGAGCGCCGGCCCGGGACGGTAGAGGCGAGGACGCTTCTTGGACACGATCCCCTCCAGCCGCTGCTCGCCCGGTGGCCTGCAGCAGCATCGCCCCGTCGTCGTAGGTCGCCGGGCACCTGCCAGTGCGGCCCAGCAGGTCGAGCCCCTCGAGCGGCGCCCGGCGCTCCGCCAGCGGCCGGCCAGTCAGGTCCTCGCCGTCGAGCCGCGAGCAGGTCGAAGACGCAGCAGCGTCACCGGGTTGACCTGCGACAGCTGCTCGGCGCGGCCGGGCGTTGCGCACGTGCATCCGGTCGGCGAGCGCGCAGAACGGCGGCACGCCGTCGGCGAAGGCGACCACCTCGCCGTCGAGCACCACGTCGTGGCCGACGCCGGCCAGGCCGTGCAGCTCGGGGAAGGCCACGGTCACGTCGTTCTCGTTGCGGGAGCGCAGCTGCAGCACGCCGTCGCGGACCTCCGCCAGCACCCGCATGCCGTCCCACTTCACCTCGTGCAGCCACTCGGGCCCCGGTCGGGACGTAGGTGCCCTTGGTGGCGAGCATCGGGCGCATGGGCCTCCATCCTTGCTCGCATGCGTGCGCCATGATGGGGAACCCACGTCGTACGCCGAGGAGCGGAGCTGCCCATGCGTGCCATCTGGAAAGGCGCGGTCTCCTTCGGCCTGGTGAGCGTGCCGGTCAAGCTGTACGCCGCCACCGAGAGCCACGACATCTCGTTCCGCCAGGTGCACGCCAAGGACGGCGGCCGGATCAAGTACCAACGGGTCTGCAGCGTCGACGGCGAGGAGGTGGCCTACGCCGACATCGCGAAGGGCTACGAGACCCACGACGGTCAGATGGTCGTGCTCGACGACGACGACTTCGCCGAGCTGCCCGGCCAGCAGCAGCCGGGAGATCTCGGTGGAGAAGTTCGTGCCCACCGAGCAGATCGACCCGATGTGGCTGGAGAAGTCGTACTACCTCGAGCCGGAGAAGACCGCGGCCAAGCCCTACGCCCTGCTGCGCGAGGCGCTCAAGGAGGCCGACCGGGTGGCGGTCGTGACGGTGTCCATCCGGACCCGGATGACGACCGCGGTGCTGCGGGTCCGCGACGACGTCATCGTCATGCAGACCATGCTGTGGCCCGACGAGGTCCGCAAGCCCGACTTCGCCGGCCTCGACGCCACCGAGCACGCAGCCACCGCCAACGAGCTCAAGATGGCCAAGCTCCTCGTCGACACGCTCGCCGGCGACTATGACTCCGACGAGTACGAGGACGACTACCAGACCGCCGTCGAGGCGCTGGTGCAGGCCAAGCTCGAGGGCGGCGAGGTCAAGGCTCCCGAGGCTCCTCGGCAGCTCGACCGGCGAGGTCGTCGACCTGCTCGCGGCGCTGCAGCGGTCGGTCGACGCGGCCAAGACCTCCCGCGGGGAGCACGCCGGTCCGCCGGACGGTGAGAAGGACGACGCCGCCCAGGAGAAGGCCGAAGTCGACGTCCAGAAGTCCTCGGACGAAGGACGGCGGGAAGACCGCCGAAGAAGTCCACCGCAGAAGAAGGCGCCGACCAAGAAGGCGCCGGCGAAGAAGGCAGCCGCCAAGAAGACCAGCAAGACACCGCGCGGCCGCGAGGAAGGCCAGCTGGCCGTCGGGTCAGCGCGCGCGAGCCGTCCCGGCGACGGGGTCCCAGCGCCAGCTCACGGGCACCGGCGCGGATGCCCTCGACGACCGGGCCACGAGGTCGTCCACGTCGTGCCCGGCGGGCAGCGGGGGCGGCGACCCGGCGAGCGCCCGGTCCGCCAGCCCGGTCTCCAGGTGCGGGGGACGGACGTCGAGCACCGCGATGCCCTGGCGGCGCACCTCACGGCGCAGCGCGGTCACGTACGACGACAGGGCGGCCTTGCTCGCCGAGTAGCCGGCCATCCCGGCCATCGGGGCGTCCGCCAGGATCGCGCTGAGGACCACCACTGCGCCGCCCGGGGCGCGACCAGCGGACGGCGGCGGCCAGCACCGCCACCGGGCCGAGGGTGTTGACCGCGAACAGCTCCTCGGTCACCGCGTCCGGCACGTCTCCGCGGCCGGCCCGAAGCCGGCCACCCCGGAGGCGACCACGACCAGGTCCAGCCCGCCGAGCTCGGCGGCCTCCTCGACGACGGCGGCGCGGCAGGCGTCGACGTCGAGCAGGTCGAGCGCGCAGGACGGCCTCGGTCACGTCCGCAGCGCGGCCAGCCGGTCCTCGTCACGGCCGGTGGCCGACGACGCGAGCCCCGGCGCCGTGCAGGGCGTGGGTCAGGGCCGTGCCGAGCACGCCGGTGGCGCCGACGACGAGGGTGCGGGCATCATGGAGCTCCATGCGCTCTTCCTACCGCCCGGGAGCCGCCCGCGGCCCTCGCCGTCCGGACAGGCCGAGACCCCGTCGCGTCAGCCGGCGACGCCGCAGCGGCGCAGCGCCAGCAGCACCAGGGCCCGGGTGACCTGGACCAGCTGGGCGAGGTCGACCTTCTCCAGCGGGCGAGTGCGCGTCCCACATGTCGCCGGGGCCGTAGTGCAGCGTCGGGATGCCGCCGACGCCGGTGTAGAGCCGCAGGTCGCTGCCGTAGACGCCGATGCCCAGTCGGTGGGTGCTCGCCGCCCGTCGCGGCCACCGCGGCCGCATCTCCGCCACCAGCGGGTGGCGACTCGTCGGTGCTGCCGCTGGCGAACTGCCCGCCGGGCCAGGTCACCACCGGGCGGTTCTCGCGCAGCCACGGGTCCTTGACGGCGACCTCGGTCACGACGTCCTCGAACCGGGCCCGGGCGAGCCGCGGGTCCTCGTCGATCTGCACGCCGAAGCGGCCCTCGGCGACCAGCTGGTCGGGGACGTTGCTCGACCACTCGCCGGACCTGGACGAGACCGAACGAGAGGGCGTAGGGCAGCTCGCTGACGAAACCGGGGTCGGGGTCGAGGTTGCGCTCGGCCTCGAAGGCCATGAGGGCCGCGTGGATCGGCAGGAACGACCTCGAAGGCGCTCACGCCCTCCTTGCGCAGCGACCCGTGGGCGGACCGGCCGGCCACCTCGATGCGGAAGGTCAGCGCACCCGCCGTCGCGGTGATGATGCGGGCGCTGGTGGGCTCGGTGATGACCGCCGCCTCGCCGATGTGCCCGCGACGCAGCGTCGCGAACGCGCCCAGCCCGCCGTCCTCCTCGCCGATCACGAGTGCACCGCGAGAGGTCGCTCCAGCCGTACGCCGGCGGCGCGCAGCGTACGCACCACCGCCAGGTTCGCCGCCGCTCCGGCCTTCATGTCGCAGGCGCCCCGGCCGAAGAGCGAGCCGTCGCGGATCTCGGCCGAGAAGGGGTCGGTGCCGAGCCAGCTCGTCCGGCTCCCCGGGCGGTACGACGTCGAGGTGGCCCTGGAGCACCAGCGCGGGCATCGCCTCGCCGGCCCGCGCCCGTCGTACCCACCACCCCGACGGCCGCGTGCGGGTCGACCTCCACGCCGGGGAACCACGGGTCGTCGGCGAGCTCGTCGAGGTCGATGTCCCAGCGGTCGACGTCGAGGTCCAGGTCGCGGCAGCATGCCGGCCGCGACCTCCTGCACCTCGACCTCGGCGTCGGTCCCACCCATGCTGGGGATCCGCACCAGCTCCATCAGCGACTCGGCGAGCGCGGTCTCGTCGAGGTGGCCCAGGACGGATCGCTCCGCGGCGGTGAGGTCGTCGGCGCTCATGGGTCGAGTCTGCCGCACGTGCGCGGATCACCGCGGCGGCGGGCGGCGGTCAGGGCCGACCAGCAGCGTCCGCACCACCCGCAGCCCGACCGACAGCCGCGCCAGGTCGGCGTGCTCGTCGGCAGCAGATCTCCTCCAGGGTGCCGACCGCCCGGGACACCACGACCGCGTCGTGCTCCTCCCAGTCGGCGACGCGCACCGGCACCGGCTGGTCGGGGTCGGTGCCGGCCAGCACCTGGGCGGTGAGCTGGGCGTGCACGGTGTGCAGGTCGTCGCGCAGCGCCGCCCGGGCCATCGTCTGCCAGCGGTCGTCGCGCGGCAGGGCCAGGATCCGGGCGACCAGTGTGGACAGCCCCAGCCGCTCGCCGAGCGCGAAGTGCACCCGCGCCACCTCGACCGGCGTCCACGTCGTCGCGCCTGGCGATCTCGACGATGTTCAGCACGGTGTAGGCCGTGGGCAGCACCGCCACCTTGACGGCGAGGTCCTCGGGCACGCCCCGCTCGACCAGCGCGTCGCGGCGGGCCGTGAAGCGCGTCGGCCTCCCGGCCGCTCGAGCAGGTCCGGCAGCGCGTCGATCACCTGCTGGGCCACCACCCCGAAGAACTCGACGGTCGCCTCGCTGTCCATCGGCGGGCGACGGTTGTTGATCAGCCACCGGGACGCGCGCTCGACCAGCGTCCGCATCTCCAGCCGCATCCGGGTCTGCACCGCCGCGTCGATGACGTTGTCGAAGGAGTTGATCTCGTCGATCAGCGCCCGGGACCCGAAGATCTCCCGGGCCACGAAGTTGGCCCGCACCAGCTCGTCGGCCGACGCCGCGGTCTCCTCCGACAGCCGGTGGAAGAACGTCATCCCGGCGCCGTTGACGAGGTCGTTGACCACGCTGGTCACGATGATCTCCCGGCGCAGCGGGTGCGCGCTCCATCCGGTCGCGGTAGGTCTGCCGCATCTGCTGGGGGAAGTAGCCGAACAGGTCGGTGCGCAGGAACGGGTCGTCGGCCAGCGCCGGTGTCGATCAGCTCGTCGGCGAGCACGATCTTGGTGTAGGCCAGCAGCACCGACAGCTCCGGCGCCGACAGCCCCTCCCCGCGCTCGCGGCGCTCGGCGACCGCCTTGCGGGCTGGGCAGCGCCTCGAGCTCCCGGTCCAGCAGGCCCTTGCGCTCCAGCCGCCGGATCCAGTCCTCGTGCACGTGCAGCAGCTGCGGCGCCTGGATGGCGGCGTTCGCCAGCGCGTGGTTCTGCTCGTAGTTGTCGGCCAGCACCAGGTGCCCGACCTCCTCGGTCATCGAGGCGAGCAGGTCGTTGCGCTGCTTGCTCGGTGAGGTCGCCGGCCGCCACCACCTGGTCGAGCAGGATCTTGATGTTCACCTCGTGGTCGGAGGTGTCCACGCCGGCGGAGTTGTCGATGAAGTCGGTGTTGATCCGCCCGCCGCGACCGTCGCACCCGGTCCGGGCGTACTCCACGCGGCCGCGCTGGGTCAGGCCGAGGTTGCCGCCCTCGCCCGACGCAGCGGCAGCGCAGCGCGCGCACCGTCCACGCGGATCGCGTCGTTGGCCTTGTCGCCCACCTCCGCGTGCGTCTCGGTGGCCGCCTTGACGTAGGTGCCGATGCCGCCGTTCCACAGCAGGTCCACCTCGGCCAGCAGGATGGCGCGCATCAGCTCGGCGGGGGTCAGCGAGGTCACGCCGTCCTCCAGCGAGAGGGCCGCGCGCACCTGCGGGGTGATCGGGATGGCCTTGAGGCTCCGGGAGAAGACGCCACCGCCCTCGGAGATCAGCTCGGCGTCGTAGTCCTGCCAGCTGGAGCGCGGCAGGTCGAAGAGCCGCCGGCGCTCGGCGTACGACGTCGCCGCGACCGGGTGCCGGGTCGAGGAAGATGTCGCGGTGGTCGAACGCCGCGACCAGCCGGATGTGCTCGGAGAGCAGCATCCCGTTGCCGAACACGTCACCCGACATGTCGCCGACCCCGACGCAGGTGAACTCCTCGGCTCTGGCAGTCGACGCCCATCTCGCGGAAGTGCCGGCGCACCGACTCCCAGGCGCCGCGCGCGGTGATGCCCATGGCCTTGTGGTCGTAGCCCACCGAGCCACCGGAGGCGAAGGCGTCGCCCGAGCCAGAAGCCGTAGGCCTTGGCCACCGCCGTTGGCGATGTCGGAGAAGGTCGCGGTGCCCTTGTCGGCGGCCACCACCAGGTAGGAGTCGTCCCCGTCGTGGCGCACCACCCGCGGCGGCGGCACGGTCGCACCGTCGACGAGGTTGTCGGTGACGTCGAGCAGCGCGGAGATGAACGTCGTGTAGCAGGCGATCCCCTCGGCCATCCAGGCCTCCCGGTCGGCGGGGTCGGGCAGCTGCTTGCAGAAGAAGCCGCCCTTGGCGCCGACGGGCACGATGACGGTGTTCTTGACCATCTGCGCCTTGACCAGGCCCAGCACCTCGGTGCGGAAGTCGTCGCGCCGGTCCGACCACCGCAGGCCGCCGCGGGCGACCGCGCCGAAGCGCAGGTGCACGCCCTCGACGCGCGGCGAGTAGACGAAGATCTCGAAGCTGCGGCCGCGGCTCGGGCAGGTCGGGGATCGACTTCGGGTCGCAGCTTGAAGGCCATGTAGGACTTGGAGAGCCCGTCGCGGTCGACCTGGAAGTAGCTGGTGCGCAGCGTCGCCTCGATGACGGCGTCAGGTAGGAGCGCAGGATGCGGTCCTGGTCGAGGCTGGCCACGTCGTCCAGCGCGGTCCCGGATCCGGCGCCTCGATCTCGGCGAGCCTGGCCGTGCGCGCCTCGCTGTCGGCGGCCAGGTCGCCGTCGCGGCCGGGGTCGAAGCGGGTCTCGAAGAGCGCGACCAGGCAGCGGGTGATCTCGACGTTCTGGCCCAGCGCGTCCTCGATGTAGTCCTGGGCGAAGGGCGTGCCGCCCTGGCGCATGTACTTCGCGTAGGCCCGCAGCACCGTCGCCTGGCGCCAGGTCAGCCCGGCGGCGAGGACCAGGCCGTTGAAGCCGTCGACCTCGTTGTCGCCCTCCCACACCGCGTTGACCGCGTCCTGGAACAGCTCGCGCGACTCCCGCCGGCAGCTCGCGGTGGTAGCGCAGGCCGAAGTCGTAGACGTGCGACTCGCGGCCGGTGCCCAGCAGGCCGTACGGCCGCTCGTCGACGACCTCGACGCCCATCGAGGACAGGATCGGCAGCACCTCGCTCAGCGACAGCGGCGAGCCCGACCCGGAAGATCTTCAGCCGGGCCTCGCGGGGACCGGCGTCCATGACCTGGTAGAAGGACAGGTCCAGCCCGGCGTCGCCCGGGATGCCCTCCAGCCGACCGAGGTCGACCGCACCGGTGCGCGGCGGGTAGTCCTCCTTGTAGGCCTCGGGGAACGAGTCGGCGTACTTGCGGGCGAGCAGGGCGCCGTCCTCCTCGCCGTACTCCGCGTGCGCCGCGGCCACGAAGTCGTCGCGCCAGGAGCGGGCCGCCTCGGCCAGCCGGCGCTCGATCTCGGCCCGGTTGAAGTCGCCCACCAGCTCACCGGGCTTGGGCCGGATGACGAAGTGCAGGCGGGCCAGCAGCGACTCCGAGACCCGGGCGGTGTACTCCAGGGAGTCGCCGCCGAGCTGCTCGGTGAGGATGGCCGCGATCCGCTCGCGGACCGCGGTGGTGTAGCGGTCCCGGGGCAGGTAGACCAGGCAGGACAGGTAGCGGTTGTAGGTGTCGCGACGCACGAAGAGCCGCAGCTGTCGGCGCTCGCGGGTGTTGAGCACGGCCTCGGCGATCGGCACCAGCTCGTCGATCGGCGTCTGGAAGAGCTCGTCGCGCGGGTAGGTCTCCAGCACGTCCATCAGGGCCTTGCCGGTGTGGCTCGAGGGCGCGAAGCCGGAGCGGTCCACGACCTGCTGGGCCTTGACCCGGATGACCGGGATGCGGGTCAGGGACTCGGTGTAGGCGGCCGAGGAGAACAGCCCCAGGAAGCGGCGCTCGCCCACCACCTCGCCGGCCTCGTCGAAGGACTTGACCCCGACGTAGTCCAGGTAGACCGGGCGGTGCACGGTCGACTTGGAGTTGGCCTTGGCCAGCACCAGGAGCGTCTTCTCCCGGGCCTTCTCGCGCACCAGCGGCGGCAGCTTGCCGAAGGAGGCCGACATGTCCTGGTCCGAGCGCAGGATGCCGTACCCGGTGCCGGGGACCGCCCGCAGCGAGAGCTCGGGCACCCCCGACTCGTCGGCCGGTCCGGTCTCCTCCAGGCGGTACTCCCGGTAGCCCAGGAAGGTGAAGTGGGTGTCGGCGAGCCACTGCAGCAGCGCCTGGCCCTCGGCGACCTCCTGCGCCGGCAGCGGCGGCGGGTCCTGCTCGAGCTCGTCGATGATCTCCAGCGCGCGGGCGTGCATCTTGGGCCAGTCCTCGACGGCCTCGCGCACGTCGAGCAGCACCTTGGACAGCGACCGGGTGATCTCGTCGCGGTGCATCGGGCTGGACTCGCGGCCGATCTCGATGTGCATCCACGACTCGCGGAACAGGTCGTGGCCCTCGCCGGCCCGGTCGGCGGTCTCCTCGTCGGTGAACACCTCCTTCAGGGCCCCGGTGAGGTCGCGGCGCACCAGGATCTGCGGGTGCACGACCATGTGCACCTCGCGGTTCTCCTCGTGCAGCGCCATCGTCACCGAGTCCACGAGGAACGGCATGTCGTCGGTGACGACCTCCACCACGGTGTGGCCGCCCGCGGACCAGCCGTGCTCGGCCACGGTCGGGGTGAACACCCGGATGTTGGCGGTGCCCTGGGGTCGGTGCGAGGCCAGCTTGTACTGGCTCATCGCAGCGCCGTACAGGTCGACCTCGCTGCGCTCGACGATGTCCTCGGCCGCGACGTGCCGGTAGAAGTAGCGGACCAGGCCGGCCGCACCGTCCCCCGGCGGCCCGCCGCTGCCGTGCCGGCTGCGCGCGAACGCCACGGCCTTGTCGAGCACGTCCTCCCGCTGGCTGTCGACGGTGTCCTCGAGCGTCGTACCCACGCAGCATCTACCTCTGTCGGTCCGCGACGGCACGTCGTTGTGCCGTGGGCCCCGACGCTAGCCCCTGGGCGCGCCGCCCACCACGCCGACTCTCAGAGCACCGAGCGAAGGTCCCACAGCAGCGGGTAGTAGCGCAGGTCCAGCCGGCTGCGCAGGTAGTCCGCCCCCGAGGAGCCACCGGTGCCGGTGCGGGTGCCGATCATCCGCTCCACCATCACCACGTGCCGGGCCCGCCAGGCCGCGGCCAGCTCGTCGTGCTGCAGCAGCGCCTCGGCCAGCGCCCACACCTCGGCGTGCCGGGACCGGTCGTGGGCGACCTCGCGCACGCGAGGCGGTGACCTGCTCGTCGTCGTCGACCGGCAGGCCCCGGGCGGCGAGCACCCGGACGAACGCGTCCCACAGCGTGGGCTCGGCCAGCCGGCGGTGCAGCCGGGCCGTCTCGGCCTCGGTCAGGCCCTTGAAGCGGTGCACGAAGGACGGGTCCTTGGCCGCGGAGAGGAACTCCAGCTCCCGGAACTGCACGGACTGGAAGCCGCTGGCCGGGGCCAGGGCCTGCCGGAACTGCAGGAAGTCCTGCGGGGTCATGGTCTCCAGCACGTCGACCTGCTGCACCAGGACCCGCTCGATCACGTGCATCCGCGCGAGCAGGTGCTGCGCCCACCAGAGCCGGTCGCCGTCGCCGTCGCGCCCGGCCAGCATGGCGTCGCGGGCCGCGGTGGCCTCGTGCAGCAGCTGCTGGAACCACAGCTCGTAGACCTGGTGGATGGTGATGAACAGCAGCTCGTCGTGCGCCGGCGGCCTCGACTCCAGGTGCTGGGCCGACAGCAGCTGGTCCAGGCGCAGGTAGCCGCCGTAGGTCAGCCGCGCACCCTGCTCACCGAACTGGATCTCGGGGTGCGTCGCGGGGTCACCCCACCGGCCCACCACCTCGTCGTCCACCCCGGCAGCGTAGGCCACGCCCGGCCGGGCGGACGTCGTGCGAGAGGATGCGGGCGGCACACCAGCGGCGGTCCGCGCCGCGGCCCCCGGAGGAGACCGCTGATGAAGTTCTCGCACGAGATCACCTACGACGCCACCCCGGACGAGGTGGCGGACGATGCTGGCCGACCCCGCCTTCCGCGACGCGGTCTGCGCCGCCATGCGGGTGCTGCGCCACGAGGTCTCGGTGGACGGCGCCGGGCCGGGCATGCGGGTCGTGGTCGACCAGACCCAGCCCGCCCGGGGCATCCCCCCGTTCGCCCAGAAGCTGGTCGGCGAGGAGATCCGCATCGTGCAGACCGAGCGCTGGTCCGACGCGCGGCACGCCGACCTCGAGATCGAGGTGCCGGGCAAGCCGGGCACCATGTCCGGGACCATCGTGCTGGCACCCTCCGGCACCGGCACCGGCACCGTGCAGTCGGTCACCGGCGAGGTGAAGGTCAAGGTCCCGCTGGTCGGCGGCAAGCTGGAGGGCCTGGTGGGCGACCTGCTGCACTCCGCCCTGACGGCCGAGCAGCGCGCCGGACGGGCCTGGCTGGCCGGCTGACGCGCGGGGTCTAGTCGGTTCGGCGGCGCGGGGCCGGGGTCCGCGCCCTCGACGGCGGGTCCGGTCCGTCGTACGCCCGTCTCCTGCGCCTCCCGCTCGGCCTCCTCGGCCACCACCCGGCGGCGTACGACCCACACCACGACGCCCAGCACCACGAACGGCCCGAAGGCCACCAGCAGCACCAGCAGCCGCTCGAAGGGGTGCAGCGCGCCGAGGTGCTCGGGCACCAGGGCGGTCAGCAGCATCAGGTGGGTCATGACGCGGCCATTGTGCCCACCCCGTCGTACGACGGGCGGGCGGCCACTGTGGCCTTCGGCACGGTCCTGCCGGGAATGTCCGTCTCGGGGGATGGTTCGACCAGGTGATCGTGCATGCCCGCACACCCCCCGACGCCGTGAGGACCTCACCCATGCCCGACCTCTTCGACCCGCTGACGATCCACGGCTGGGAGCTGCCGCACCGCATCGTGATGGCCCCCCTGACGCGCAACCGCGCGGGCGAGGGCATGGTGCCCGGCGACCTCGCCGTGCAGTACTACGGCCAGCGCGCGTCGGCGCGGCCCTCATCGTCACCGAGGGCACGCAGCCCAGCGCGGTGGGCCAGGGCTACCTCGACACCCCCGGCATCCACACCCCCGAGCAGGTCGCGGGCTGGCGCCGGGTCGCCGACGCGGTGCACGCGCGGCGGCGGCCGCATCGTCGTCCAGCTCATGCACGTGGGCCGGATCGCCCACCCCGACAACAAGCAGGGCCTGGAGAGCGTCGCCCCCAGCGCCGTCGCCGCCCCGGACACCATGTTCACCGCGGACGGCATGAAGCCCTACCCGGTCCCCCGTGCGTTCGGAGCTCTCCGAGATCCCGGGCGTCGTGGCGGAGTTCGTGCACGCCGCCCGCTGCGCCATCGAGGCCGGGCTGGACGGGGTCGAGATCCACGGCGCCAACGGCTACCTCATCCACCAGTTCCTGGCCCCCGGCTCCAACGAGCGCACCGACGAGTACGGCGGCAGCCCGGAGAACCGCGCCCGCTTCGCCATCGAGGTCACCCGCGCGGTCGCCGAGGCCATCGGCCCCGAGCGCGTCGGCATCCGGATCTCCCCGGCCCACAACATCCAGGGCGCCACCGAGGAGGACCAGGCCGACGTCGAGGCGACGTACACCGCGCTCGTCGACGGCCTCGCGCCGCTCGACCTGGCCTACCTGACCGTGCTGGCCGACCCGTCGCTGGACCTGGTCCAGCGGCTGCGCAAGGACTTCGGCGGCGTCCTGGTCGCCAACGACGGCTTCGGCTCAGGTCACCAGCCGCGAGTCGCGCGCAGGCCGTGCTCGACGACGACCTGGCCGACGCCGTGGCCGTGGGCCGGCTGTTCATCGCGAACCCGGACCTGCCCGCCCGCTGGGCGACCGGGCGCCCCGCTGAACGAGCCCAACCCCGACACGTTCTACGGCGGCGGCGCCGAGGGGTACGCCGACTACCCGTTCCTGCAGGCTGAGCCGGCCTCCCTGACCCCAGGAGCCCCCCGTTCCCCAGGTGCCGCCGGTTTTCTGCGCTGCCCAGGTAGATCTATGCCGTGGTCAGTGGGCAATTCTCGGCATCACCTGGGAGGCATACCAGCACCCTGGCGATCCCTGGTAACACCGAGCGGGCAACGCCGGGCGCACGGGCGCACCCGAGGACTCAGCCGCGGTCCATGTACGGGTAGCGGTAGTCCGTCGGCGGGTCGAACGTCTCCTTGATCGAGCGCGGCGAGGTCCACCGCAGCAGGTTCTGCGGCGAGCCCGCCTTGTCGTTGGTGCCCGAGGCCCGCGCGCCACCGAACGGCTGCTGCCCGACCACGGCCCCGGTCGGCTTGTCGTTGACGTAGAAGTTGCCCGGCCGCGAAGCGCAGCGCCTCCGCAGCCCAGGCGATCGCGGTGCGGTCCTGGGCGATGATCGAGCCGGTCAGGGCGTACGGCGCGAAGGACTCCATCTGCTCCACGACCCGCTCGTAGTCGGCGTCGTCGAAGACGTGCACGGCCAGGATCGGGCCGAAGTACTCGGTGCCGAACATCTGGTCGGTGGGGTCGCCGCCCTCCACCACGGTGGGACGCACGAAGTACCCGACCGAGTCGTCGACCTGGCCCCCGGCCAGCACCGTCGAGGGTCTTGGAGCGCTTGGCCCGCGCGATCGCCTTCTTGTGCTTGGCGAAGGCCCGGTCGTCGATCACCGCGCCCATGAAGTTGGACAGGTCGGTGACGTCGCCCATCGGGATCGACTCGACCTCGGCGAGGAAGTCGTCCTTCATCCGGTCCCACACCGAGCGGGCCACGTAGGCGCGCGAGGCCGCGGAGCACTTCTGGCCCTGGAACTCGAACGCACCGCGCAGCAGCGCCACCCGTAGCACGTCGGGGTCGGCCGAGGCGTGCGCCACCACGAAGTCCTTGCCTCCGGTCTCCCCCACGATGCGCGGGTAGGCGCGGTAGGAGGTGATGTTGGAGCCCACGGTCTGCCACAGGTGCTGGAAGGTCGGCGTCGAGCCGGTGAAGTGGATGCCGGCCAGGTCGGGGTGGCCGAGCGCGACCTTGGAGACCTCCAGACCGTCCCCGGGCAGCAGGTTCACCACGCCCGGCGGCATGCCCGCCTCCTCCAGCAGCTCCATGGTCAGGTGCGCGGCGAGCTGCTGGGTGGGCGACGGCTTCCACAGCACGGTGTTGCCCATCAGCGCCGGAGCGGTGGGCAGGTTGCCGGCGATCGCGGTGAAGTTGAACGGCGTGATCGCGTAGACGAAGCCCTCGAGCGGGCGGTGGTCGGTGCGGTTCCAGATGCCGCGCGAGTTCGCGATCGGCTGGTCCTCCAGGATGCCGCGGGCGAAGTGCACGTTGAAGCGCCAGAAGTCGATCAGCTCGCAGGCCGAGTCGATCTCGGCCTGGAACGCCGTCTTGGACTGGCCCAGCATGGTCGCGGCGTTGAGCCGCTGGCGCCACGGACCGGCCAGCAGGTCCGCGGCCTTGAGGATGACCGCCGCTCGCTCGTCGAAGGGCAGCGCCCGCCAGGCCGGCGCCGCCTCCCGGGCCGCGACGATCGCCGCGCGGGTGTCGGCCTGGGTGCTGTGGCGCAGCACCCCGAGGACGTGGGCGTGGTCGTGCGGCTGCACCACCGGCGACCTCGGCGCCGCCGCCCATCTTCTTGCGGCCGCCGATCGTGGCCGTCAGGTCCACCTGCCGCGCCTCCTGGCGCCTGAGCTCCACCTCCAGCGCGGCCCGCTCCGGGCTGCCGGGCGCGTAGGTCAGGGTGGGCTCGTTGACCGGGGCGGGAGGGCTGGTGATGGCGTCCATGGCCCGATCGTGTCAGACGTCCGCGGGACCGCCCAAGTCAGCGCGGGCCGGACGCGGCGAGCAGGTCGTCGACCTCCTGCACGGCCCACCAGCCGAGCTCGTGGTCCAGGCAGCGGTCCAGCAGCGGCCTCGGCGTCCGGCGACCCGCCGAGGCGAGGGCGTCCCGCGACGCGGCCACCGCTGCCCCGGCCTCAGCGGCATCGGCCAGCACGGCCGCCACCCTCCGCCAGGGCACGGGTGCTCCACGTGACGGCCGTCGGGTCCTCGTCTCGGTGCCGTGGTCCGCCGCGGGTACGTCGAGCGCGACCACGACCCGCCGGGCCGGCTCGTCCCCGCGCAGCAGCGCCACCGACTCCTGGGCGGCGGCCGTCGACGCGGCGTACTCCCACTCCTCCTCGCCGGCGTCGGCCAGCTCGGCCCGCACCACCGCCGTCACGCCGTGCGCCCGCAGCGGCGCCGGTCCGAGCTCCCCCGCGGCCCTGGCCCTGGCGAGCCGGCCGAGGGTGCTGGGCAGGTAGACCCGGACGGTCACGGGGTGCCCGCGGAGCCCGGGCCGCCGGGCTTGCGCGGCGCCCGACGTCGGCCGCGGGGGGCCCGCTGACGGGCGTCGGAGGTGGTGTCGACCAGCTCCTCCAGCGCCTCGCTGACGCACTGGCCCAGCACGTCGAGGTCCGGCAGCGCGTCCCGGTCGCTGACCAGGCCGAAGTACACCCCGCCGTCGTACGACGTGACGCCGATGGACAGCGCGTGCCCGGGCAGCAGCGGCTGCACCGGGTAGGACTCGGTCATCCGCGCCCCCGCGGCGTACAGCGGGAACTGCGGGCCGGGCACGTTGGTGACCACCAGGTCGAACCCGCGCCGCGGGTGGTCCAGCGCGGCCACCCGTGACCCGAGCGCGTGGAAGGTGGTGGGCGCGAAGCCGGCCACGCCGGCGAGCCGGTCCGCCGCGACCGCCCGGCCGGTCTCCTTGTGGGCCTTGAGGGCGTAGGAGACCTGGTGGAGGCGGACGACCGGGCTGGTCTCGCCGATGGGCAGGTTCAGCAGGTTGCCCGCGACCTGGCTGCCCAGCGAGGTGGGCTCCAGCTCGCTGTCGATGACGCTCATCGGCACCATGGCGCGCAGCGACCGGCTGCCGTGCACCGGCTCCGCCCGGGTCATCAGCCAGTTGCGCATGGCCCCGGTCAGGGTGGCCAGGATGACGTCGTTGACCGTGCCGCCGTGGAAGCGGCGCACCGTGCGGTAGTCCTCCAGGGAGGTCTTCACGGTGGTGAACCGTCGCTGCTCCGACAGCCGCGCGCTGATCGGGGTCTCCTGCACCGCCCGGCGACCGGTCAGCACCCGGCCCAGGTCGCCCACCCGGCCCCCGACCGCACCCACCGTCCGGGCCAGGCTGCCGGCGTTCTCGCTGACCGCCGCCACCGCCAGGCGGGGGTCGCGGACCGCGTCCTGGACGGCGTCGACGACCAGCGTGGACTGGCCCGGGGCCCGGTGCGGACGCCAGTCCACGTGCACGGTCGGCCGCGGCTCGGGGTCGACGTCGAGGATGACCTGGCCGAGGTCGATGGTGGCGACGCCGTCGACCAGGATCTGGTGCGACTTGGCCAGGATGGCGAAGCGGTCGTGCTTGAGGCCCTCGATCAGGTACATCTCCCACAGCGGCCGGCTGCGGTCCAGCCGCCGCGGCAGGATCCGCGAGACCAGGTCGCGCAGCTGCTCCATCGACCCCGGGCGCGGCAGCGCCGAGCGACGTACGTGGTAGGTCAGGTCGAAGTCCTCGTCGTCGACCCACACGGGGTTGGCCAGCCGGCCCGGCACCGGGAGGATCCGCTGGCGGTAGCGGGGGACGAACGCCACCCGGTCGGCCACGAGCGCCAGGAGCCGGTCGTAGTCGAACCCGCCGCCCGGCTCGAAGATCTCCAGCGTGGCGTTGTGACGCGGGGTGGAGGCCGACTCCCCGACGAGGAAGGTCAGGTCGTCACCTCGGAGCCGCTGCACCATCGCGACCTCCTTCTCGGGCTCGGGGGCCGTGTCCACCTGCGGCGAGCAGCCTGTCACAGGTGCCGGGCGCACCGGGATGACGGGTTCGGGACCTCTGCGGGTCGTCCCTAGGATGGGGCCATGATCTCGGCGCACGGCATCGGCGGCGCCAAGGACCTCCCGATCCCGGCCGAGTACGCGATGGCCGGTGCGGGCGCGGCGCTGGCCGTGTCCTTCATCGTGCTGGCCCTGGCCTGGCGGCGGCCCCGCTACGACGCGTCGACCCAGGGGCGCCCCCTGCCGGGCCCCGTGGCCGGGGTGCTCGACGGGGCCGTCCTCGCCACCGTGCTGCGGGTGCTGGGCATGGTGTTCACCGCCTACGTCGTCTGGGCCGCCGTGGCCGGCCCGGACCTGCTGACCAACCCCACCTTCGGCGTCGTCTACGTGCTGCTGTGGGTGGGCATCGTCCCGCTCTCGCTGCTCCTCGGCCCGTTCTACCGGGCGGTCAGCCCGGTGCGCACCCTGCACCTCCTGCTCAGCCGGGCGACCGGCGGCCGGCCCGACACCGGCGTGCTGCGGCTCCCGGGCTGGGTCGGCTACTGGCCCGCCGCCCTGGGCCTGCTGGCCTTCGTGTGGCTCGAGCTCGTCTACCCGCAGTCCACCTACCTCTCCCCGGTGCGGCTGTGGTTCGCGGCGTACCTGGTGACCACCCTGGTCGGCGCCCTGCTCTTCGGCGAGCGCTGGCTGGCCGCCGCGGACCCGTTCGAGGTGTTCTCCACGCTGGTCGGGCACCTGAGCGTCGTCGGGCGCACGAGCGCGGGGACGTTGGTGCTGCGCAGCCCGCTGGCGAACCTGGACGGCGTGCCGGCGCGGCCCGGGCTGGTCGGCGTGGTCGCGGTGCTGTTCGGCAGCACGGCGTTCGACAGCTTCAAGGACTCCAACGAGTGGCTGAGGTTCACCCAGTCCAGCTCCGTCAGCTCGACCTGGCTGGACCTCGCGGCCCTGCTGGCCTTCTGCGCGGTGGTCGCCCTGACCTTCTCGGTCGCCACCATGGCGACCGGGGTGGGGCCGGGAGTGGCCCGTCGTACGCTGCCCGGCCGGTTCGCGCACTCCGTGGTGCCGATCATCGTGGGCTACCTGGTGGCGCACTACCTGAGCTACTTCGTCGAGGTCGGGCAGCAGACCCTGGTGCAGCTGAGCGACCCGCTCAGCCGGGGCTGGAACCTGCTGGGTACCGGCGGACTGGTCGGTGTCGCTACGCCATCTCCGCCGCACCCCACCCTGCTGGCCGTGGTCAAGGTGCTCGCCGTGGTCAGCGGGCACGTGCTCGGGCGTCGTCGCCGCCCACGACCGGGCCATCCGGCTGCTGCCGCCGCGCCACCAGCTCACCGGGCAGCTGCCGCTGCTGTTCGTGATGGTCTTCTACACCGTCACCGGGCTCTACCTGCTCTTCGGAGCCTGAGCCGGCGCCCACGGCCCGCCGGTGCGCCTGCCCCCGTCACCGGGCCGGTCACGGCGTGGGACAGCGCGACCAGCGCGGAGCGCAGCGCCGAGTCCCCGACCCTCGACCAGACTGCGTCCGGCCATCAGCGCCCGGTCCGCCGCGGCCCGGTCCTCGGGCAGGAAGTGCACGTCCAGCGGGGTGACGAAGCCCTCGACCATGCCGCGGATCTCCCGGTCGCTCCAGCCCAGCGTGGGGCGGGTGCGGTTGACCACCACGCGGGTGCGCAGCCCGGGCAGCGCTCGCGCAGCTCGACCAGCCCGCGGGCCAGCCGGGCCAGCCCGACCGGGTCGGCCGCGCCCACCACGACGACCTCGTCGGCGCTCTCGCAGTGACGCCAGCGTCATCTCGTTGCGCTGCGGCGCCGCCGACCCGAACGGGTCGCCGCGGCTCGGCCTCGAGGCTGAACCCCACGTCGACCACCGTCCAGGGCGCCAGCCCCGGGCGGCCTCGGAGCAGGTCCGCGAACGCGGCGGGGCGGACCTCCTCCACCGGTCGGGCCGCGGCAGCCCGGAGCAGCACCCGCAGCCCGGCGCGACCGCGCGTGCCAGCGCGGCCAGCCGCTCGGTGTCGAGCCGGCCGGCGTTGGCCGAGCGGAGCGCGGCCAGCAGCCCGGACGCACCGTCGAGCACCCCGAGGTGCTGGGCCACCGCACCGCCGTAGGCGTCCGCGTCGAGCAGCAGCACGTCGTGCCGGCCTCGGCGGCCAGGCAGCCGGCCAGTCCGACCGCGACCGTGGTCCGACCCGGGGCGCCGGCGGGCCCCACACGACGACCAGCGACCCGGCCCGGTGCGGGGTGCCGTCGAGGGTGGCCAGATCCTGCCCGGCGCCCGTGTCGTCGTCCGCCACCCGGCGGGGCCCCGTCGGGCACCGCGTCCACCGCGTCGTGGGCGGGCGGGCCGCCCCCACGACCGAGGCCGCCCCCACCACCGCTCGGACAGGGCCTCATCTCGGTCACCAGCAGCAGCTGCTCCACCCCTAGCCGGCGCATCCGCTCCACGTCACCCTCGACCGAGCTCGGCCGCTGCCGCGCCACGGCACCACCGCGACGCCCGCAGCGGCGCAGGGCGACGACGCTGTCCGCGTCCAGCCCCGGCAACGAGGGGACAGCACGGCGACCGACGCCGTGCCGGTGCTGGCCGTGGCCAACAGGTCGGTGAGGTCGACGCACCGCCGACCGACCGGACGACCGCGTCCCCGCTCCAGGACCGGTCCAGCGCGTCGACCTCCCAGGACGCCCCGGCCGCGGCGACGAGCACCACCGTCCGGGGTCGGCCCGGGCCCGGCCCGGCCCGGGCTCATCGCCGGGCGGTGCAGCACGGTGCCGCCGGAGACAGCGCGGCGATGCGCGGCGGGCAGGCGCCCAGCTGGCCTCCGGTCCGACGCCGACGATGACCTGCCGGGTCGAGGTCGGGCCCCAGCGACGTTGCCGTCCGGGGGGCCGACGACCACGGTGACGTCGTCGAAGACCAGCCGGGAGCGAGCGGCCCGGCGCGCCCGTCACCGCCCGTGCCTCCGTCCCCGTCCGGCCCTCGGCTGCGGTACCGGCGCCGGCATCGCCGCCCGGCGTGACCCACACGTCGACGGTGGAGCCCACCGCGACGGTGGACGGCACGGCATCGGTGTCCACCGAGAGGGGCACCTCGGTCACGGCACCCGGGCCGGTCGCGCGCAGGGCGCCCGCGGGGCAGCAGCTCCCCGGCGCCGACGCGGTCGGTCCAGCGCCGCCCCGGCGGGCAGCGCGTCGTCGGCGAGACGTAGCGGTCGGCGTCGGCCTGGTCGGCGAAGCGGACCTGCCGACGGACCAGGTCCGCGTCGTCACCGGCTGGCCCGGCGCAGCGCGCCCGCGGCGACCCAGACGCCCGACCGTGTCGTCGGCGCCGCCGACCAGCCGCGCCCCCAGCAGCGCGCAGAGGGCGACGACGGCGACCCCGACGACCAGCCGCGGGTCCCGCCACCGGGACCGCGCGGGCCGCCGAGCCGGAGGAGACGCCGCGGCAGGGGCAGACCCCCCGGCCGGGTGGACGTGCGTGTCGGTGCTGCTCCCCCGTGGCGCCATGGCACATCATGCTGTATTTGTCGACAATCGGCACCGCTTGTCCACAGGCTCCAACACCGTCAGCGCGCCGCGAACGCGCAGCAAACGCTGGCATACTGCGGGCATGACCCCCCCGACCCGCCAGCCCGCCGGACGGCCCCCCGGTCCCCGCTTCCTGACCCTCGCCGACGTCGCGGAGATCCTGTCCACCTCGGTGGCCCAGGTCCGGGCGCTGGTGCAGGCCAAGCGAGCTGCGCTACATCCAGATCGGCGGCCGGCAGCAGTACCGCATCGAGGCCGTCGAGCTGGAGAGCTACATCCAGCGCATGTACGCCGAGGCCGACGCGCGGTCGCGCAGCCGGGCCGCGACCCCGTCGACTCCGAGCCGGCCGATCAGCCGCACCGGCGCGGACCGCCGGCCCGGACCCGACCGAGCGCCGCATCAGCGGGTGCGGACGGCCGCCAGCGCGGCGAGCGGCACCGTCCCGGGTCCCGGCGCGCCCCTCGGCCGGGTCGAATCCTGCGCCACCTCGACGAAGTCCGCGCCCACCCGCTCCACCCGGCACCGCGACGCGCCGCCGGCGCGGTCGAGCAGCAGACCTCGACCCGGGTGGCCGCGACGCCCCGCAACGCCGAGCCCAGCCCCAGCCGCTGCGCCGAGCGGGCGGGCCGCCGGGTCGGCCGAGCGGGCGGACAGCCCTCGCAACGACACCACCGCCGCCAGCGGCACGATCCACTCCACCCCTGCGACGTCCAGCAGGCACCAGTCCGCACCGGCGCGGACCAGCCGCCCCTCGACCACGCCCACGCCCTGCAGCGTGACCCCCAGGCGTGCGCCGCGTGACGCGTGCAGCCGCCCCGCGAGGTCGACGCTCGGCGAACTCCGCCCGGCTACCTCCTCGGCCACCTCCGCGTCCCGCTCGGCCAGGGTCGACGCCTCCGCCTGCTGCTCTAGGTCCTCGAACAGCCCGTCGAGCCGTCGTCCCACGCGCATCCCCGACGCTGTCGTCGGGCCGCAGGGTGTCAACGCCTGTGGACGACCGGTTGACTCCGGAAGCCGGATGTGCGTCTGAATACATCAAACGACATCAAACGAGAGGGTACGGATGGAGACGTCGAGGGCGCGGGCACGGGTGCGGCCGCAGGGCTGTTGGCCCTCGGGGTCGCCGTGGCCGTCGTGACGTGGTCGCTCGCGCAGCCCCTGCTGATGGACGTCCTGCCGGACGCCGGGTCCCCGCCGGCGCGAGGACCCGCCCCGGTGACCCTCGACCAGGCCCTGGTCGCAGCGTGCGCGGGCACCCTCCTGCTCTGCGTGGCGTGGCTGCTGCTCGGGCTGACCCTCGCCGTCGCCGCCGTGCTCGCCCACGCGCTGCGTCCGGGGACCCGCCGCGCCGCGACCCTGCTGCGCCTGTCCGAGCGGGGTGTCCCCTGATCCTGCGCGCATCGCCGCGGCAGCCCTCGGCGTCGCCGTCGGCGCGGGCCTCGCGTCACCCGCCCTGGCCGAGCCGGCGTCCCCCTCGGCGAACCACCTCGCCGCCGGCCTCGACGGGCTGGCGCTGCCCGACCGCACCACCGACGAGGACCCCGGCCTGGTGCCCGCCCGCCCCCACCGGGCCGGGTCCACGGTCGTCGTAGGACCGGGCGACTCGCTGTGGGGCATCACGGACCGCCTGCTCCCCGGCCACACCGACGCCGTCACCATCACCCGGACCTGGCACGTCCTGTACGAGGCGAACCGCGCCCGGGTCGGTGACGACCCCGACCTGCTCCTGCCCGGCACCCGTCTCCTCGTGCCCCGCGCCGACGACCTGACCGTGAACCACCGAGAGGACCACCCGTGACCAGCACCGCCCTCCCCGACCCGGCCCCGTCGTCCCCGGTGCGGGTGCGCCGGCCCCCGTCCCCCGACGGGGCGCTGGCCACGGTCACCCAGCTCGGCCCGGCCATCGACCGCCGCGACACCGTGCCCCTTGCCTCCGTCCAGGGCACCCTCGCCCTCGACCTCACCGGGGAGCCGGCGCCCTGCCCGTTCGTCCGGACGCCGCCGCGGCGCCCCCCGACCTGCGGCTGGTCCCCGGCGTCCCACCGACGACCGCGAGCTGCAGGCGTGGACGGCACGGTTCGCACAGGCGGCCGTGGAGGTGCTCGGCGGCCACCGGCCGGTCAGCCAGCTGCTGCGCTGGACGAGCCCGCGGGTCTACCAGGACCTCGACCGGCGGGTGCGATCCTCAGCCGGGCGACCCCGACGCCCCCGCGGCTGCGCACCGTGCGTCCCCAGGTGCGCAGCGTCCACGTGTTCCGGCCCGGCCCGCGCAGTCGCCGAGGTCAGCGTGCACGTCAGCTACGGCCAGCGGTCCCGCGCGATCGCCGCCCGGCTCGAGCAGCGGGGCGGCCGGTGGCGCTGCGTCGCCCTGCAGCTGGGCTGAGCGTACGTAGGCCGCGCTCGCGTCAGGCCGCCTCGCGAGGGCCGAGTGCCCGGACCGCGGGCAGGTGGACCGCTGCACGAGCGAGGACCCGGCCAGCCGTCGGCGGCCCCGGCGCGACCCGCAGGTCGACCGACCCGCGATCCGGTAGGGCTGGCTGAGCAGCACCCCACCGAGGGTGCGCCTGCAGCCGGGAGATCTCGGCGCGCACCGCCACGACGTGGTCCGGGTCGCCGTGGAGGCCCTGGCTCAGCGCGGCCGCCGTCAGCCCGCCGCCCCGGCGAGGTGCAGCAGCAGCAGGATCTCCGCGTGGCGCACGGTCAGCGGGCTGCGCCAGGGCCGGTCGCCCGTCTGACCTCGACGGCCGGCGGGCGCGGACAGGTCCAGGCACAGCGCGACCCGGGCCTCGCGCCCGGCGGGACGCACCAGCCAGCCGTCCGCGATCGGCTCCGGCAGGCACAGGCCGAGACCGGGCACGGTCAGCGGCCGCTCCCGCTGCGGGACGGCGATGCGGTCGCGCGCGCCGCGATGCCCGCGGTGTGCGCGACCCAGCCGTGGTCGTCGACGAGCAGCAGCGGCCCCGCGACCGAGGCGAGCAGGGGCGCGGCCGCCGTGCGCAGCCGCTCCAGCCGCAGCTCGTGGTGGCGCCACAGCTGGGACTCCGCCAGCCGGACGGCCGTCTCCACCAGCGCGATGATCGCGGGGTGCAGGTCATCGCCGGGCCGCTGACGTCGACGATGCCGAGCAGCTCACCGGTGCGCGGGTCGTGGATCGGGGCGGCGGTGCAGTACCACGGGTGCTGCTCTGCCTCGAAGTGCTCCGCGGAGAACAGCTGCACCGGGCTGGCCTCGGCCAGCGCGGTCCCGATGGCGTTGGTCCCGACGAGGTCCTCGGTCCACGCCGCACCCTCCTCGAAGCCCAGCCCGTCGGCCCGGCTGCGCACCCGCGCCGCCCCCTCGCGCCACAGGATGATGCCGTCGGCGTCGGTGACCACCATCAGGAACTGCGACGCGTCGGCGACCGAGGAGATGGTCTGGCGCAGCTCGTCGATCACCAGCGCGATCGGCGAGGCCGCCGGCGCCGGTCAGCACCTGGTCCATCGGCAGCGGCGCGCGCGTGGCTGCGGTGCGTCCGGGTCCAGGCCCGGCCCGCATGACCCGCGACCAGGAGCGGGCCACCAGGGGGCGCGGCTGCAGCACCGACCGGCCGCCGCCGATCACGGCGTCGTGCATCCGCACCAGCTCGCGGGCGTAGCGTCGGCAGGTTCGTGCCCGCCCGGATCGCGCCGAAGTCGCCCACCCGCACCCACCTCTCGTCCGTCTGCGTGACACCGGCGAGCGTAGTCCGCCCGGACTGCCGGGGCGCCGTCCGTCGGACAGGATTGCAACCCCCTGCAACCCTTGCCGCTGACCGCCGACGGGTGTGCGGTGGGTCACACGTGACCGGCACGGCCGGTCCTGGACACGAGGACGCCCATGACGCAGACCGTCGACGCCCCCGACCGCAGACCAGCGCCGAGACCAGCGCCGAGACCAGCGCAGCCGCGGCCCAGCAGCGCGTGGACCGCTGGCTCGCCGACTTCGAGGACGCCCTGACCGCCCGCGACGTCGACCGGGCCGCCGGCCTGTTCGCGACCGACTGCTTCTGGCGCGACCTGGTCTCCTTCACCTGGAACCTCACCACCGTCGAGGGCCGCGACGGCGTCGCCGACCTGCTGCGCGGGTGCCTGGAGGCGCACCGACCCCCAGCGGGTTCCGCACCTCCGAGCCGCCGGCCGAGGCCGACGGCGTCACCGAGGCCTGGATCGAGTTCGAGACCGCGGTGGGCCGCGGCCGCGGCCAGCTGCGGCTGCGCGGCGAGGGCGACGCCGGGACGTGCGGCGTGGACCCTGCTCACCACGCTCTACGAGCTCAAGGGCCACGAGGAGCCCAAGGGCACCGCACGACCCCGCGGCGCCGAGCACGGCGCCAACCGGGACCGCGAGACCTGGGCGGAGAAGCGCGAGCGGGAGGCCCGCGAGCTCGGCTACGAGACCCAGCCCGTACGTGCTCGTCGTCGGCGGCGGCCAGGGCGGCATCGCCCTCGGCGCCCGGCTGCGCCAGCTCGGCGTGCCGACCATCGTCATCGACAAGCGCGCCCGCCCCGGCGACCAGTGGCGCAGCCGCTACAAGTCGCTGTGCCTGCACGACCCGGTCTGGTACGACCACCTGCCCTACATCAAGTTCCCCGACAACTGGCCGGTGTTCGCCCCCAAGGACAAGATCGCCGACTGGCTCGAGTCCTACACCAAGGTCATGGAGCTCAACTACTGGACCAGCACCGAGGCCAAGAGCGCGCCGCTACGACGAGGCCACGCGGCGAGTGGACCGTCGAGGTCGAGCGCGACGGCCAGCCGCGTGGTGCTGCGAGCCCAGGCAGCTGGTGCTGGCCACCGGCATGTCCGGCAAGCCCAACCTCCCCGACTTCCCCGGGCATGGACCGCTTCCGCGGCGACCAGCACCACTCCTCGGCGCACCCCGGCCCGGACGCGTACGCCGGCAAGAAGGCGGTGGTCGTCGGGTCCAACAACTCCGCCTTCGACATCTGCGGCGCGCTGTGGGAGAAGGGCGCCGACGTGACGATGGTGCAGCGCTCCTCCACGCACATCGTCCGCTCGGACTCGCTGATGGAGATCGGGCTCGGCGCGCTCTACTCCGAGGAGGCGGTCGCCGCGGGCATGACCACCGAGAAGGCCGACCTGGTCTTCGCCTCGCTGCCCTACCGGATCATGCACCAGTTCCAGATCCCGCTGTACGACCAGATGCGCGAGCGCGACCAGGACTTCTACGACCGGCTGGAGAAGGCCGGCTTCCGGCACGACTGGGGCGACGACGGGTCGGGCCTGTTCATGAAGTACCTGCGCCGCGGCTCCGGCTACTACATCGACGTGGGCGCCGCCGACCTGGTGGCCAACGGCGACGTGAAGCTGGTGCGAGGGCCAGGTCGAGCGAGCTCACCGAGGACGCCGTGGTGCTGGAGGACGGCACCGAGCTGCCGGCCGACCTGGTCGTCTACGCCACCGGCTACGGCTCGATGAACGGCTGGGCGGCCGACCTCATCGACCAGGAGACCGCCGACCGGGTCGGCAAGGTGTGGGGCCTGGGCTCGGACACCACCAAGGACCCCGGGCCCGTGGGAGGGCGAGCAGCGCAACATGTGGAAGCCCACCCAGCAGCAGGCGCTGTGGTTCCACGGCGGCAACCTGCACCAGTCCCGGCACTACTCGCTCTACCTCGCCCTCCAGCTCAAGGCCCGCGCCGAGGGCATCCCCACCCCGGTCTACGGGCTGCAGGAGGTGCACCACACGTCATGATCGAGAACCCGTTCTACTCCCCCGACGTGCAGGGCGCCTACGAGCTCGTCGGCATCGGCGACTTCGAGCTGGAGGAGGGAGGGACCATCCCCGACCTCCAGCTCGCGGTCGCGACGTACGGCACGCTCAACGAGGCGAGGAGCAACGCGATCCTCATCCCGACCTGGTTCTCCGGGACCCACCAGACCTGGGACCTCGTGTACGTCGGACCGGGCCGCGCCCTGGACCCCGACCACTGGTTCATCGTCGTGGTCAACCAGATCGGCAACGGGCTCTCGACCTCGCCGCACAACACCGACGGGCCGGTGGCGATGGCCGACGTTCCCGAAGGTGACCATCGGTGACGACGTCCGGGCCCAGGAGCAGGTGCTGCGCGAGCACTTCGGCATCGAGGAGCTCGCCCTGGTCGTGGGCGGCTCGATGGGGGCCCAGCAGACCTACGAGTGGGCGGTGCGCTTCCCCGACCAGGTGCTGCGCGCGGCCCCCATCGCGGGGACGGCGCAGGATCACCCCGCACGACGAGCTGTTCACCCAGGCCCTCATGGAGGCCATCACCTCCGACCCGGGCTGGGCCGGCGGCGCCTACTCCTCGCACTCCGAGGTGGCCGCGGGGCTGCGCCGGCACGCCGGGATCTGGGCGCTGCTGGGGCTCTCCACCGAGTTCTGGAGGACCGAGTTCTGGCGCGGGATCGAGGTGCCCGACCACGTCTTCAGCTCCACGGAGGACTTCCAGAGGAACTTCATGGAGGCCGTGTTCTCGGCCATGGACCCCAACGCCCTGCTCACCATGGCCTGGAAGTGGCAGCACGGCGACGTCTCCCGGCACACCGGCGGGGACCTGGAGGCGGCGCTCGGGCGGATCACCGCGAGGACGTTCGTGATGCCCATCGACGAGGACATGTTCTTCCCGGTGCGCGACTGCGCGGCCGAGCAGGCGCTGGTCCCGGGGTCCGAGCTGCGCGTGCTGCACTCGATCGCCGGGCACTTCGGGCTGTTCGGCTTCGAGCAGACCTATCTCGACGAGGTCGACGCCGCCCTCGGCGAGCTGCTCGCCACCCCGGCGGGACCCCGGTGAGGGCCGCCCGTTCCACGGTCGGGGTGACATCCGCATCGACGAGGTCGAGGATCCTGGTCCATCCCTGACCCGCCGCCGGGGGCCCCAGGCCCCGGTGGGCACACTGGGCGGGTGCCCGAGCTGCCCGAGGTCGAGTCCGCCCGCAGCACCATCGAGGCCGCGGCCCTGGGTCGCCGCATCGCCGACGTGGACGACAGCGACACCTACGAGTGCCGGCCGCACGCGCCCGGCGAGATCCGCGACGCCCTGGTCGGCCGGCGCCTGACCGCGGCGCACCGGCAGGGCAAGACGATGTGGTGCGACACCTCCGGGGTCGGGCGCAGCCGCACCCCCGGACCGGTGCTCGGCCTGCATCTCGGCATGTCCGGCCGGATCCTCGTGTCCGGCCCCGACGGCGAGGTCACCGAGGGCGGCGACTGGCAGGGTGGCCGCTACGGCCGGGGCGGCGAGGAGGCTGGGCGCAACCCCGTCTGGGACCGCTTCACGCTGGTGTTCTCCGACGGCGGCCGCCTGCGCCTGTTCGACAAGCGCCGCTCGGCCGGGTCCGGCTCGACCCCGACCTCACGCGCTCGGCCCCGACGCCGAGCAGGTCGGGCTGCCGGAGTTCCGCGACCGGGTGGGCCGCGGCACGCACGGCGCTCAAGGCCCGCCTGCTCGACCAGTCGGTGATCGCCGGGGTCGGCAACCTGCTCGCGGACGAGACCCTGTGGCAGGCCGGCCTCGACCCGCGCCGCCGCGTGGACGGCTCTCAGCACCGAGGAGCTGACCGGGCTGCACCGGTCCCTGCGCCGGGCCACCCGGTCCGCCATCCGCCACGGCGGCGTGCACACCGGCGAGGTCATCCCCCACCGCGCCACGGGAGGCCGCTGCCCCCGCTGCGGTGCCGAGATGCAGCGCGCCACCGTCGGCGGGCGCACCACCTGGTGGTGCCCCGTCGAGCAGACCTGACCCGCCCCGGTCAGCTCGGGTCGGCTCAGGAGGGGGCTCAGGACAGCCGGGTGACCTACACCTCGACCTCCATCGTGGAGGTGCTGCCGCCGGAGAAGATGCCCTTGAGCGGCGACACGTCGGAGTAGTCGCGGCCGCGGGCCACCACGATGTGCCGGTCGCCGGGCTCGATGTCGTTGGTGGGGTCGAAGCCCACCCACTCGCCGTCCCACCACTCGATCCAGGCGTGGGACTCCCCCACGACCGTCTCGCCGACCTGCGGGTCCCGCTTGGGGTGCAGGTAGCCGGAGACGTAGCGGGCCGGCACGCCCGGCGTGCCGCAGCGCGCCGATCGCGACGTGCGCCATGTCCTGGCACACCCCCGTGCGGGCCGCCCAGGCGTCGGCGGCGTGGCCGTGCACCTTCGTGGAGCCGGACTGGTAGCGTCATCTCGTCCCAGACCAGCCGGCAGACCGCGCGGGCGAAGCTCGCTCGGGCCCGGCGGCCTGCTCGGCCAGCGCGTCGGTCAGCGCCGCGCAGCTCGTCGTCGGGGCGCACCCGGTCGTCGACCACCAGCGTCTCGCAGTAGCGGTCGAGCACGTCCGGCTCGTGCAGCTGCTCCCAGGTCAGCCCGCCGGGCTCGCTGCGGCGGCCGGCTGACCTGCACCGTGGAGGACGCGGTCACCGACAGCTCGCTGTGCTGGTCGAGCACCTCGAAGGCGGTGACCTCGGTGCCCCAGTAGTCGCGGTAGGACGGTGCTCCACGGCGTCGGCGAGACGTCGAGCCGGGTGTGCAGCACGACCTGCTGGGTGCTGGTCAGCGGGGTCATCCGGGCCAGGTTGTACGACGCGGCCACCCCGCCGTCGTAGGAGATGCGGGTGGTGTGCACCACGCGGAACTGCATCGTCATCGGCGCCCCTCCCTGCCAGCTCATCGCCACCGCGTGCGAGAAGTAGCGGTGCGTGACCGCGTCGCTGGCCGCCGCGCAGGTGCGCTGCAGCCGCTCCATCTCCCCGGGCAGGTCGGCGACGATGTCGCCGATGCGAGCGGTACTCCAGCTCGGCCCGGGCCCGGCCGAGCAGCCGCTGCGCCTCGTCCTGGAAGCCCACCCGCTGCCCGCCGGCCTCCAGGTTGGCCAGGCACTGCTCGGCCCGGGTCAGCGCGTGCACCACCGAGCGCGGGAACAGCCGGTCGAGCAGGAGGTACTCGGCCGCCTCCCGGTCGGTCTCCACGCCCGCGGTAGGCCCGCAGGAAGGACTGGTAGGCACCGCACGCCCGCAGCGTGGTCGGCCAGGCCGAGTTGGCGCCCGGGCTCAGCGCGGAGGTGGCCACCAGCCGGGCGGTCATGTCGGCCCGCTCCAGCGAGCGGCCCAGCACCAGGAAGTGCCAGCCCTCGTCGCGGCTCATGGTGGCGCTGGCGGTGCCGTTGATGACCGCCGCCCGCTCCCGCACCCACCGGAAGGCGTCCTGGGTGCGCATCGCCCGGAAGCGGCCCGAGGGCAGGAAGCGGTACGTCGAGTTGATGACCTCCCACAGGTCCGTGGACAGCGTCTCGCGGGCCCGTCGGGCGCTCTCCCGGGCACCGGCGATGGCCGAGGTGATCGACGTGCCCTCGTCGGTGTCGAAGGCCAGCCGGAACAGCGCCGTCTCCATGGTCAGCCGCTGCCCTCGCGGGACCTCGGCGCCCATCACCGAGAGCAGCGTGCGGCAGGCGGCGTCGATGTCGACGGTGGGGTCCTCGACCATCATCTGGGTCTGCACGTCGAGGATCCGGGCGGTGTCCTCGGCGCGCTCGACGTAGCGGCCGATCCAGAACAGCGACTCCGCGATCCGGCTCAGCACGGGGCGTCCTGCCCACGACGTGCTGGTCGGCCTGCTGCTGCTGCTCGGCCTGCTCCTCGCGCTTGGTCCTGCCGACCACCGCGGGCCCGGCCGTCAGCGGCGGGGCGTGCACCTCGGGCAGCGGCACGGGCGCCGGGCTCGGCGTGGGCGCCCGCCCACCGGCCAGCACCCAGGTGTCCTTCGACCCGCCGCCCGCGCGAGGAGTTCACGATCAGCTCGCCCTCGGGCAGCGCGACCCGGGTCAGCCCGCCGGGCAGCACCCACACCTTGTGGCCGTCGTTGACCGCGAAGGGCCGCAGGTCGACGTGGCGCGGCCGCATCCCGGCCTCGAACAGGGTCGGCACCGTGGACAGCTGCACCACGGGCTGCGCGATCCAGGCCCGCGGGTCGGCCAGCACCTTCGCCCGCAGCACCTCCAGCTCGGCCGGCCGACGCGTTCGGACCGATGACGATGCCCTTGCCGCCCGAGCCGTCGACCGGCTTGAGCACGAGCTCGTCGAGCCGGTCCAGGACCTCCTCGCGGTGCCCGGTCGTCGCCGCAGCGCCAGGTGTCCACGTTGGCCAGCACCGGCTCCTCGGCCAGGTAGTAGCGGATCAGGTCGGGCAGGTAGGTGTAGACCAGCTTGTCGTCGGCGACCCCGTTGCCGACCGCGTTGGCGATGGTGACGTTGCCGGCCCGGGCGGCGTTCATCAGCCCGGGGCAGCCCAGCAGGGAGTCGGCCCGGAAGTGCACCGGGTCGAGGAACTCGTCGTCGACCCGGCGGTAGATGACGTGCACCTGCTCCAGCCCGCTGGGTGGTGCGCATCATCACCCGGCCGCGCTGGCAGACCAGGTCGCGGCCCTCGACCAGCTCGATGCCCATCGTGCGGGCCAGCAGCGCGTGCTCGAAGTAGGCGCCGTTGAAGACGCCCGGGGTCAGCACGACCACGGTCGGGTCGTCGATGCCGGCCGGCGCGCTGGCCCGCAGCGCGTTGAGCAGCCGGCGCGGGTAGGCCCCGACCGGGCGGATCCGGTGCCCGGTGAACGCCTCGGACAGCGCGGCCGAGATGGCCCGCCGGTTGGTCATCACGTAGGAGACCCCCGAGGGCACCCGGACGTTGTCCTCCAGCACCCGGAAGTCGCCCGCGGCGTCGCGGATGAGGTCGATGCCGGCGACGTGGATGCGCACGCCGTTCGGGCTGTGCACGCCGGCCGCCACCCGGTGGTAGTGCGAGGACGTGGTCACCACCGAGCGCGGGATCACCCCGTCCTCGAAGACCCGGCCGGTGTCGTAGACGTCGTCGAGGAACAGCTCGAGGACCTTGACCCGCTGCTGCACGCCGCGGTCGACGACCGTCCAGGCGTCCTGCTCGATGACCCGCGGCATGATGTCGAGCGGGAAGGCCCGCTCCTCGCCGCCGATGTCGAAGGTCACGCCCTGCTCGAGGTACAGCGTGGTCAGCGCCTCGGCGCGGGTGCGGACCTCCGCGCCGGACACCTGCTCCAGGGACGCCGGCGATGCTCTCGTAGGGGCTCCGCAGCCCCTCCCCGTCGAACATCTCGTCGTAGGCGGAGCCCGCCCCGTCCCGGTAGTTCTCGAAGAGCTCCTTCACGGGGGTGACCCTAGCGACCCGGGGTCACGCCCGTGTTTCGGACCCGTCGGGCCGGGCCGTCAGCCGTTGACGCGGGTCGTGAGCCCGGTCGGCCCACCGGGCGCGCCGTGGCACTTCTTGTACTTCTTGCCCGACCCGCACGGGCACTCGGCGTTGCGGCTGGCCCCGGCGAAGCGGGTCCTCGCGAGACCTCGGTGGCGTGCGGCGTGCCGCTGATCTCGACGTCGCCGTCCTCGGAGGGACCCGCGTAGGACAGCCGCTGCGGCCGCTGCGGTGCGTCGAGCCCCTTGGCGCGGATGGCCGGGTGCTCGGTCTGCATGCCCTGCTGGGACGACGCGGCGGCCTGCGCCAGGGCCGGACCCACCTCGATGCCGGGGGCCTCCGCACGCCGTCCGGCACCAGCTCGGGCTCGGGCTCCGCTCGTCGACCTGGACCTCGAGGTTGAACAGGAAGCCGACGGCCTCCTCCTTGATGCCGTCCATCATGGCGTGGAACATGTCGAAGCCCTCGCGCTGGTACTCCACGAGCGGGTCGCGCTGGGAGTAGGCGCGCAGCCCGATGCCCTCGCGCAGGTAGTCCATCTCGTAGAGGTGCTCGCGCCACTTGCGGTCCAGCACCGAGAGCAGCACCCGCCGCTCGAGCTCGCGCATGACCTCGTCGCCGAACTCCTCCTCGCGGGCGTCGTACGCCGCCTGGGCGTCGGCCTTGAGCTCCTCGACCAGCACGTCGCGGTCGAGCCCGTCGCGGCCCGCCGGCCTCCTCCTCCAGCGCGGCCTGCGAGCGGTCGACCGGGTAGAGCTGCTTGAGCGCCGTCCACAGCGCGTCGAGGTCCCACTCCTCGGGGAACCCGTCGGTGGCGGCCACGACGTAGCTCTCGACCACCTCGTCGATCATGGAGCGGATCTGCTCGTGCAGGTCGGCGCCCTCGAGCACCGCGCGCCGCTCGCCGTAGATGACCTCGCGCTGGCGGTTCATCACGTCGTCGTACTTGAGGACGTTCTTGCGGGAGTCGAAGTTCTGCGACTCCACCTGGCCCTGCGCGGAGGCGATGGTCTTGGTCACCGAGCTGTTCTCGATGGGCACGTCGTCGGGGACCTTGAGCGTGGTCAGCACCCGGTCGACCCAGTCGGACTTGAACAGCCGCATGAGCTCGTCCTGCAGCGACAGGTAGAAGCGGGACTCGCCCGGGTCGCCCTGGCGTCCCGAGCGGCCGCGCAGCTGGTTGTCGATGCGGCGCGACTCGTGGCGCTCGGTGCCCAGCACGTAGAGGCCGCCGGCCTCCTTGACCTCGTCGTGCTCGGCGGCGACCTGGCTCCTTGACCCGCTCCACCGTCGCGGGCCAGGCGGCCTCGTAGGCCTCGCTGTCCTCCAGCGGGTCCAGGCCCTGGCCGCCCGCAGCTCCTGGTCGGCCAGGAACTCCACCGAGCCGCCGAGCATGATGTCGGTGCCGCGGCCGGCCATGTTGGTGGCGACGGTGACCGCGCCCTTGTGGCCGGCGAGCGCCACGATCTTGGCCTCGCTCTCGTGCTGCTTGGCGTTGAGGACGGTGTGCGGCATGCCCCTGCTGCTTCATCAGCCCCGACAGCAGCTCGGACTTCTCCACCGAGACCGTGCCGACCAGCACCGGCTGGCCCTTCTCGGTGCCGCTCGGCGATGTCGTCGACGACGGCTTCGTACTTCGCCTCCTCGGTGCGGTAGACCAGGTCGGGCTGGTCGATGCGCATCAGCGGCTTGTTGGTGGGGATCGGGACCACGCCGAGCTTGTAGATCTTGTCGAACTCCGAGGCCTCGGTCATCGCCGTGCCGGTCATCCCGAGAGCTTGGTGTAGAGCCGGAAGTAGTTCTGCAGGGTGACGGTGGCGAGCGTCTGGTACTCCTCGCGGACCTGCACGCCCTCCTTGGCCTCGATGGCCTGGTGCAGGCCCTCGTTGTAGCGGCGTCCCGCCGAGCATCCGGCCGGTGTGCTCGTCGACGATGAGCACCTCGCCGTCGATGACGACGTACTCCTTGTCGTTGCGGAACAGCTCCTTGGCCTTGATCGCGTTGTTCATGAACGAGATCAGCGGGGTGTTCACCGAGTCGTAGAGGTTGTCGATGCCGAGGTGGTCCTCGACCCGGGTGATGCCCGGCTCCAGGACGGAGATGGTGCGCTTCTTCTCGTCGACCTCGTAGTCGACGTCCTTGGTCATCGTCCGGGCGATGGCGGCGAACTCGCCGTACCAGCGGACCTCGTCCTGGGTGGGCCCGGAGATGATCAGCGGGGTACGGGCCTCGTCGATGAGGATGGAGTCCACCTCGTCGACGACCGCGAAGTTGTGGCCGCGCTGCACGCACTCCTCGATGGAGTTGGCCATGTTGTCGCGCAGGTAGTCGAAGCCGAGCTCGTTGTTGGTGCCGTACGTGACGTCGGCGGCGTAGGCCACCCGCCGCTCCGCCGGGGTCATCTCGGGCAGGATCACGCCCGACGCTCAGGCCCAGGAAGTGGTGCACGCGGCCCATCCACTCGGCGTGGTACTTCGCCAGGTAGTCGTTGACGGTGACCACGTGGACGCCGTCGCCGGACAGCGCGTTGAGGTACGCCGGGAGCGTGGAGACCAGGGTCTTGCCCTCACCGGTCTTCATCTCCGCGATGTTGCCCAGGTGCAGCGCCGCGCCGCCCATGATCTGGACGTCGAAGTGCCGCTGGCCCAGGACCCGCTTGGCCGCCTCGCGCACGGTGGCGAACGCCTCGGGCATCAGGTCGTCCAGCGTCTCGCCGTCGGCCAGCCGTCGCCGGAACTCGGCGGTCTGCCCCTGCAGCTCCTCGTCGCTCATGGCCACGAAGTCGTCCTCGATGGCGTTGACGGCCCGGGAGATCGCCTCGAGCTGACGGAGGATCTTGCCCTCGCCGATGCGGAGGATTCTGTCGAGAATGGCAGGCACGAGCGTCGACTCCTGAGTTGTCCGGTGTCCCCTGCCCGGACGCCTGGGGCGCCGGGAGGGGGTGGGGCGTCCCCCGACTCTTCATCGTAACCGGACTGCCCAGGCCCGTCGGCCGATCCGAGCCCCTCAGCCCGTGCGGGCCGCGACCGCCGCCTGCAGCGGCCCCGCCAGGTCGCCGTGCGGGTGCACCACGACGGTGTGCAGGTGCAGCCACCCCGCCGCCGAGGCGAGCTCGTCGGCCAGCTCCGCGGCGGTGTCACCGGGCGCGCCCGGCTCGGCGAAGGCCCCCAGCACCCGCAGCACCCCGGCGCGCCGGTCGGCCTTGAGGTCCACCCGGGCCACGATGGCGTCGCCGAGCAGGAAGGGCAGCACGTAGTAGCCGTGCACCCGGCGGGCCTCGGGGACGTAGATCTCGATGCGGTAGTGGAAGTCGAAGAGTCGCAGCGTCCTGTCCCGCTCCCACACGACCGGGTCGAAGGGGCTCAGCAGCGCGCGGGCCCGCACCACCCGGGGCCGCGGCGCGTCCCGGTGCAGGTACGCCGGGCGTCCCCAGCCCTCGACCTCCACCGGCAGCAGCTCACCGGTCTCCAGCAGGGTCCGGACCGCCTGCGCGGCCGGCTCGGGACGCATCCGGAAGTAGTCGCGCAGGTCGTGCTCGGTGCCGACACCGTGCGCCACCGCGGCCCGCCGCACCAGCTCCACCGACGCCTCCGCCTCCGTCGGCTCGGGCGCCTCGAGGTGGTGGCGGGGCACCACCCGCTCGGGCAGGTCGTAGACCCGCTCGAAGGAGGCGGTGCGCCGGGCGACCGCCAGCTCGCCCGCCGCGAAGAGGTACTCCATGACCTTCTTGGTCTCCGACCAGTTCCACCCCCAGTGGTCCTTGCGGCGGGGCAGCCCCTCGTCGAGGTCCCGCGGGGTGGAGGCCCCCCGGTCGCGCACGTCCTGCAGGACCTGCTCCACCAGCTCGGGACGGTGGGTGACCATGGCCCAGTCGTGGCCCTTGTCCCGGTAGGCCCGCATCCGGTGCCGCATGGCCGGCCACAGGTCGACGGGCATGAAGGCGGCGACGTGCGCCCAGTACTCCACCACCCTTCGTGGCGGCTCCTCGGCGGCCCGGCGCAGCAGCTCGGGGTCGTAGGGGCCCATCCGCGAGAACAGCGGCATCTGGTGCGCCCGGGCCAGCACGTTGACCGAGTCGATCTGCAGGACGGCGGTGCGCGAGAGGGTGCGGGCGAAGGTGCGCATGGTCGGCACCGTCGTGGCGGGGGTCGCGGAAGCCCTGCGCGGCCAGCGCGATACGGCGGGCCTGGGCCCGGGTCAGGTCGGGCAGCTGCGGCGAGCGGGTCTGCTCGGGCACCGGGTCAGGGTATGTCGAGCAGCTTCTCGCGCACGGCGTACATCACGGCCTCCATGCGGGAGTGCAGCTGCAGCTTCTCCAGGATGTTGCGCACGTGGTTCTTCACGGTGTTCTCGCTGATGAACAGCCGCTTGGCGATCTCACGGTTGTTCAGGCCGTGGGCCACCAGCTTGAGCACCTCGAGCTCGCGCTCGGTCAGCCGCGGGGTCGGCACCTGCTGCCGGTCCGAGCGCGACATCTGCTTGAACTCGTCGAGCAGCTTGATGGCCATCGAGGGGCTGATCAGCGACTGGCCGTCGGCGACCACGCGGATGGCCTGCGCCACCTCGTCGATGGAGGAGTCCTTGAGCAGGTAGCCGGACGCGCCGTTCTTGACCGCCTCGTAGAGGTCGGCCTCCTCGTCGCTGACGGTGAGCATGATGATCCGGGCGGTGGGGCCGCCTCCTTGATCGCCACGCACGCCTCGATGCCCGACCGCTTCGGCATCCGGACGTCCATGAGGATCACGTCGGGCGCGGCCGAGGTGGCGAGCTCGGTGCCGGCGACACCGTCACCCGCCTCGCCGACCACCTCGATGTCGTCCTCGACGCCCGAGCAGCATCGTCAGCCCGCGACGGAACAGCTCCTGGTCGTCGACGACCGCGACCCGGATCGGCTCGCGTCCGGATGGGCGCCGTGCTCCTGCTCTGCCACCGGATGATCATGGCACGCCGACCCGCCGGGACGCTTTCGCGCTCCTGGACGATCGGCGTCGTCCGTCAGCTCACGTCGAGGGTGATGACCCCGTAGTCGTAGCCGCGTCGCCGGTAGACCACCGAGGGCCGCTCGACTGTCCTTGTCCACGAACAGGAAGAAGTCGTGCCCGACCAGCTCCATCTCGTAGAGCGCCTGGTCCAGGGTCATCGGCGTGGCCGGGTGGGTCTTCTCCCGCACCACCAGCGGCCCGTCGCCCGTCGACCGCGATCGGCCCGGCGTGGCCGTTGCTGGCCGCCGCGACCCGGGTCGGAGCCGTCCATCGACCGGCCCCACCGAGCCCCGTGCTCGATCGCCGGCCAGCGCGCGACCCACGGACACCGGGGTGTGCCGGCCGCGATGGACCCGTTGCGGTCGGCGGCCCGGCGCATCTGGGCGACCATCCGGTCCAGGGCCAGGTCGAGCGCGGCCATCTTGTCCTCGGCGGCCGCCTCGGCGCGCACCACCGGCCCCTTGGAGAACGCGGTCAGCTCGACGCGGACGGCGCGGTCGGCCTGGCGGGGGTTGCGCTCCTTCTCCACCTCCACCTCGACCCGGATGACGCGCTGGTCGTGCTTCTCCAATCGGGCGAGCTTCTCCTCGACATGGGCACGGAACTTGTCCGTGAGCTCGCAGTGCCGGCTGTTGAGCACGATGTCCATCGACGTACCTCCATTGGTTGGAGCAACTTACTGGATGAGCAGGAGCCCGCCCGGCCGACCTGGTCTTCGACCCCACAACCGCCTGCTGAGGCTTCCGCAGCTTCTCCGCCACTACCGGCCTTCTCCCCCGGGTCCGCTGCATCTGACAGCGAGTGGGGGGCAGGGCTTACCTCTAAGCCGCACCGTGATCGACGCCCCGCGTCGGCGTACGGCCGCCGGGGCGTCTTACGTGGACCGCTTCGCCTGCGACTGGCATCGGCTTGCCGGGCGGGAGCGCACCCGGGGACCGGTCGGTCCGAGGACCACGGCCTCCTGGGCAGCACGCCGACCCGACGCAACCACGGACCCGGACGGACTCCATGCGCCGACGGTAGCCCCGGCACGGGAGGAAGGGTAGGTCCGGCCGCCCGCCCACGACCGCCACGCCCGGCTCCGGTGCTCCCCGGCGGGCAGCGACGGCGGGTCGCGGCCACCGCGGCGACCCCGTCCACCGGCACCCCGCCGTCCTCGAGCGCCCGCTGCGCCTCGCGCACCGTGGACCCGGTGGTGAGCACGTCGTCGACCACCACGGCCCAGCCCTCCGGGCCGGCCCGCGGTGGGGACGCTGCCTCCGGCGGCGCATCGGCCCGGCCAGGTTGGCAGCGCGCTCGCCGGCGTCCAGGCCCGACTGGTCCCGCACCGGCCCCACCACCGCGAGCTGCCGCTGCACCGTGGCCGCCACGCCGTGGCGACGCAGCCGGAGGGCGGCCTCCCGGGCCACCCGCAGCAGCGGGTCGTGCCCACGGCGCCGCACCACCGCGGGCCGCGACGGCACCGGCACCAGGGCGACCACCCGTCCCCTGCCCCGCACCCGCCGGGTCGTCGCCGGCGGCCCGAGATCGGCCAGGAGCTGCTCCACGGCCACCGCCAGCACCCGTCCCAAGGCGTCGCCAGGGCGAACACGCCGTGCTCCTTGTGCTGGTTGACCATGGCCCGCAGCACCCCGCCGTACTCGCCGGCGGCGTACGGCGGGGCGAGGCCGGTCGGGACCGGGGACGGCCACGTGGGTCCGGCCCGGCGGGGCAGCCCCGCGTCGCACCCGCGGCAGAGCACCCGGCCGGGCCGCCCGCAGCCCACGCAGGCCGTGCCCAGCGCGAGCTCGCGCGCGGCGTCGCCGAGGAGGCCGGAACGGGTCATGCACCACCCCACCCTGGCCGCCCGGGGGCGGCGGACGGCGAGCCCGACAGCCGCCCTGGGGACCACGGGCACCGACGCGGGAGGGGGGACGGTTCCCGGCGCGTCAGCCGACGTAGGTCAACGCACGGATCCCGGTCCGGATGCGGGCCGGCACCCAGTGCCCGCCGCGGGACAGCGAGAAGTAGCGGCCCGTCGGCGGTGCCGAGGTAGAGCGTGGCCCGGGCGGCGGGCGAGGCGACCGAGCCGGACGGCGCGACCCTCGAAGAGGTCCACGTCCAGCGTCTGCTCGGCCGTGGTGGACCCGTCCACGGCGACCGCGCCAGCCGGGAGGAGCCGCGGCCGGCCTGCAGCAGGACGGCCAGGGTCGAGGGCGTGCGCCAGGCGACGTCCTGGATGCGGCTCGTGCCCGGCCGCCACGGTCAGCCGCCGGCGCGTCGACCCCGAGCGCGACCACGCGGCCCCGTTCCGTCCCGCTGCACCCGGCGCACCAGGAGCAGGTCCCGCCCGTCGAGGCGCAGCTGGGTCACCAGCCGCGTCCCGTCCCGCGACAGCACGAAGCGCACGCACCCGCGCCGCCGGTCACCGCCGGGCACGTCCACGGTCCTGGCCACGCCGGAGCGGACCACCACGACCCGCGCGCCGCGCGCGGTCCGGTCGACCAGCCACAGCTGCCCGTAGCAGGTCGTAGGCGGGGCGCAGCACGTCGGTGCCGTCGTAGACCGCTGCGGACGTCGGCGCAGCGTCGGCGGCCGGCCCGGCTGGCC
This sequence comes from uncultured Actinomycetota bacterium, assembly GCA_963750345.1. Taxonomy (GTDB): domain Bacteria; phylum Actinomycetota; class Actinomycetes; order Propionibacteriales; family Nocardioidaceae; genus Nocardioides_B. Next base: position 192,826 of record CAVVQH010000008.1, on the reverse strand, counting down.
GTCGCGGTCGGCCTCCAGGACCTGTCGGCCGCCGGCGCGCACGCCGGCGGTGCGCTGGGCCAGCAGGTCGACCGCGACCGACCGCAGTCCGAGGGCCAGGCCACCGAGGGCCCGCTCACCGCCTCGGCCCCGCCGTCGCCGGTCAGGGCACCACCCGCCCGCCGAGCAGGCCGAAGGGGTTGGAGGAGGCCCAGACCACGGCCGGGTCGAACTCCGACCAGTCGTCGACGCCGACGGGCTCGCGCGACCCGCCGCAGGCCGACCGGTGTCGCCGTCCACGGTGACCCGGCCACCCGCCGCACCCCGGAGATCTGGCGCAGCGTCCAGGCGACCTGGGCGAAGAGCAGGTTGAGCTGCCGGTCGTCGACGTCGAGCACCTCGTCGCTCAGCGGGACCTCGGCCGTGCCGTTGCGCGAGACCGGCACCGAGATGCCGTCGAGGCGGGTGCCGGCCGGCACGAACGTCTGCTCCACGCCGTCGCAGGTACGGCTCCGGACCCTGCGAGCAGCCCGCCACCAGCAGGGTGGGCGCCTGCGGGCCGCGGGGCACGAACACCGGCTCGGGCACCAGCACCTGGGCCGACGGCGTCGAAGAAGTAGAGCAGGTACTGCTGGTACTGGCTCTCGAAGTGCGCCGCGCGGGCACCAGCAGCCGGTCCGGCGGGTAGCTGATCCGCCACTGGCCGTCCTCGCGCACCAGGCGCAGCCGGTAGTCGTGCCCGCGGCCCCGGGTCGGGTCGCCCAGCCAGGCGCCGCGGCCGTCCAGCTCGACGACGTCGCGCAGCCGCAGGGTGACCTGCCCGCCGCGGCCCGCGGACCAGCTGCTGGCTGCCGTAGCTGACCGTGCCCCTCTCGGGCACCCAGCTGCGGCTGCTCGCGTGGTCAGGAACTCCCGGGCCACGTAGGTGGTCAGCGGGCGTCGCGGTCATCGCGGTCAGGAAGCTGTCGACCAGCGGGCACCGGCGCGCTGCCCCGCTCCGGCCCGGCCGGTGGTGTAGTCGACCAGCGTCTCCCCGTCGCCGGTGCCGTTGACCGGCGACCGACCGGACGGAGCCGCTGTCGGGCAGGCTGACGCACCCGCTGACCGCGATGCCAGCCCCAGGACGCAGCGGCGACCGCGGCACGGCGACCGCGCCTCACGCCGGACCTGCCGAGGGTGACGGGGTGCCCGCCGGCAGCTGGGCGACGCGGTCGCCGCTGGTCGGGCCGGCGAGGCCCTCGGCACCGGGGCGGCGTGCGGCGCGGCCGCGTCGGCGGGCACCAGGGGCAGGGGGCTCCGCTGAGGGCGTCCCCGGCCAGGCGGGGCAGGGTCAGCCGGAACTGGGCGCCGTCGCCCGGGCTCGCCCCAGGCCTGCAGCCAGCCGCCGTGCAGGTGGGCGTCCTCCAGCGAGATCGACAGCCCCAGGCCGGTGCCGCCGCTGGTGCGGGCCCGCGCCGGGTCGGCCCGCCAGAAGCGGTTGAACACCATCGCGGCCTCGCCCGGCTTGAGCCCGACGCCGTAGTCGCGGACGGCGAGCGCGGTGGCCTCGCTCGTTCGGACGCGACCAGCACGACCACGTCGACGCTGTCGGCGTAGTCGATGGCGTTGGTGACCAGGTTCCGCACGATGCGCTCGACCCGGCGTACGTCCGACCTCGGCCAGGCCGGCGGCCGGCGCCGGGCGGACCACGCACCCGGATGCCCGCGCCGCTCCGCCAGCGGCCGGGTGGACTCCACGACCCGCCGGGCCAGGTCGACGATGCTCACGTCCTCGAGGTCGAGCACCGCGGCCCCGGCGTCGAACCGGCTGATCTCCAGCAGGTCCGCGAGCAGCAGCTCGAAGCGGTCGAGCTCGTTCTGGAGCAGCTCGGCGGCGCGCGCGGTGGACGGGTCGAACCGGCCGCGGGCGTCGTGCAGCACGTCGCCGGCCATCCGGACGGTCGTCAGCGGGGTGCGCAGCTCGTGGGAGACGTCGGAGACGAAGCGGCGCTGCACCCGGGACAGCTCCTCGAGCTGGCGGATCTGCTGCTGCAGGCTGGCGGCCATCTGGTTGAACGACGTGCCCAGCCGGGCGATGTCGTCGTCGCCGCGTCACGTGCATCCGCTCCTCGAGCCGGCCCGACGCGAGCCGCTCGGCTACCCGCCGGGCCAGCCGCACCGGCGTGACCACCTGACGGGTGACCAGCCAGGTGACGCCGCCGACCAGGAGCATCAGCAGCACGCCGCCGGTGACCAGCGCGCGCCGTACCAGCGAGAGGGTGTTCTCCTGCTCGCTCATCGGGAACAGGTAGTAGAGCGTGTACGTGCCGCCGTCGGCGGGCAGCGTCACCTGCGACCCGGTCACCACGCCCCGCACCGGGGGCCGGCCGGTCGGCGGCGTAGCGGATCGTGGAGTACGTGTACGACGTCTCGGTGCGGCTCGCCGGCCTCGACGTCGTCCCGCAGCCGCTGGGGGATGCTGCTGCCGAGCACGCCGGGGGTGCTGCTGGTGCCCGCGCCCGGCGGGATGCCCGCGCCGGTGCCCGCGATCGGCCCGCGCAGCACGATCTCGTACCCCTGCACGGTCCCGCGCGAGACCAGGCTGGAGACCAGCTGGGTGATCTGGGTGCTGGAGTCGAAGTCGGTGCCGTCCGCGGCCGACAGCCGGCTCTGCGCGTCGGCGGTCGCCCGGGCCGCCTCCGCGACCGAGGAGTCGGTCTTGCTGGTCACCAGGCCGCTGGTGATCTGCTGCAGCAGCACCCAGCCGACCAGGGAGACCACCACGGCGGAGAGCAGGATCGTGCTGATCACGACCCGCGCCTGGATGGACCGGCGCCAGACGGTGGCCGCCCGTCGTGCCGTGCTCGCGCTGAGCAGGCGCCGCGGTCGCCATCGGCTACTGCGCGGTCCCGGCCTTGTAGCCGACGCCGCGCACCGTCATCACGATCTCGGGCTTCTCCGCATCGTGCTCGACCTTGGAGCGCAGCCGCTGCACGTGCACGTTGACCAGCCGGGTGTCCGCGGCGTGCCGGTAGCCCCAGACCTGCTCCAGCAGCACCTCGCGGGTGAACACCTGCCAGGGCTTGCGGGCCAGGCACACCAGCAGGTCGAACTCGAGCGGGGTCAGCGCGATCGGCCTGCCGTCGCGGGTCACGACGTGGCCGGCGACGTCGATCGTCGAGGTCGCCGATGGTCAGCGCCTCCGGACCGGGCTCCTCGAAGCGGCGCACCCGGGCCCGGATCCGGGCCACCAGCTCCTTGGGCTTGAACGGCTTGACGACGTAGTCGTCGGCCCCGGACTCGAGGCCGACGACCACGTCGACGGTGTCGCTCTTGGCGGTGAGCATCACGATGGGGACACCCGACTCCGCCCGGATCTCCCGGCAGACGTCGATGCCGTCCTTGCCGGGCAGCATCAGGTCGAGCAGCACCACGTCGGGCCGGTAGTCGCGGAACTCCGCCAGCGCCCGGTCACCGGACCAGCACACCCGCGAGTCGAACCCCTCGTTGCGCAGCACGATCGACAGCATCTCGGCGAGCGCCGCGTCGTCGTCGACGACGAGCACCCGGCCGCGACCGCCCTGACCGGTGGCCTGGCCCGTGACCTGACCCGTGGAGTCCGTGCTGGCCACCTCCGTCTCCGTCACCGTCCTGCCGTCGCCCCTCAGTAGCGGTAGGCCTCGGACTTGTACGGGCCGGCGACGTCGACGCCGAGGTACGCCGCCTGCGAGTCGGTCAGCTCGGTCAACGACACCCCGAGGGCGCCGAGGTGCAGCCGGGCGACCTCCTCGTCGAGGTGCTTGGGCAGCACGTAGACGCCGGTGGGGTACTCGTCGGTCTTGGTGAAGATCTCGATCTGCGCGAGCACCTGGTTGGTGAACGAGTTCGACATCACGAACGACGGGTGGCCGGTCGCGTTGCCGAGGTTCATCAGCCGGCCCTCCGACAGCACGATGATCGTCGTGCCCTCGCCGGCGTCGGTGGTGGGGAAGGTCCAGACGTCGACCTGCGGCTTGACGTTCTTGCGGTGCACGCCGGGGAAGCCCTCGAGGCCGGCCATGTCGATCTCGTTGTCGAAGTGGCCGATGTTGGCGACGATCGCCTGGAACTTCATCCGCTGCATCTGCTCGACCGTGACGACGTCCTTGTTGCCGGTCGCGGTGATGATCATGTCGGCGGAGGAGATGACCTCCTCGAGCGTGGAGACCTGGTAGCCGTCCATGGCCGCCTGCAGCGCGCAGATCGGGTCGATCTCGGTGACGATCACCCGGGCGCCCTGGCCGCGCAGCGACTCCGCGCAGCCCTTGCCGACGTCGCCGTAGCCGCACACGACCGCGACCTTGCCGCCGATGAGGACGTCGGTCGCACGGTTGATGCCGTCGATGAGCGAGTGGCGGCAGCCGTACTTGTTGTCGAACTTGCTCTTGGTGACCGAGTCGTTGACGTTGATCGCGGGGAACAGCAGCGAGCCCTCGCGCATCATGTCGTAGAGCCGCAGGACCCCGGTGGTGGTCTCCTCGGTCACGCCCTTGATCGCGTTGCCGACGGTCGTCCACTTGTTGCTGTCCTGGGCCAGGGTGTCGTTGAGCACCTGGAAGATGACGCGCTGCTCGGCGCTCTGCGCGGAGTCGACCGCGGGTGCCTTGCCGTCCTTCTCGGCCTGCACGCCGAGGTGCACGAGCAGGGTGGCGTCACCGCCGTCGTCGAGGATCATGTTGGCGCCGGCGTCGCCGGGCCAGGCCAGGATCTGCTGGGTGCACCACCAGTACTCCTCCAGCGACTCGCCCTTCCAGGCGAAGACCGGGACGCCCTACGGGTCCTCGGGCGTGCCCTCGGGGCCGACGACGACCGCAGCGGCGGCGTGGTCCTGGGTGGAGAAGATGTTGCAGGAGGCCCACCGGACCTCGGCGCCGAGCGCGATCGAGCGTCTCGATGAGGACGGCGGTCTGGATCGTCATGTGCAGCGAGCCCGGCGATCCGGGCGCCGGCGAGGGGCTTGTCGGCTCCGTAGCGCTCGCGCATCGCCATCAGGCCGGGCATCTCGTGCTCGGCGAGGGTGATCTCGGTGCGGCCGTAGTCGGCCAGGCTCAGATCGGCAACCTTGAAGTCCATGGGTGTGTTCCTCAGTGCATTCGGGGGGCGCTCCTCGGGTCAGGACGCTTGTTCAGGGTACCCGCGGCAGTGTTCGGCGCCCTGACAGCGGGCTCGCCCGGTGTGCCGTGGGTCACGTCAGACGTCCGCGTGCTCTCCCGGGGCGGCCCTGGGATCGCTGTGGTGGTCCTCGGTGTAGATGTCCGGCTCGACGTAGATGACCCGCGCGGTCGGCTCCGCCTCCCGCATCGCCCGCTCGGCGGCGTCGATGCTGCGCGCCACCTCGGCCGCGTACGACGTACGCCCCACGCCGATCTTCACGCCCACGAGCAGCTCCTCGGGCCCCAGGTGCAGGGTGCGCATGTGGATGACCCGCTCCACCCCCTCGGTGCGCTCCAGGCTCTCGCGCAGCCGCTGCTGGGCCTCGGGGCTGGCCGACTCCCCGAGCAGCAGGCTCTTGGTCTCCACGCCCAGGACGACGGCCACCGCCACCAGCAGCAGCCCGATGCCGGCCGTGCCGGCGACGTCGAAGTAGCCGTTGCCGGTGATCACCGACAGTCCGACGCCGAGCAGCGCCAGCACCAGACCGATGAGGGCGGCGAAGTCCTCCAGCAGGATGACCGGCAGCTCCGGCGACTTGGCCCGCCGGATGAAGTCCACCCAGCTGGTCGCCCCCCGGGTGTGGTTGCTCTCGCCGATCGCGGTCCGGAACGACAGCCCCTCCATCACGATCGCGCCGAGCAGGACGCGCACCGCCACCCACCACAGGTTGCCGTCCAGCAGCTCGTTCGGCTTGCCCTCGTGGACCTCGTGCGCCTTGTGGTAGGCCTCGTAGAGCGCGAAGAGCCCGCCCACCGAGAACAGCACGATGGCGACCAGGAAGGAGTAGATGTAGCGCTCCCGGCCGAAGCCGAACGGGTGCTCGGCGGTCGCGGCCCGTCGCGACCGCTTGCCCCCCAGGAGCAGGAGCAGCTGGTTGCCCGAGTCCGCGACGGAGTGGATCCCCTCGGCCAGCATCGAGGACGCGCCGGTGAGGAAGAACGCGACGAACTTCATGACCGCGATACCGGTGTTGGCGAGCAGGGCCGCGAGGACCGCCTTGGTGCCACCTTCAGTCGACATGACCTGCTGCCCTCTCCGCTCGTCCCACTCGTGTGCGCGATGGTCCGCGCCTGGTTGTCCGCTGCCCCCGAGGGGACGGGTGTCGGATGAGCGGCAGCCTAGCGGCGTGACTCCCCCGGAGGTGCTGGACAGGGCCGGCCGGGCGTGGACGGCGGGGGCTCGTGCGCTGCTGTGGACGAGAGCTGGTTGGTTGGTTTCGCCTTGTGGATAAGGGATGTGGGCTAGTCCGGGCCGCAGTAAGTGTCGGTGGTCGGGCCTAGGTTCGTTCCATGACCAGCCACCCGACTTTGCTCACCGGGACGCCTCCGTGCCCGCCGCGGCGGCCGCTGCGCTGTCCGCCGCGGCGCCCGGCGTGGTGCCTGGCGTGGTGCCCGCCGTGGGCCCGTTGGTCGAGCCGGCCGTGGCCCCGATGTCGCCCTCGGCGGCAGCCGGTGGGGTGTCGCGGGATCTCGTGGTGGGTGCTCTGTTGGACACGGTGGCCGAGCGGCGGGCAATGGCGTGGGCGGCGGAGGCCGACGTGCTGGAGCTGGTGGTGGACTACGCCCTGCTGCACCCCGAGATCTTCCCCGGCGCCCCGGACTGCGACGGGGTGAGCGTGGTGGGGCCCGATGGGTTCGTGCACTGGGGCGCCCAGGACTCGGCCGCCCTGGAGACGTTGGCCGCGGCGTTGAACCTCTCCTACGCCACCGGGTACCGGCTGGTCGCGCGACGCCGTCGAGCTGCTCATCCGGCTCCCCCGGCTGTGGCACCTGGTCCGCACCGGCCGGGTCCCGGTGTGGCAGGCCCGGGCCGTGGCCGCCCTGACCGGCGACCTCGCCCCCGCCGCGGTCGGGTTCGTCGACCGGCAGGTGGCCCTGGTCGCAGCCCGCGGCCGGGTCCCAGGCCGGGGTGCGCTCAACGCCCTGGTCCACGAAGCCCTCTGCCAGCACCAACCACAGACCGCGGCGGCCCGTGAACAGGTCCGGCTCTCCCACCGTGACGTCGGGTTCGACCCCACCTGGTCCACCGACTCCACCCGGCTCACCGCCACCCTCGACACCCTGGACGCCCTGGACCTCGACACCACCCTGACCGACCTCGCGGCGCAGATGCACCGTCTGGGCGACACCTCACCCCTCGGCGACCGCCGCGCCCACGCCCTCGGACTGCTCGCCCACCCCCAACGGGTCCTCGACCTCTTCGGCGACCCCCACTCCGGGCGCCCCACCCTCACCGCTCTCAGCGCCACTGGCGAGGGTCCAGCGGCACCGTCTACTCGGAGCCGACCACCAGCGGTGGATGCAGTCGGCGCGCTGGGATGACCGGTGTGGTCGGCGGGTGGAACCGCTCCCACGCCGTGCTCTACCTCCACCTCAACGCCACCGACCTCCCCAGCCACAGCACCGGCGCTGATCCGACCACCGGCTGCGGGCTCGGGCACGTCGAAGGCCTCGGTGTCCGGTCCCTGACCCTGCTCCGCGAGCTGGCTCGGCCGCGTCGAACGCGTCTCCGTCCGCCCCGTCCTCGACCCCAGCACCGCCAGCTCGCACCGGCACCGCCACTCGCACCGCCGCCGGCATCAGCGACGGCACCGGCCGAGCGACCGCTCACACCAGTGCCGGGCTGGCTCCGGTGGACCGGCACGACCCACCCCCCGCGATGCGCGAAGCGGTCATCCTGCGCGACGGGGCCTGCGTGTTCCCCGGCTGCCACGTCCCCGCCCGACACTGCGACCTCGACCACATCACCCCCTACGAACCCACGGACCCCCGCGGGAAGGACGGCGGACCACCGGGTCAAACGTCGCTGGAGAATCTCGCCGCTCTCTGTCGACGCCACCACCGGGCCAAGACCTTCACCGCCTGGCACTACGAACCGGCACCATCCCCCGACACCGGCGACCCACCGAGCAACCCTCCCAAGACCGCAGGCCGGACCTACCACTGGACCAGCCCGCACGGCCGGACCTACGAGACCCGCACCGTCCCCCTCGCCGCACCACCCACCTGACCGAGCCCCGGAGCCGCCTGACGCGGCCCCGGCGCTGACCCCGACCACGACACCCCGACCCTGACCCCACCCCGACCGCCACCGGGGCGGACAGGCGCGCCGGGGCTATCGGCATGCCCTCGAACACGTCGCGGCACGCGCCCCGCCCCCGCCCGCCGCGCCGCCCACACTGGGTGCCGCACAACCCGGCACGCCGCTGTCCGACCTGGTCGCGGTTCGGCCACCGGGTGGCGGTTGCGAGGGCCGCGGCTCCGGCAGTCATGCCCCCGTCGACAGCCAGGTGACAGGTACGACCGGCTCAGCGGAGAGAGGGCGACGCCGAGGTACCCGGCGGCGTAGGTGCCGGTGGCCAGCAGCGCGGCGTACCGGGCGAGGTCGGTGGTGGCCTCGCTGGAGACCGTCTCCACGCGCACCCGGTGCTCCTCGGCGGCGGCGAGCAGCCGGCCGCGCTGCTCGCGGATGGTCGCCGCCGTCGGCGCCGTCGTCGAGCACCACCAGGGCGGGCGGCCGCCGTCGGCTCCCTCGCCGTCGTCGGACGGGTCCGCGAACGGGTCGGCGAACACGTCGGGCGCGGGGGCGGCCGCGATCACCGGGAGCAGGTGCTCGGCGTCGCCCGCCAGCGCGGTCCGGCCGCTCGCGCGGCGCACCGACTCCGCGACGCGGCGCGCGGCCCGGGCCGCCAGCACCGACCCGCCCCAGACCAGGGGGGTCGCGTCGGCGAGCGCGATCGCGAGGATCTTGGCGGGGTTCACGGCCAGGTCGCGGTACGGCGAGCAGGCGATCGCCACGTCGTCGAGGGCCTGGGCCACCGACTCGGCTCGCGTGTCCGGCCCGAGGTCGAGGCGGCACAGCAGCTGCAGCATCACCACGGCGGTCGCGAGCTGGTCGCCCGACGCGCAGGGCAGCACCGTGCTGTCCCGGCCGGCGGCGTGCTCGGCGACCAGCGACCGGGGCGGGCAGGCCACCACGACCCGGCAGCCGCGGCGCACCGCCTCGGCGACCGCCGACGCGGCACCGGTGTCGCTGCCCTCGGGGGCGAGCACGACGACCAGGTCGAGGCCGCCGGCCCAGCCGGGCAGCGACGGCCCGGGCCAGGCCACGAACGGCACCGGGCACCACGGCTCCAGGACGGCCCGCAGCAGCCGGGAGTCCGGCCCGGCGGCCACCACGGCGCGCGGGCGCGAGTCGCCGGCGCGCCTGGCGACGGCCGCCTCGATGGCCTCGGCGGCCTCGCCGGCCTCGCGTCGTACCCGGGCCCCGGCCTCGGCCAGCGGACGCAGCGTGGCGTCGGCCACCGCCAGCGCGGCCTCGTCGTCGAGCCGGGAGTCGTCGAACACGCTCGGCCACGGCCCTAGGCCTTCTCGGGGCGGCGGGCCTCGTCGACGAGCAGCACCGGGATGTCGTCGCGGACCGGGTAGGCCAGCCGCACGCCGTGCACACCAGCTCGGAGGCCTCGTCGTCGACGGCCAGCGCACCCCGGCAGTCCGGGCACACGATGATGTCGAGCAGGGCGGGGTCGAGGTTCATCGGTCTCTCCTGATCAGGGTGAGCACGTCGTCGCGCAGCCGGTCGAGCGTCGCCAGGTCGCCGGCCTCGGCGTTGAGCCGCAGCAGCGGCTCGGTGTTGGACGCGCGGACATTGAACCACCAGTCCTCGTGGGCACCGTCAGCCCGTCGAGGTGGTCGAGGGTGACGCCGTCGCGGCCGGCGTACTCCGCCTCGATCTCGCGACCACCGCGGCCTGGGTCGGCGACGGTGGAGTTGATCTCGCCGGTGTCGACGTAGCGGGCGAACTCGGCCAGCAGGTCCGAGAGCGGCCGGTCGGTCTCGGCGAGCGCCGCCAGCACGTGCAGCGCGGCGAGCATGCCCGGAGTCGGCGCGCCAGAAGTCGCGGAAGTAGAAGTGGCCCGAGTGCTCGCCGCCGAACACCGCGTCGGTCTCGGCCATGGTGGCCTTGATGTAGGAGTGCCCGACCCGGGTGCGCACCGGCGTGCCGCCGAGCTCGGTGACCAGCTCGGGCACCGCCCGCGAGGTGATCAGGTTGTGGATCACGGTCGAGCCCGGGTGCCGGGCCAGCTCGCGGGAGGCGATCAGCGCGGTCAGCACCGAGGGGCCGACCATCTCGCCGCGCTCGTCGACGAGGAAGCAGCGGTCGGCGTCGCCGTCGAAGGCCAGGCCGACGTCGGCCCCGGTGCGCGCGCACCTCGGCCTGCAGGTCGGCCAGGTTGGCCGGGTCGATCGGGTTCGCCTCGTGGTGCGGGAAGGTGCCGTCGAGCTCGAAGTAGAGCGGCACGACGTCGAGGTCGACCTGGCCGAGCACCGCGGGGGCGGTGTGGCCGGCCATGCCGTTGCCGGCGTCGACGACCACCCGCAGCCGGCGCCCGGAGACGGGGGCCAGCGACGAGCAGGTGGCCGGCGTACTCCTCCAGCACGTCGCGCTCGGTGACGCGTCCCGGGCCGGTCGGCCGCGGGCGGCTCGCCGGCGCCACGAGGTCGCGGACGGCGGAGAGCCCGGTGTCGCGTGCCGAGGGGCACGGCCTGCGCCCGGCACATCTTGATCCCGTTGTACTGCGCCGGGTTGTGGCTGGCGGTGAACATCGCACCGGGCAGGCCGAGGTGCCCGGAGGCGAAGTAGAGCTGGTCGGTCGAGGCCAGCCCGACCATGCGTGACGTCGGCACCGGCCGCGGCCGCGCCCTCGGCGAACGCCCGCGCCAGGCCCGGCGAGGAGGGCCGCATGTCGTGGCCCACGACCACCCCGGTCGCCGCCGCGCCGGTCACGACGACGAACGCGCCGCCGACCGCCCGGGCCAGCTCCTCGTCGACCTGGTCGGGGACCGTGCCCGCGCACGTCGTAGGCCTTGAACACCGCGGCCAGCGCGGCGGCGGTGGTCGAGGACATGACCGCAGACTATCCGGGCCGGACGCTGCCCCTCACGGCTCGGGCGTGGGCAGCGCCCGCAGGTGGCCCCGGCGGCCGAGTCACGCCGCACCCTCGCGGCCGCCGCTCACGCTGGCTCCGGACGGACGACGGCCGGGGCGGGCCGGGCCGCCTCGCGGACGGCGTCGGCCAGCGCCAGCAGGTCGTCGCCGGAGGGACCGTAGGCGTCGGCGTCCGGCGCCAGCCGCAGCACCTCCCAGCCGCGGGGGGCGCTGAGCCGCTCGCTGTGCGCCTCGCAGAGGTCGTAGGCGTGCGGCTCGGCGTACGTCGCCAGCGGGCCGAGCACGGCCGTCTGGTCGGAGTAGACGTAGGTCAAGGTGGCCACCGCGGCCCGCGTGCAGGCGGTTCTCGAGCAACGACGGACAGGGCTCACGGACCAGACCGTACCGCCTGGCCGGCCACCGCTCACGGCTAGGCTCGCGGACGTGGACCAGCAGCATCTGCCGACGGGCGGCGCGGGGGACGGCGGCGCGACCGCCGCGGTCGGGGCATGCGCGGACCGGGCCTGCTGCCGGGCCCGCACTCGCCGGCGGGCGTGCCCGCGGTCCGCAGCCGCAGGCCGCCTTCGACGCGATCGTGCTGAGCGTGGTCCGAGGACCTGGAGGCCCGCTGGCACGCCGAGCTGGGGCTGGTGGAGTTCGCCGTCGAGGAGACCCCGATGGTGCCCGACGACTGGGACGCCGACACCGTCCCGCTGGCGTCGCTGGTGCGGGGCACCGGCGGCGCGCCGACCCGGCTGGTGCTGTTCCGGCGGCCCATCGAGCTGCGCTCGGCCACCCGCGGCGACCTGGCCGCGATGGTGCTCACCGTGCTCGTCGAGCAGGTCTCCGAGCTGCTCGGTCGCCCTCCCGAGGAGATCGACCCGCGCTACGACCCCGACCAGGGCGACCCCGACGACTGAGGGTCGAGGTCGGCCCGACGGTCAACCGGACCAGGGCCGGACCGCGGGCCGCAGCTCGCGTACCGGCAACGGGGTCAGGGGCACCGCGGCCAGGCCGCCCCCGCGTAGGCGACCGCCGCCGCCACGGGCCCGACCGGGTCCAGCACGACGTAGGCCGCGCTCGCGGGCGGAGACCAGCCCAGGGTGGCGCCCGGACCGGGCCGCAGCGTGGTGGTGGCCACCGTCGACCCGCCGGCGTCGTGGGCCACGAGCCGGACCGTGGCACCGGTGCCGGCCCTGGTGTTGGCCGTGGCGCTGGCCGCGGTGACCCGCACGGTGGTGGTGGTCCCGCCCAGCACCGGTGCGAGCGCCGGTCCTCGCAGGCGATCCGCCGGCCCGGCGTAGGCGTCGTCGCCGGCCCGCGTCGACCGGACGGCCGCCAGCACGGGTACGTCGGAGGACAGCCGTACGGCGCCCGGCCGACCCGCCGAGGAGGTGGGCAGCGCCAGCACCCCGACCGCCCCGGGCGCGACGGTCAGCGACGGCGTACCGGTCGGGGTGAAGGTGCCCGTGGTGCCGGAGAGCCGGACGGCCACCACCGCGTCCAGCTCGGAGGGGTTCGCCACCAGCAGGGTGCGCCGGACGCCCGTGCCGACCGACAGCCCGGCGAGCAGCGGCGTGCGGGTCGGCTCGTCCGTGGCCGGCAGCCACTCGTGCCCGGAGCGGCGCCGGCCGGTGTCGCGACGCAGGTCGGAGACGACGGCGACCACCCGGCCGCGCTGGGCCAGGACGCCGACCGCGAGATCCCCCCGCTGCGGGCGCCACGTCGGCGAGCACCACACGCACGGTCCGGCCGGGGGCCACCACGAGGCCCGACGTGCCGGCCGTGGCCACCTCCCCCCGGGGCCCCAGCACCTGCAGCCGTACGACGGCCGGGCCGGAGTCGACGTTGCTGAGCACCACCGTGGAGGAGTGGTCCGGGCTGGCCCCCGCCCCGGTGAACCACCACCGGGCCCGGGGCGCGGTGCACGGGGACAGCGCGAGCGTGCCGGGGGTGCGGCGCTCGCTGCGGAACCCGTGCAGGCCCACGGCCGCACGACCGCGCCCGGCCACCACGGCGGCGTCGCGCCGGTCGGCACCGCCCGGGTCCGTGGCCTCGACCAGGCGTCCGCGCGGCGGCGGCGAGGCGACGCCGCGGACCGGCCCGCCCCCGACGGCACCGGGGACCGGGGCCAGGCCGACCCGCAGGGCCGTGGTGGCCCGGCGACCGGCGGTGGGAGGGGCGCAGGACAGGACCGTGTCGCTGACCAGGGCTCCGCTGCGCGGGGCGCGCTCGACGTCCACGGCCGCACCGGGTCGGGTGCCCAGCACCGCCCCGGCACCCAGGGCCACCAGCAGGACCGCCGGTACGACCGCGCGCAGGCGGCTCATCGCCGGCCCCCGCGCGACGGCGCGGCCAGCACCGGCACCGCGACGACGGCCAATCCCTGCAGGGCCAGCAGCCACGGCCGTCGCGCATCCCCGGGCACGGCGGGCACGGTCCGGCGCTTGCCCGCCTCGAGCAGCCAGGCCCGGGCCCCCGGTGGGGCGCTGCCGGGTGAGACGCCACGCAGGCTGTCCAGGTCGGCCACGAGCTCGGGGTCGGCCGGGGCCGGTGCGTAGAGGTAGGCCACCCCGGCCCGGGCCAGCGCCCGCACGTCCTCGGGGCCCGGCGCGGTCACCAGGTCGGTCACCCGCGCCGTCAGGGGCGCCTGCTCGGCGGGCGTCGGCAGCACCGCCTCGTCGCCGGTGCGCAGCCCGTCGCGGCGCAGGAGCAGGTAGGTGAACCCGTCGGCCGCGGTCCCCCGGACCACCAGCACCCCGTCGGCGGCATCGGTGGCCACGGCCTCGGCGAGGTAGGTGGGCAGGTCGGCGGGTCGTCCCCGGTCCAGCGGCCCGCCGCTCCCGGTGGCCACCCACCAGCCCACCGACAGCAGCGGGGTCGCGGCCAGGGCCAGCAGCAGCAGGGCGGCCACTCCCGGTCGGGCCACGGCGCGACGGGGTTCCAGGCCGCGCGCGCCCGCGGCCAGCACGACCGCGCTGATCGCCGCGCCCTGGGCGAGCACCAACGGGAAGCCCAGCCACAGCGGACGGTCCTGGGGGGCGTTGGCGGTGGAGGCGGACACGCCGGACAGCAGGGCCACCGTGCCGAGCGCGACCACCAGCACCACCCAGCACCGCTGCACCGCGGGTCGGGTGGCCCGCGGCACCAGCGCGGCCACCGCCGCGAGCGGAACGAGAACGGAGAGCCAGCCCGGGGCTCCCCCACCCGGTCGCCCGGTCAGCACGTCCCAGGGCGTCAGGCCACCGCCCGGCACGGGCAGCCCCGCCTCGAACAGCCACGACGCCGGTCCCTGGTGGGACCACGTGGCCACCGACCAGGGCGCGAGCAGCGCCAGCGTGACCCCGACCGGCACGAGCACCGCGCGCGAGGTGGTCCGGGTGGCCGCCGCCAGGACGGCCAGGAGGGCCGCGACGGGCCAGGCCAGCGGCACGAACGCCACCAGGACGGCCAGCCAGAGCGTCGCCCGCCAGGCCGCCCGTGCCCTCCGGTCCGGGGTCCGCTCCCGGGCCAGGAACAGGGCGGCGTGGGCCAGCCACGGCAGCACCACGGCGCCGGCCACCGTGCCGAGACGACCCCCCTGCACGGACCCGGTGACCACCGGCAGGACGCCGTACGCCGCTGCTCCCGCGAGGCTGACCACGCCCGGACCGCCCAGCCGGCGCAGGAAGCGCAGCGCACCCCAGGCGGCCAGCGGCACGGCGGCCAGCATCAGCAGGTCCACGGCCAGGCCCGCCTGAAGGCCGAGGACCGTCCCGAGCAGGGCCAGCGGGAGCAGGTACGGCGCGGCCGGAGCGGTGGAAGGAGCGCCGAGGTCGTGCCCAGCGGCCAGGTGCTCGCGCCACCAGTCCAGGGCGCTGGGGGGCGCCGGCAGCAGGGCCCCTCCGGACAGCGCACCGGCCCCGACGAGGCCGCGGGCCGCGACGACGGCCGCCAGCACCAGGAGCAGGAGGAGCCACGTGGAGGGGGCGGGACCGCGACGGGCGTCCTCACCGCGACGGGACCGCGACGCGCTCCGTGACCTCGCCGCCGACGGCCGCGGCCAGGGCGGAGGTCGCGTCCAGGGCGTGCCGCAGCGGCGTCCACCACGGGGCGAGCAGGTGACGCACCGACCCGCCGCCGGCCACGCTGCGGGCGCGCCGGACGCGTCGGGCCGCCAGGATGCGCTGCGGACGCCCGTACGTCGTGGCCAGCGCCAGCACCTCGGCCGCCGCCTCACCGGGCGCGCGCACCAGCAGCAGGCCGAGCGCCCGCAGCAGGCTGCCGACCAGCAGCCGCACCACCCGCAGGGGCAGCGTCGCGGCCGACCCGTTGGCCAGCAGCACGTAGAGGGCGGCGGCCCGGTCCTCGCGCCGGCGGTCGCCGACCACGCCGGCCAGCCGGACCCCACGCCGGGAGGCCTCGGCGTGGAAGACCACCGCCCGCGGCACCACCACGACGCGGTGGCCGGCGCGCCAGGCCCGCCACCCCAGGTCCAGATCGGCCCCCAGGACGGGCAGCGCCGGGTCGAGGCCGAGGTCCTCCAGGACGTCGCGGCGCACCAGCATCCCGGCCGTGTTCACGGCCAGGACGTCGCGGACCTCGTCGTGCTGGCCCTGGTCGTACTCCCCGGACTCCAGGCCGGTCTCGCGGCGGCCGGAGCCGCTGACGGTGACGCCCACCTCCAGCAGCCGGCGCAGCGAGGGCCACTCCCGCAGCTTGGGTCCGAGCACGACGGCGGACGGGTCCGCGGCGACGTGCTCGAGGAGCCGCTCCAGGGCGTCGGGGGCCGGGGTGCTGTCGTCGTGCAGCAGCCACACCCACTCCTCGCCGGACCCGGACGGGAGCGCGGCCAGGCCGGTCCGGACGGCGTCGCCGTACCCGCTCGTCGCCGCAGCGGTCTGGACCGCCGGGGCACCCAGGCGTCGGGCCAGCAGGGCCGCGGAGCCGTCCTGGCTGCCGGTGTCGACCGCGACGACGCGGTCCGGGGGGCGGGTCTGGGCGGCCAGCCCGTCGAGCACCACGGGGAGCCATCGCTCGCCCTCGTGGCTGACCAGCAGCGCGGTGACGAGGACCGCGCCGGGTCGAGGGGTGCCCACGGCGCCCCACCCTAGGGGTCGGGGACCGGCGCGGACGCCGGTGACCGAGCCGCGAGCCTCAGACGGCCCGCTTCTTCAGCTTGCGCCGCTCCCGCTCGGACAGGCCGCCCCAGATGCCGAACCGCTCGTCGTGGCCGAGTGCGTACTCCAGGCACTCGTCACGGACGTCGCAGGTCAGGCACACCCGCTTGGCCTCCCGGGTGGAGCCGCCCTTCTCCGGGAAGAACGCCTCGGGGTCGGTCTGAGCGCACAGTGCGCGCTCCTGCCAACCGAGCTCCTCGGCTTCTCCGTCGAGTACGTACAGCTCTCGCACGGCTTTCGCCCTTTCGACCCGTGAGACCCTGACGGATCCCGACTGCTGGTGCCCCTCTCCCAGGGCCTGACCGGCACGCTAGTGGTGAACGGCCCCGCCCGTTGGTAAAACGTCCGAGGTGAACGACACTGAGGGAATTACACGCCTGTCGTACGCGTCGGAGTCAAGCCCTGATCTGCTATACGCAGCGACACGCCCGAGCACTTGACCAGGACCCCCGCAGCGACTAAGGACCCACCCATGACCCTCCCCGACCCGCCCGCCGCCATCACGGTGCTCTCCGGGGGCGTCGGCGGCGCCCGGTTCCTGCAGGGCCTGCTGCACGCCCTGGAGCGGCGGGGCGGCGCCTCGCACGTCACCGTGGTGGCCAACACCGCCGACGACATCTGGCTGCACGGCCTCAAGGTCTGCCCCGACCTGGACACCGTGATGTACACCCTGGGCGGCGGCATCGACGCCGAGCGGGGCTGGGGCCGCACCGACGAGACCTGGCAGGCCAAGGAGGAGCTGGCGGCGTACGGCGTCGAGCCGACCTGGTTCGGCCTCGGCGACCGGGACCTGGCCACCCACCTGGTCCGCACCCAGATGCTGGAGGCCGGCTACCCGCTCTCCGCGGTGACCCGGGCGCTGTGCGAGCGGTGGCAGCCCGGGGTGACCCTGCTGCCGATGAGCGACGACCGGGTGGAGTCGCACATCGTCATCGACGACCCGGCCGAGCCGTCCGGGCGGCGGGCCGTGCACTTCCAGGAGTACTGGGTCCGGCTGCACGCCGAGGTGCCGGCGCGCGCCGTGGTCCCGGTGGGCATCGAGGCCTCCAGCCCCGGCCCCGGGCGTGGTCGAGGCCATCACCGGGGCCGACCTGGTGGTGGTGCCGCCGTCCAACCCGGTCGTCTCGGTGGGCACGATCCTGGGCGTGCCCGGGATGCGGGAGGCCGTGCGGGCCACCTCCGCGCCGGTCGTCGGCCTCTCGCCGGTCGTCGCCGGCAGCCACGTGCACGGGATGGCCGCCCAGCTGCTGACCGCCATCGGCGTGGAGGTCAGCGCGGCCGGGGTGGCCACCCACTACGGCGCCCGCAGCGACCGCGCGGCGTGCTGGACGGCTGGCTGGTCGACACCGCCGACGCGGGCGAGGTCGAGCGGGTGCGGGCGGCGGGCATCGAGTGCCGCGCGGTGCCGCTGATGATGACCGACCTCGAGGCGACCGCCGCGATGGCCGACGAGGTGCTCGCCTGGCCGCCGACGTGCCCGACGGGCCGGGTGACCCGGGTGACCGGACCCCGGCGCCCCTCCCCGGCGGCCCTGTCCTGCCTGCCCGTGGACGGCGTCGGCGAGATCGGCCCGCGGCGACGACCTGGCCGCGCCTGCTGGGCGCCGCGGTCGAGCTGCACGACGGCGACCTCCTGGTGGTGACGCAGCAAGGTGGTCAGCAAGGCCGAGGGTCGCACCCGTCCCGGCGACCGGGACGACGCCGTCCTCGCCGAGACCGACCGGATGGTCGCCCGCCGGGGCAGCACCGCCATCGTGCGCACCCACCACGGCCTGGTGATGGCCGCAGCGGGCGTCGACGCCTCCAACACCGAGCCCGGGACGGTGGTGCTGCTGCCCGCCGACCCCGACGCCTCCGCCCGCGGGCTGCGCGAGCGGACCTGCACCACGACCGGACGCAACGTGGCCGTCCTGGTCACCGACACCGCCGGCCGGGCCTGGCGGCAGGGCCAGACCGACATCGCCGTGGGCGCCGCCGGGCTCGAGGTGCTGCACGACTACGCCGGCGCACCGACCCCTGCGGCAACGAGCTGGCGGTCACCGAGCCCGCCGTGGCCGACGAGCTGGCGGCGGCCGCCGACCTGGTCAAGCGCAAGCTCGACCAGCGGCCGGCCGCCGTGGTGCGGGGCCTGGCCGACCTGGTGCTGCCGCCCGGTGAGCACGGCCCGGGGGCCGTCGCCATGGTGCGGCCCGAGGCCGCAGGACATGTTCGGGCTCGGCGCCCGGGAGGCGGTCCTGGCCGCACTGCGCGAGGACCAGGCGCGCGGCTTCGGCGCGGCCCTGCTCCAGCGACGAGCTGCTGGACCACCTCGGCGGGCTGGTCCGGCCGCGGCCGTCGATCCCGCCGTGGACGGCGCCGACGGGTCGGTCACCGTGGCCCTGACCGGACCGCCGCAGGCCCGGGGGGCCCAGGTCGCCCGCCTGCGGGCGGCCGCCTTCGCGCTGGGCTGGCGGGCGTCGGACGACGGGCCGAAGATGCCGATGGTCCGGTTGCGTCGCCGCACTCCGTAGACTCCGGTCTGGACGTGCCCCGAGGCCCACGGGCCCAGCCGGCCACCCGCACCACAGACCCACGAGGCGGAGCCCGCACGCATGGCGAGAGCGAACAAGGACCGGGACCGTCGCGCGGTCGTCGAGCAGCTGCGCCGTGACCAGCAGCGCTCGGAGCGACGCCGCACCATGCTCGTGGTCGGGGCCTGCGTCGTGGTCGGCCTGGTCATCGTCGCCGCGGCCGCCGTACCGCTGCTGCGCCAGCGTCAGGCCTCCTCCGGGGCCCTGGGCAGCATCGGCGCGTCCGTGAAGGCGGCGGGCTGCCAGCCGATCGTGAAGAAGAAGGCCACCGGCAACCAGGAGCACAAGCCGGAGGGCACGACGATCGCCTACGCCGACTCCCCGCCCGCCTTCGGCCCGCACTACCCGGTCACCGCGCCGTTCAGCCGGAAGTTCTACACCGAGGACGACCGGCCGAAGATCGAGTACGTCGTGCACAACCTCGAGCACGGCTACAGCCTGCTCTGGTACGACGACACGGTCGCCAAGGACGACGACCAGCTCGCGCAGGTCAAGGCCATCGCCTCGAAGTTCGAGGGCACCAAGCTGACCGACAAGTTCATCGCCCTGCCCTGGACCAGCAAGGACGGCGACCCCTTCCCCGACGGCGCGCACGTCGCGCTGACGCACTGGTCCACCGGCGGGGACCCGGCCAAGGTCGGCAAGCAGCAGGGGATCTGGCAGTACTGCGACGCACCCAGTGGCGCGGCGGTGAAGAGCTTCGTGGCGGACTACCCCTACTCGGACTCCCCCGAGCCCCAGGCGATGTAGCCAGCGGGTGCCGGATCTGGGCAGTGGCTTGGTCGAGGACCTCCTCGGCGTCCTGGGCGTCGCGTTCGTCTCCGCCCTCGTGCCCCTGGTCAACATCGAGGCCTACCTCGGCGTGCGGGGCTCGGTGGGCTCGATGCAGAGCATCTGGATGCTGGGCTTCGCCGCCGCGCTCGGCCAGATGATCGGCAAGCTCGTCTGGTACTACCTGGGCGCCAACGCCCTGAGCTGGGGCTGGGTCCGCCGCAAGATGGACACCCCCAAGGCGCTGGAGCGGCTGGAGCGGTGGCGCACGCGCACCGCCGAGCGGCCCGTGCTGGCCGGGGCGCTGATCTTCGGCTCGGCGGCCAGCGGCTTCCCGCCGTTCGCGATCCTGTCGGTGCTCGCCGGCCAGCTGCGAATGAACGTCGTGCTGTTCTTCGCCCTCGGCCTGGCCGGGCGGTGGCTGCGCTTCGCGGGCGTGCTGGGCGGGGCGGCCTGGCTGAGCGGCCTCATCGGCTGACCGGGCTGACCGCGTCCCTCAGAGCCCGGCGGCCACCACGGCGTCGCACTCCAGCCGGCTCCCGGCCGGCACCCGAGCGCCCGACTCCACGCGGGCGCCGTCGCCCACCGTGACGTCGTCGAGGGTCACGCCGTCACCCACCTGCGCCCTCGGCCCGAGCACGCTGGCGCGCAGGACCGCGTCGGGCCCGACGTGGGCACCGGTCATCACCACGCTGCCCGTCACCTGCGCGCCGGCGTCGACCACGGCGTCCGCGAGCACCACCGACCCACCGTCCACCCGGGCTCCGGGGTCCACCCGGGCGGACGGGTCGACCAGCGCCGTCCGGCCCCCCTCCCCGGCCGGCACGGCCGGGCTGGAGAAGGCGCCCAGCACCAGGTCGGCCGAGGCGGCCACCAGCGCCGCCGGCGTACCGACGTCGCGCCAGTAGGCCGTCTCCAGGAACCCCACCACCAGCGCGCCGTCCCGCACCAGACCGGGGAACGTCTCGCGCTCCACCGAGACCACCCGGCCGGCCGGGATGTCGTCGAGCACCCGGCGGCGGAACACGTAGCAGCCGGCGTTGACCTGGTCGGTGACCGGGTGCTCGGACTTCTCGGTGAACGCGGTGACCCGACCGTCGGCGTCGGTCGGCACGCACCCGAAGGCCCGGGCGTCGCCCACCTCGGACCAGGTGCAGCGACACGTCGACGGCCCGGCCGTCGCGCGGCGTCGCGAAGTCGTCGAGCTGGGCGGCGAGGTCGTGCCCGGAGAGCACGTCGCCGTTGAGCACCACCACCGCGCCGTCCGCGTCCCCGGTCAGGGCCCCGGTCACGTTGCGCAGCGCCCCGACCGGTGCCGAGCGGCTCGTCCTCGGTCACGTAGTCCAGCCGCACGCCCCAGCGACGTCCGTCGCCCAGCACGGGCGCGAAGAGCTCGGCCCGGTAGGAGGTGGCCAGCACGACGTGCTCGCACGCCGGCCGCCGCCAACCGGCTCACCTGGTGCTCCAGGAAGGGCACGCCCCCGACCTCCAGCAGGTGCTTCGGGCGGTGCGTGGTCAGCGGGAGGAGGCGGCTGCCGAAGCCGCCGGCGACGATGACCGCCTCCGGGGCTGCGGCCGACGGGACCGGGGTTCTCGGGGGCACCGCGACATCCTTCCACTCCGTAGGGTCGGGGCATGACCGACCTTTCGCTCGCGCCCGCCTCCACCGTCCCGGCCGTGCTGGCGCGCGCTGCTGCGGCACGACCCGGCGCCGTCCGCTGGTCACCTTCTACGACGACGCGACCGGCGAGCGGGTCGAGCTGTCGGTCACGACGTACGCCAACTGGGTGGCCAAGACGGCGGCGCTGGTCCAGGACGAGCTGGACCTGGAGCGCGGAGCCGAGGTGCTGCTCGACCTGCCCACGCACTGGCTGGGGGCGGTGTGGCTGGGCGCGGCCTGGAGCCTGGGGCTGGTGGTCACCGACGACCCGGCCCGAGCCGACGAGGTCGACCTGGTGGTCTGCGGGCCCGGACGGCCTGGCCGCCCACGCACCCCGGGTCGCGCGCTCGGCGGTCGTCGCGC
This sequence comes from uncultured Actinomycetota bacterium, assembly GCA_963750345.1. GTDB lineage: Bacteria > Actinomycetota > Actinomycetes > Propionibacteriales > Nocardioidaceae > Nocardioides_B. The sequence continues at coordinate 171,226 of CAVVQH010000008.1, read as the reverse complement.
TCTCCCTGCGACCGCTCGGGGCGAGGTTCGCCGAGGCCGCTGCCCGCGGGGGTCGTGGACTACGGCGCGGTGGTGCTGGGCCAGCCCGACGTGTTCGTGGCCTCGACCCGCCGCACGCCGAGGACCCGGCCTGGCGGGACGCGCGACGGCACGGTGAGCCAGGGCGCCCTGCTGGCGCAGGCCGCCGCCGCCCGGACGTGGTGGCCCGCGGCGGCCGGCTGCTCACCGACGTGACCCGTGCGGCCGCGGCGGGCCTGGTCACCGTGCTGGCGCCCCTGGTGCGGGACGCCTCCACCGTGTGGGTGCGCCACCCCGCTCCGCGGACTCGTGGGACTCCCGGGGCCCGAGCAGGAGCGGGCCACCGACCGGCTGCGCGCGGGCTGAGCCACGCCGAGCCGGCTGCTGGCCGTACCTAGCCCCGCCAGGTCGAAGCGGCCGGTGTCGGAGGCGAAGCCGCTGCGGGCCCGCAGGCTGCCCGCCGCGCCGGGGATGGTCCACAGGCGCCCGGTGCGCGCGGAGCCGCCCACCAGGTCGAGCCGACCGTCGCCGGTCAGGTCCCCGGCGACCACCACCCAGTCGTAGGTGCCGCTGACCCGGCCGATGACCGTGCCGCCGGTCAGGCCGCCCGGGCCGTTGCCGGGGTAGAGCACCAGGTCCCCGTTGCTGCGTCGCACCACGGTGTCGGGCGCGCCGTCGGAGTTCCACAGGCCCACGCCGAGCTGCTGGGTGCCGCTCACGGCGGAGTGCGCCACGTAGCTCTTGGTGAACCCGTGCTTGCCGTTGCCGGGGTAGATCCGCATCGACCCGCCGGACGGCTGGCCGATCAGGTCGGGACGGCCGTCACCGGTCATGTCCCCCACCGCGGTCAGCAGCCGCACGCGCCCGAAGCTGAAGCGGGCCATGGGGATGGGCGCGCCCAGCCGGCCGTGGGCCCGACCCGGGTACAGGTAGAGCTCACCGGTCCGGCCGGAGCGGGTGATGACGTCGCCGCGGCCGTCGCGGTCCCAGTCGCCGGCGTTGACCAGGAGGTCGGCCGCGGCGGGGTAGGCGCCGGTGGGCGTCCAGCGGGAGAACCCGCCGCTGCGGGTCGTGCGGATCAGCCACGCCTGCCCGCTGCGTGCGCTGCGCGCCACGATGGCGGGGGTGCGGCTGCCCGCCACGCCCAGCGTGCGCTGGCGTCCGGCCCACGAGCGCTGGTAGCCCGCTGCCAGGGACCGGATCGTCGGCAGCTTGGCGTACAGGTACCGCCCCGGGCACGCGGTCTGCCCGGCGTCGCGGTGCCCGTTGATGGCCTCGAACCACCGCGAGGTGATGTACGCCGCGGCGGCGTCGGCCCGGACGCCGTACAGGCTGAGCTTCCAGGCGAACAGCCGGGCGAAGGCCCGCACCAGGGCCGCGGGCGGGCGGGCGATGTCGAAGTTGCCGATGCCCGAGCCGGCGAACGAGTCGTCGTTGTAGCCCAGGGTGTGCGCCCCGACCACGGGGCGGGCCACGCCGCCGTACCGGCCCTCCCAGATCCGCCCGAAGCGGTCGACCAGGAAGTTGTAGCCCACGTCGGACCAGCCGCGGGACTGCGTGTGGTAGGCGTAGATGCCGCGGATGATCGGCGGGCACCTGCGCCCGGGTGTAGGCGTTCGCGTTGACCGTGTGGTGCACGAAGCCGCCGTGCACCTCGCCGTAGTGCAGCGAGGACCGGTCCCGCATCCGCTCGTCGGCGCCCCACTGGGCCCGGGAGAAGATCCGTCGGCTTGGGGGTCACCGAGCCTGCGGACAGGGTCGCGGCGGGGTCCTCGGAGCCGTCGGTGGCCTCGGCCGGGTCGGTGGTGGTGTCGGCCGGGGTCGCGTCGGCGGCCGGGGCGTCGGCGTCGGCGCCGAGGCGGGCGGTGTCGATGGCCGGCTCCTGCACGGTGGTGCCGCTCGGCCCCGGGGTCGACCAGCGACAGCTGCATCCCGGCCGGGACGGTGCCGGAGGCCAGGGTGGCCTTGATCTGCACGTCGTCCACGTGGCCGACGTAGACGGGGTCGGTGCCGGGGCGCGCGGCCCGTCCCTCGGTGCTGCTGGGGTCGGGCCCCTCCTCCTGGTGGTAGGGCACCTTCTGCCAGGCCGACCAGTACGCCCGGTCAGCGTCCGCACCGCGACGCTGATGGCGCGGTCGTCCACCTGGGCCCGGGCCGACCAGGTCACGCCGATGGTGGCCAGGCCGTCGACGGGCTGCGGGGCCGACAGCACGGTCAGCCCGCGGACGGTGGAGCCGGTGTCGGCGGCCGTCAGCCGGGCGGCGCCACGGCCGGCGCCGCAGCGCGGACGGCGAGGGGGTGGCCCCGCGCAGCGCCTCCACACCCTCGGGCTCGACGCCGGTCAGCGGGACCGTGCTCACGGTCGGCCTCACCGGGGTGGAGGCCACCACCGAGCGGGTCGTGCCGGTGGTCGCGGGCTGTCCCGACGGCCGTGCCGACCGGGCCCTGGTGGGGCGGGGCCACGATGTCCAGGGTGACCAGTGTTCGGCGGCCGGGGCGGCCACGGCGACCACCACGGCGAGCGTCAGACCCTGCTGGCACAGGAGCACGAAACGGCTTCTGTTCTCGGCCATACGGCGGTACTCCTGGGTGGCTCGAGGATTCACATGAACCCCAAATGTCACACCAGTCACAGGGGGCCGCAAGGGCTTCCGCTAAGTACAAACTTGTAATTCGTTGCGGGGGGGGCTCGAGGCTCACCTCGTGCGCACCTCGGACCAGCGGGCGTCAGACGTCGGCGCCGAGCTCCTCGTCGGTCGTCGTCCTCGCTGTCCTCGGAGTTCACGTCGTCCTCGTTGTCGTCGTAGTGCAGGTAGCGGATGCCCTCGTCGACCGGACCGTCGAAGCCGAGCACCCCCTTCTCCAGCACCAGGACGCGGTCGCACATCTTGCGGACCGAGGCGGTGGCGTGGCTGACGTAGAGCATGCGTGCGACCCTCCTGGCGGATCTCCTGCATCCGGGCCAGGCACTTGCGCTTGAACGGCCGGTCACCGACCGCGAGCACCTCGTCGATGAGGAAGATGTCGGAGTCGGTGTGCACCGCGACCGCGAACCCGAGCCGCGAGAACATGCCGGAGGAGTAGTGCCCGACCGGCGTCTCCAGGAACTTGCCGATGTCGGCGAACTCCACGATCTGCGTCGAACTTGCGCTTGGTCTCCGCCTCGGACATGCCCAGGATCGCGGCGTTGAGGAAGACGTTGTCGCGACCGGTCAGCTGCGGGTGGAAGCCCGGCGCCGGTGGCGATCAGCCCGGCGATGCGGCCCCGGGTGAGCACGCTGGCCGCCGTCGGGGCGCATCACGCCGTTGATGAGCTTGAGCAGGGTGGACTTGCCCGACCCGTTCAGGCCCATCAGGCCGACCGACTCCCCCTGCTCGACGGTGAAGGAGACGTCGTCGCACCGCGGGGAAGCTCTCGCTGATGGCCTGCCGGCGCAGGGCCGCGATGGTGATCTGCTTGATGGTGCGGTGGTAGCGCATGGTGAAGAGCTTGGTCGCGTCCTCGCACACGATGGAGGTGGTCATCGGCGGCCGCTCACAGACGCTCGGCGAACTTGCCCTCGAGCCGGCGGAAGACCCGCTGGCAGGCGACGAGGATGACCAGGGACGCGGCGAGCATGCCCCAGCCCAGCAGGAACAGGTGGTGCGGCATCGTGGGGAAGCCGATCGCGTCGATGTCGGAGGGTAGGGGTTGCTCGCCGGCCCTCGCCCAGCGTGGTGGGCAGCCAGAAGGCCCGCTGCAGCAGCAGCACCCCCACGGTCAGGGGGTTGGAGAGGTAGAGGTCGTAGAACAGCGGGTTGCGGCCCATGCCGCTGGTGGCGAGCTTCCCGAAGGGGTAGATCATCGGCACGATCCAGTGCGTGAAGAGCGTGAAGGTGGCCACCACGTTCTGGAAGTCGCGGAAGAACACGTTCATGCCGGCGAACAGCAGCGCCAGCGCGGTGCCGAAGACGGTGATGATCGCGATGCCCAGCACCGCGGCCAGCAGCGCCCCGGTGTCCGGCTTCCAGCCGACCGCGACGCAGCCACGAACAGGATGAGCAGCTGCGGGAAGGCGTTGATCGCCGAGACGATCACCGACGCCACGGGGAACATCTCCCGGGGCATGGCCATCTTCCGCACGATGGCCTTGTTGCGCACGATCGAGCGCGTGCCGGAGGAGAACGTCTCGGTGAAGAACTGGCACCCCGACGATGGCCGCGAACATGTGGAGCGCGAAGTTCGGCACCTGCGCGGTGCAGGCCCAGCACCAGCCCGATGACGAAGAAGTACATGCAGAACCGCACCAGCGGCTGGACGTAGGACCAGACCAGCCCCAGCAGGGATCCCTGGTAGCGGGCCTGGATCTCCTTCTGCACGATCAGCCTGAGCAGGTAGCGGCGCCGGAAGACGTCCACCAGGCCGCCGCCCGCGAACGGCGAGACCAGGGGCGGCTCGTCGGCACCGGCCGTCCCGTGGCCGGTGGTCGGCTGCGCGGTCACGCTGGGTCCTCCTGGGCTGCAGGGGTGGTCGGGTGGGGGCCGGGGTCGTGACCGGGGTCGCGGCCGCGAACGTCTTGGCCCACTGCTCGGGCGAGGCGAGGTCGGGCAGCGCCTGCCGGTAACGGCGGGCCAGCGCCGGCCACTCCCGGTAGCAGCCGCTGGTGGATCTCCACGGTGCGCCGCATCAGGTCGCCGAACTCGTCCTTGTCGCGCTGGTACCACGCCGCGCTGGTGCCGTCGGGCATCGAGACCACCACGGAGTCGAACTGCGCGATCATCCACCACTTGGCGTCCATCGCCGCCAGCCGGGCCTCGGGGAACCGCTCCGCCAGCGAGCGGACCGGCCGCACCTGGCGCACCGCGCTGGTCGCCGCGGCCAGCAGCTGGCCCACCCTGCCCTTGGGCGTGGTGGGGTCCTGCCCCTTCTTGGGCGGCTTCTCCCGGCGGGCCGGCGGGAAGGCGTCCGGGTCGGCCGAGGTCCGGGCGTCGGCGTACTGCGTCGCTTGCGCCTGCAGCTCGGGCAGCTTGGTGAGCAGGTCCGGCGTGCAGCCGCTCCGGCCCGGCCAGCACGTCCTCCAGCGCGAGGTGCCGCAGCTCGGCGGTGGAGTACTGCATCGAGAACAGGTGCTTGACCTGGTGGTTGAAGCTCTCCCGCACCACCCGGCCGCCGTGCTCGTAGGGCGAGTGCAGCAGCGCCGCGACGGTCCGGTTGCGCTGGTGGAAGTAGGACTGCCAGTCCAGGGCGTCGTTCTTGTCGGTCCACGGCACGTGCCAGACCGCGGTCCCCGGGCAGGGTGACCGTCGGGAAGCCGGCCGCGCCCGGCCCGGACGCCGTACTCCGAGTCGTCCCACTTGATGAACAGCGGCAGGCTCAGGCCGACCGTGCGCAGCACCTCGGTCGGGATCAGGCACATGAACCAGCCGTTGAAGTCCACGTCGATGCGCCGGTGCAGCCAGCGCGAGCTGCGCAGGTTGCGGCCGGCGAGGTCCCAGTCGTTGCGCACCGTCGGCGGGGACATCCACCAGAAGCGGTACTGGTTGATGATCTCGCCGAAGCTGTGCAGGCGGGCCTTGGAGTACAGGCTGAACATGTGCCCGCCGACGATCGTCGGCCGGCGGCACAGGTCGCCGAAGGTGACCGCGCGCACGATGCTCTCCGGCTCGCAGACCACGTCGTCGTCCATGCACATCATGTACGTCGACCGGCCGGCCTCGAGCGTCTCCAGCTGGGCGCGGGCGTAGCCGCCGGAGCCGCCCATGTTGCCCTGCTCGATGACCCGCAGCTTGCCCCCAGGGCGGCCCGGGCCGCGGGGAAGTGCTCGTCGTCGACGACCTTGCGGGTGCCCTGCTCGGCGACCACGACCTCGTCGAGCACCGCCTGCACGTCGGCGTCGCCGCCGATCTGGGCGAGCAGCTTGGCGCAGAAGTCCGGCCGGTTCATCGTGGTGATGCCGATCGTCACCGTGCCGGGCTCGGCACGGTCGGCCGGCACCTCGGCCACCCAGGTGGCCTCCTCCAGCACGGCGTCCGTCCGGCCCGGCGACGATGTCGAACCAGTACCACCCGCCGTCGCCGAACGGCGCGAGCGGCAGGTCGAACGCGAAGTCCTCGGCTGCCGCCGCCCGTGACCGTGGCGGCGTCGACGCGCTGCGAGCGGCCGTCGGGCATCGAGCGGTAGACGATCACCGTGGCCTGCTCGCCGGAGACCCGCACGTGCAGGGTGACCTCGGTCGACCACCGTCCAGCGCCGCCAGTAGCTGGCGGCGAAGCCGTTGAAGTAGGTGCCGAACGAGATCCGGCTGTTCGCGCGCGACCCGGTAGCGGTGCCGGCCCAGCACGGCGTGCGGGTCGGGCTCCACCGCCGCGTTGGGCTCGGCGGGGGGCACCCGCACGCGCTGGGCGGCGGTCATCGCGGAGGTGTCCACGTCGAGCTGGGGCCGGTCGGGGTCGACGTAGAGCGGCAGCACGTCGGTGTCGTGGTCGACGGGCAGCACCACCCGCTGCAGCACGCGCCGGGCGGTGGCCGGGGCCGCGGTGGTGCTCGGGTCCGAGGTCGGGGCGGGCAGGGTGCTCACGCGTCCACCCCGCCGCTCTTGCAGGGGCACGCCGGACGCGAAGTGCGGGCGGAGCATGTTGTCGAACATCGTCAGCGCGGAGCCGATCGCCATGTGCATGTCGAGGTACTTGTAGGTCCCGAGCCGGCCGCCGAACAGCACCATGGGCTCCTTCTTCGCCAGGTCGCGGTAGCGCAGCAGCTTCGGCGCGGTCCTCGGCGGTGTTCACCGGGTAGTAGGGCTCGTCGTCCTCGGTCGCGAAGCGGGAGTACTCGTGCACGATGACCGTCTTGCCGGGCAGGTAGGTGCGCTCGGGGTGGAAGTGCTTGAACTCCAGGATGCGCGTCCACGGCACGTCCTCGTCGGCGTAGTTCATCACCGGCGTGCCCTGGAAGTCGTCGACGTCCTTGACCTCGGCCTCGAGGTCGACGGTGCGCCACGACAGCCGGCCCTCGCTGTGGCCGAAGTACTCGTCGACCGGGCCGGTGTAGACGATCGGGACCGTGCCGCGGTACTCGTCGGCGACGTCGAAGAAGTCGGTGTCCAGCCGGACCTCGATGTTCGGGTGGTCGGCCATCCGGGTCAGCCAGGCGGTGTAGCCGTCGACCGGCAGGCCCTCGTAGGTGTCGTTGAACCAGCGGTTGGTGAAGTCGTAGCGGACCGGCAGCCGGCTGATGATGTCCGGGCTCAGCTCCTTGGGGTCGGTCTGCCACTGCTTGGCGGTGTAGCCCTTGACGAACGCCTCGTAGAGCGGGCGGCCGATCAGCGAGACCGCCTTCTCCTCCAGGTTCGTGGCCGCCGCGGTGTCGATCTCGCTGGCCTGCTCGGCCACCAGGGCCCGCGCCTCGTCGGGGGTGTGCGAGCGGCCGAAGAACTGGTTGATCAGGCCGAGGTTCATCGGGAAGGAGTAGACCTGCCCCCGGTGGTTGGTGAACACCCGGTGCTGGTAGCCGGTGAAGGCGGTGAACCGGTTGACGTACTCCCACACCCGCTCGTTGGAGGTGTGGAACAGGTGGGCGCCGTACACGTGCATCTCGATGCCGGTCTCGGGCTCGGCCTCGCTGTAGGCGTTGCCGCCGAGGTGGTCGCCGCCGCTCGAGCACCAGCACCTTGCAGGCCCAGCTCGTTGGCGCAGCGTTCGGCGATCGTCAGCCCGAAGAAGCCGGATCCGACGATGACAAGGTCAGGGTTCAACGCACATCTCCTGGTGTGGGCAGCAACACGGGAGTCTATCGGGCGGCCGGCGGCCGAGCCGCCGCGCCGCGCACCACGGTTGGCGATCAGGGCACCGGTAGGCGACCGTGCGCAGCCGCTCCGGCACGAGACGGTACCCCCCGCGCACGACGCACGTTGCGGACGTACTGCGCGCGGGTGGTGATCCCGAGCTGGCGGAAGCGTCCGCTGCACGGCCAGCTCCGAGCGCAGCAGCCGCCGCCCACCCCGCCGGGCGTAGGCGCCGGCCCCGACCCGGTAGCAGACCAGCGGCTCGGCGAGGTTGGCCGGCCGGGCGCCCGCCGGCCACCATCCGGGCGAACAGCAGGTAGTCCTCCATCAGCGCCATGTCGGTGTAGCCCCCGGCCGCCAGCACGGCGCTGCGCCGGTAGACCACGGTGGGGTGGTTGAAGGGGTCCCGGAACCGGATCACCCGGCGGATCTCGTCCGGGTCGGTCGGCGGCGTACGGCGGCCCACCACGTCCTCGGGCGAGGAGCCGAACTCCAGCAGCCCGGTGCCGACGATGTCCGCACCGGCCTCCACGAGCGGCAGCTGGGCCTCGAAGCGGGTGGGCAGGCTCACGTCGTCGGCGTCCATCCGGGCGACGATCTCGTGCGCGCAGGCCGCCAGCCCGCGTCCAGGGCCGGGCCGAGCCCGACGTTGTCGGCCGAGCACGAGGTGCTCGACCGGCACCGGGCTGCCGGCCACCAGGTCGGCGATCGCCGCGGCCAGCGCGTCGGGGACCGGGCCGTCCTGCACGAGCACCACCTGGTCGGGTCGCCGGGTCTGGTCGTGCACGGTGGACGTGAACGCCTCGCCGGAGGAACCCGGCGTCGTCGCCGGCCCAGACCGCCAGCAGCAGCGAGAACGGCTGCGGCGTCCCGTCCGCGGCCCGGCGGGTGCGGCGCTCGGCGACCACCCGGCCTCGGCGAGCACCACGCCGTTGGGCCGCGGGGCCGGGTGGTGAGGCCGGTGACCAGCCCGCGGCCAGCCCGGCGGCCAGCGTGCGCCGGTCCGAGGACGCCGCGAAGGTGCGGGCCCAGCGCCGCAGGGTCGAGCCGCCGTACAGCAGCTTCTCCGCCGGGCGCGAGCCCGCGGCTGCGGGTGAACAGCCAGACCTTGTTGCGGACCTCGAAGAAGAACCGCTCCCCGGGGTCGACGTCGGTGGAGCCGAAGGTGCGGGTCTTGTGGACGACCACGCTGTCCGGCACGGCGAGGCCGATCGCGCCGCGCACCAGCCGGGTGGAGTACTCGAAGTCGTCGTTCCACAAGAAGTAGTCGGCCACCGGCAGGCCGCGCTCGCGCACCACGGCGGCGTCGCACATCACCGAGACGAAGGACGCCGAGCGGACCGGCAGGCCCCCACCGCCGCCGCGGCCGGCCGCTCGGCGGCCGACGCGCCCGGCTTGGCGCGCGGCGTGTTCATCGGGTGGTCGCGGCCGTCGGTCCAGACCACCCGGCTGGCCAGCACCGCAGGACGCGGCGGCGGCCTTCCCCGCCGGCCCGTGCTCGCGCGTACGTCGACCAGGCCGCGGCCAGCCGCTCGGCGGCCGTCGGGCGTGGGGACGGTGTCGTCGTCGAGCAGCCACACCAGGTCGGGCCCGCAGGTCAGCGCCCGCTCGATGCCCGCCGCGAACCCGCCCGCTCCGCCGGTGTTGCTGCTCAGGTGCACCAGCTCCACCCACGGAGTCGGCGTAGTCGGTCCCGCAGCAGCGTCGGCGGTCCCGTCGGTGGAGGCGTTGTCGACCACCACGACGCGCGTGGGCGGCAGGGTCTGCGCCTGCCACCGCCGCCAGCGACTCGCCAGCAGGTCCCGCCGGTTCCAGGTCACCACCACCGCCACGACGGCGCGCGGGCCCGGGGTCTCGGAACGCGGCCGCCTCACACGCCGCACCCTAGGCGATGGACCGGCCCCGCCCCGCTCAGCAGGAGCTCGGACAGGTTGGCCGACGCGTTCGCGGCGTACCCGTCGTGCAGGTTGCCGACGGAGCCGCCGACCGTGGACCGGTGCCCGCCGGAGTAGCCCTTGCCGCCTTGCGCCGTGCCGGCTTCGACCGGGTGGCCGCGGGCGCCGGCCCTCGGAGCGGGCGACCGCGGTGCGCACCATGGCGTGGATCTTGGCCACGTCGGGGTGCGCGGTGGCGATGGCCGGCGGCACGAAGGAGACCGTGCGGATCGGCTGGGAGCGGGCCTTCATGGCCAGCTCGGCGAAGGTGCCGAGCTCGGAGGCGGGCAGGTCGGTGGTCACCAGCTTCTCGCTCGCCTTGGCGATCCCCTCGAACTTCGTGACCACCGTGGCCGGCGACAGCTGCTGCAGCATCGCGTTCATCACGCACTTCTGGCGGGCCATCCGGGAGTAGTCGTCGGCGCTCTCCCGGGAGCGGGCGAACCACAGCGTCTGGAAGCCGTTGAGCTTCTGCACGCCGGGCTCGATGTGGCCGGTGACCGGCCCGCCGACGCCGCCGATCGGGATCCGGTCCCGGACGTTGAGGGTCAGGCCGCCGACGGCCTGCACCATGCTGCGGAACCCCTGCAGGTTCACCATCGCGTAGTAGTTGATCTTCAGGCCCGTGATGCCCTCGACGCCCTCGGTGGTCGCCTCGACGCCGGGATTCGCGACGCCCTTGAACAGGGCCTTGTGGTCACCGGCCCAGGTGGCCAGGCTGTTGAGCTCGCAGCCGGCGCAGTCGTAGGTGTCGGGGAACTGCTCGGCCATCACCGAGCCCTCGGCGAAGGGGAAGTCCATCATGTTGCGGGGCAGCCCGAACAGGATCGTGCGACCGGTGTCCGCGTCGATGCTGGCCACCGTGATGCTGTCGGGACGCAGCCCCCAGCGGTCCGCGCCGGAGTCGCCGCCGAGCAGCAGCACGTTGTAGCGGCCGTCGTGGGCGGACGTGGCCTCACCGTCGCCGAACATGGCGCTGATGAAGCCCTTCTGCACCGCCACGATGTGGGAGGCGAACAGCAGGGAGCCGGCGACCGCGAAGCAGAGCACCCCGTTCAGCCCGACCATCACCAGCCGCTGCCGCTGGGCCAGCCCCAGGGGCTGACCCAGCCGCCAGGCGTCGATGAACAGCAGCGCCCACCCCACGGCCAGCACGCACAGCAGCAGCCGGATGGCGCCCAGGACCACGGTGTTGCTGGCCAGCCAGAAGATGACGCCGTGCCAGAGCAGACCCAGGACGACGAGGAGGACCAGCGCCCCCACCATGCTCATCCACACCCGCAGGGCGACCCGGCCGACGTCGCGACGGCCCGCCACCAGCTGGGCGGAGCCCGGCACCAGGAGGGTCATCAGCAGCAGGGTCAGCGCCCGCCGGAACCGGACCCGGGACAGCGCCGTGCGAGCGGCGTCGTCCCGCGGCGGCCGGGTGCCGGGGGCGGGCCCCGGCCCGGTGGAGGAGACGGGTGGCATGGACGGCCTTTCCAACACGGGTGACGACGGGGGCGTAGAGGGGGCAACGACGGTCAAGTATCACCAGTCACACAGGCACCAGGGGCCACGGCACGCCGGGGGCGCACCGCTCGTGCGTCGGCCCTCCCGCCCGGGTACGGCGCGGTACCGTCGGCCCCATGGCAGAGCGTCCGAGCCGTGGCGGCGGCGACCCCGGGCCCGGGGAACCCGGCTACGGCTGGCTGTACGGCGCGGGTGACCGGCCCGTCGGCCAGGGCAGAGAACAGGGCGCCGATCAGGGCGCCGGTCAGGGCGCCGGCGCGTCCCGTGACCCCGAGCCCACCCAGGTGCTGCCCACCTTCGAGCGCGGCGGCTCCGGTCGTCCGCACGAGACCCCGGCCGCCCCGGTGCCGCCGCGGCGACCCGCCCCGGGCGGACCGGGCCGCGGCGGACCCGGACGCGGCGGACCCGGACGTGGGCGTGGCCGCAGCGGCTTCCGGCCACGGGTCGGCTGGCTGAAGTGGGTGCTGCTGGCGTGGGTGGTCTTCCTGGTCGTCGTGCCGCTGGTGGCCTGGCAGAAGATCGAGAAGGTCGACGCCACCCCCTGCGGCGACCGGCCCGCCGAGCAGCCCGGGACGACGTACCTGCTGGTCGGCAGCGACAGCCGGGCCGGCCTGACCCGCAAGCAGCAGCTGGCCTACGGCGTCGGCAGGGCGCAGGGCCGGCGCACGGACTCCATCATGCTGCTGCACACCGGCTCCGGGCCCAACCTGCTGATGTCGATCCCGCGGGACTCGCTGGTGCCCGTCCCGGGCCACGGCACCACCAAGATCAACGCCGCCTTCGCCTTCGGCGGCCCCCGGCTGCTGGTGCGCACCATCGAGGCCAGCACCGGCATCCGCATCGACGACTACGTGGAGATCGGCTTCGCGGGCTTCGTCGACGTGGTGGACGCCGTCGGCGGGGTCCGCATCTGCCCGAAGCAGGCCATGAAGGACGCCCAGGCCGGCCTCGACGTGAAGAAGGGCTGCCAGGACGCCGACGGCACCGTGGCGCTGGGCTACGCCCGGTCGCGGCACGTGTCCGGCCTCGGCGACATCGCCCGCGCCCAGCACCAGCGCGAGGTGGTCAGCGCGGTCGGCAGCAAGGCCGCCTCGCCCTGGACGGTGCTGGACCCGTGGCGCTACTACCGGCTCGCGATGGCCGGCTCGGACTCCCTGCGGGTGGGCGACGACACCGGGATGCTGGCCACGATGCGCTTCGCCTGGGCGATGACGCGGGTCAACGGCTCGAACGGGCTGACCTGCGGCGTGCCGATCTCCGACCTCGCGGTGCACTGGGACCCGGAGCGCTCGAAGAAGCTGTTCGGGCTGATCGCGGCGGACCGCACCGACGAGGTGTCGAAGGCGCTGTGCCGGCAGAGCGGGCTGGCCTGAGGTGCCCTCGGTGCACGTGGTGGTCTTCGACCTCTCCCCCACCGCCACCGGGGCGTACTACGTGGCCGGTGAGCTCGTCTGGCACGCCTCCCGGGTCTGCCAGGTGCAGAGCACCTCGAAGATCGCGGGCACCCGCTTCCGGGCCACCCTGCACGTGGTGCCCCACCCCACCGTGGAGCAGCGGCGAGCGGCCCTGGAGTGGCGCAGCCGTTTCGGCTCGCTGGGCTGAACCGGCCCGGTGGTTCGGGCTGGGTCAGGTCAGGTCAGGTCAGGTCAGGTCAGGTCCAGTACAGCAGCGGGCTGCCTGGCAGCCGGGTCTGCAGCTCCTCGGTGAACCAGCCCCGCATCTCGGCCATCACCTCGCGCGGGTAGACGTACTTCACGCCGCCGAACTTGTTGCGCTTCTGGGTCCGGGCGTCCTCGTCCATCTCCAGCTGCGTACGCGGGTACCACTCCAGCAGCACGTCCTTGCTGCCGGGGGTGAAGCGGTGGGTGATGATCTCGCAGGTCAGGTCCAGGTCCTCGACGTTGGCGGTGGCCTCCGCGACGGCGTCGAGCAGGGCGCCGTACTGCTCGCGCCACTGCGGGACCGGCATCACCGGGGCGATGGTGAGTCCGACGCGGTAGCCGGCCAGCGCCATCCGGCGCAGCGCCCCGAGCCGGCCGGCCGTCGAGGCGGTGCCGCCCTCGAAGCGCGTCGCCACCTCGGCGGCGTTGACCGAGACCCGCATCCGGGTACGGCGGCCGTGCTCGATGTCGAGCAGCTGCTCCACGTCGTCGAACTTGGTGGTGAAGCGCAGCGAGACGTCCTCGCCCAGCTCGCCGGAGCCGGCCCGGGCGATGGCCGCGGACAGGGAGCCGGTGACGTGCTCGATGCCCAGCGGGTCGGTGTAGCAGGAGAGCTCGAAGGTCGTGCCCTCGTGACCGCGCTCGGCGGTCCCGCTCGTCACCGAGCCCTGCCCGGCGTGGCTGCGCACCCCGGCCAGCACGTCGTCGAGGTTGGCGTAGACCCGGGTCACCGGCGGTCCGGTCAAGGACCCGGCCAGGTAGCAGTACTGGCAGTGCGCCGGGCACCCGCGGGCCAGGTCGATGCGCCAGTCCGCGCTGGGCGGGATGGGCTGCGGCCTCAGGGCGCTCGGCGGAGCCACCACCACGGCCAGCGTCGACTTGGCGTAGGCGTAGGTCTCCCGCTCGCTGCCCCGTTGGAGCCCGGTGATCCGGTCCGAGGTCAGGAAGGTGATCTCCGGGACGCCGGCCGCCTCGCAGCGGCGCACGATCTCGGCGGCGTGCGGCAGCTCGGCGGCCGAGCGGGTCAGCAGCACCCGCTTGGGCGTCCACAGGCGCGGACGGGGCAGGGTCGCCCCGTCGGTCGGTGAGGTCGAGGACATGCCTCCAGCCTCGCGCGGGCGGACAAACGGCACCGGGGAGCCAGGACGGGTCAGCGCCGGGACGCCTCGTGGGTCGGACCGAGGGTGCTCTCGTGCAGCTGGTCCACCAGCCGACGGGCCACGCTGCCGGGGCCGTCGAGCTGCAGGACGCCGTCGTCCTCGGGCAGCCGCCGGCCGAGCACGGTGACGGAGTCCAGGCAGCGTGCCCCCGCCAGCACCGCCGGGTCCTCCCGGGCGGCGGGGTCCAGCACCAGGGACTCCACCAGGAGGGGACGTCCCTCGAGCCGGGCGCGGGTGGCCGACCGGAGCCGTCCGCCCTCGCTGGCCCGTGCGACCCAGGACGAGCGACTCGCGCAGCACCGCGGTGGCACCGGCGGCCAGGTCCACCTCGGTGGAGCGGTGCACGTCGGCCCCGTCGGCCACCACGAACGGCAGGCCCGACCAGACCAGGGACCCGCCCGCTCCGACGGTGATGCGGACGTCCTAGCGGGCCGAGCCCCCGCGCATGGCGTAGGCCACCGTCCCGGCCGTCTCCACGACCTCCAGGCGCAGGCCCTCCCCGACCACGACCTCGACCTCGACCTCGTCCCCGGCCAGCAGCAGGGCCGTGGCGGCGACCAGGGCCACCCGGACACCGCCCTCGGGTGCGGGCAGCCGCCGGGGCACCAGCAGTCCGCCGCGCAGCAGGCACCGGGGCCGCGACGGGTCGCCGAGGACCTCGATGCGGCAGGTCATCCTCGGGAGCCGTGGGAGTGCTCGTGGGGGTGCTCGTGGGAGTGCGGGGCCATCGGCCCGGGGTCCACGGGCACGTGGCCGCCGGCGGCCACCCGCTCGGCGGTGGCCACCACCCAGGCCCGCAGCGCAGCCAGCGAGCCGGGGTCGGTGCGGGACAGGGCCAGCACGGGCCGCCCGTCGCGGACCCGGGTCGCGTCGGCGACCATGCGCTCCACGTCGACCCCGACGTACGGCGCCAGGTCGGTCTTGTTGACGACCAGCAGGTCGGCCCGGGCGATGCCGGGACCGCCCTTGCGGGCCACGTCACCGCCGCCGGCGACGTCGAGCACGAAGATCTGGGCGTCGACCAGGGCGGGCGAGAACGTCGCGGTCAGGTTGTCGCCGCCGGACTCCACCAGCACCACGTCGAGCGGCGCGAAGTCGCGCTCGAGGTCCTCGACCGCCATCAGGTTGGGCGTGACGTCGTCGCGGATGGCGGTGTGCGGGCAGGCCCCGGTCTCCACGGCGCGGATGCGCTCGGGCTCCAGGACGCCTGCCCCGCGCAGGAAGCGGGCGTCCTCGTCGGTGTAGATGTCGTTGGTGACCACGCCGAGCCTCAGCTCGCTCGCCAGCTCGCGGCACACCGAGGCGATGAGCGAGGTCTTGCCGGTGCCCACGGGTCCGGCCACCCCCAGCCGGAAGGAGCGGGTCCGTCCAGGAGTCGGCCCAGCAGTCGGCTCAGGCACGGAACAACCTCATCTCCTCGCGGCGGTGCTGCTCGGCCTGGACGTCGAGCGCGGGGGCACCCAGGTCGGGGACCTGGTCGGCCCGGGTCAGGTCCTCGACCTCGCGGGCCAGGGCCTCCACCGTCCCGTGCAGCGCCAGCACCCAGCCGGCGGCCTCGGCCGGGTCCAGCGGCAGCAGCTTGAGCGCGGCCGACGCGACGCTCGCCACGTCGTCGTAGCCCACCAGGCGGGCGACCTGCCGCGCCTCGAGCCCGGCCACCGCCCCGACCACCCCGACGACCAGGGGCCGGGGCGCGGCGACCCCGGCCGGCAGCCGGTCCAGCACCTCGGGCCACAGCCGTCCGGCCAGGCGGAGGTAGCCACGGCCGTTCAGCCGGGCGGTCTCCCGCACCGCGCGGCTGGGGGTGCGGGCGGCCCAGGCGTCCTCGACGTCGAGCAGGCTGCCGACCGCCCCCAGGGCCACGGCGCGGGCCACCACGGCGGTGCCCGCGTCGACCGCGGTCACGGTGCGCAGCCGTGCCGCCGCGAAGGCCGGCACGTCCGTCAGGCCGGCGCGCACGGCCGGCTCGAGTCCGCCGGACTGGGCGTAGCCGCCGGAGGGGAAGCGGGCGTCGGCCAGCATCATGGCCACCAGGTCGGAGGTCCCCGGCATCAGAAGAGGGAGTAGAGCTGGGCCATCGGCAGCCGGTCCGCCGGACGGGGCTCCACCAGGTCGCCGTCGATCGTGATGGCGAAGGTCTCGGCGTCGATCTCGATGGCGGGCAGGGCGTCGTTGTTGCGCATCTGCGCCTTGCCGACCCCGCGGGTGGGGCTGACGCCCACCAGCTCCCGCCGCAGGCCCAGCCGCTCGGCGAGACCGTCGCTCGAGGGCGGCCGGGGCCACGAACGACACCGAGCGGTCCGCGCCCGTGGTGTGCCCGAAGGTGGGCCTCATCAGCACCGGCTGCGGGGTGGGGATCGAGGCGCTCTGCGTCACCCAGGGCCGCCCAGGCGATGGCGCCGCCCTTGATGACCAGGCTGGGTCGCACCCCGAAGAAGGCCGGCTCCCAGAGCACGAGGTCGGCCAGCTTCCCGACCTCGACGGACCCCACGTGGGCGTCGATGCCGTGCGCGACGGCCGGGTTGATCGTGTACTTCGCGACGTACCGCCGGGCCCGCTCGTTGTCGGCGGGCAGGGAGGCGCCGAGGCTGCCGCGCCGGTCCTTCATCACGTGGGCGACCTGCCAGGTCCGGGTGACCACCTCGCCGATCCGTCCCATGGCCTGGGCGTCGGAGGAGGTGATGGACAGGGCGCCCAGGTCGTGCAGGACGTCCTCGGCCGCGATCGTGGTGGCCCGGATGCGGGACTCCGCGAAGGCCAGGTCCTCCGGCACGTCGGGGCTCAGGTGGTGGCACACCATCAGCATGTCGAGGTGCTCGGCCACCGTGTTCACCGTGTGCGGCAGCGTCGGGTTGGTCGAGCCGGGGATGACGTGCGGCTGGCCGGCCACGGTCAGGATGTCCGGCGCGTGGCCGCCCCCGGCGCCCTCGGCGTGGAAGGCGTGGATCGACCGGCCGGCGATGGCCGCCAGGGTGGACTCCACGAAGCCGGCCTCGTTGAGGCTGTCGGAGTGCAGCGCCACCTGCAGGCCCCAGTCGTCGGCCGCGCGCAGGGCCGCGTCGATGGCCGCCGGCGTCGAGCCCCAGTCCTCGTGCACCTTGTAGCCGCCGGCGCCGGCCCGGGCCTGCTCGGCCAGTCCCTCGGCGCTGACCGTGTTGCCCTTGCCCATCAGCAGCACGTTCACCGGCAGCGGGTCCAGGGCCCGGTGCACGGCCGTGAGGTGCCAGGCGCCCGGCGTCACGGTGGTGGCCTTCGACCCCTCGCTGGGACCGGTGCCGCCCCCGGCGACGGTGGTGGTGCCGGTGGCCAGCGCCTCGTGGACCTGGGAGGGCGAGAGCAGGTGCACGTGCACGTCGACCGCGCCGGCGGTGAGGATCCGGCCCTCGCCGGAGATCACGTCGGTGGAGGGTCCGATGTGCAGGGCGGGGTGCACGCCGTCGGCGATGTCGGGGTTGCCGGCGCGGCCCAGGGCCACGATCCGGCCGTCCCGGATGCCGACGTCGGCGCGTACGACGCCCCACCAGTCCAGGACGAGCACGTTGGTGACCACGGTGTCCGGCGCGCCCTGGGCCCGGGTCGTGGTGCCCTGCGCCATGGACTCCCGCACGGACTTGCCGCCCCCGAAGACCGCCTCCTCGCCACCGACGGTGAGGTCCTGCTCGACCTCGACCCAGAGGTCGGTGTCGGCCAGCCGGACCTGGTCGCCGGTGGTGGGCCCGTACAGGGCGGCGTACGACGCCCGCGAGATCTCAACCATCCAGCGCCCCGTCGCCCTTGCCGCGCTGGAGGCCCGGCACCCGACGCCGGCCCCGCAGGGCCACCGCGGCCACGGTGCGGGAGGCGCCGGGCTCGAAGCGCTGCGAGGTGCCCGAGGGCACGTCGAGGCGGAAGCCGTGGGCGGCGGCCCGGTCGAGGTCCAGCGCGGCGTTCGCGTCGGGCAGGTGCAGGTGGGAGCCGATCTGCACCGGCCGGTCCCCGGTGTTCACCACGACCAGGGTGATGCGCTCGGCGTCGGTGCGGTCGGCGTTGAGCACGATGCTGCCCTCCGCGGTGCGGACCGCGCCGGGTCCCGTGCTGGTGATGCCGGCCATGGCCGGTCCTTCCCTCTGCGTCGCGGTGGGGCTGGTCAGGAGATCGGGTGGTGCAGGGTCACGAGCTTGCGGCCGTCGGGGAACGTGGCCTCCACCTGCACGTCGGCCAGCATCTCGGCCACCCCGTCCATGACCTGCTCGCGGGTCAGCACCTCGCGGCCGCGCTCCATCAGGTCGCTGACCAGCGCGCCCTCCCGGGCCCGCTCGATGACCCAGGTGCTCAGCAGGGCCACCGACTCCGGGTGGTTGAGCCGGACCCCGCGGGAGAGCCGGTCGCGGGCCACCATGCCCGCCACGGACAGGAGCAGCTTCTCGGTGTCCGCGGGCGTCAGGTGCACCTGAGCACCCTAGTCACCCCGGCCACCCCGCGCACCGCCACCGTGCGCGGGTAGGACCGGCTGGTCGACGCGGTCCGGGCGGGGCGGACCGGCGACGAACACCCACCGGCGGTAGCTCCAGAACCGGAAGGCCGTGCCGAGGGCGAGGCCCACCCCGTTCGCCGAGACGTTGTCGGCCCACCGGCTCGTCAGCCCCAGCAGGTCGTGGGAGACCAGCAGCGTCAGCACCGAGAAGCCCAGCCCCACCACGTTGAGCACCACGAACAGGGCGACCTCGCGTCGTCGGTCCCCGCCGCTCGACCCGCGCCAGGTCACCAGCCGGTTGCCCAGGTAGGTGACGACCATCGCCAGGGCCACGGCGACCACCCGGGCGTAGGACGGGTCGGCGGTGGCGAACCACGTCGCCCACCGGGAGGTGGACCACAGGCCCGAGCGCAGGGCGTTGAAGGCGCCGACGTCGACGGCGTACCCGGCGCCGCCGACGGCCAGGAAGGTGAGCACCTCCGGGGTGACCAGGCGCCGCACCAGCCCGCTCGTCCCCGCTCTCACGGCGGTCGCAGCCGTCACCGTCGTCATCAGGGCGTCACGGCCGTCATGAGGGCGCCTGCCGACGCAGGCCGTCGCGCAGGTAGACCGTGCGGCCGAGCACGCGCCCCACCGGGTGGTAGCGCCGGGCCACCAGCCGGGAGGTGGTCACGCTGGACACGCCCCACGACGACACGGAGCCCCAGGTCACGAGCCACGTCGGCGCCGAGCGGCCGCGCAGCACCGCGTCGAGGCGCTGGAGGCGGGGGTCCAGCGTCTTGACCGGCAGGCTCCACAGGTAGGGGTACGGCGAGGCCAGGCCCGAGGCCTCGGTGACGTCGGCGTGGCCGTAGACGGTGACGATGGTGTCGTGGGGGCGGGCCACCGCCGCCACCGACCGGCCCACCGTCGACCCCACCGAGCGCGTCTCCCCCGGGGTCACCACCACCCAGGCGACCAGCGAGGTCAGGGCCATCACGGCGACCAGCCCGCGGGCCCCGGGCTGCCGCCGGGCGACCAGCAGCCCGGCGAGCACGGCGACCGGGACGACCAGCTCGACGAGGTAGTGCTTCCAGTAGCTGCCGCCGGCCACGACCGAGCAGAGGTCGAAGGCCGCGGTGGCCACCAGGGCCCAGGCCGCCGTGCCGCGCAGCCGCCGCGACACCAGCGCCCGGGCCACCACGAGCAGCACCAGGGCCACCCCGCTGAGGACCCAGGCCCCCAGCAGGGCCCAGAAGCGGGCAGTGGCGGCCGGGTGCGCCGAGGCGGCGATGACCCTCCCGGCCCGGAACCGGAACGGGTAGGTCGCGGCGAACACCCCGGACAGCGACGTGCCGTGCAGCACCGTCCACGCGGCCGCCACGCCCAGGCACAGCAGCGCCCCCACCGCAGCACCCGCCACCACGCGGAGCGCCTGGCGGCCCTCGACCTCGTGCCGGCGCCAGGCCAGCAGCACCGCGGTGGCCGCGAAGACGCCGACGTCGGCCATGTTCTGCTTGACCAGCAGCGCCGCCACCGCGGCGGCCCCCGCCGCGGCCGAGGCGAGCAGCACGCGCCGGGGCGCCGCCACCCGGGCGCAGGGCCTCCAGGGTGGCGGCCAGCCCCCAGGCGACGAGGGGCGCCGCCAGCAGCTCGCCGTTGACCTCCGCCGCGTCGAGCAGGGGGCTCACGCAGAGCACGGCCGCCACCAGGGCGCCCCACCGCGCGGCCCGCGGGCCGCCCAGCCGCCGGGCCACGTGGGCGACCCCGAGGACGACCAGCAGCGCGGCCAGGCAGCCGACCAGGCGCAGGGGCACGAGTCCCCCCGCGAGCGCGGCGAGCCGGAAGACCGTGATGAGCAGCGGTGGCCGGTCCACCCAGTAGTCGCCGTACAGCGAGGTGCCCGGCCCGGCCCACTGCCCGCCGACCCGCAGGAAGCCGGCCTCGTCGGCCCCCGGGGGGAGCCGCAGCAGGGGCAGCCGCAGCAGCACGGCGGCGACGGCGACGACCGCCACCGGGTGACGCAGGAGCAGCCGGACGGACCGGCCTCCGGACCGGGGGCCGGCCCGGAAGCCGGCCTCGCTCCGCACGGGTCGGGGGTGCACGCTGCCACTGTGGGCACGCCGACCTGACCGGGACCTGACTGCGCCGCCGACGCCGGGCGAACGGCCACCGAGCAGCCCGTGCCGGTGCGACGATGGCCCCGTGACGAGGATCGGCATCTGCGAGGACGACGAGTCCGTGCGTCGGGTGCTCACCGACGCCTTCACCATGAAAGGTCACGAGGTCCTGCTGGCCCGCTCCGGGCGGGAGGCCATGCTGCGCTTCGGGGCCGGGGCGCCGATCGACGTCCTGGTCATCGACGTCGGCCTGCCGGACGCCGACGGCCGCGACGTCTGCCAGGCCCTGCGGGCCGAGGGACAGCACGCGCCGGTGCTGTTCCTGACCGCGCTGGACGGCGTGCACGACCGGGTGGCCGGGTTCCACGCCGGCGGCGACGACTACGTCGCGAAGCCGTTCGCCCTCTCCGAGGTGCTGGTGCGCGTCGAGGCCCTGCACCGGCGCACCCGACCCGTCCCCACGACGGTCACCGGCCTGCACCTCGACCCGGACCGGTTCGCGGTCCGTCACGGTGAGCAGGAGGCCCAGCTGACGCCCACCGAGTTCCGCCTGCTGGCGTGCATCGCGGCCCGTCCCGGCTCCGTCGTACGACGGCGGGCCGTGGTCGCGGCCGGGTGGCCCGACGGCGCCCACGTCAGCGAGAACACCATCGACTCCTACATGCGCCGCCTGCGGGTGAAGCTGGCCGCGGTGGAGTCGCCGGTGGCGCTGGAGACGGTGCGCGGCGTCGGCTTCGTGCTGCGGTGAGGCCACGGCGCTCGCGGCTGCGGAGCCGCATCGTGCGGACCACGGCGCTGCTCTCGGCGCTCGCCATGGCAGCTGATGGTCGGCACCGTGCTGCTGGTGATCACCGTGCTGAGCGACAAGGCCGTCACCGCCACCCTGGACGACCGGCTCAGCGTGCTCTCGGCCGGCATCGAGACCGGTACGGGCGACCCCTCCCAGGCGCTCGCCACCCCGGACGACGCCATCGACGACAGCACCTGGCTGTACGCCGCGGACGGCTCCCAGCTCGACGGCCCGCGGGTCGCCGAGCGGGTGCAGGAGACCGCCGACTCCCTGGCCGGGGTGGATCGTCGTACGCGGGTGGAGCGCCGTGACCGGGTCTACCTGGCGGCGCCGGTGGCCGTGCGCGGACCAGGGGCGGGCCGTGGGGTGCTGGTGGTCTCCGATCAGCCTGCGGCCCTACGAGCAGACCCGCGCCCAGGTCGTCGTCGGCCTGGTCCTGGTCGGGCTGCTGGTCACCGCCGGCGGCACCGCGATCGCGGCCTGGACCGTCCGCCGGACGCTGAGCCCGGTCGAGGCCATGGCCGCGCTGGCCGACGACTGGAGCGAGCACGCGCTGGACGCGCGGTTCGAGGACGTGGGCGGGCGGGACGAGATCGGCCACCTGGGGCGCACCCTCAACGTGCTGCTGGACCGGGTCGCCGGCGCGCTGCGCAACGAGCAGCGCCTCACCGCCGAGCTGGCCCACGAGCTGCGCACACCGCTGACCGCGATCCGCGGGGAGTCCGAGCTCGCGCTGATGGGCCACCCGGACGAGGCCACCGAGGCTCGGCTGCGCCGCGTCGTGGCCTCGGTCGACCGGATGAGCTCGACGATCGGGGCGCTGCTCGACATCGCCCGCGGGCACGGTCAGGAGGCCATGGTGACCAGCGTGTCCCGCGATCGTCGCCGCCGCCCTGGAGGAGCGTCCGACCGGCGACGTGGCCGTGACCGTGGCCGACCTGCCGCAGCAGGTCCGGGTCGCCGCCACCATCGAGATCGCCGTGCGGGCGCTCGCCCCGCTGGTGGACAACGCCGTGGGCCACGCCCGCTCGGCGGTCACCGTGGGTGCGCTGGTCGTGGGCCGCACCGTGGAGATCATCGTGTGCGACGACGGCGCCGGCGTCACGGGCGACCCCGAGGCGCTCTTCGCGCCCGGGAACCGGAGCTCGACGAGCTCCGGTGCGGGGCTCGGCCTGGCCCTGGCCCGGCGGGCCGCCCGCACGCTGGGCGGCGAGGTCCGCGTGAGCTCCGCGTCCTCACCGACCAGCTTCACCCTCACCCTGCCCTGCGCCTGAGACCCGGACCGCGACAGCCGGGGGAGCCGGGTCGGCGGGATCGGCCGGCGGGTGGTGGCGCACCTCGATGGCCACCCCGCCGGGCACCCGCTCCACGGACCCGCCGCCGGACTCGGCCACCGCCCGGACCAGCGCGAGGCCCAGGCCGCTGCCCCGGGTGGTGCGCCCGACGTCGCCGCGGGTGAACCGGTCGAAGGCCCGGTCACCGAGCTCGTCCGGGATGCCGCCACCCTCGTCGCGCACCGTGAAGCGGACCCGGTCGCCCGCGCGGGTCTCGGCCTGCAGGCGCACCGTGCCCCGGCCGTGCTTGAGGGCGTTGCCGACCAGGTTGCCCAGCGCGAGCCCCACCCACCGCCGGTCCAGCCGTGCCGCCCCGGCGGGTGCTGCGACCTCCAGGTCGCGACCGGCCTCGGCCGCGGTCCTCCGCCACCCAGCGGCCACCGACTCCAGCAGCTCGGCCAGGTCGACCCGCTCCACCGCGGGGTCGCGGTCCTCGCCCCGGAGCTCCTCGAGGTCCAGCAACGCGTTCGACAGGTCCACCAGCCGGTCGACCTGGGACCCCAGCGAGGCCATCACCTCCGCCATCTGCTCCGGGGTGCGGGGCCGGTGGGCGGCCCACTCGATCTCGGCCGACAGCAGCGCCAGCGGCGAGCGCAGCTCGTGGGCCGCGTCCGCGAGGAAGCCCCGCTCACGGACGTGACCGGCGTGCACCCGGGCCAGCAGGTCGTTGAAGGTGTGGCCCAGACGGGTCAGCTCGTCGTCGCGGCTCGCGTCGACGGGCAGCCGCTGCACCGGGTCGTGGCCCGCCTCCTCGGCGGCCCGGCGGTAGCGCTCCACCGGCCCCAGGGCGGCGCGTACCGTGCCCCAGCCCACGAAGCCCGCCGCCACCACGGCCAGCAGGTCGGTCAGGCCCAGCTGCAGCAGCAGCTCCCGCAGCGCCTCGTCGTGCGCCCGCCGGCTCACCGCCACCGCGACCACCCGCGGCCCGGACGGGGTCGGGACGCGCGTCAGCGACACCCGGTACGAGCGCCGGCTGGCGGGCAGCAGCCGCCCCAGGTCCAGCTCGACCTCCGTCCCGGCCGCGGCCCGTCGTACGTCGCCCGCGCCCGCCAGTCGGGGGACCGGTCCACCCGTGCCACCCGGCTCGTCCGAGCGCTGCAGCAGCAGGCCGTCGGTGGAGTAGACCTGCACCACCTGCCCGGGGGCGTCGGGGGCCAGGGCCCGGCCGTCGCGCAGGGTGCGCTGCGCGACGTCGCGGGAGGCCCGCAGGTCCTGGTCGAGCTGGCGGTCCAGCGCGAAGCCGACCCGCCAGTAGACCAGGGCCCCGGCCAGCACCAGCACCACCGACATCGCGGCCACCACCGCGAGCACGAGCCGGGTGCCGAGGGCCCGCCGGGGGAAGAACCGCTGCCACGGGGTCACCGGCGCACGTCGAGCCGGTAGCCGACCCCCCGCAGGGTGGTGACCGTGACCGCGGCGGAGGCGCGCAGGTGCTGGCGGACCCGGGAGACGTGCACGTCGATGGCGTTGCTGCGCAGGTCGATCTCGGCCTCCCACACCTCCTCGAAGAGGCGCTGCCGCGAGACCACCCGCCCGGGTGGGTCCATCAGCGTGGACAGCACCGCGAACTCCCGGCGCGACAGCGGGGCCTCCACGCCCGCCACCGTGACCCGACGGCTCTCCGGGTCCAGCGTGACGTCCCCGGCCACGACCCGGGCGTCGACCGGCTCGCGCCGACGGGCGATGGCCCGCAGCCGCGCGTGCAGCTCCTCCAGCGCGAAGGGCTTGACCAGGTAGTCGTCGGCGCCGGCCTCCAGCCCCGCGACGCGCTCCCGCACCTCGCCGCGGGCGGTCAGCATCAGCACCGGTACGTCGTTGCCCGCCGACCGCAGCGCCCGGCAGACGGCCGTCCCGCTCATGCCCGGGAGCATCAGGTCGAGCACCACGACGTCGGGGCTCTCGGACGCGATGCACGCCAGACCGGTCTCGCCGTCGGGGCACCCGGACGCGCTGGCGCCCTTCTCGGTGAGGTAGCTCGTGACGAGCTCGACCATCCGGGCCTGGTCGTCGATGACCACGACGTGCACCCGCCGAGTGTAGGAAGCAGGAGCGTCCGGCGCCTTCATGGTGCCGTCACGTTGGCTCCGTAGCGTCGTGCTCGACCGGCCCCCTGGTGCGGCCGGGACGACGAACGGAGCGAGACCGATGACACCGTCCACCCTGACCGGGCTGGGCCTCGACGTGCTGGCCCTCTTCGCCCTGGTGGGATGGCTGTACCGCCGTCGCGCCGCGGCACCCGAGATGACCATGGTGTTCGTGACCCTCAACATCGGTCTGCTGGCTGCCCTCAGCGCGATCACGGCCGGCCACTTCCCTGCCGGCGTGGGCTTCGGGCTGTTCGGGCTGCTCAGCCTGGTCCGCCTGCGCAGCGCGGCCTTCAGCGTGAAGGACGTGGCCTACACGTTCTCGGCGCTCGTGCTGGCCCTGGTCAACGGGCTGCCCGAGCGGCACCTCGTGCTGGTGCTGGTCCTGGACGTCCTCGTGCTGGCCGCGGTGTGGCTGGTCGACGACTCCCGGACCCGGGTGCCCACGCGGGTGCTGCGGATGACCCTGGACCGCGCGCTGGTCGGCGCCGACGAGGTCCGCGAGGAGGTCACCCGCCGGCTCGGTCACGCCCCTCTCGCCGTGGTCGTCGAGCAGGTCGACTACGTGCGCGAGACCACGGTGGTCGCCGTGCGCCACGAGGTCGAGGAGGGCTGGGCCAGCCTGGCGGTGCGCGAGGAGGCCGCCCGGGGCGAGCTGGACCCCCGTGCGTGACCACCTCGGGCTCGGGCTCGGCGCCTGCCCCCGATCGGGCTCGACGACCTGCTGGCGCTCGCCCCCGCCACGACCCGCGTCGACCGGAAGTACCTGGTGCACCGTGCCGTGGTGCGAGGCCTTGCTGCCGGTGCTGGCGGGCTCCGGCGCGGACTCCGCCTGCTGCGCATCGACGGGCGGCTG
Source organism: uncultured Actinomycetota bacterium (assembly GCA_963750345.1). GTDB lineage: Bacteria > Actinomycetota > Actinomycetes > Propionibacteriales > Nocardioidaceae > Nocardioides_B. The sequence continues at coordinate 145,565 of CAVVQH010000008.1, read as the reverse complement.
ACCACGACGTACCGCAGCACCTACTTCGACACCCCCGACCTGTGACCTGCCGGCGCACGTCCAGGGCCGGCGTCGGCGGTGGAAGGCCCGCAGCCGGCTCTACGTCGAGGACGGGCTGTGCCGGCTCGAGCTCAAGGTGCGCGACGGCAGCGGCCTGACCCGCAAGACTTCCACCACCGAGCCCGGCCGCCGACTACGGGTCGATGACCGCGGCGCCGGGCCTTCTTCCGCGACGGCCTGCGCGTCGCCGGCCTGCCCGCCGCCGTGCGCGGCTCGAGCCCGCCGCCGAGGTCGGCTACGAGCGGGCCACGCTCGCCGACCCGGGGACCGGCGCCCGGGTCACCATCGACTTCGGGGTGCCGGGCCACCCGCGGCGGCCAGCGGTCCGAGCTCGACCCCGGACTGCGTCATCCTTGAGACCAAGGGCGGCCGCGCGCCCGGCGCCGCCGACCGGCTGCTGGCCGGCTCGGCGTCCGCCCCGCTCCTTCAGCAAGTACGCCGCCTCGGCGTCCCTTATCGACCCGCGGATCCCCGACAACGACGTTCGCCACCTCTCGGCCGCCAGCTGCACCGCACACGCTCCCTCCGCCCCGCGGCCCACCCTGGCACCGCCACGACCCGTCGACCGGAGAAGCTCCGCCATGACCGACCCCGCCGCCACCGGCGCGTCGCCCGTCGTCGGCTCGTCCTCGCGCCGTCCTGGCCGTCGCTGCGCCGGGCTGTTGGGCCCGACCGACCGTGGGCGACGGGTCGCCGGCACGCCGACACCTCGGCCAAGGACCGCATCGCGGCCGACCCGCCACCGCCGCTGTTCCCCGACGCCAGTGGCCGGCACCGCGGCCGACGTCCGGCCGCAGAAGCAGGCCGCGGCCGATGGTCCGCGCCTGGGTCGCGGCCCACGGCACCACGCGCCGACGACACGGCGTTCGTCGCCTGGCTGGAGGAGACCGTTCCCGGCGCCGCCGGCGACCTGGCCGCTCGGAGATGCCGGCCGTGGTCAGGCTCAGCAAGCCACGCACCGAGGCACGGCGTCGCGGCGGCCACCTGGCTGGAGACCTACGGCAAGAAGGACATCTGGAAGCTCTACGTCCACGACCAGGAGGAGCTGCTCGACCCCGCGACCGGCAAGGCCCGCAAGGCCGAGGAGAAGGCAGTGCTCAAGATGTCCAAGCAGTCGCCGACGACCTCGGCACCCGCTATCGGCTCCTCGGCGCCGTACGTCCGGATGCCGTCGCTGCGCACCGACCACACCGTCACCCCGGGCCAGAAGTGCCCCTGCTCCTACCCCTCCCGGCACGCCACCGCAGCCGCCGCCTCGCGAGACCGTGCTGGGCGCCCTGATGCCCGAGCGCGACGCCGCAGTACCGCGCCATGGAGGCCCAGGTCGACTACTCGCGGGTCTACATGGCCGGCCACTTCCCCGCCGACATCCGCGCCGGCGCCCTGCTCGGGCGACGTGATCGGCGACTACTTCCTCATCACCCGCAACGGCGTCGACCCCGCACACCTGCCCCGCTGACACCGACGGGACTCCGGACGGCGGGTCAGCCGGGCGGAGCGCCGACGTCGACGCGCGGCATCACGGTGACCGCGCCGTCGGTCTGCGAAGCGGTAGACCTGGTAGCCGGTGACCAGCCGCGACTCCTGGTCCAGGAACACCACCGGGAACGACGCCTCCTGCTGCGGTCGCGACCACGGCGTCGAGAAGTGACCGATCGTCGGGGTGTCGATCGCGCCGCCGGAGGTGTCGAGCTCCATCAGCAGCGTCCAGGTGCCGTCGGAGTTCCAGAGCACGCGCGGGTCGATCGAGCGGTGCCAGTGGCCGTAGAACACCGCCGACGGCCGGCACGTCGCGCGACGCCGTCCTCGACGGGCTCGGTCGAGCGCTGCCGCGGACGTCTGCAGGAAGCCGGTCGACGTCGTCGACGCCGAGGAACGCCTGCGGCGGCGTAGGCCTCGTGCACCAGCACCAGGTCGGGACGGTCGCCGCGTCGGCGACGCCTCGTCGAGCCGCTCGCCCATGCTCGCTCCTGGGTCTCGTCGCCGCGCAGCGCTGGTCGCCGCCGAAGAGCTCGGAGCGCTGCCGGGTCGCCGTCGCCGAGCACCGAGACGCCGCCCAGGTCCGCGACCGAGCCGTCGAGCACCGTCATGCCGGCGTCGTCCATCTGCGTCGCTCGCTGACGTCGGACTCGTGGTTGCCGGTCACCGCCGCGACCGGCGCGCCGCCGGCGATCTCGCGCCTCGTCGCGCGATGCACCCGCCCTCGGCCGCGGTGCCGTTGGTGGTCAGGTCGCCGGTGATCGCCAGCAGCGCGGGCACGTCGTCGCCGTACTGCTCGCGCGAGCATCGAGGCGACCTGGGCCTGCAGCCGGATCATCGTGGTGTTGCAGTGCATGTCGGACTGCATCAGCACCGCGGTCTCGCCGCTCGCGCGGGCCGGTCATCGCCCCGCCTGGTCGCGCAGGCCCTGCTCGGCGACCGCGGCCTCGTACGCCCGTACGCCGGCCTCCTGCGCGTCGACGAGCGCCGCGACCTTGCGGCACCGCGCCGCCGAGCAGCAGCGCGCAGCACCGGGCTGTTGGTGGTGGCTGCCCGCCGCGGCGGTGCCGTCCAGCGACCGGCGAGCGCGTAGGCGCCGACCCCGTCCGTCGTACCGGGTGGGGTGCCGCGGGCGGCCACGACAGCCCACCGTCGAGGTGGCGACCACGGCCACCGCCACCGCCCCGACCAGTCGCGGCCGCCACCGGCGCCGGTCGACGGTCGGGTCGCGCGGGCGCAGCGAGACCACGACGAACAGCCCGACCCCACCGAGCGCGGCCAGCACCAGCTCGGCCCGCACCAGCTCGCGGACCAGCTCGGTCGGCGAGCCGGTCGACGTACGCCGGCGATGGCCGAGCCCGGGGTCGTGGAACAGGCCGGAGTAGAGCTGCAGCATCTGCGGCGTGACGTACGACGCGAGGTCGCCGTTGCCGGCCTCCGGGTCGCCGGGACCGTCCACGCGGGCGACCACGCCGAGCGGGCCCCGGGCCACGGGCAGGTAGACCGTGCCGGCGATCCCGAGCCGCAGCTCGCTCTGGCCCTCGGTGGTGAAGGAGAACGTGGTCGGGGTGATGCCCACCGTCTCGTGCACCGAGGTCCGCGTCACCGCCCACGCCACCGCCAGGGGTGCGGCGACCACGGCCGCCACCAGGACGCAGTCGAGGAGACGGACCAGCAGCACCATCGCCCGTCGCGCCCGCGGTGGCAGGGGACGGCGGCTCACTGGTCGCCGGCCACCAGGGACTCCAGCGTCAGGTGGGGGTGCTCGCGGGCGACGGCCCTGACCCGCCACTGGTCGGTGACGATGGCCAGCAGCGTGCCGTCGCTGCGCTCGAGGACCTCGACCCCGCGCAGGCCGGCCAGCTCGGCGGCCGAGGCCCGGTCGGTACGACGGGCCTGGGTGTAGCCCAGCGGCTCGAGGCGGACCGGGGCGTGGAACTCCGCACCCATCCGGGCCACCGCGACCTCGAACTGCATGGGCCCGACCGCGGCCAGCACCGGGGACTGGTTGCCGCGGTAGTCCGAGCGCAGCACCTGCACCACGCCCTCGCTGTCGAGCTGCTCGATGCCGCTGCGGAACTGCTTGTAGCGCCCGGAGTCCAGCGCGCTGCACCGCCGCGAAGTGCTCGGGGGCGAAGGTCGCGATGGGCGGGAACTGCACCGGGGGGCCGGCGAAGATGGTGTCCCCCACGGCCAGCGCGTTCGCGTTGACCAGGCCGATGATGTCGCCGGGGTAGGCCGTGTCCAGGATGGTGCGGTCCCGGCCGAACAGGGACTGCGCGTACTTGGTGGCGAAGGGCCGGCCGGTCTGGGCGTGGGTGGCGACCATGCCGCGCTGGAAGACCCCGGAGCAGACCCGGGCGAAGGCCATGGTGTCGCGGTGCGCGGAGTTCATCCCGGCCTGGACCTTGAAGACGAAGGCACTGAAGGGCTCCACCACCTCGCGCACCACCGCGCGCTCCTCCGGCCGCGTCAGCGGTGGAGCCGTGGCCCCGCGGCAGCGCGGAAGGCGACCGCCGGCGGGGCCAGCTCGACCAGCGTGTCCAGCAGCGTCGAGACGCCGAAGTTCAGGGTGGCCGAGGCGAAGATCAGCGGGGTGGTCTCCCCGGCCAGGAACGTCTCCTGGTCGTGCACGGCCCCGTCGGCCTCCAGCAGCTCGTGGCCCTCCACGGCCTCCCGCCACACCGGGCCCTCGCGGGCCTCCGCCTCCTCGGCGCTGAGCCGCTCCTGCGGTGCGACGGTGGCCCCGCCCGCCGTGCGCGTGTAGGCCAGGTAGTCGCCGGTGGAGCGCTCCAGGACCCCGCGGAAGTCGCCGGCGATGCCCACGGGCCACGTGAGCGGCGTGGCGCGCAGGCCGATCCGGGTGTGGATCTCGTCCAGCAGGCCCAGCGGGTCCAGGCCCGGGCGGTCCCACTTGTTGATGACGGTGACCACGGGGATGCCGCGGTGCTTGCAGACCCGGAAGAGCTTGAGGGTCTGCGGCTCCAGGCCCTTGGCCGCGTCGATGAGCATGACCGCGGCGTCGACCGCGGACAGCACCCGGTAGGTGTCCTCGGAGAAGTCGGCGTGACCGGGGGTGTCGACGAGGTTGAGCACCTGGCCCTCGTAGGTGAACTGCAGCGCGGCCGAGGTGATGGAGATGCCGCGGGCCTGCTCGATCTCCGTCCAGTCCGAGACGGTGGCCCGCCGACCGGACTTGCCGTGCACCGCTCCCGCCTCGGTGATGACGTGCGCGTGCAGGGCCAGGGCCTCGGTGAGCGTGGACTTCCCGGCGTCGGGGTGGCTGATCACGGCGAAGGTGCGACGCCGGGCGGCCTCGCGCGCCACCGTCTCCGGGGGCACCGAGCCGGGCTGGGCCGCGGGGGACGAGGAGGCCGTCGCGGCCGTGGGGGTGCTGGTCACTGCCCCGATCCTACCGGGTCCGCCCGTCGGAGCCGGCTGTCAACCGACGTTGACACGCGCAGCGGTGTCAACCTACATTGACATTCATGACCGAGACCCCCGACCTGACCCGGGCCGCCTCCGGCTCGGACCCGCGGACCGGCCTGCGCTCCGTGCGCGCGCTGCGCCGGCTCGTCGAGCACCTGGAGGACCTGCAGGTGCGCCAGGCCCGCAAGCTCGGCTGGTCGTGGCAGGAGATCGCCGAGGTGCTGGGCGTCAGCCGTCAGGCCGTGCACAAGAAGCACGGCCGCCGCTGACCCCCTCCGTTCGGTCCCGTCCGGGCCGTCCCGTCCCCACGCATCGTCCGTCCCCCACCCCCCGCACCGAGGAGAAGCCATGTTCGAGACGTTCACCCGACCGGCCCGCGTCGTCGTGGAGCAGGCCACCGCCCTGGCCCAGGAGGCCGGCGCCGGCGAGACCCGGCCGGAGCACCTGCTCGGCGCCCTGCTCGCCGACGAGGCCAGCCTCGCCGTCCAGGTGCTGGAGGCGACCGGCGCGACGGTGCCCGCCCTGCGCGAGGAGCTGGCTCGCCGCCGGGCCCAGTACGTCGACGGGCTGGACGCCGACGACGCCGAGGCGCTGGCCCTCATCGGCATCGACCTCGACGAGGTCGTCCGCCGCATCGACGCCCACCTCGACCGACCGGGCTCCCCGCGTCGGGCCCGGCGCGCCCGCTTCGCCCGGGACAGCAAGAAGGTGCTCGAGCTCGCGCTGCGCGAGGCCGTCGCGCTGCACCACGGCTCGATCGGCTCCGAGCACCTGCTGCTGGGCCTGCTGCGGGTGGGCGACCGGGTCGTCGACGACACGTTCGCCGCGCAGGGCGTCCGGCCCGACGCCGTCCGGGCCGCGGTGGCCGACGCCGTGCGCCGGGCGGGCTGAGGGCGGTCCGGGAGGCGGCTCGCCGGCTCAGTCGCCGCAGGACCGAGGGCGGCAGGTCGATCCCGGGCACCAGCTCCACCAGCAGCGAGCGGACCCGTGCGTCGAGGTCGGCCACGACCGCTCGCACGCCGGCCTCGTCCTGCCCGCCCGGGTCGGCCACGGGCCAGTCGACGTACCGCACACCGGGCACGTAAGGGCACTCCTCGCCGCAGCCCAGCGTGACGGCCAGGGTGCTGGCCGCCACGGTCTCGCGGGTCAGCAGCGTGGGCCGCTCGCCGGAGGTGTCGAGGCCGAGCCGCTCCAGGACCTCGGCCACCTCCGGGTGGACGTGCTCACCGGGCTGGGTGCCGGCCGAGACCGCCCGCACCCGTCCCTGCGCGTAGTGCTCGGCCAGCACCCGGCTGATGACCGACCGGCCGCCGTTGCGGACGCAGGCGAAGACCACCTGCGGCACCTCGCCGGCTGTCCCGCCCGTCATTGCGCCACCTTGGCCTGCACGCCGGTGGTGGTGGGGTCGGGGAAGAACCGGCGGGCCCAGAGGCCGACGTAGACCAGCGCCACCAGGGCCGGGACCTCGATGAGGGGCCCGACGACGCCGGCCAGGGCCTGGCCCGAGGTGACGCCGAAGACGCCGATGGCCACGGCGATCGCGAGCTCGAAGTTGTTGCCCGCCGCGGTGAAGGAGATCGCGGTGGCGCGCCGGTAGTCGAAGCCGAGCGCCCGGGTCAGCAGCATCGACCCGCCCCACATGAGCGCGAAGTAGGCGAGCAGGGGCAGGGCGATCCGGACCACGTCGAGCGGCTGGTGGGTGATGGTGTCGCCCTGCAGGGCGAACAGCACGACGATCGTGAACAGCAGGCCGTAGAGGGCGGCCGGTCCGATCCGCGGCAGGAGCGACGACTCGTACCACTCCCGCCCGCGGGCCCGCTCCCCCAGCGTCCGGGTGAGGTACCCGGCGAGCAGGGGGATGCCGAGGAAGACCAGCACCGACCGGGCGATGCTCCACACCGAGACGTCCAGCCGCGCCTGCTCCAGGCCGAGCCACCCGGGCAGCACCTGCAGGTAGAAGTAGCCCAGGAAGGCGAAGGCCACGATCTGGAACACGGCGTTGATCGCCACCAGGATCGCGGCCGCCTCCCGGTCCCCGCAGGCCAGGTCGTTCCAGATCAGCACCATCGCGATGCAGCGGGCCAGGCCCACGACCACCAGCCCCGTGCGGTACTCCGGGAGGTCGGGCAGCAGCAGCCACGCCAGGGCGAACATCAGCGCCGGCCCCAGCACCCAGTTGAGCAGGATCGAGGTGCCGAGCATGCGCCGGTCGCCGGTGACGTGACCCAGCTCGTCGTAGCGGACCCCCGCCAGGACGGGGTACATCATCACCAGCAGCCCGACGGCGATCGGCAGCGAGACCGACCCGACCTCGACGGCGGCCAGCGCGTCGTCCAGCCCGGGCACGACCCGTCCCAGCGCCAGCCCGGCGACCATGGCGACCCCGATCCACACGGGCAGGAAGCGGTCGAGGACCGACAGCCGGTGCAGGACGTCGCCCTCGTGCAGCACAGCAGGGCGGTGGGCAGCGGGGGTGGACACCGGTCGATGGTGACACGCATCGACGGGCCGCAACCGGCGCGGTCGCTAGCCCTCGTCGGTCAGGCCGGCGTGGACCCGCGCCAGGGCCGAGGTGAGCACCTCCACCTCGTCCGGCTCCAGGTGGTCGAGGAAGAGCCGGCGTACGGCGGCCACGTGACCGGGCGCGGCCTGTCGGCTCGCCTCACGACCAGCCGGCGTCACGGCGACGAAGGCCCCCCGGCCGTCCTCGGGGCACTCGGTGCGCTCGACGAGCCCGCGGCGCTCCATGCGGGTGACGTGGTGGGACAGGCGGCTCTTCTCCCACTGCAGCGACCGGGCCAGGTCACTGACCCGCACCCGGCCGTCGGGGTCGTCGGTGAGGTGCACGAGCACGCCGTAGTCGGGCATCGAGACCCCGGCCTCGCGCTGCAGGTCCCGCTCCAGCGCCGCCGACATCTCGGTGTTCACCGCCACCCAGCTGCGCCACAGCTGCTCCTCCGCGGCGGTCAGCCACGTCACGTCCTCGTCCATGGCCCCGAGCCTAGCGGAATAGTTGATACATCATCCAAGTTGTGTTGCAATACATGAAGCGTCAACCTTTGACGCCACCGACCCAAGGAGCAAGCCATGACCCAGACGCCCACCGACCTCGCCGGCACCTACGTCCTCGACCCCGCCCACTCGCGCATCGGCTTCGTCGCGCGCCACGCCATGGTCACCAAGGTCCGCGGCCAGTTCAACGACTTCGAGGGCAGCGCCGTCGTCGACGCGGACGACTTCAGCCTGTCCAGCGCCCAGATCACCATCCAGGGCGCCAGCATCGACACCCGCAACGAGCAGCGCGACGGGCACCTGAAGAGCAACGACTTCCTCGACCTCGAGACCCACCCCCTCATCACCTTCGTGTCCACGAGCGTCACCCGCACCGACGACACCACGCTGGAGGTCACCGGCGACCTGACCATCAAGGGCGTCACGAACTCCATCACGATCCCCTTCGAGTACGAGGGTGCGGCCACCGACCCCTTCGGCAACCCGCGCGTGGGCTTCGAGGGCTCCGTGGTCATCAACCGCAAGGACTACGGCGTCACCTGGAACGCCGCCCTGGAGACCGGCGGCGTGCTGGTCAGCGACAAGATCACCCTCGAGTTCGAGATCTCCGCGATCAAGAGCGCGAGCCTGGCGTCCTGACCCCCGGTGAGGCGTCCCGTCCTGCGCTCCCGATCCCGTCGAGGCGTCCCGTCCTGCGAGCCCCTGGGCCGGGATGCAAGCCTCGAGACCGGGACGGGACGCCTCCGCCGATCTGGCTCAGGGGTGCGCGCGAGGCCGCCACGACGCGGGTCACTTGATCCCGGAGCGGGCCAGCCCCTCGACGAAGTAGCGCTGCAGGAACAGGAACAGCACGACCAGGGGCAGGCTGGCCATCAGCGCCATCGCCATCAGCCCGCCGTAGTTCTGGTCGAACTGGCCCTGCAGGAAGCGCAGCGCCACCGGCAGCGTGTAGAGCGCCGGGTCCTTGAGGGTGATCAGCGGCCACAGGAAGTCGTTCCACTGGCCCATGAACGCGAGCAGCGACCATCACCGCGATGAGCGGCTTGGACAGCGGCAGCACGATGCGCAGGAAGATCCTCAGGTTGCCGGCGCCGTCCATCCGGGCGGCCTCGAGCAGCTCGTCCGGCACCGAGAGCATGAACTGCCGGGCCAGGAAGATCCCGAGCGCGGTGGACGCCGACGGCAGGATGACCGCCCAGAACGTGCCGTAGAGGCCCAGCCCGGAGACCATCCGGAACTGCGGGATCATGATCGCCTGGGTCGGGATCATCAGCGTGCTCAGCACCAGCAGGAACAGCGCCGAGCGGCCGGCGAAGCGGACCTTGGCCAGCGCGTACCCGGCGAGCAGGTTGACCGTCACCGACAGCACCGTGGTGATGGCGGCGACGAGCAGCGAGTTGGTGAACCACTGCCCGAGCGGGAACCGGGCGAAGAGGTCGGTGAAGTTCGCGCACGGTCAGCTGGTGCGGCCACAGGTGGGCGCCGGAGGAGAACAGCTCGGCCTTGGGCGTGAGCGCGACGACGACCATGCAGTACACCGGGAAGATCATCACCAGCGTCGACCACCGCGCAGATCAGCACCCGCAGCCAGGCCGCTCACAGGGCCTCCTCCCCCGAGCGACGCAGCCGCAGCTGTACGACGGTCAGCAGCAGCGTGAGCACGAACAGCACCACGCCGATCGTGGACCCGTAGCCGTACAGGTTGCGAGGGACCGAAGCCGCGGTCGTAGGCGTAGGTGACCAGCATCGAGGTGTCGTAGCCGGGACCGCCGTTGGTCATCACGTAGACGACGTCGAAGATCTGGAAGGACCAGATGACGTTGACCACCAGCAGGAACAGCGTCGTGGCCCGCACCGTCGGCACGGTGACGTTGCGGAACTGCTGCCACGGGCCGGCGCCGTCCAGCGCGGCCGCCTCGTAGAGCTCGCGCGGGACGTCCTGCAGCGCGGCGAGGTAGACCACCATCGCGAAGCCCGACCCGGGTCCACAGCGTCATCAGCACCAGCGAGACGTCATCGCCAGCGCGCCGTTGGTCTGCCACGGCAGCCGCGCCGACCCCGAGCGCCCGCAGCACGCCGTTGGCGATCCCGACGCCCTCGCCGAACATCAGCAGCCCGATGAGCGAGGTGACCAGGCCGCTGATGACGATGGGCAGCACGATCACGGTGCGGAACAGCCCGCGCGCCGGCATCGCCTTGTCGAGCAGCACCGCCAGCCCCAGACCGATGGCGACGCTGGTCGGGACGGTGGCAGCCGTGAACACGGCGGTGTTGAGCAGGGTGCGCCAGAAGACCGGGTCGCCGACCAGCTGGCGGTAGTTGTCCAGCCCGATCCAGCGTCGCCGGACCGAACGAACCGACCTCCTGGAAGGACAGCAGGAACGCCCAGCCCAGCGGGACGAACAGGAACAGCACCAGCAGCAGCAGGTTGGGCGTGACGAAGGCGTAGCCGGTGAGGAGGTCGCCCCAGCGCCCGCGACGCCGCCCGGACGGCGACGACGGCCTCGGCGCCGACGGTCGACGGGTGGGTCGCGAGCGCCATCAGCCCGCGGCCGCGGTGATGCCGTCGGCGATGCTCCTGCAGCGTGTCGTCGACGCCCTGGCGGCCGCGGAAGGCGAGCTCGAGCTGGTCCTGCAGCAGGCGTGTTGACCTGGCCGAAGTACGGCACCGTCGTCTGGGCGACGTCCTCGGCGGTCAGCGTCGTCGACTGGTCGACGTACACCGGCATCAGGTCCGGGCGGACCGCGAAGTCGAGCTTCTCCTGCGACCAGCGACTGGCGGGTGGGCAGCTCGAGGGACTTCTCGCAGAACAGCCGCATGTTCTCCGGCTCGACCATGAACGCGAGGAACTCGCGCGGCGAGGTCGTGTGTTCTTCGAGTCCTGGGTGGCGACCAGCGCGTTGCCGCCGAGGTCGGAGGACGCGCGCACGTCGCGCGGCTGGTAGGTCACCTTCCAGTCGAACTTCCTCTTCACGCCCTCGTCGATGCCCGGGAGCAGGAAGTTGCCGGCGAACGCCATCGCGACCTGGCCGGAGATGAAGGCGGCGTCCGGGTACGTCGCCCCCTTGACCGAGGTGTTCTTCGGCACCCAGCCCTTCTCGAAGAAGCTGGTCGTGAACTCCAGCGCCTTGCGGCCCTCGTCGCTGACCAGCGCGGGCGTCGTCAGGTCGTCCTCGAGCAGCCGGCCGCCGGCCTCGAAGAGCCAGGTCAGCCAGCGGAACGCGCCCAGCTCCTGCCAGTCGTAGCACGAACGGCGAGATCTTGCGGGTCCAGCGAGCCCTTGAGCTTGTCGGCCACCTGGCCGAACTCCGTCCCACGTCCAGGCGGTGTCGAGCGAGTCCGGGATGTCGCTGACGCCGGCTGCCTCGAGCAGGTCCGGGCGGTAGAGCACCGCCGTGGTGTCGGTCTGCTGCGGGACGCCGTAGACCTTGTCCTCGAAGGTGACCGCCTGGAGCAGCGCCGGGATGAGGTCGTCGGTCAGCGAGGAGTCCAGCGACGAGGTGAGGTCGAGCAGCACCCCCTTGCTGCTGTAGACGCCGAGCGTCCCGTAGTCGACGCGGAAGACGTCCGGTGCGGTGCCCGACTGCAGCTGGGCGTCGATGCCGGTGAACATCTCGCCGTAGGGAACGATCCGCAGGTCCACCTTGGCGCCCTTGGTGCGTCGGACTCGAACGCCGGCGACCAGCTGCTTGAAGGCCGCCGCCTCCGCGTCGCTGCCCCAGGTGGTGAACTTCAGCGTGCCGGCCTTGCTCCGCCGACCGACCCGGAGTCCGCCGGACTTGGTGAACCCGGCGCAGCCGCTCAGCACCGCCGCGGCGGCGAGCGACCCGGCGCCGGACAGGAACTGACGACGCGTGAGGGACATGGGGGGCCTCCTGTGGCTCCGAGGATCCACCGGCGCACGGTGGTGGTCACAGCCGTGACCGGTTGTCCTCACGCATTGCCCCGGATCACGGTGGTCAACCCCCGGGACGGCTCGTCTCGTCGGGATGTCGCCAGCGGGCGGTGAAGGCGTGCGACGAGACCCGCTCCTCCTCGGGCGGGAGCTGCCGGTAGTCGCCGTACACGGTCCTCAGCACGTCGTCCGGGTCCGCCGGGCCCAGGCAGGACAGACCCTCGAAGGCCACCTCCCCCGGTGGCAGCAGGCTGCTGCGGTCCACCGACCACCCGAAGGAGCCGACCAGCACCCCGTGCCGGGCGCGGGGCCGGTGCCCGGGGACCCGTGCGACGCGGTCGAACGCCCGCACCAGCCACTCGACGGGCACCAGCCGCAGGCACGGCTTGACCGCCACGACGACCAGCGGGTGGTGCCAGCCCCGGCCACGCTCCGCCTCGATGTAGTGCAGCTCCAGCGCCCAGCGCAGGAACCGCAGCAGGGTCGACTGCACCGCCCGCGCCGCGCGGCTCGTCGGCAGCGCGTCGAGGGGGAAGACGTCGATGTTCACCCCGAGCTCCACCGGGTCCTCGAGGGGCTCGTGCAGCTCGGTGCGCCGGTCGCTGACCTTGGCGTAGGGAAGCGGCCACCGGGCCTGCGTCCGCGTGCTGCCGAGGCTCAGGCCGGCCGGGGCGACGGTCTCGAAGGAGTCGAGGAGCCGCTCGTAGTCGGCCCGCGGCATCATCACGTCGACGTCGTCGTCCCACGGGACGAAGCCTCCGTGCCGGACCGCGCCCAGCAGCGTGCCGTACGCGAGGAGGTAGACCAGGCCCTGCGCCCGGCACAGCCGGTCGAGCTGCGCCAGGACGTCGAGCTGGACCTCGCGGAGCTCCGCGAGCGTCAGCTCGCTCACAGCTCGGACTGCACCCCGGCGAGCAGCTGCCGTGCCATCACGATCCGCTGCACCTGGTTGGTGCCCTCGTAGATCTGGGTGATCTTCGCGTCGCGCATCATCCGCTCCACCGGGTAGTCCCGGGTGAAGCCGTAGCCGCCGAGCACCTGCACCGCGTCCACGGTCACGGCCATGGCGGTGTCGGAGGCGAAGCACTTGGCCGCCGCGCCGAAGAAGGTCAGGTCTGGGTCGTTCCGCTCGGAGCGCCCGGCCGCGGCGTAGGTCAGCTGTCGGGCCGCCTCGATCTTCATCCCCATGTCGGCGAGCATGAACTGCAGGCCCTGGAAGTCCGCGATGGGCTTGCCGAACTGGGTGCGCTCGGCGGCGTAGGCCAGCGCGTGGTCCAGGGCGCCCTGCGCGATGCCGACGGCCTGGGCGGCGATGGTGATCCGCGTGTGGTCCAGCGTCCTCATGGCCGTCAGGAAGCCGGTGCCCTCGGCCCCGACCATGCGGTCGGCGGGCAGCCGGACGTCCTCGAGGTAGACCTCGCGGGTCGGGGAGCCCTTGATGCCGAGCTTGCGCTCCGGCGCCCCGAAGGACACCCCCGGGTCCGACCGCTCGACGACGAAGGCGGAGATGCCGGTCGAGCGCTTCTCGGGGTCGGTGACCGCGAAGACCGTGTAGTAGTCCGAGACGCCGGCGTTGGTGATCCAGCGCTTCACCCCGTTGAGCACCCACTCGTCGCCGTCGCGCACGGCCCGGGTCCGCATGGCGGCGGCGTCCGAGCCCGCCTCCGGCTCGGACAGGCAGTAGGAGAACATCGCCCGCCCCTCGGCCACCGGGGAGAGGTAGCGCTTGCACAGCTCCGGCGAGCCGGCCAGCATCAGCGGCAGGGTGCCGAGCTTGTTGACGCTCGGGATCAGCGAGGACGCCGCGCAGGCCCGGGCCACCTCCTCGATGACGAGGCACGTCGCCAGGGCGTCCGCGCCGGCACCGCCGTACTCCTCGGGGATGTGCGGGGCCGCGAAGTCCGCCGCCACCAGCGCGTCGTACGAGCGCCTGGGGGAACTCGCCGAGCTCGTCGACCTCGGCGGCGTACGGCGCCACCTTCGCGTCGCACACCGCACGGACCGCCTCCCGGATCGCCTGGTGCTCCTCGGACAGCGCGAACATCGGGTACTCGTCCATGACCGCGATGCTACCGCCGGGTAGCCCGCGTGGCCGGCGCTGACCAGGACCCACCACGGCTAGTAATCTCCCACCCATGACGACCACCGCACCCTGGCTGGACCGCGAGAACATCCGCTTCATGCTCGAGAGCTGCGAGACCTGGGCGGTCGTGGGGCTCTCCGGCAACCCGCACCGCACGGCGTTCCGCATCTCGGAGTTCCTGCAGGCGCACGGCAAGCGCATCGTCCCCATCCACCCGACGGCGCCCGTGGTGCACGGCGAGCAGGGCTACGCCACGCTGGCCGAGGTGCCCTTCCCGGTCGACGTCGTCGACGTGTTCCGCCGCTCCGAGGAGGCCGGGGTCGTTCGCCGACCAGGCCGTGGAGATCGGCGCCAAGGGCGTGTGGTTCCAGCTCGGCGTGGTCGACGAGGCCGCGTTCGAGCGCACCACCGCGGCCGGGCCTGCCGATGGTGATGGACACCTGCGCCAAGATCGAGTGGCCGCGCACCGAGTGGGAGCGGTGACCCCGCCCGAACCGCAGGCCCAGCCGCACTCCCAGCCCACAGCCAGCCGTACACGCAGCCCTACCCGCGTCCCGGCGCGACGACACCGTCGAGCGCCTGCACGGCCACCGGGTCGCCGACCCCTACCGCTGGCTCGAGGACCCGGACTCGCCCGAGACCGCCGCGTGGGTAGCCGCCCAGAACGCCGCCTCCCGCGCCCACCTGGACGCGCTCGCCTCCCGCGCCTGGTTCGAGCGCACCATGGCCGAGATCGTGGCCCGACCGCGCGCGGGCACGCCGGACAAGGTCGGCGGCCGCTACGTGGTCAGCCGCAACGACGGCACCCAGGAGCAGGACCTGTGGTTCGTCGGGGAGTCCCTGGCCGAGCTGAGCCAGGGCGGCCGCCTGCTGGTCGACCCCAACACGTTCTCCCCCGACGGCACCTCCTCGCTGGCCGGCTACAGCGCGAGCAAGGACGGCCGCTGGCTCGCCTACCAGGTCAGCGACGGCGGCAGCGACTGGACCACCATCCAGCTGATGGAGCTGGCCTCGGGGCGCCTGGTCGACGACGTGGTCGGCAAGGTCAAGTTCAGCGACCGCGACCTGGCTCCCCGACCACTCCTCCTACCTCTACCTGCACTTCCCCACCGGCGGGGCCGGGGTGGGCACCGAGGCAGCCGCGCTGCCCGGGGGACGCCTGATGCGGCACCACGTGGGCGAGTCGCAGGACGACCGACGAGCTGGTGCTGGAGTTCCCCGACGAACCCCGCCTGGGCATCTCGCCGCAGCTCTCGCACGACGGCCGCTGGCTCACGGTCAGCCTCCACGAGGGCACGTCGGAGAAGAACCGGCTGTGGGTGCACCCGGTCGACACCGACGTCCGGCGCCGCCGTCGTCGGAGCGCCGCTGAGGGTCGTCGACGAGGCGTACGCCGGCTTCGAGGCTGCTGCGCGTGGACGGCTCGCTGCTCTACCTGCTCACCGACCACGCAGGCCCCCCGCCGCCGGGTCGTACGCCTGGACCTGGACGACTTCTCCCGCACCGGTACGGCGGACCTCGTCGACGTCGTGCCCGAGGGCGAGCACCTGCTCGAGCACGCGCGAGGCCGTGGGCGAGGAGCTGCTGCTCGTGCACCTGGTCGACGCCAGCCCGCGCCTGGGCCGCTACGCGCTGGACGGCACGCCACCTCGGCGACGTCGACGTCGAGGGCGGCGCGCTGACCGCCCTGCACGGCGAGGTCGGGCGACGCCGAGGTGTTCCTCGGCGCTGTCCACGGTGACCCGGCGCGTCCCGTCGTACCGGCTGGACCTCGGCGACGGCACCTCACCGAGGTCGACCTCGCGCCCGGTCGGCGACACGTCCTGGCAGCCACCGGCCGTGGTGACCGAGCGCCTGCGGGCCACCAGCGCCGACGGCACCGAGGTGCCCTACTTCCTGGTCCGCCCCGCAGGGCGTGGCCGCCGACGAACCCCGACCCACCCTGATGTGGGGCTACGGCGGCTTCGGCATCAGCGTCGCGGCGTCGTACCGGCCGATCTTCGTGGGCTGGCTGGCCGCGGGTGGCCTGGTGGTGCTGACCAACCTGCGCGGCGGCGGCGAGTTCGGCACCGCCTGGCACGACGCGGGCCGCCTGGAGCGCAAGCAGAACGTCTTCGACGACTTCGCCGCCGTCGGGGACCACCTCGTCGCCAGGGGCGTGACCACCCACGACAGGCTGGCGGTGCACGGCGGCAGCAACGGCGGCCTGCTGGTCGGCGCCACCCTGGTGCAGCGTCCCGACCTGGCCGCGGTCGCCCTCCCGGCGGTCGGCGTGCTCGACATGCTGCGCTACCACCTGTTCACCATCGGCGCCGCCTGGGTGCCGGACTACGGCTCCCCCGAGGACCCCGCGATGTTCGAGGTGCTGCGGGCCTACTCGCCGCTGCACAACGTCGTCGAGGGCGCGTCGTACCCCGCCACCCTGGTGACCACCGGCGACCACGACGACCGGGTGGTGCCCGCGCACAGCTTCAAGTTCACCGCGGCCCTGCAGCACGCCCAGGGCGGCGACGCCCCGGTGCTGGCCCGCATCGAGACCTCGACGGGTCACGGCCTCGGCAAGCCGTCCTCGGTCGTGGTGGCCGAGGAGCCGCGGACCTGCTGGCCTTCGCCGCGGAGCACACCGGGCTCGTGCCGCCGGGCTGAGGCCCGCGCCTCGTCCCGGTGGCCCCTCGATTACCAGGTGATGTCGAGGAACTGCCACTGCCCACGGTGGGTCCACCATGGGCAGCTGCAGAAACCCGGCATCCCCTGGTAATCCAAGGGGGACGAGCCCCGGCGACGGGTCAGAACCCCACCTTGCGCGCCGACTCCCCCCGCACGACCTTGCCCTTCTCCCGGGCGCTGTCGCGCAGCTCGGCCTGGAAGGCGACCATCCGCTCCCGCAGGGCCTCGTCGGACGCGGCCAGGATCCGCACGGCGAGCAGCCCGGCGTTGCGCGCGTTGTCGACGGCCACCGTGGCCACCGGCACGCCGGCCGGCATCTGCACGATGGACAGCAGCGAGTCCAGCCCGTCGAGGTGGCGCAGCGCGACCGGCACGCCGACCACCGGCAGCGGCGTCACGGCGGCGAGCATCCCCGGCAGGTGGGCCGCGCCCCCGGCGCCGGCGATGATCACCCGCAGGCCCCGGCCCGGCGGCGTCGCGGCCGTAGGCCAGCATCTCCTCGGGCATCCGGTGCGCGGAGACCACGTCGGCCTCGAACGCCACCCCGAACTCCTCCAGCGCCTCGCCTGCGGCCTTCATGGTCGGCCAGTCCGAGTCGGACCCCATCACGATGCCCGACCAGCGGGTGTCCGGGCTGCGTGTCGGCGCTCATTCGCTCTCCATCCCGAGGTCGCCCCGGAACCACGCGGCCGCGTGCCGGGCCCTGCTGCGTACGTCGTCCAGGTCGTCGCCGTACGCCGTGACGTGGCCGACCTTGCGCCCGGGCTTCACGTCCTTGCCGTACAGGTGCACCTTCAGCCACGGGTCCCGCGCGAACACGTGCGGGAAGCCGCCGTACAGGTCGTCGGAGACCGCACCGTGGTCGCCGCCGAGGATGTTGACCATCACCGTCCAGGGCGCTCGCGCCGCCGGCGAGCCCAGCGGCAGGTCGAGCACGGCACGCAGGTGGTTCTCGAACTGGCCGGTCACGGCACCGTCCATGCTCCAGTGGCCGGTGTTGTGCGGGCGCATCGCGAGCTCGTTGACCAGCACCCGGCCGTCGCGGGTCTCGAACATCTCCACGGCCAGGATGCCGGTGACCTCGAGCTCGCCCGCGAGCCGCATGGCCACCCGCTGGGCCGTCACGGCCAGGTCGGCGTCGAGGTCGGGGGCGGGCGCGGTCACCTCCGAGCACACGCCGCCGACCTGCACCGACTCCACCACGGGGTAGGTCGCCACCTGGCCCGACGGCGAGCGGGCCACCAGCACCGACAGCTCGCGGCGGAAGTCGACCTTCTCCTCGGCCAGCACCTGCACGCCGGACGCCTCGGCCGCCGCGAAGGCCTCGGCGCCCTGCTGCGCGTCGTCGACCACCCAGACGCCCTGGCCGTCGTAGCCGCCGCGGGTGGTCTTCAGCACCACCGGGAAGCCGCCGACGGACGCGGCGAAGGCCTGCACCTCGGCGGCGCCGGCCACCACGGCGTGCCGGGGGCTGGGCAGGCCGAGCGCGTCCAGCCGCGCGCGCATCACGGCCTTGTCCTGCGCGTGCACCAGCGCGTCCGGTCCCGGACGGCAGGCGTGGCCCTCGGCGGTCAGGGTGCGCAGGTGCTCGTTGGGCACGTGCTCGTGGTCGAAGGTGACGACCGCGCAGCCGTCGGCGACCCGGCGCAGCGTGGCGAGGTCGCGGTGGTCCCCGACCTCGGTGTCGCGCACGACCTGGGCGGCGGACACGTCCGGCCCCTCGGCCAGCAGCCGGATCGGCACGCCCAGCCCGACGGCGGCCTGCGCCATCATCCGGGCCAGCTGGCCGCCACCGATGACGGCCAGGGCCGGACGGGCGACGGGAGGTGGGGCGGTGCGGGTCTCACTCACCCGCGAAGCGTAGCCAGCGGGTCAGGAGGCGGCGGCCCGGGCGGCCGGTTCGGACACCTGCGAGGCCCACGGGCCGGTCGGCGTACATCGGGGCGCTGGTCTCGAAGCGCAGCCCGCGGCCGCGGATGGTGGTGATCAGCGTGGGACGGCGGGTGTCGTCGCCCAGCTTCTTGCGCACCCAGCCCAGGTGCACGTCGATGGTCTTGGCCGAGGTCCAGAAGGTGGTCTGCCACACCTCGCGCATGAGCTCCTCGCGGGTGACGATCTCGCCCGCCCGGCTGATCAGGGCGCACACGAGGTCGAACTCCTTGTTCGACATCCGGATCTCGATGCCGTCGCGCCACACGCGCCGTGTGGTGGAGTCGAGCTCCACGCCCTGAACACTGATCATGTGGATAACCGTAAAGGTACAAAACGGACAATGCGCGAGGAAGTCGGGAATGTAGTCCGGAATGACTACCCCGCCCGCCCTTCGGCGCCCGCCCGGGCATCCCCGCGCATCCCGGGGGGCCGGGTCGCGTCAGGGCAGGTCAGTGCCGGCGTACGGCGACCGGCTGCGACCAGCCCGAACCCGCGCAGCGGCCGCGGCGGCAGCAGCCGGCTGTCGAACTGGCCGGGGGGCAGCAGCTCGGCGGTGGCGGGGTCGGTGATGACCCGGTTGCGGCGGGCCACCCCGGTCAGCCGCGCCGCCATGTTGACCGGCGGCCCGAAGACGTCGCCGAGCTGCATGATGACCGAGCCCGTCGACAGCCCGATGCGTACGTCGGGCAGCCGGCTGTCGTGGCCGATCACGTCCACGATGCTCAGCGCGATGTCCATCGCCCCCACCGGGTCGGCGCAGACGAAGAGCACCGAGTCGCCGAGGGTCTTGATGACCCGCCCGGAGCGCGCGGCGACCACGTCGGAGCAGCGGGACTCGAAGATCTCCACCATGTCGCCGATGCGGTCCTGGGTCATCTCGTTGGACAGCGCGGTGAAGCTCACCAGGTCCGCGAAGCCGACCGTGACCCGGGTGGTGTGCAGGTCGGAGTCCTTGGCCCCCAGGGCCTCGACGCGGGCCACCGCCGCGGCCAGGTGCCGTCGCCAGGAGTAGACCAGCAGCTTCTCGAAGGGCTCCCCCACCTGCTCGGTGATGCGCAGGGCGCTGCCGATCCGGCTGCCGGTGGCCTCCTCGCCGGCCTCCAGCTGCTCCACCCGCGCCGAGAGCGTGGCCACCTGCCAGTCGGCCAGCTTGGCCATGGTCTGCCCGACCGCGCGGGTCAGCCGCACCGCGGTGTCGAAGTCGATGGCGCCGTGGGCCACCGCCCCGGTCATGGTGCTCAGCGCCAGCAGGTCGCCGTCGGTGAAGGCGGCCTCGTCACCGGCGTCGGGGAAGCCCAGGGCCCGCCACAGCCGGCGGGCCTGGTCGACCGGCACGCCGGCGGCCTCGGCCACCGCCTCGTTGGTCAGCGCCGGGGACTGCCCGAGGATGGCCCGCTCCAGCTCCTGGCTGGTGAAGCGGGAGTCAGGTTCCGTCATCGAGCCGCCGCTCCCGCTCGTGGGGGTGCAGCCCCGAGCCGAACAGCAGCTCGGTGATCTGCAGGTGCACCTGCTCGACGTGCGGCAGGTCCGGCAGCATGACCTGCCCCCGCTCGCTGGCGTCGGAGATGACCAGGGTGCCGCAGCCGAGCAGCCGGTCGAGCAGGCTGTGCTCGTAGGCCACGTCGTTGATCCGGGCGATGGGGATGTCGTGGCCGCGCCGGGTCAGCACGCCCGTGCGGGTGATCAGGCGCCGGTCGGTGACCGTGTACGTGGTGGTCAGCCACCGCAGGAAGGGCAGCACGCTGAACCGCAGCACGATGAGCAGCGCGACCACCCAGATCGCGATCACCAGCACCGAGGAGCCGGAGCCGGTCGGCAGCGAGGACGCGTAGCCGGCGACCGCCGCCACCACGACCAGCCACACCGCGGGCAGCAGGAGCGCCTTGACGTGGGTGCGGGTGTGCACCACGACCTCCTCACCGTCGTTGAGGAGCTTCCTGGACATCGCCACGCGGGGATCCTCTCACTCCTGGGCGGCGCCCGGGCGGACATGCACCACGTCGCCCGCCCCGAGCACGTGCACCCGCGCCCCGTCGTCGACCTGCAGCCGTCCGTCCGGGTCGACACCGACCGCGCGCCCGGCCAGCACCCCGCCGCCGGGCAGCTCCACGCGCACCTGCCGACCCACCGTCGAGCAGGCCGCCTGGTACGTCGTGCGCAGCCCCGCGTCGCCACGGCCGT
This sequence comes from uncultured Actinomycetota bacterium, assembly GCA_963750345.1. Taxonomy (GTDB): domain Bacteria; phylum Actinomycetota; class Actinomycetes; order Propionibacteriales; family Nocardioidaceae; genus Nocardioides_B. The sequence goes on along the minus strand of CAVVQH010000008.1, from coordinate 124,826 downwards.
GCACGCCGAGCCAGGTGACGTACCGCTCGGTGAACGAGGCCAGGACCGCCCCGAGCAGCCGGCCGCGGTCCACCGGTGCCGCACCGGCCAGGGCCAGGGAGCCGGCCGAGGGCACCGGCAGCTCGTCACGGGTGGTGGAGACGTTGACCCCGACGCCCACCACGGCGACCGCACCGGCGGGCCGCTCGCACCCGCTCGACGAGGATGCCGCCGACCTTGAGGCCGTCGAGCAGCACGTCGTTGGGCCACTTCAGGGTGACCTCCGGTCCGCCCGCCCGTCGTACGCCCTCGACCACCGCCAGGCCGGTCAGCAGCGGCAGCCACGGCCACCGGGCCACCGGCACCTCGTCGGGGGTGACGAGCAGCGAGAGGGTCAGCGCGGCCCGGGCCGGCGTCGTCCAGGTCCGGTCCAGCCGGCCACGGCCCGCGGTCTGGTGCTCGGCGACGACCACGAGCCCGTGCCCCTCGCCGCGGCGGGCGCGGTCCACGACCAGCGCGTTGGTGGAGGGCGCCTCGTCCACCACCTCCACCCGCCACGGGCTCGGCGACGGGAACGGGCGGGCCAGCGGCGGACGGGAGGCAGGCGCGTCGGGAGGGGTCGGCACAGGCACTACATTGACCCACGTCACAGGAGAAGGACGACCCACACGCACCCGCGGCAGACCCTGCGGCGGCGTGGACCGGCGCAGGAGGCCCGAAGACCCGTGAGCGACGCAGCGACCGCACCCTCGGACAGCCGCCCGGCGAGGGCACCGAGGTGCCGGCCGACATCGAGATCCACACCACCGCGGGCAAGACGGCCGACCTCGAGCGACGCCTCGGCGAGGCCCTCATCGCCGGCTCGGAGCGGGCGGTGGAGAAGCAGCACGCAACGGGCAAGCAGACCGCCCGGGAGCGGGTCGTCGCCGCTGCTCGACGAGGACTCCTTCGTGGAGCTCGACGAGCTGGCCCGGCACCGGTCCACGGCGTTCGGCATGGAGGCGAACCGGCCGTACGGCGACGGCGTGGTCACCGGGCTACGGGACCATCGACGGTCGCCAGGTCTGCGTGTTCGCCCAGGACTTCACCGTCTTCGGCGGCTCGCTGGGCGAGGTGTTCGGCGAGAAGATCGTCAAGGTGATGGACCTGGCCATGAAGACCGGGTGCCCCATCGTCGGCATCAACGACTCCGGTGGGGCGCGGATCCAGGAGGGCGTCGTCGCGCTGGGGCTGTACGGCGAGATCTTCCGCCGCAACGTGCACGCCTCGGGGGTCATCCCGCAGATCTCGCTGATCATGGGCCCCTGCGCCGGCGGGGCGGTCTACTCCCCCGCGGTCACCGACTTCACCGTGATGGTCGACCAGACCTCGCACATGTTCATCACCGGCCCGGACGTCATCAAGACCGTCACCGGCGAGGACGTCACCATGGAGGACCTCGGCGGCGCCCGCTCCCACAACACCCGGTCCGGCAACGCGCACTACCTGGCCGCCGACGAGGACGACGCGATCGACTACGTCAAGGCGCTGCTGTCCTACCTGCCGCAGAACAACCTCGACGAGGCTCCGGCGGACCCGACGGGCCGGCCGACCTCGAGCTCAGCGAGGACGACCTGGCCCTGGACACCTGGTCCCCGACTCGCCCAACCAGCCCTACGACATGCACACCGTCGTCGAGGCCGTGCTCGACGACGGCGGAGTTCCTCGAGGTGCAGGCGCTGTTCGCCCCGAACATCCTGGTCGGCTTCGGCCGGGTCGAGGGCCGGCCGGTCGGGGTGGTCGCCAACCAGCCGCTGCAGCTCGCCGGCACCCTGGACATCGACGCCTCGGAGAAGGCCGCCCGCTTCGTGCGCACCTGCGACGCGTTCAACGTGCCGGTGCTGACCTTCGTCGACGTGCCCGGCTTCCTGCCCGGCACCGACCAGGAGTGGAACGGCATCATCCGCCGCGGCGCGAAGCTGATCTACGCCTACGCCGAGGCGACCGTCCCCCTGGTCACGATCATCACCCGCAAGGCCTACGGCGGCGCGTACGACGTGATGGGCTCCAAGCACCTCGGCGCCGACATCAACCTGGCCTGGCCCACCGCGCAGATCGCCGTGATGGGCGCGCAGGGCGCGGTCAACATCCTCTACCGCTCCGAGCTGGCCGAGGCCGAGGACGCCGGACGGGCGAGCGCGCGCCGAGCTGGTCCAGGAGTACGAGGACCACCTCGCCAACCCCTACCTCGCCGCCGAGCGGGGCTACGTCGACGCGGTCGATCCATCCGCACGAGACCCGCGCCGAGATCGTCGCGGGCCCTGCGGCTGCTGCGGACCAAGCGCGAGACGCTGCCGCCCAAGAAGCACGGGAACATCCCGCTGTGACCGCCCCGTCCTCCCCGTCCGAGCCCGGCGACCTCCGCTGGCCGAGGCGTCCCGTCGTGCGACCCACGCTCCCGGCCGAGGCGTCCCGTCGCTACGACGCCCCCGGGTCCCATCGCTCTTCGTAGTCCGGGGTGACGCCACCGCCGAGGAGGTCGTCGCCCTCATCGCCGTGCTGCAGGCCCTGGCCGCCGGGGCGGCGTCCGGCAGCACGCCGGCGGAGCCGGCGCCGAGTGGTCCGCCCCCGTCGCTGTGCCGGGGCGGTCCCCGGCTCCGCGGCCCGGCGCCTCGGGGCTGGCGCTCCAGCGCCCTGCCGCGCTGAGTTCCGGCCCCCCCCGGTCGAGTCCGGTCAGGTCATCCGTGACGGCCCCGATTGACCCGAACCGGTCATCGCCCCGGGCCCGAGGCGCGGCTGAGCGAGCGAGGCTGCCCTCGCCCCGGGACGAGGGCGCCATGGGGACCACGACGCGGGTCAGCGCAGGGGGGCGACGACCGCGTCCTGCCTCCAGGGCTCAGCCCGCGGTCCGGGCGGCCCGGCGCGAACAGGGCGGCGACCGTGGCGACGGCGACCGTGCCGGCGCCGACCAGCAGCGCCGGCCCGATGGCCCCGGTGTAGCCGGTCGGCGTGAGCTCACCGCCGTTGCCGAGGAACACCGCGGTCAGCCCGGCCACGCCGAGCGCGACGCCGAACTCGCGGATCGTGGAGTTCGCCGAGCTCGCGGTCCCGAAGTCGTCGTCCGGCAGCCCGTCGAGCACCGCGGTCGCACTCGGCGCGAACGTCAGCCCCATGCCGACGCCCGCCATCACCAGCGCGGGCACCAGGGCGCCGTACGACGACCCGGCCTCGGTCACCACGCGCCAGCCACACGAGCGACGAGGTCTGCAGGAGCAGGCCGGCCACCAGCAGCGCACGGAGCCCGGTGCGGGCGGCCAGGGCGCCGGCGACCGGGGCGACGACCATCGGGGCGGCGGTCCAGGGCAGCGTGCGCACCCCGGCCTCGAACGGCGTGTAGCCCATCACGATCTGCAGGTTCTGGGCGAGCAGGAAGACCGCGCCGAACATGCCGACGGTGAAGCTCAGCCCGACCACGTTCGCGACGGAGAATCCACGGGAACGGAACAGCCGCAGCGGCAGCACGGCGAAGTCACGGCGTGCCGCCGAGCGGGCGTGCACACGTACGCCGGGACGAGCAGCACCGCGAGCACCAGGGGCAGCAGCACCGCGGCGATGCCCCAGCCGTCGTCGTTGCCGTGCACGATGCCCCAGATGCCGAGGAAGACCGCGCCACCGAGGAGCAGCGTGCCGCGGACGTCGAGGCGCTGCACCCGCCCGAAGGACTCCGCGGACCGCGAACCACAGCAGCGGGGCCGCGACGAGGGCGACCGGGACGTTGAGCCAGAAGATGGCCTGCCAGCTGACGCCTTCGACCACGGCGCCGCCGACCACCGGCCCGAGTGCGACGCCGAGGCCGGACACCCCGCCCCAGATGCCGATCGCGACCGGGCGCAGGGCCACCGGCACGGCCGCGGCCAGCAGGGTCAGGGACAGGGGCATCACCGCGGCCGCGCCCAGGCCCTGCACCGCCCGGGCCACGATCAGCGCCTCAGAGCTGGTGCTGAGGGCGGAGCCGATGGACGCGACCGTGAACAGCGCCAGCCCGGCCGAGCATCACCCGGCGGCGGCCCCAGCGGTCGCCCAGCGTGGCGGCGGGGAGCATGAACGTCGCGAAGGCCAGCGTGTAGGAGTTCAGGAACCACGCGAGCTGGTCGACCGAGGCCCCGAGGTCGGCCCGGACCACCGGCAGCGCGCTGGTCATCACCAGGTTGTCGAGGGTGGCCATGAACATCGGCAGCGACGTGGCCACCACGGCCAGCCAGAGGGGCACCGTGCGGCCGCGAGCGGGCGCACCGGGGGCGAGCGGCGGGGCCAGGACGGCGGGGGGAGCGGACATCGGGAACTCCAGGAAGGCATCGAATGATTACTTAGTCTCCGACCTTAGGTAATCGACTGATAACATGTCAACCATGGCCGCTCGGAACTGAGCCCCCCCGGTCCCGCGGATGAACGCCGACGACCGCCGCGGCCTCGGTGCTCGCCGCGGCCATCCGCGCCTTCGCCCGCACCGGGTACTCCGGCACCAGCACCGACGTCGTCGCCCGGGAGGCCGGCGTCTCCCAGCCGTACGTGGTGCGGATGTTCGGCACCAAGCACGAGCTGTTCCTGGCCGCGTTCGAGCAGGCCACCGACCGGATCCGCGACGCGTTCCGCGGCGTGCTGGACGCGCCGCGCCGCGGACCGCCCCTTCGACCCCGAGGACGACGAGCGACTGGGCCGAGCTCGGCGCGGCCTACACCGTCGCTGCTGCCGACCGGGACCTGCTGATGGTGATGATGCACGGCTTCGCCGCCGGCGAGGACGAGGCGATCGCCGCCCGGGGCCGCGCCTGCATGGCCGACGATCTACGAGGTGCTGGCATGTCCACCGGGCTGCACCGCCGAGCGGGCCACCGCCTTCATCGCGCACGGCATGCTGCTCAACGTCATGCTCGCGATGCGCGCCCCGGACCACCTCGGCGAGTCGGCCGGCCTGGCCGACCTCACCGCCTGCGCTTTCGGCGAGGAGGGCATCACCGCGGCGGCCCGGGCCACCACCTCGACGTCGTCGTAGGGTGCCCGGGGTGAGCACCGACCCCCGCGAGTCCCCCGGCAGACCCAGCGCCCCCGCCACCCCGGCCCGACGGCGCGTCGACGAGCTCGCGGACCGCTTCGTCGACGACATGGCCGCCCTCGACCCGGTCGCCGCGACGTACCAGGGCCTGACCGGCCACGAGGGCCGGCTGACCGACCTCTCCCCCGACGGCTTCGCCGAGCGCGACCGGCTGGTGCGCACCGCCCTGGCCGAGGCCGGCTCGCTGACCCCGGTCGACGAGCGGGAGCAGGTCGCCCTCGAGGCGTTCACCGAGCGGCTCGGCCTGCAGGTCGAGCAGTACGACGCGGGCGTCCCGCAGTCCCAGGTCTCGGTCATCGCCAGCGGGCTGCACGAGGTCCGCGGCGTCTTCGACCTGATGGACGCCGAGGACGAGGAGGGCGCGACCCTCGTCGACGCCAGGCTGGCCGCGGTGCCGGCCACCCTGGACGGCTACCGCTCGACCCTGGCCGCGCGCAGCGGACGCGGGACAGGTCTCGGCCCGCCGCCAGCTCGAGGCCGTCGCCCGTCAGGTCCGGGGCTGGACCGGGCCGGGCGGGTTCTTCGACACCCTCGAGCTCGACCGGCAGCTCGCTCCCCGCCCCGCTGCAGGACCGGCTGCGCGAGCACGCCCGGGGCGCCGCCGCGGCGTTCGCCGACCTTCGGTCGCTGGCTGACCGCCGACCTGCTCCCCCGCGGCCGCGAGCAGGACGCGGTCGGCCGGGACCTCTACGCGCTCGGCTCGCGCAGCTCGCTGGGCGCCGGCGTCGACCTGGAGGAGGCCTACGCCTGGGGCTGGGAGGAGCTGCGGCGCATCGAGGACGAGATGGCCGGGTCGCCGACCGCATCGTGCCCGGCGGCTCCGTGGACGAGGCCGTGGAGCACCTCAACGCCGACCCGGCCCGCACGGTGCACGGCGCCGAGGCCTTCCGGGACTGGATGCAGGAGCTCGCCGACCGCACGCTGGCACGAGCTGGCCGACGTGCACTTCGACATCCCTGCAGCCGGTACGACGCATCGAGTGCCGGATCGCGCCCACCCACGACGGCGGCATCTACTACACCGGCCCGAGCGAGGACTTCACCCGTCCCGGCCGCATGTGGTGGTCGGTGCCCGAGGGCATCGACACCTTCGCGACCTGGCGCGAGGTCACCACGGTCTTCCACGAGGGCGTGCCCGGCCACCACCTGCAGGTCGCCCAGACGGCGTACCGGGCCGACCGGCTCAACCGCTGGCAGCGGATGGCGTGCTGGGTCTCCGGCCACGGCGAGGGCTGGGCGCTGTACGCCGAGCGGCTGATGGACGAGCTCGGCCACCTCGAGGACCCCGGCGACCGGCTCGGGCATGCTCGACGGCCAGGGCTTCCGGGCCGCGCGGGTGGTCATCGACATCGGCATGCACCTGCAGCTGGAGATCCCGCGCGACAACCCGTTCGGCTTCCACCCCGGCGAGACGTGGACGCCGGAGCTGGGCCTGGAGTTCCTGCGCCAGCACTGCCGCGACGCCGAGCCCACCCTCCGCTTCGAGCTGGACCGCTACCTCGGCTGGCCGGGGCAGGCGCCGTCGTACAAGCTCGGCGAGCGGATCTGGCTGCAGGCCCGCGCCGACGCGCAGGCCCGCGCCGGGCGCCGCCTTCGACCTCAGGGCGTTCCACCGGTCCGCCCTGGACCTCGGGTCGCTCGGGCTCGACCCGTTCCGGGCCGCGCTGGCGCGGCTCACGTGACCCGGCTGCGTCCTCGCCTCGGCGTCCCCGGCCCGGCTGGCGACCCTGCGGTCCGCCGGCGTCGAGCCCGAGGTCGTCGTGTCCGGCGTCGACGAGTCGGCCCTGGTGGTCGATCCGGACCCGGCGTCGTACGTGCCCGGCTCGCCCGGCTCAAGGCGCACGCCGTCCTCGACCGCTCCGGCCCACGAGCGACGCTGCTGGGTGCTGGGCTGCGACTCCGTGCTGGCGCTGGACGGCGACCTCGCTCGGCAAGCCGGCCGACGCCGGCGGAGGCGGTACGGCGGCTGGCAGCCGCATGCGCGGGCGCATCCGGCGTGCTGCACACCGGGCACTGCCTGCTCGACCTCGGCCGCGCGGCACCGAGGTCCTGCGCCCGGTGGCCACCACCGTGCACTTCGCCGACCGTGGACGACGAGGAGATCGAGGCCTACGTCGCCACCGGCGAGCCGCTCGCGGTCGCCGGGCGCCTTCACCGTCGACGGCCTGGGCGGCGCGTTCGTCGCGGGGCATCGAGGGCGACCACCACAACGTCGTCGGCCTCAGCCTGCCGGTGCTGCGGGAGATGTTCGCCGAGCTCGGCGTCCTCTGGACCGACCTCTGGCACTGACGACCCCGCGGCGAGCTCGCGGCCACCGCCCCACGCGTCGCGGTCAGCGGTGCTGGGCGGCGAGCTCGCGGCGCTCCAGGCGGGCCGGGCTCAGGAAGATGAACCGGCGCAGGGCCCAGAACCGGGCGAGCGTGCCGAGACCGAGCCCGACGACGTTCGCCGACGATGTTGTCGGCGACCGGGTCGCTGAGGCCCAGGACGTAGCGGGTGAACGCCAGGCAGGCCAGCGGGATCACCATCGAGACGATGTTGATGACGAAGAACGCCACCCGCCGCCGGCGACGCCGACGGCCGCCCGGTTGCGGAACGCCCAGGAGCGGCTGCCCCGGTAGCTGACCACCATGCCGATGGTGTTCGCGATGCACGAACGCGACCAGCGGGTCGTCGTGCATGCGGGCCCGCGCCGCCGAAGTAGCCGTGCACCAGGCCGTTGAAGATCACGAAGGACACCACGCGTCGCGACCCCGCCGACGGTGAGGAACTTGGCGCCCTCGGAGAGGAAGCGCTGCCAGCGTTGACCCACGGCTACTGAGCGTAGACGATACCCGGGGTTATTCCCCGGCCCGCACCGCGTCGTCACTCGACCGGCAGGCCGCGGCCGCGGGCGATCAGCATCCGCTGCACCTCCGAGGTGCCCTCGCCGATCTCCAGCACCTTGGCGTCGCGGTAGAAGCGGGCGACCGGGTACTCCTCCATGAAGCCGTAGCCGCCGAAGACCTGGGTGGCGATCCGGGTGGCGGTGACCGCGGACTCGGTGGCGTAGAGCTTCGCGATCGCGGCGGCCTGCTTGAACTCCTTCATCGGCCGGCCGGCGTCCTTCATGGCGGCGGCCCGGTAGGTCAGCATCCGCGACGCCTCGAGCATCACCTCGAGGTCGGCGACCTGGAAGGCGACGCCCTGCTTGGCGCCGATGGGGACGCCGAACGTCGTCCGCGTGCCGGCGTACTCCACGCGACATGTCGAGGCAGGCCTGGATGCAGCCGACCGCGAGCGCCGCGATGGCGACCCGGCCGTCGTCGAGGGTGGCCAGGAACTGCGCGAAGCCGCGCCCCCGCTCGCCCGAGCAGGTTGGCCCTCGGGCACGCGGGCGTCCTCGAAGGTCAGCGCGTGGGTGTCGGAGGCGTGCCAGCCGAGCTTGTCGTACGGCGCCTCGGCGGTGAACCCGGGCGTGCCCGAGGGCAGGATGATCGTGCTGACCTCGGCCTTCTCCGGCCGTCGGGCTCGGCGCGTGCCGGTCCGCGCGGTCACCGTCACCACCGAGGTGATGTCGGAGCCGGAGTTGGTGATGAACTGCTTGGCGCCGTTGACGACCCACTCGCCGTCGACCAGCTCGGCCCTGGTGCGGGTGGCGCCGGCGTCGGAGCCGGCCCCGGGCTCGGTGAGACCGAAGCCGGCGATCGCGCGGCCGGCGACCAGGTCGGGCAGCCACTGCTGCCTCTGCTCGTCGGTGCCGAAGGTCTGGATCGGGTTGATGCCGAGCCCGACCGCGGCCTCGAGCGTGATGCCCATCGACTGGTCGACCCGGCCGATCTCCTCGATCGCGACGCACAGCGAGGTGAAGTCACCGTCCTCGCCCATCCCGCCGAACTCCTCGGGAGCGGTCAGCCCCATCAGCCCGAGGTCGCCCATCTGCCGCACCACGTCGGTCGGGAAGTGGTGCTCCTTGTCCCAGCGCGCGGCGTGCGGCGCGATCTCGCCGAGGGCGAACTCGCGCACGCTCTTGCGGAAGGTCTCGTGCTCGGACGACAGCTCGAACGGGGACATCGCGGGCTCCTCTGGGACTACGCTTACGTGAACGTAAGCACGGTAGGTCGCTTCCGTAACGGAAGGGCAAGCCAGATGGCGAGACCGCGCCGACCTGGTCGATCACCGCGCTCGCGCGAGGAGTTCGGCGTCACGCTGCGCACCCTGCGGCACTACGAGGACGTCGGCCTGATCAGCCCCGAGCGCCGGGGCACGCCGCGCGTCTTCCACCCCCGCGACCGGATCCGCCTGCAGCTGATCCTGCGCGGGCAAGCGGCTCGGCTTCTCGCTGCCGGAGATCCGCACCATCGTGAACATGTACGACGAGCAGCCCGGCGAGGCCGGCCAGCTGCACTACCTGCTCGACCAGATCGAGGTACGCCGCGCCGAGCTCGACCGGCTGCGCCGCGACATCGAGGACACGCTGGGCGAGCTCGACGTGGTCGCCGCCCGCTGCCGGGACGACCTCGCCGCCCTCGCCGACCCTTAGCCGGCTGGTCGAGGTGCGAGCCTCGAGACCCCGCCACCGCCCACCCCACCTCACCGCACCAGCCACCTCACGACCTCCGCCGGCGCCAACGACGCCACCCGCTCCTCGTACGCCGCGAGCTCGTCCGGCGAGAGCACCGCCCTCCCCTCGCCCGAGCGCCCCGACCGGAAGAACCGGCCCCGGTCCACCAGCACGCCGAGCGTGTCGGGGGTCAGCTCCGCGGCGCGCTCACGCATGGCGGCGAACGAGGCCGCCCGCACCAGCCCCGGCCACCGCTCCTCCTCCACGGCGACGCCCAGGTGGTCCGCGACCCGTCGCATCTCCCCCTCCAGGTCCGCGGACAGGTCGGCGTAGTGCACCAGCAGCACGTCGTACGTGCCCCGGCGCTCCCAGGCGTCCCGCACGTGGTGCAGCACGCCCACCAGGGAGTCCGGCTGCTCGAGCGACGTGGTCTCCTCCCGCGTCCACCGCACCAGCCACTCGTGCAGCGACGGCCGGGGCGCCGGCGGGAGGGCCGGGACGCCGGTCAGCTCGGCCAGGCGCGCACGGTCCAGGTTGTCGCCCTGGTGGTACAGCGACACGGCCAGGTCCAGGGGGTCGCGACCGACCACCAGGTAGGTCGCCCGGTGATCCAGCGGCAGACCGTCCAGCGGGGTGTGGGTCTTGACGAAGCGACGGTGCCGCTGCGCCTCCAGCCGCCGGAGCACGTCCTCGACCGGCTCGACGGTGTGGTCCAGCCAGGGCGACAGCCGGGCCAGGGGCGACGGGAGGTCCGCGGTGCCGAACACCAGCAGCGCACAGATCATCTGCACCCACGTCGTGCCGCTCTTCGACCGGGTGGAGATCACGATGTCGCCCGCCCGGAGCGCGAACCCCTGCCAGCGGGCGCTGTCGTCGTCGGAGGAGACGTAGTGCCGCACCATCTCGCCGACCCTACGGCCCGCCCCGACCCCGACGTCCTAGACTCCGCGGGACCCCCAGAGAGCGCCGAGGACCGAGAAGGAGACACCGTGGCCGGTGCTGCGCAGGTCGAGCCGCTCCGAAGGTGCTGGTCGCCAACCGCGGCGAGATCGCGGTCCGGGTGGTGCGGGCCTGCAAGGACGCGGGCATCGCGAGCGTGGCGGTCTACGCCGAGCCCGACCGCGACGCGCTGTTCGTGCGCCTGGCCGACGAGGCGTACGCCCTCGGCGGCGCCACCCCGGCCGACTCCTACCTCGACATCGAGCAGATCGTGGAGGCGGCCCGCCGGTCCGGTGCGGACTCGGTGCACCCGGGCTACGGCTTCCTGGCCGAGAACCGCGACTTCGCCCAGGCCGTGCTCGACGCCGGGCTGGTCTGGATCGGCCCGCCGCCGAGCGCGATCGAGAGCCTCGGCGACAAGGTCAAGGCCCGGCACATCGCGCAGCGGGTCGGCGCCCCCTGGTCGCCGGCACCAAGGAGCCCGTGGCGGACGCCGAGGAGGTGGTCGCCTTCGCCCGCGAGCACGGGCTCCCGATCGCGATCAAGGCGGCCTTCGGTGGCGGCGGGCGCGGCCTGAAGGTGGCCTGGCAGGAGAGCGAGGTCGCCGACGCCTTCGAGTCCGCGGTCCGGGAGGCGGTGGCGGCCTTCGGTCGCGGCGAGTGCTTCGTCGAGCGGTACCTCGACCGCCCCCGGCACGTCGAGACCCAGTGCCTGGCCGACCGGCACGGCCACGTCGTGGTCGTCTCCACGCGGGACTGCTCGCTGCAGCGCCGGCACCAGAAGCTGGTCGAGGAGGCCCCTGCGCCGTACCTCTCGCCGGAGCAGGTGCAGACGCTCTACGACTCCTCCAAGGCGATCCTGCGCGAGGCCGGGTACGTCGGGGCGGGGACGTGCGAGTTCCTGGTCGGGCAGGACGGCACCATCTCCTTCCTGGAGGTGAACACCCGGCTCCAGGTCGAGCACTGCGTCTCCGAGGAGGTCACCGGGCTGGACCTGGTCCGGGAGATGTTCCGGATCGCCGCCGGCGAGGAGCTGGGCTACGACGACCCCGAGGTCACCGGCCACTCCATCGAGTTCCGCATCAACGCCGAGGACCCCGGCAACGGCTTCATGCCCGCGCCGGGCACGCTCACCCGCTGGCACGCCCCGGCCGGGCCGGGGGTCCGCCTGGACGCCGGCTACGACCAGGGCGAGACCGTCCCGGGCGCGTTCGACTCGCTGCTCGCCAAGCTCGTGGTCACCGGACGGGACCGCACCCAGGCCCTGGAGCGCTCCCGCCGGGCGCTGGCGGAGTTCGTCGTCGAGGGCATGCCGACCGCGATCCCGTTCCACCGTGCCGTGGTGGACGACCCCGCCTTCGTGGGTCCGGCCCGCAGCGGAGGGGGCGAGGACGACGACCAGCATCGTTCGGGGTGCACACCAGCTGGATCGAGACCGAGTTCGACAACCGGATCCCGCCGTACGACGGGGGCGCCGACGGCCTCGACGGCCCGGAGGCCCGGACGCCGCCGAGCGTCACGCCGTCACCGTCGAGGTAGGCGGACGCCGGCTGGAGGTCGTGCTCCCCGCCGGGCTGTCCGGCCTCGCGGCACCCGGGGCGACGACCAACGGGTCCCGGCGCCCCCGTCGCTCCAGCCGGTCCAGCCGGGCGGGCGACGGCGGCTCAGGTCGCGCCGCCGGGGGCGACGCCGTCACCTCGCCCATGCAGGGCACCATCGTCAAGGTCGCGGTCGAGGACGGCCAGCAGGTCGCCGTCGGCGACGTCGTGGTGGTCCTCGAGGCCATGAAGATGGAGCAGCCCATCAAGGCGCACCGGGCCGGCACCGTCGCCGGGCTGAAGGCCGCCGTCGGAGACAGCGTCAGCAGCGGCGCGGTGGTCTGCGAGATCCAGGACTGACCCGACCCGACGGGCGGGCGCCACGCGCCGGCCACGGGCGGGTCACGAGGCGTTCACCGTCGACCGGCAGCGTGACGGGCATGGCAGCGACCCGACGACGCGTCCACCTGCACGTGGGGCTGCCCAAGACGGGCACCACCTTCCTGCAGGCCTCCCTGCAGCGGAACACCGGGCGTCTGGCGGACGTGGGCGTGCTGCACCCCGACGGCCCCGAGCGGATGTTCCTGGCCGCGCTCGACGTCCGCACCGCCCACCGGGCCTGGGGCCGGCGCCGGGCGGAGGTCGAGGGCACCTGGGACGACCTGGCCCGGCTGGCCCGCCGTCACGACGGTGACACCGTGCTGTCCAGCGAGCTGCTGGCCGCCGCCGCGCCGCGAGAGGTCGTCAAGGCGCTCTCGGTGCTCAAGGGCCTCGACGTGCACGTCGTGGTCACCGCCCGCGACCCCGCCCGGCAGGCCGCGGCGGAGTGGCAGGAGGGGGTGCGCCACGGACGCCGGCTGACCTTCGAGGAGTTCCGTCACCAGGTGCTCGACGGCACCTCGGAGACCGACTACGCCCGGCGCTTCCGGGCCGCCCACGACCTGCCCGCGGTGCTGGCCCGCTGGGGCGCCGACCTGCCGCCCGACCACGTGCACGTCGTGACCTGCCCGCCGGCGGACGCCCCGCGCGACGTGCTGTGGCAGCGGTTCACCGCCGCCCTCGACGTGGACGCCACGGCGATGCCCTCCGCCGGCCCGGAGAGCGCCAACGCCTCGCTGGGGGTGGACGAGGTCGACCTCCTGCGGCGGGTCAACGCGGCCCTGGACCGGCGCCTGCGGCAGCCCGCGTACGGCTCGGTCGTGCGCTCGCTGTACGCCGCGCAGCTGCTGCGTGCGGGGGCCTCCGCCCACCCCGTCGTACCGGCCGAGATGCTCGACGACCTGCGCCTGGTCGGACGGCGCTGGGCCAAGGAGGTCGACCGGGCCGGGTACGTCGTGCACGGCGACCTGGCCGACCTCGAACCCGTCGCAGCCCCCCGGTCGGCGCCGCACCCGGACGAGGTGGACCCCCGCGCCCAGGTCGACGTCGCGGCCGCAGCCACCGCCGAGCTGCTGGTCGAGGTGCAGCGCGGCCGGGAGGAGATCGCCCGGCTCGAGGTCGAGCGGGACCGCCAGCGCACCAAGCGCAAGCGCCTCAAGCGACGCCTGCGCGCCCTCACCGGCGACTGAGACCGACCCGGTCGGGGGCGCCGACGCACTAGCCTCCCCCCATGTTCTCCAAGGTGCTGGTCGCCAACCGGGGCGAGATCGCCGTGCGGGCCTTCCGGGCCGCCTACGAGCTCGGGGCGCAGACGGTCGCGGTGTTCCCGCACGAGGACCGCGGGTCCGAGCACCGGCTCAAGGCCGACGAGGCCTACGAGATCGGCGAGCGGGGCCACCCGGTGCGGGCCTACCTCGACCCCGACGTCATCGTGGCCGCGGCCGTGCGGGCCGGCGCCGACGCCGTCTACCCGGGCTACGGCTTCCTCTCGGAGAACCCGCGGCTGGCCGAGGCGTGCGCGCAGGCCGGCATCACCTTCGTCGGGCCGACCGCCGAGGTGCTCACCCTGACCGGCAACAAGGCCCGGGCCATCGCGGCCGCCCGCGCCGCCGGGGTGCCCACGCCGGCCTCGGTGGAGCCGTCCACCGACCCCGGCGCACTCGTCCGCTCCGCCCGGGACCTGCCGTTCCCGCTGTTCGTGAAGGCGGTGGCCGGGGGTGGTGGCCGGGGCATGCGCCGGGTGGACTCCCCCGAGGGCCTGCGCGAGGCGGTCGAGACGTGCATGCGCGAGGCCGAGGGTGCCTTCGGCGACCCCACCGTGTTCATCGAGCAGGCGGTGGTGCAGCCCCGCCACATCGAGGTCCAGGTCCTGGCCGACGGCGCCGGCAGCGTCATCCACCTCTTCGAGCGGGACTGCTCGGTGCAGCGCCGCCACCAGAAGGTCGTGGAGATCGCCCCCGCTCCGCACCTGGACCCGGAGCTCCGGATGCGGATGTGCGCCGACGCCGTGCGCTTCGCCACCGAGATCGGCTACCGCAACGCCGGCACGGTGGAGTTCCTGCTCGACCCCGAGGGCCGCTACGTGTTCATCGAGATGAACCCCCGCATCCAGGTCGAGCACACCGTCACCGAGGAGGTCACCGACGTCGACCTCGTGCAGGCCCAGCTGCGGATCGCCTCCGGCGAGACGCTGGCCGACCTGGGCCTCGCCCAGGACACCGTCGTGCTCCGCGGGGCGGCCCTGCAGTGCCGGATCACCACCGAGGACCCGGCCAACGGCTTCCGTCCGGACACCGGCCGGATCACCACCTACCGGTCCCCCGGCGGCGCGGGCGTGCGGCTGGACGGCGGCACGACGTACTCCGGGGCCGAGGTCAGCGCGCACTTCGACTCCATGCTGGCCAAGCTGACCTGCCGGGGCCGCGACTTCCCGGCCGCGGTCAACCGGGCCCGTCGTGCGGTCGCCGAGTTCCGCATCCGGGGCGTGTCCACCAACATCCCGTTCCTGCAGGCCCTCCTCGACGACCCCGACTTCCGCGCGGGGCGGGTCACCACCGCCTTCATCGAGGAGCACCCGCAGCTGCTGACCGCCCGGTCCTCGGCCGACCGGGGCACCCGCCTGCTGACCTACCTGGCCGACGTCACCGTCAACCAGCCGCACGGCCGCGCCCCGGTGACGGTGGACCCGGCCGGCAAGCTGCCGCCCGTCGACCTGACCGCCCCTGCGCCGGACGGCACCCGACAGGCCCTGCTCTCGGCCGGGCCGGCGGGCTTCGCGCGGGCGCTGCGCGAGCAGGAGGCCGTCGCGGTCACCGACACCACCTTCCGCGACGCGCACCAGTCCCTGCTCGCGACCCGGGTGCGCACCCGCGACCTGGTCGCCGTCGCCGGACACGTCGCCCGCACCACGCCGCAGCTCCTGAGCATCGAGGCGTGGGGCGGGGCGACGTACGACGTGGCCCTGCGCTTCCTGTCCGAGGACCCCTGGGAGCGGCTGGCCGCGCTGCGGGAGGCGGTCCCCAACGTGTGCCTGCAGATGCTGCTGCGCGGGCGCAACACCGTCGGCTACACGCCGTACCCGACCGAGGTCACCGAGGCCTTCGTCCGCGAGGCGGCCGCCACCGGCATCGACGTGTTCCGGATCTTCGACGCCCTCAACGACGTCGAGCAGATGCGGCCGGCGGTGGAGGCCGTGCTCGCCACCGGCACGACGGTCGCGGAGGTCGCGCTCTGCTACACCGGCGACCTGTCCTCGCCCGGCGAGCGGCTCTACACGCTCGACTACTACCTGCGACTGGCCGAGCGCATCGTCGCGTCAGGGGCCCACGTCCTGGCCATCAAGGACATGGCCGGCCTGCTGCGCGCCCCCGCCGCCCGCACCCTGGTGACCGCCCTGCGGGAGCGGTTCGACCTGCCCGTGCACCTGCACACCCACGACACCCCGGGTGGTCAGCTGGCCACCCTGCTCGCCGCCGTGGACGCCGGCGTGGACGCGGTCGACGCGGCCTGCGCGGCGATGGCCGGCACCACCTCGCAGCCCGCCCTGTCCTCCCTGGTGGCCGGCACCGACCACACCGCACGGGCCACCGGGCTGGACCTCGACGCCGTCTGCGACCTGGAGCCGTACTGGGAGGCCACGCGCCGCCTGTACGCACCGTTCGAGTCCGGCCTGGCCTCCCCCACCGGGCGCGTCTACACCCACGAGATCCCCGGCGGACAGCTCTCCAACCTGCGGCAGCAGGCCGTCTCCCTCGGCCTGGGCGAGAAGTTCGAGCAGATCGAGGACATGTACGCCGCGGCGACCGGATCCTCGGTCGCGTGGTGAAGGTGACGCCTTCCTCCAAGGTGGTCGGCGACCTCGCCCTGCACCTGGTCGCGGTGGGTGCCGACCCGGCCGCCTTCGCCGAGGACCCGGGGCGCTTCGACGTACCGGACTCCGTCATCGGCTTCCTGTCCGGCGACCTGGGCGTCCCGCCCGGCGGCTGGCCCGAGCCGTTCCGGACCAGGGCGCTGGCCGGGCGCACGGTCAGGACCGCGGTGGCCGACCTCGACGACGAGCAGCGGGCCGGGCTGGCCGACGACCCGCGCGGCACGCTCAACCGGCTGCTGTTCCCAGGGCCGACCGCCGAGTTCGCGGAGTCCCGCGCGAAGCACGGCGACATCTCGGTGCTGCCCACCGCGGACTACCTCTACGGCCTGCGCCACGGGGAGGAGCACGAGGTCGACCTCGAGGAGGGCAAGCGGCTGCTGTTCGGGCTGCAGGCGGTCAGCGAGCCCGACGAGCGAGGCTTCCGCACGGTGATGTGCACCATCAACGGACAGCTGCGGCCGGTCGTGGTCCGGGACCGCTCGGTCGCCGCCGAGGCCGCCACCACCGAGCGGGCCGACCCCGGCAGCCCCGGGCACGTGGCGGCGCCCTTCGACGGCGTGGTGACCACCACCGTGGCCGTCGGCGACGCGGTCGGGGCCGGCTCGACCGTCGCCACCATCGAGGCGATGAAGATGGAGGCCGCGATCACCGCCCCCGTGGCCGGGACCGTGCGGCGGCTGGCGCTCGACGGCACCCGTCAGGTCGAGGGCGGCGACCTGGTGCTGGTGCTGGACCCGGCCTGAGGGCGCGGGCGCGCCCCTCCCGGGTCAGCCGGCGAACCAGGACGAGCGCAGGCCGAAGGTCGACCGGAACGCGTCCCCGGTCAGGGTGACGTCCTTCTTCCCGCCGTCCAGCACCACGGTGACCACGCGACCGCCCCACTGGCCGTGGCCGTCGCGGCGGGTCACGTGCAGCCGCTTCAGCCGTCCCAGCCCCGGGTAGGCGGCCTGGATCCGCTTCGCGCTCACCCGCAGGGTCCAGTCGTGCAGGGGGTTGACCGGGTCGGCGTCGTAGGGGTCGCGGACGGCAGCCAGGTAGGGCACGCTGCCCGCGCTGGTCCACCCGCCGTTGCTGGAGGAGAACTGCGTGAACGCCGGCGCACCCTCCCAGGTCAGGACCTCCCGGGCCGTGGCGAGGGCGGCTGCGTCGCTGCGCGGGTCCTCGGCCTCCACCCCGCGGTAGACCTGGCACGACGAGGTGTCGCAGATGTGCCAGGCCCGGTCGGGGTGCTCGGCGCGGGAGAAGGCGGCGTAGGTCCGGGCCGCGACGGCCTGGGCCTTGACCGCCTCGGTGCTCCACGAGGCCGGCATCTCGGCCGGGATCACCCCACGGACGTAGTCGTCGAGGGAGACCACGTCGACGGTGTCGCGGTCGCTCCCGCCCGGGGTGGGGCTGACCGAGCGGATCACGCCGCGGTAGCGGTGCCCGCCCGAGGGCGTCCACAGCGTCAGCGGACGGTCGGCGTTGAACTGACCGTCGCCCACCAGCGCCGCCCGGCCGCCGGGGCGGTAGCGGTGCCAGGACGAGGTGAGGTAGCCCAGCACGGTCCGGCCGCCGTCCACGTTGAGCCGCCAGCGCTTGACGCCCGCCAGGTCCGGCAGCCGGTACAGCTCGCCCGAGCCCAGGTCGCGCACCCGGAGGCCGGGGGCCGACGCCGACGACCACGTCCGCGGTGGTGTCGCCGGTGACCAGCACCCGGACCCATCGGCGCACGCTGCCCCAGGCGGTGCCGGGGTAGTAGAAGCGGACGATCTGGCGGTAGGTCAGGCCCTGGCGGGCCGCGGCCCACGCCCCGTACTGGGACATGCCGTGCCCGTGGCCGAAGCCGTGCCCGCGCAGGGTGAAGGTGCCGCTGGCCGGGACCGGGTAGGACTGGTCCACCGCCGTGCTGCGCGCGACCAGGGACGACCGTGCCGCGGGGTCGACCCCGGCGCCGGCGCTGGAGCCGGCCGTCAGCTCGGTCAGCCCGACGGCCCCGAGCACGGCGGCCAGCAGGACCGCCACGGCCCGGCTCGGCACCCGGCTCGGCACCCGGCGGGGCACGCCGGCGGGGGGTGGCGTGCGGTCCCTGCGTCGGCTGCGGCATGGGCCTCCTCCTGGAGGTCGTGGGGCTGGTGTGACAGTCGAGTATGGGCCGGTCGGAGGGGGTGCCGGTCGGGTTCGCAGCAAGGCCGGTGAACTACAACCGTGTGGTTCCTGGGTGGGTCGGGGACGCGTGGAAGACCCCCCACCGCTCCGACGGGCACTCGCCCGACCGCTCTCCCGCAGGCAGGCCCGGGCGGCACCGCCACCCGGGTCGTGCGCCCGTCCGACGGGTCGTGGCTAACCTCGGGGGATGACCCTCCTGGTGCTGATCGTGCTCATCGCCCTCGGTGTCCTCGTGGCCCGGGCGGTCACCCGCTCGCGGGAGCGGCAGGCCCTGGAGCAGCGGCGGGCCGCCGACCTGGCGAAGGTCCGGGCCGTGGCCGAGGAGGACGTGACCCGCTTCGGCGAGGAGCTGCAGCGGCTCGACACCGACCTGCTGACCGACCGCCTCGACGAGGCCACGCGTCAGGACTACCAGCGGGCCCTGGACTCCTACGAGGACGCCAAGTCCTCCCTGGCGGCCCTCACCCGCGCCGAGGAGGTCCGGCACGTGACCGAGATGCTGGAGGACGGCCGCTACGCGGTGGCGTGCGTGCGGGCCCGGGTCGCGCAGCAGCCGCTGCCCGTGCGGCGCCCGCCGTGCTTCTTCAACCCGGCCCACGGACCCTCCACCACCGACATCGAGTGGGCTCCCCCCGGCGGGCAGCTGCGGCAGGTGCCGGTGTGCGCCGCCGACGCCGACCGGGTCTCCCAGGGCGCCGAGCCCGACGTCCGGACCGTGCCGCAGGGCGCCGGCCGGGTGCCCTACTGGCAGGGCGGACCGGCCTACTCGCCGTGGGCCTCGGGCTACTTCGGCGGCTACGCGGCCTCGGGGCTGCTGCCCACGTTCCTGCTGATGACGATGCTGACCCCGGGCTGGGGCGGCGAGGGCACGGCCTTCGAGGACGGGGACGACGACCCGGGCAGCCAGGACTCCGGCGACTCCGGTGACTCGGTGACGGCGGCGACTCCGGCGACGGGGGCGATGGTGGTGACTACGGCGACGGCGGTGGTGACTACGGCGACGGCGGCGGGTACGACGGCGGCGGTCGGCGACGGCGGCGGCTTCGGGGACGGCGGTGGCGGCTTCGACTTCGGCGGTGGCGGCGACTTCGGCGGCGGGGGCTTCGACTTCTAGACGCGCACGACGGGACGCCTCGGCGGCGGGACCTCACGACGACGACGCCTCGCCGGCAGCGACGGGACGCCTCGGCGGACGGGACGCTCGGCGGCAGGACGGGGAGACGCCTCAGGTCTTGAAGCGGTGCAGCCGCCTGGCCGCCTCCGCGATGGAGCCCGTCATCGACGGGTAGACCGTGAACGCGTGCGCCAGCTCGTCGGCGGTGATCGACATGGCCACGGCGATCGAGACCGGGTGGATCAGCTCGGAGGCCCGCGGGCCCACGACGACCCCGCCGACCACGATGCCGGTGCCGGGACGGGCGAACAGCTTGACGAAGCCGTCCCGCACGCCCTGCATCTTGGCCCGCGGGTTGCCGGCCAGCGGCAGCATGATGCACTCCGCCTCCTGGCCGCCGTCGACCTCCTGCTGGGTCCAGCCCACGGTCGCGATCTCGGGGGCGGTGAACACGTTGGAGGACACCGTGCCGAGGTCGATGGGCGAGACGGCGTCGCCCAGGAAGTGCCACATCGCGATCCGGCCCTGCATCGCGGCCACCGAGGCCAGCATCAGCACGCCGGTGCAGTCGCCGGCCGCGTAGACGCCGCGGGCGGAGGTGCGCGAGACCCGGTCGACGTCGACGAACCCGCGCGTCGGTCAGGGTGACCCCGGACTCCTCCAGCCCCATGCCGGCGGTGTTCGGCACCGACCCCAGGGCCAGCAGGCAGTGCGACCCCTCGACCGTGCGGCCGTCGGTCAGGGTGACGACCACCCGGTCGCCGTCCCGCTCCACCGAGGCCATCCGCGAGGTGCCGAGCACCGTCATGCCGCGCCGGGCGAAGACGCCCTCCAGCACCTCGGCGGCGTCGGCGTCCTCGCCGGGCAGCACCCGGTCGCGGCTGGAGACCAGCGTGACGTCGACGCCCAGCGCGTTGTAGGCGCTGGCGAACTCGGCCCCGGTGACCCCCGAGCCCGACCACGACGAGGTGGTCGGGCCGCTCGTCGAGGTCGTAGACCTGCTCCCAGGTCAGGATCCGCTCGCCGTCGGGACGGGCCGCCTCCAGGGTGCGGGGGGCGGCCCCCGTGGCCACCAGCACGGCGTCGGCCTCCAGCACCTCCTCGGTGCCGTCGGACGAGGTGGCCACCACCCGCTCGGGTCCGTCGAGGCGGGCACGGGCTCGCAGCACCCGCACGCCCTCGCGCACGAGCCGGCCCTCGATGTCGGTGGACTGCGCCAGCGCGAGCCGCTTGACGCGCTGGTTGACCAGGGCCAGGTCCGCGGCCGGCGCGCCCGTCGAACCGGAGAAGCGGATGCCCAGCTCCTGGGCGTCGGCGATGTCGGCCATCAGCTCGGCCGTGGCGATGAGCGTCTTGCTGGGCACGCAGTCGGTGAGCACCGCGGAGCCGCCCACGCCGTCGGTGTCGACCACCGTGACGTCCGCCCCCAGCTGCGCCGCGACCAGGGCGGCCTCGTAGCCACCGGGCCCACCACCGACGACCACCACGCGCTTCATGGGTCCATCCTTGCAAAGAGGTGCCTGCGCCGCCCCGGGCCCCTGATGGCCTAGGCTGCCGGGCGTGCCGATGTATGCCGCCTACGGGTCCAACATGGACCCCCGACGGATGGGGGCCAGGTGCCCGCACTCGCCGCTGCAGGGCACCGGGTGGCTGGTCGGGCTGGCGCCTCACCTTCGGCGGCGAGGACCACGGCTGGGACGGCGCCCTGCCGACCGTCGTGGAGGACCCGCTCGAGCAGGTCTTCGTGGCCATCTACGACGTGACCGACGAGGACGTCGTGCACCTCGACGTGCTGGAGAGCGCGGACACCGGGCTCTACCACAAGACCCGCGTGCGGGTCTCCACGATGACCGGCGAGCAGCTGGCCTGGGTCTACGTCCTGGACGCCTACGAGGGCGGGCTGCCCTCGGCCAGCTACCTCGGCATCCTGGCCGACGCGGCGGAGGCGGCCGACGCCCCGGAGGACTACGTGACCGCCCTGCGCTCGCGGCCGTGCCGCTCCGTCGGGCTCTGAGCGCGGTGAGCGGGCCGACCGACCGGGTCCGCCGCGGGGCTGGCCGCCGAGGCCGCCGCGGTGCTGGCCGAGCGCACCGGCGTGGCCTCCCACGACGTCGCCCTGGTGCTGGGCTCGGGCTGGCTGCCCGCCGCCGACGCCCTGGGCGAGGTCACCGCCGAGCTGAGCACCACCGAGCTGCCCGGCTTCGCACCGCCGGCCGTCGAGGGCCACGCCGGCAAGGTCCGCTCGGTCCGCGCCGGAGGCACCGACCTGCTGGTCTTCCTGGGCCGCACCCACCTCTACGAGGGCCTCGGGGTCCGGCCGGTCGTGCACGCCGTCCGCACCGCCGCGGCCGCCGGCTGCCGGGTCGTCGTGCTGACCAACGGCTGCGGCGGGCTCGACGAGGCCTGGTCGCCGGGGACGCCGGTCCTCATCAGCGACCACCTCAACCTCACCGCGACCTCGCCGCTCGAGGGCGCCACCTTCGTGGACCTCACCGACCTCTGCAGCAGCCGGCTGCGGGCGCTGTGCCGGGAGGTCGACCCCACCCTGGCCGAGGGCGTCTACGTCCAGCTGCCCGGGCCGCACTACGAGACCCCGGCCGAGATCCGCATGGTGCGCACGCTCGGCGGCGACCTGGTCGGCATGTCGACCGCGCTCGAGGCCATCGCCGCGCGGGAGGCCGGGCTGGAGGTGCTCGGCATCTCGCTGGTCACGAACCTGGCCGCCGGCATCACCGGCGAGCCGCTGGACCACCGGAGGTCCTGGAGGCCGGCCGGGCCGCGGCCGACCCGGATGGGCGACCTGCTCGCGCGGATCGTCCCGCGGATCGAGGAGACCCGATGCGGTCCTCGTCACCGGCGCCGCCGGCAGCATCGGCGTGGTGCTGTGCAGCGGCCTGGTCGACCGCGGCCACGAGGTCGTCGGCACTCGACCGCGTGCCCGGAGCCCGAGGGGTTCACCGGCGACTGGTTCACCGCCGACTGCGCCGACCCCGACGCCGTCGAGGCGGTCTTCGCCACGACGGCGACCGGTCCGGCCCCGCTGGACGCCGTCATCCACCTGGCGGGCATCCCAACGAGGCCTCACTGCCCGACGAGCTCGCCTCCCACGTGCTGACCACCGCCGCCCTGCTCGACGCGATGGTCCGCCACCGCGTGACCCGGATCGTCTACGCGGGCAGCAACCACGCCGTCGGCCGCACCCCGCCGGCGCCCTGCTCACCACCGACCGCCCGACCCCGCCCGGACACGTTCTACGGCGTCGCGCAAGGTGGCCGCGGAGGCACTGCTGAGCCTGTACGCCGACCGGTACGGGCTCGACGCGGTGTGCACCCGGATCGGCAGCTTCCTGCCGCAGCCGGAGACCCGCCGGGGCCTGTCCACGTGGCTCTCCCACGACGACGCGGTGCGCATGTTCGACGCCTGCCTCACCGCGCCCGACCCCGGGTTCGCGGTGCTGTACGGCGTCTCCGCCAACACCCGCGGCTGGTGGGACCTCGAGCCCGGACGGGCGCTGGGCTACCACCCCCGAGGACGACGCCGAGCGGTTCGCCGACCAGGTGCTGCGGACGCCTGACGAGGACGACGCCGAGGGAGGCCGCACGTCGGCGGCCCCTACGCCACCGAGCCCTTCCAGCGGCCCGCGCTGGACCTCGCCGGACCGGCATGACCCGACCCGGTGCCCGGCGCTGCTCGACCGGGCCCGCGCCTGGCTCGCCGAGGACCCCGACGAGCACACCCGCGCCGAGCTCGCCGACGCTGCTGGCGGCCGTCGCGGACGACCCGGACGGGCCGGCGGCCCGCGAGCTGGCCGACCGCTTCGACGGCCGCCTGGAGTTCGGCACCGCCGGGCTGCGCGGCGCCCTGGGCGCCGGGTCCAACCGGATGAACCGGGTCGTGGTGCATCCGCGCCGCCGCCGGCCTGGCCGCCTACCTCCGGGCCGAGGGCGCCGCCCGCGGCGCCCGGTCGTGGTCGGGTACGACGCCCGGCACGGCTCCGACGTGTTCGCCGAGGACACCGCCGCGGTGATGGCCGGGGCCGGCCTCGCACGCGCGTGGTGCTCCCCCGGCCGCTGCCCACCCCGGTGCTGGCCTACGCCATCCGCCACCTCGGCTGCGTGGCCGGGGTGATGGTCACCGCCTCGCACAACCCGCCGGCAGGACAACGGCTACAAGGTCTACCTCGGCGACGG
Organism: uncultured Actinomycetota bacterium; assembly: GCA_963750345.1. Classification (GTDB taxonomy): domain Bacteria; phylum Actinomycetota; class Actinomycetes; order Propionibacteriales; family Nocardioidaceae; genus Nocardioides_B. Next base: position 101,037 of record CAVVQH010000008.1, on the reverse strand, counting down.
CAGCCAGATCGTCGCCCCCGCCGACACCGCGATCTCCGCGGCACATCGACGCCGTCGGGCGCGGTGGCCGAGTCCCCCGCGCGGCCGCCTGGGAGCGGCTGGGCGACGACGTCGTGGACGCCTACCTCGACGACGTCGCCGCCCTGGTGACCCCGGGCGGCCCCCGCGACCTGCGCACGGTCTACACGCCCCTGCACGGGGTCGGCGGCGAGACCGTCGCCCGCGGTGCTGGAGCGGGCCGGCTTCCCCGCGCCGCTGGCCACGCCCGCCCAGGCCGAGCCCGACCCCGACTTCCCCACCGTGGCCTTCCCCAACCCGGAGGAGCCGGGCGCGATGGACCTGGCCATGGCGGCTCGCGGCCGAGGCCGGCGCCGACCTGGTGCTCGCCAACGACCCCGACGCGGACCGCTGCGCCGTGGCCGTGCCGGGACCGCGTGGCTGGCGGATGCTGCGCGGCGACGAGGTCGGGGCCCTGCTCGGCGACCACCTGCTGCGCTCCGGCCTCGAGGGCGTCTACGCCAGCTCGATCGTGTCCTCCTCGCTGCTCGCCGAGCTCGCCGCGGCGTACGGCCGGCCGCACCAGGAGACGCTGACCGGCTTCAAGTGGATCGGCCGGGTCGAGGGTCTGGCCTTCGGCTACGAGGAGGCGCTGGGCTACTGCGTCGCGCCGGGCCTGGTGCGCGACAAGGACGGGGTCTCCGCCCTGCTGCTGGTGGCCGAGCTGGCCGCCCGGCTCAAGGCCGAGGGCCGCACGCTGGACGACCGGCTCGACGAGATCGCCCGCGAGCACGGCCTCTTCGCCACCGACCAGCTCTCGGTGCGGGTCAGCGACCGCCCGGGTGATCAGCGACGCCATGGAGCGGCTGCGGGCGCACCCGCCGACCGTGCTGGGCGGGCTGGCGGTCGAGCGGGTCGAGGACCTCGCCGACGGCATGCGCCGGGCTGCCGCCGACCGAGGGCCTGCGCTACCGCCTGGCCGAGCGCGTCCCGCGTGGTGGTGCGGCCCTCGGGCACCGAGCCCAAGATCAAGGCCTACCTCGAGGTCGTCGTGCCGGTCGAGGCCGACGAGCCCGGTGGCGTGGACGCGGCCCGCATCGTGGCCGTGCAGCGGCTGGACGCGATCCGCCAGGACCTGGCCACCGCCGCCGGCCTCTAGAGCAGCAGGCTGAGAGAGGAACACGAGCGCGCTCAGCACGACCGCGACCAGCTCCGGGACGGCGTACGCTCGTCCGCACCGGCGGCACCGGCGCGTCCTCGCGGCGCTGCAGCCGCGCCGCGCCCAGCAGGTCGTGGATGCGGCTCATCACGAACGCGTGGTAGCTGGTGCCCCGCTCCCGGGTGGCCCCCGGCTCCGGGCGCCCGAGCTGGGTGACGCGGTTGGCGCCGAGCAGCCCGCCCGACCCGTGCGCCCGCATCCGCTGCCGGGTGTCGAAGCCCAGCGACTTGCCGATGCCCATGCAGACGTAGCGGCGGCCCCCCGCCCAGACGTTGAGGGTCTGGCCCATGGTGACGTCCTGGATCGCGAGGTACGGCACGGTGACGTCGCTGACGGCGCCGTGCACCACCAGCGCGTCGGTGTACGCCGTGACCCGCGGCCGCAGCTGCGTGGTCCACACGAGGGCCGCCCCGAACGCGCCCGCCGCACCGATGCCGCAGCCCCATCACGGAGTGCTCGGCCACCGCGACGTACACGACCACGAGCACGCACAGCGGCCATCCCGCTCCAGCCCAGGATGAGCCCGTTCGTGGGCTTGAACCGCTCGACCGGCGCCTCGCCCATGCCCCGCGACGTCATGCACCGCTGGTGCCACACCCGGCGTCCCCCGGCCCCGCCCCGCCCGGCCCCTATGCTGGCCCGGTGACCTCCGCCCCCGCTCCGAGCGCCGCCCCGCCCGAGCTGGCCGACGTGACCGCCTCCGACGCCTCGCTGCGGCGCTTCCTGCACGGGCTGCCCGGCGTGGACCAGGTCGGCGCCGACGCCGGGCCGCCGCACTGGGCACCCGGTCGGTCAAGACCACCGCCAAGGCCTACGCCCTGGACCTGGCCATCACGATGGTCGACCTCACCACGCTGGAGGGCTCCGACACCCCCGGCAAGGTCCGGGCGCTGTGCGCCAAGGCCGCCGCGCCCCGACCCCGAGGACCCGACCTGCCCGGCGGCCGCCGCGGTCTGCGTCTACCCCGACCTGGTGGCCACCGCCCGCGAGGCGCTCGGCGGCCGCGGGCAGGCCGGGTGCACGTCGCGTCGGTGGCCACGGCGTTCCCCTCCGGCCGGGCCGCGCTCGCGGTCAAGCTCGCCGACACCCGCGACGCGGTCGCGGCCGGGGCCGACGAGATCGACATGGTCATCGACCGCGGCGCGTTCCTGTCCGGTCGCTACCTCGCCGTGCTGCGAGGAGATCGTCGCGGTCCGCGAGGCGTGCCGGCGCCCGACGGCACCGGGCCCACCTCAAGGTCATCCTGGAGACCGGCGAGCTGGCCACCTACGACAACGTGCGACGCGCCTCCTGGCTGGCGATGCTGGCCGGCGCGGACTTCATCAAGACCTCCACCGGCAAGGTGCAGCCGGCCGCGACCCTGCCGGTGACCATGGTGATGCTGGAGGCGGTCCGCGACTTCCGGGCCGCCACCGGCCGCCAGGTCGGGGTGAAGCCCGCCGGGCGGCATCCGCACGGCCAAGGACGCGATCAAGTACCTCGTCACCGTCAACGAGGTGGCCGGCCCGGACTGGCTCGACCCGGACTGGTTCCGCTTCGGCGCCTCCACCCTGCTCAACGACCTGCTGATGCAGCGCACCAGGCTGAGCACCGGCCGCTACGGCGGCCCCGACTACTTCACCCTGGACTGAGGACGCCGACGATGGTCACCACGCCCCCGACCAGCCCGCGTTCGAGTACGCGCCCGCCCCGAGTCCCGCTCGGTCGTCGACATCCGGCCGTCGTACGGGCTGTTCATCGGCGGCGAGTTCGTCGACCCCGTCGAGGGCGGCTCGTTCAAGACCGTCAACCCGGCCACCGAGGAGGTGCTGGCCGAGGTCGCCGAGGCGCACCGCGGCCGACGTCGACCTGGCGGTGCGGGCGGCCCGCCGCGCCTCCACCCGGGTCTGGGCCGGATGCCGGGCCGCGAGCGGGCCAAGTACCTCTTCCGCATCGCCCGCATCATCGCGGAGCGCTCCCGCGAGCTCGCGGTGCTGGAGTCGATCGACAACGGCAAGCCGATCAAGGAGTCCCGCGACGTCGACGTGCCCACTGGCCGCCGCGCACTTCTTCTACTACGCCGGCTGGGCCGACAAGCTCGAGCACGCGGGCTTCGGCGCCGACCCGCGGCCGGTCGGCGTGGCCGGCCAGGTCATCCCGTGGAACTTCCCGCTGCTGATGCTGGCCTGGAAGGTCGCGCCCGGCGCTGGCCTGCGGCAACACCGTGGTCCTCAAGCCGGCCGAGACCACCCCGCTCATCGGCCCTGCTGTTCGCCGAGATCTGCCAGCAGGCCGACCTGCCCGCCGGGCGTCGTCAACATCGTCACCGGCGCCGGCGAGACCGGTCGCGCGGTGGTGGCCCACCCCGACGTCGACAAGGTCGCCTTCACCGGCTCCACCGAGGTCGGCAAGGCAGATCGCCCGGACGGTCGCCGGCACCCGCAAGCGGGTCACCCTGGAGCTGGGCGGCAAGGCCGCCAACATCGTCTACGACGACGCCCCGGTCGACCAGGCCGTCGAGGGCATCGTGCAACGGCATCTTCTTCAACCAGGGCCACGTGTGCTGCGCCGGCTCGCGGCTGCTGGTGCAGGAGTCGGTCGCCGACGACGTGCTGGAGCGCGCTCAAGCGGCGGATGGCGCACGCTGCGGCGTCGGCGACCCGCTGGACAAGAACACCGACGTCGGCGCCATCAACTCCGCCGAGCAGCTGGCCCGGATCCGCGAGCTGTCCGACGTCGGCGAGGCCGAGGGCGCCGAGCGCTGGTCGCCCGCCCTGCGACCTCCCGGCGCGACGGGTTCTGGTTCCCGCCCGACCGTGTTCACCGGCGTCTCGCAGGCGCACCGCATCGCCCGGGAGGAGATCTTCGGGCCGGTGCTGTCGGTGCTGACGTTCCGCACCCCGGCCGAGGCCGTCGAGAAGGCCAACAACACCCCGTTCGGGCTCTCGGCGGGCGTCTGGAGCGACAAGGGCTCGCGCATCCTGTGGACCGCCGACCAGCTGCGTGCCGGGGTGGTGTGGGCCAACACGTTCAACCAGTTCGACCCCACCAGCCCGTTCGGCGGCTACAAGGAGTCGGGCTACGGCCGCGAGGGCGGCCGCCACGGACTGGAGGCGCTACCTTGCCCAGCAGTGATGCGCGAGCAGCCGGGTCGAGGTGCGCAAGACCTACAAGCTGTACGTCGGCGGCGCCTTCCCCCGCTCGGAGTCCGGCCGGACCTACGTCGTCACCGACAGCGCCGGACGGTTCCTCGCCAACGCCGCCGCGCCTCCCGCAAGGACGCCCGCGACGCCGTGCTGGCCGCCCGCAAGGCGTTCGCCGGGCTGGTCGGGCCGCACGCCGTACAACCGCGGCCAGGTGCTCTACCGGGTCGCCGAGGTGCTCGAGGGCCGGCGGACCCAGCTGGTCGACGACGTCGCGCGCTGCGAGGGCCTGACCAGGCGCCGGGCCGAGGCGGTCGTGGACGACTGCGTCGACCGGCTGGTCTGGTACGCCGGCTGGGCCGACAAGCTCGCGCAGGTCGCTCGGCAGCACCAACCCGGTCGCCGCGCCGTACTTCAACTTCTCGGTGCCCGAGCCCACCGGCGTGGTGGCCGTGGTCGCGCCGCCAGGAGTCCTCGCTGCTGGGCCTGGTCAGCGTCCTCGCACCGGTGGTCGTCACCGGCAACACCCTCGTCGTCGCCGCCTCCGCACGCCCGGCCCGCTGCCCGCCATCACCCTGTCGGAGGTGCTGGCCACCTCCGACGTGCCGGCCGGCGTCGTCAACGTCCTGACCGGCGCGCCGCGGACACCGCGCCGACGCTGGCCTCGCACATGGACGTCAACGCGATCGACCTCACCGGGGTGGCCGGCGACGCCGCGCAGGCCCGGCAGCTGGAGGTGGCGGCCGCGGACAACCTCAAGCGGGTCCTCCGCGCCCCGGCCCCCGAGCCGGACTGGACCCTGCGACCCGGGCCTCGACCCGGATGACGACGTTCCTGGAGACCAAGACCGTCTGGCACCCAGGCATCGAGTCGCTGAGCCCGCGGCTCGCTACCGGGCCCCGACTAGCGTCGGGGCAATGGACACCTTCTCCCTGGCAGGCCGACCGGTCCGACCGCGTCGGCTTCGGCGCCATGCAGCTCCCCGGCCCGGGGGTCATGGGGCCACCGCGCGACCACGACGAGGCGATCGCCGTGCTGCGCCGGGCCGTCGAGCTCGGCGTCGACCACATCGACACCGCCCAGTACTACGGCCCCGACGTCGCCAACGCGCTGATCCGCGAGGCCCTGCACCCCTACCCCGAGGACCTCGTGCTGGTCTCCAAGGTCGGCGCCGTCCGCGACGACCGAGGGCGGCTGGCTCCCGGCGCAGCGGCCCGAGCGAGCTGCGGGCCGGGCGTCGAGGACAACCTGCGCTCGCTCGGCGTCGAGCAGCTCGGCGCGGTCAACCTGCGGCTGATGCCCGACGAGCCACCTGCCCGCGGGCGTCCAGCCGGTGCCGTTCGAGGACCAGCTCGCCGAGATGGTCGCGCTGCGCGAGGAGGGCAAGATCGCCGGCGTCGGCGTCTCGACCGCGACGCTCGCCGCAGGTGCGAGCAGGCCGATCGAGCAGGCCGGCATCGTCTGCGTGCAGAACGCCTTCAGCCTGGTGGACCAGCAGCGACGCCGGCCGTGCTCGACCGGTGCCGCGAGCGCCGGCGTCGCCTACGTGCCCTACTTCCCGCTCGGGCTCGGCGTTCCCCGGGATGCCCAAGGTCGCCGAGAACGACGCCGTCCGGCGCGGTCGCCGACCGGCGTCGGCGCCACCCCCGCCCAGGTCGGGCTGGCCTGGCTGCTGCGCGCACCGCGAGAACGTGCTGCTGATCCCCGGCACGTCGAGCCTCGCGCACCTCGAGGAGAACCTGGCCGTCGACGGTCACGCGGCGCTCCGAGGACGACGTCGCCGACCTCGACAAGGCTCAGCTCATCGCGCCCAGCACGGCGTACGCCGGCTTGATCTGCTCGTCGATGATCGCCAGCCGCTCGTCGAAGGGCAGGAAGGCCGACTTCATCGCGTTGATCGGTGAACCAGCGCAGGTCGTCCATGCCGTAGCCGAACGCGTCGACCAGCCGGCCCATCTCGGCGCTCATCGAGGTGCCGCTCATCAGCCGGTTGTCGGTGTTGACGGTCACCCGGAACCGCAGCCGGGTCAGCGTGCCGATCGGGTGCTCGGCGATCGACGCGGCGGCCCCGGTCTGGATGTTCGAGGACGGGCACATCTCGAGCGGGATCCGCTTGTCCCGCACGTAGGACGCGAGCCGGCCGAGCGTCGGCGTGCCGTCGCCGGCGACCGTGATGTCGTCGATGATCCGCACGCCGTGCCCGAGCCGGTCGGCGCCGCACCACTGGATCGCCTGCCAGATCGACGGCAGCCCGAACGCCTCGCCGGCGTGGATGGTGAAGTGCGCGTTCTCCCGCTGGAGGTACTCGAACGCGTCGAGGTGCCGGGTCGGCGGGTAGCCCGCCTCGGCGCCGGCGATGTCGAAGCCGACGACGCCCTGGTTGCGGTAGGCCGATGGTCAGCTCGGCGATCTCCCGGCTGCGGGCCTGGTGCCGCATCGCGGTCAGCAGCTGGCGTACGACGATCTGCCGGCCGTCGCGCCGCGCCTCCTCCTGACCCTCGACGATCCCGTCCCGGACCGCCTCGACGACCTGCTCCGGGGACAGCCCGCCGTGCAGGTGCTGCTCGGGGGCGTAGCGGACCTCGGCGTAGACCACGCCGTCCTCGGCGAGGTCCAGCACGCACTCGCGGGCCACCCGGCGCAGCTGGGCGGCGGTCTGCATCACCGCGACGGTGTGCTCGAACGTCTCGAGGTAGCGCTCGAGCGATGCCGGAGCCGGCGGCCGCCTCGAACCAGCGCCGCAGCGACCTCGGCGTCGTCGGCCGGCAGCGGATGACCGATCTCGGCGGCGAGCTCGAGGACGGTCCGCGGCCGCAGGCCCGCCGTCGAGGTGGTCGTGCAGCAGCACCTTGGGCGCGCGGGCGAGCAGCTCGCGGGAGAGCGGACGGTCGGGCACCGGTTCGGGCATGGCCTCATCCAACCAGGCGACACTCCGGTCACCGCACGACACGAGCCGTATGCCCTCACGACACGTGGCATCCGCGGCACCTACCCTCGGAGACGTGCCTACGGATGCCGACCACCTGGACTGGGACGCGGTCGACGCGGTGCTGTTCGACCTCGACGGGGTGATCACCCCGACCGCCGAGGTCCACATGCACGCCTGGGCCGAGATGTTCACCGCCGTTCCTCGGCCGGCCACGACGTCGCGCCGTACACCGAGCAGGACTACTTCGCGCACGTCGACGGCAAGCCCCGCTACGAGGGAGTCGCGGCGCTGCTCGCCTCGCGCGGGATCGAGCTGCCCTGGGGCGACCCGGCGGACGGTCCCGGGTCCGAGACGGTCTGCGGGCTCGGCAACCGCAAGAACCTCGCGTTCGGGGAGATGCTGGCGCGCGACGGTGTCGCGGCGTTCCCCGGGTCGCTCGAGCCCTGCTCGACGTGCTGGAGGCCCGCGGCACCCGGATGGCCATCGTGTCGAGCTCGGCCAACGCTCCGGACGTGCTGCGTGCCGCCGGTCTGCTCGACCGCTTCGAGACGGTCGTCGACGGCGCGGTCGCCAGGGAGCGCGCGGCTGCCCGGCAAGCCGCGACCCGACACCTACGAGTACGCCGCCGACACCCTCGGGGTCCCGCACGGGCGGGCCGTCGTGGTCGAGGACGCGTTGTCCGGCGTCGAGGCCGGGTGCCGCCGGCGCCTTCGCCGCCGTGGTCGGCGTCGACCGCGGCGCCGGCGCCGAGGCGCTGCGCGAGCACGGCGCCGACGTGGTGGTGGCCGACCTCGCCGAGCTGGTGCCCGGAGCGAGGGCCACCCGGTGACTGCCACCGGAGCCGCGCACACGCCGCCCAGGGTGGCGGACCCGCTCGACCGGCTGGCGTTCCCCGCTGGACCCGTGGCGGCTCACGGAGCGGAGCTACGACGGCACGACGATGGGCCGCAACGAGACCCTGTTCGCGGTGGCCAACGGCTACCTCGGGATGCGCGGCAACGTCGAGGAGGGCCGCGAGAGCTTCGCGCACGGCACCTTCGTCAACGGCTTCCACGAGACCTTCACGATCCAGCACGCCGAGGAGGCCTTCGGCTTCGCGCGGGTGGGCCAGACGATGGTGAACGTCCCCGACGCCAAGCTGATCCGGCTCTACGTCGACGACGAGCCGCTGCTGCTGTCCATCGCCGAGCTCGACGACTACGACCGCAGCCTGGACTTCCGGGCCGGGCTGCTGACCCGTTCCCTGCTGTGGCGGACGCCGGCGGGCAAGCGGGTCCGGGTGGACTCCTCGCGGATGGTCTCGATGACCGACCGGCACCTGGCGGTGATGACCTTCGACGTCACGCTCCTCGACGACGACGCCCCCCTCGCGATCTCCTCCCAGCTGCTGAACCGGCAGGACGGGCAGGACGAGTACTACGTGAAGTCCGCGGCGATGGGTCAGGGCGCCGACCCGCGCAAGACCGCCCGCTTCGACCGGCGGGTGCTCGAGCCGCAGTCGATCGGCGCGGAGGCCGACAGCGACCGGATGATCCAGGGCTTCCGCTGCGCGGAGTCCGGCATGACCCTGGCGGTGGCCGTCGACCACGTCTTCGAGACCGACAACGACTTCGAGGCCAACCACCACTTCGACCCGGACGCCGCCCGGATGACCTACCGGGTCGACGGGAAGGCCGGCCGGCCGGTCCGCCTGGTCAAGTACGTCAGCTACCACACCTCGCGCGGCGTGCCCGTCCAGGAGCTGGTCAGTCGCTGCCGCCGTACCCTCGACCGGGCGCTGGTGGCCGGCCTGGAGCAGCACCACGCGGACCAGCGTGCCTGGTACGACGGCTTCTGGGAGCGCTCCGACGTTGAGGTCGAGGGCCCGGCGGAGGTGCAGCAGGCGGTGCGCTGGAACCTCTTCCAGCTCGCGCAGGCGGTCGGCCGCGCCGAGGGCATGGGCGTGCCGGCCAAGGGCGTGACCGGCAGCGGCTACAGCGGGCACTACTTCTGGGACACCGAGATCTACACGCTGCCGTTCTTCACCTACACCACCCCGCAGTGCGCCCGCTCGGCGCTGCGCTTCCGCTACGGCCTGCTGGGCGCCGCCCGGCTGCGCGGCGGAGCAGATGACCCAGCGCGGTGCGCTGTTCCCGTGGCGGACGATCAACGGCGAGGAGGCCTCGGCGTACTACGCGGCCGGCACCGCGCAGTACCACATCGACGCCGACATCTCCTACGCGCTCAGCCAGTACGTCGCCGCCACCGGCGACCTGGAGTTCCTCGAGCGCGAGGGCGCGGACATCCTGGTGGAGACCGCGCGGATGTGGGCCGACCTCGGGTTCTGGCGCGTCAACGGCGACGGCGTCTTCCACATCCACGGGGTGACCGGGCCCGACGAGTACACCACCGTCGTCAACGACAACCTGTTCACGAACGTGATGGCGCAGGGCAACCTGCGCGACGCGGTCTCCGCGGTCGAGTGGCTGCGCGACCACCACCCCGACGGCTACGCCCGGATCATCGCCCGCCTGCACCTCGACCCGACGAGGTGCAGGAGTGGCGGCGCGCCGCCGACCGGATGTTCATCCCGTTCGAGGAGCACCTCGGCATCCACCCGCAGGACGCGCACTTCCTGGACCGCGAGGTCTGGGACCTCGAGGCCACGCCCCCGCAGAACCGGCCGCTGCTGCTGCACTACCACCCGCTGGTCATCTACCGGTTCCAGGTCATCAAGCAGGCCGACGTGGTGCTCGCGCTGTTCCTGCGCGGCAACGAGTTCACGCTGGAGCAGAAGCGCGCCGACTTCGAGTACTACGACCCGATCACCACCGGTGACTCCACCCTCTCGGCGGTCGTGCAGTCGATCATCGCGGCCGAGGTGGGCTACCACGAGCTGGCCCTGCGCTACTTCTACCAGGCCGCCTTCGTCGACCTCGCCGACCTGCACGCCAACGCCTGCGACGGCGTGCACGTCGCCTCGACCGGTGGCGTGTGGAGTGCGCTGGTCAACGGCTTCGGCGGCTTCCGCGACGACGCCGACGCCTACACCCTCGACCCACGGCTGCCGGAGGAGTGGGACTCGCTGACGTTCCGGATCACCCTGCAGGGAGCACGGGTGCGGGTCCGCGTCGACCACGACGAGGTGCGGCTCACCCTCGAGACGGGCGAGCTGGCCGAGCTGGCGGTCCGCGGGAAGCCCGTGCAGGTCACCGTCCACGACCCGACGAGCGTCCCGCTGGCTCGACCACGGCCCGCGGCTGCCGGGCCGCCCGCGGCGTGGGCGCGTGACGGCGTACGCCGCACCGACGGCTCGGTCATCACGGCCTCCGTGCCTGCCACTGCCCGACACCCGGCCGCAGCGGCCTCGCTAGGTTCGGCGCAGACATCGACCGACCAGTGGAGGTGACCCATGCGCGTGTTCACGACGTACGAGGAGCTGGCGGAGGCCGTCGGCGAGGACCTCGGCACGACCGAGTGGCTCGAGATCACCCAGGAGCGCGTCGACGCCTTCGCGGACGCCACCGGTGACCACCAGTGGATCCACGTCGACGTCGGCCCGCGCCGAGGCCGGGCCCTTCGGCGGCACCATCGCGCACGGCTACCTGACGTTGTCGCTGATCCCGCAGTTCACCCCGGAGCTCTTCGAGCTGGACACCCCCGGGGCCAAGCTCAACTACGGCGTCAACAAGGTGCGGTTCCCCACCCCGTCAAGGTCGGCTCGAAGATCCGGGCCGGCGGCCCGGATCGCGGAGGTGACCGACGTGCCGGCGGGAAAGCAGATGGTCACCCGCTACACCATCGAGATCGAGGGCGAGTCCAAGCCGGCGTGCGTCGCCGAGACCGTCGTGCTCCTCCTCACCTGACCCCCGCGCGCTGGTCGAGGTGCGAGCCTGCGAGCCTCGAGACCCCTCGCTGAGGCGTCCCGTCCTGCGGCCGCGACTATGCCGAGGCGTCCCGTGGTGCCTACGCCGAGGCGTCTCGCGGCGTACCCGTCCTGCGACGTCCGTACGGTCCCGTCCGCGAGGCGTCCCGTGGTGCCTACGCCGCCCGGCCGAGGCGTCTCGTCCTGCGGCCGTCACCCCGTCGAGGCGTCCCGTCCTGCGGCCCCGATTATGCCGAGGCGTCCCGTACCGCGTCCGCGATCCCGCCGAGGCGTCCCGTGGTGCCTACGCCGCCCGGCCGAGGCGTCTCGTCCTGCGGCCGTCATCCCGTCGAGGCGTCCCGTACTCCGTCTCCTCGCTCGGTGCTTGTAGGTCAAGCGCCAGTTTCCCCTTGTGGACAAGGGATGTGGGCTAGTCCGGGCCGTCGGTAAGTGTCGGTGGTCGGGCCTAGGTTCGTTCCATGACCAGCCACCCGACCTTGCTCACCGAGACGCCTCCCGGCTCGCGCCGCCGCGTGCCCGCCCGGCGTGGTGCCTGGCGTGGTGCCCGCCGTGGGCCCGTTGGTCGAGCCGGCCGTGGCACCGGTGTCGCCCTCGGCGGCAGCCGGTGGGGTGTCGCGGGATCTCGTGGTGGGTGCTCTGTTGGACACGGTGGCCGAGCGGCGGGCAGTGGCGTGGGCGGCGGAGGCCGACGTGCTGGAGCTGGTGGTGGACTACGCCCTGCTGCACCCCGAGATCTTCCCCGGCGCCCCCGAGGCTGACGGGGCCAGCGTGGTGGGGCCCGACGGGTTCGTGCACTGGGGCGCCCAGGACTCGGTTGCCCTGGAGACGTTGGCCGCGGCGTTGAACCTCTCCTACGCCACCGGGTACCGGCTGGTCGCGGACGCCGTCGAGCTGCTCATCCGGCTCCCCCGGCTGTGGCACCTGGTCCGCACCGGCCGGGTCCCGGTGTGGCAGGCCCGGGCCGTGGCCGCCCTGACCGGCGACCTCGCCCCCGCCGCGGTCGGGTTCGTCGACCGGCAGGTGGCCCTGGTCGCAACCCGCGGCCGGGTCCCAGGCCGGGGTGCGCTCAACGCCCTGGTCCACGAAGCCCTCTGCCAGCACCAACCACAGACCGCGGCGGCCCGTGAACAGGTCCGGCTCTCCCACCGTGACGTCGCGTCTCGACCCCACCTGGTCCACCGACTCCACCCGGCTCACCGCCACCCTCGACACCCTGGACGCCCTGGACCTCGACAGCACCCTGACCGACCTCGCCGCGCAGATGCACCGCCTCGGCGACACCTCACCCCTCGGCGACCGCCGCGCCCACGCCCTCGGACTCCTCGCCCACCCCCAACGGGTCCTCGACCTCTTCGGCGACCCCCACTCGCGGACAGGCCCACCCTCACCACCGGTGCAGTCACCGGCGGGGTCCACGGCACCCGCGCTCGGCGCCGGCACCGGCGGTGCGAGCACAGCGCCGCTGCGGCCGGTGTGACCGGTGTGGTCGGCGGGTGGAACCGGTCCCACGCCGTTCTCTACCTCCACCTCAACGCCGCCGACCTCCGGCCAGCCACCACCCAGCACGAGCACCGGCGCTGGACTCGGCCGCCAGCTGCGGGCTGGGGCACGTCGAAGGCCTCGGGGTCCGGTCCCTGACCCTGCTGCGCGAGTGGCTCGGCCGCGTCGAACGGGTCTCCGTCCGCCCCGTCCTCGACCCCAGCACCGCCACTCGCACCGCCACCGCCGCCGCACCGCCACCGCATCAGCACCGGCACCAGCATCGCGACCGCTCACACCAGTCCCGGGCTCGCTCCGGTGGACCGGCACGACCCACCCCCCGCGATGCGCGAAGCGGTCATCCTGCGCGACGGGACCTGCGTGTTCCCCGGCTGCCACGTCCCCGCCCGACGCTGCGACCTCGACCACATCAACCCCTACGAACCCATGCACCCCGACGGACCCGGGGAGAATGGCGAGCGCGCCGATGGGCCACCGGGTCAGACGTCGCTGGAGAACCTCGCCGCTCTCTGTCGTCGCCACCACCGGGCCAAGACCTTCACCGCCTGGCACTACGAACCGGCACCATCCCCCGACACCGGCGACCCACCGAGCGACCCACCACGAGATCGCAGGCCGGACCTACCACTGGACCAGCCCGCATGGCCGCACCTACCAGACCCGCACCATCCCCCTCACCGCCCCACCGCCATCTGACCCCACCGCTGCACGCGCGACCCCGGCCACCGACACCCCGACCCGCCTGAACCGACCCCGACCACCACAGGGCAGGACAAGGCGCGCCGGGGTACCGGTCACGCCCTCAGCCGCGCGGTGAAGCGTCGGGTGCGCGGCCACGCTGCGGCCGTGAACGCGCGTCACGGGCACACATGGGCGCATGGGTCACCAGCACACCGGGGCAGATCACCCCACCTGGCCTCATCAGTCCCCGCACCGCGAAGCTCAGCACCCGGTGGACGGAGATGGCGACAGGCAACCCCGGCCACCCCTCCCCCGCCGCGACGATCCGGTCGCCGCCCCGAGACCTAGAGCGCGATCCGCTCCATCACCAGCGGCATGGCCTCGTACGGCGAGCCCCGGCAGCGGCGATCTCCACCCCGCCGTCCAACGCGGCCAGCGCCCGCTCGAACCGCCCCGGCTCGTCGGTGTGCAGCGTCAGCAGCTCCTGGCCCTCCGTCACGGGTCCCCGGGCTTGGCGTGCATGACCACCCCAGCCCCCGCCTGCACCCGGTCCTCCTTGCGCGCCCGGCCCGCACCGAGCCGCCACGCCGCCAGACCGACCGCCATCGCGTCCAGCCGGGTGAGACCCCGCTGCGCTCGCCCGTCACCATGTGCGTCTCGCGGGCCCGCGGGAGCGCAGCGTCCGGGTCGCCGCCCTGCGCGGCGATCATCCGGCGCCACACGTCCATCGCGGAGCCGTCGGCCAGCCGCACGGCCGGGTCGACGTCGTGCACCCCCGCCGCGCCCAGCATCTCGCGGGCGAGGGCCAGCGTCAGCTCGACGACGTCGCCGGGGCCTCCGCCGGCGAGCACCTCGACCGACTCGGCGACCTCCAGCCCGTTGCCCGCCGTCCGCCCCAGCGGCGTGGACATGTCGGTGAGCAGCGCGACGGTGCGACCCCCGCGTCACCGCCCAGCCCGACCATCGTCTCCGCCAGCTCCCGCGCCTGGACGCCACGTCCTTCATGAACGCCCCGCTGCCCACCTTGACGTCGAGCACGAGCGCCCCGGTGCCCTCGGCGATCTTCTTGCTCATGATCGACGAGGCGATGAGCGGGATCGGCCTCGACGGTGCCGGTGACGTCCCGCAGCGCGTAGAGCTTCCTGTCCGCCGGAGCCAGCCCCGCATCCGGCGGCGCACACGACCGCACCGACGGCTCGTCGAGCTGGTCGAGCATCTGCCGGTCGTGAGGTCCGCCCGCCACCCGGGGATGGCCTCCAGCTTGTCCAGCGTCCCCCCGTGTGGCCGAGCCCCCGCCCGGACAGCTGGGGCACCGCGACCCCGCACGCCGCGACGAGCGGGGCCAGCGGAAGGGTGACCTTGTCCCCCACCCCGCCCGTCGAGTGCTTGTCCGCCGTCGGCCGGGACAGGGACGAGAAGTCCATCCGCTCCCCGGAGGCGATCATCGCGGCGGTCCACCGGCAGATCTCGCGGCGGTCCATGCCGTTGAGCAGGATCGCCATCGCGAGGGCGGACATCTGCTCCTCGGCGACCACGCCTCGGGTGTAGGCGTCGACCACCCAGTCGATCTGGGAGTCGCTCAGCGCGCCCGTGGTCCCGCTTGGCGACGACCACCTCGACCGCGTCGTGCGCCTCGCTCACGTCCGCCTCCGTCCCCGTTACCGTGGCCGAGCGCGTCGGGTCCGAACGCGTCGGGGAGCACCTCGGACATCGGTCGCACCCCGGATACGGTCAGCAGCAGCAGCCCGGGCCCGCCCGCCTCGAACAGCACCTGGCGGCACCGTCCGCAGGGCATGATCACCTCACCGTCGCGGTTGACGCACAGCGAGTGGGTCAGCCGGCCGCCCCCGGTGGCGTGCAGCTGCGAGACCATGCCGCACTCCGCGCACAGCCCCACGCCGTACGACGCGTTCTCCACGTTGCAGCCGACCACCAGCCGGCCGTCGTCGACGAGCCCCGCGGCGCCCACCTGGTAGTCGGAGTACGGCGCGTAGGAGTGGGCGGTCATCTCGCGGGCCGCCACCAGCAGCCGGGCCCAGACCGGGTCGTCGCTCATCCGGCCGACCCCTTGCGGTAGACCTGGCCGTCCGCGGCGGGCATCCGCAGCTTCTGGGCCGCGAGTGCGAGCACCAGCAGCGTCGTCACGTAGGGCGTCATCCGGGTGAAGTCGGCGGGCACCTCCTCGGTGGTGAAGAACCAGACCGCGAAGACCACTGCGAACACCAGGCGCGGCCACCGCCCCCGCCCGCTTCCCGGCCCGGAACCGCAGCACCGCGACCGCCACCAGCACGACAGCCAGCACGACCAGCAGGGCGTGCACGGCCTCCCCGCCGGCCCGCAGCTGCAGGGCGTCGGTGTAGCCGAACAGCCCCGCACCGACGAGCATCCCGCCGGGCCGCCAGTTGCCGAAGATCATCGCCGCGAGCCCGATGTAGCCACGTCCGGCGGTCATGCCGTTCTGGTAGAGCCCGCTGGTGACCAGCACGAGGAAGGCACCCCCGAAGCCGGCGATGCCGCCCGACACGAGCACGGCCAGGATCTTGTAGCGGTACACGTCGACCCCCACCGACTCGGCGGCGACCGGGTTCTCCCCGCAGGAGCGCAGGCGCAGCCCGAACGACGTGCGCCACAGGACGTACGTCGACACCAGCACCAGGACCAGCGCGACCACCAGCAGCAGCGACAGCTGCCGGGTCAGCGCGCCGACCAGGGACGCGAGGTCGGAGACCACGAACCAGTGCCGGTCCTCGATCGACCGGGCCAGGTCGGCCACCGGCCCGATGGTCAGCACAGGTGCGTCGTCGAGGGACGGCGACTGGGTCGGGCCGCCGCCCGGTGTGCCGGAGAAGAACGCGTCGGCCAGGAACCCCGTGACACCGAGTGCCAGGATGTTGATCGCCACCCCGGACACGATGTGGTCGACCCCGAAGACCACGGTGGCCAGGGCGTGCAGGGCCCCGCCGACCATCCCGAACGCCACCGCCCCCAGCACGCCGACCCACGGGCCGTAGTAGTAGGTGAAGTAGCCCGCGCCCAGGCAGCCGAGCAGCATCATGCCCTCGAGACCGATGTTGACGACGCCGGCCCGCTCCGACCAGATGCCTGCGAGCCCCGCCATCGCGATGGGTACGGCGGACAGGGTGGCCGCCCGCAGCGTCCCCGAGGAGTCCACGTTGTGCACCCCGGTCAGCAGGGAGGTCAGGGACAGCAGCAGGAACGCGGCGGCCATCAGGATCCAGGGGCTGACGGCCCGGCGGCGCGCGGACGCGTCCGTGCCGGCTCCCGCGGGGCGCCTCAGGATGCTCGACATCACGCAGCCACCTCCTCGTCGCTCAGCCGCGCGGCGACGGCACGCTGCTCGTGGGCCGCGGTGCGACGCCGCACGATCTCGTAGGTGATGACCACCGAGAGGACCGTGATGCCCTGGGTGATGGACACGATGTCCGGGGAGATCCGGGCCTGGATCTCCAGCAGGTTGCTCTGCTCGGTGAGGAACGCGAAGAGCAGCGCGCCGAACGCGATGCCGACCGGGTTGTTGCGGCCCAGGAGCGCCACCGCGATGCCCGTGAAGCCGATGCCCGCCTGGAAGGTGGTGCCGAAGTTGTGCGAGCTGCCGAACAGCAGCGGCAGCCCGATCAGCCCGGCGACCCCGCCGGACAGCAGCATCGACGCGATGACCATCCGGCGCACGTCGATCCCGCTGGCGACGGCAGCCGTCTCCGAGGACCCGGTGGCCCGCAGCTCGAAGCCGAAGCGGGTGCGCTTGAGCAGCATCGCGAAGGCGACGCCGGCGACCACCGCGAGCAGGGAGAGGCCGAAGACCTCGTTGGGCGCCGACGGCAGCACCGGGATGCCGGGCACCCAGCTCGAGGAGTCGATGGTGCGGGTCTTGAGGCTGTTGCCGTCGGTCACGCCGACCCGGCGCAGGAAGTAGGAGACCAGCGAGGCGGCGATGGCGTTCAGCATGATCGTGGAGATCACCTCGCTGACGCCGCGGGTGACCTTGAGGACGGCGGCCAGGCCGGCCCAGGCAGCGCCCAGCACCACCGCGATGACGACCGAGACGACGACGTTGAGCGGCCCCGGCAGCCAGGCCTGCCCGGCGAAGGCGGCCGCCCCGAACACCGCGACCCGGTACTGGCCCTCGACCCCGATGTTGAACAGGTTCATCCGGAACCCGATCGCCGCGGCCAGAGCGGCGAGGTAGAGGATCGCGGCGTTGTTCAGGATGTTGACGATGTTGCGGGGGGCCGGGACCGCGAACACCGTGACAGGAAGCCGGACAGCGAGTTCCCGGTGACCACCAGCACGATCGCGGTCACGACCAGCGCGAGCAGCACCGCCAGCACGGGGGCCACCAGGCCCGACGAGCAGCCGGCGGGCCCACCAGGGCCCCTCCCCGGCCCCGGTCATGGCCGAGCCCAGCTGCTGGGGAGTGACCGACCGGGGGTCGAAGTCCCCGACGATGCGGCCCCGCAGCATGCACCCGGATGGTGTCGGAGAGCCCGATCAGCTCGTCGAGGTCGGCGCTGATGAGCAGCACCGCGAGCCCGGCGCGGCGGGCGTCGCGGATGTGGTCCCAGATCGCGGCCTGCGCACCGACGTCCACGCCCCGGGTCGGGTGGGAGGCGATCGAGCAGCACCGGGTCCCCGCTCATCTCCCGGCCCGACGATGAACTTCTGCTGGTTGCCACCCGGACAGCGCCCGCGCCGTGGTGTCCACGCCGGGGGTGCGGACGTCGTACTGCTCGACGATGCGGCGGCTGTCCTCCCGGGCCCCGGCGACGGTCCAGCCACATGCCCGCGGCCACCGGCTCCCGGCTCTGGTGGCCGAGGATGCGGTTCTCCCACAGCGGCGCGTCCAGCAGCATGCCGTGGCGCTGCCGGTCCTCGGGCATGTAGCCGATCCCGGCCTCCCGTCGCTCGCCGGGTCGACCAGTGGGTGATATCGGCGTCGGCGAGCTCGATGCGCCCGGCCGTGGGCCGGCGCATGCCCATGACGACCTCGACGAGCTCGGTCTGCCCGTTGCCCTCGACGCCCGGCGATGCCGAGCACCTCGCCGGCGTGGATCCGCAGCGAGACGTCGCGCGAGCAGCGTCCTGCCCGACGTCGTCGAGCAGCGCTCACACCCGTCCAGCTCGAGCATCTCCTCGGTCGGTCACCGTCGAGGACTCGGTCGCCGGGCGAGGGCAGCTCGGAGCCGACCATCAGCTCGGCGAGCTGGCGCGCGGTCACGTCCGCCGGGGCGACACGCTCGCCACTGTCGTGCCCCGGCGCACGACCGTGATGGCGTCGGCGATCGCCAGCACCTCGTCCAGCTTGTGGGAGATGAAGACGAGCGTGTGGCCCTGGTCGCGCAGGACGCGCAGGTTGGCGAAGAGGGCGTCGACCTCCTGCGGCACGAGCACGGCGGTCGGCTCGTCGAGGATGATCACGCGCGCCCCGCGGTAGAGCACCTTGAGGATCTCGACCCGCTGGCGCTGTCCCACGCCGAGGTCGGCCACCAGCTGGTCCGGGTCCAGCCCGAAGCCGTAGAGGTCCGACATCTCCCGGATGGTGGCCCGCGCCTCGTCGCCGAAGCCGTGCGCCGCCTCGGCACCCAGCACGACGTTCTCGAGCACCGCTGAGGTTGTCGGCCAGCATGAAGTGCTGGAACACCATGCCGATGCCGGCGGCGATCGCGTCGGCCGGCGAGGACAGCGTGGTGGGCCGCCCGAGCGACCTCGATGGTGCCCTCGTCGGGCCGCTGGACGCCGTACAGGATCTTCATCAGCGTCGACTTGCCGGCGCCGTTCTCGCCGACCACGGCGTGCACCGGTGCCGACCCGGATGTCCATGTCGACGTCGTGGTTGGCGACCACGCCGGGGAAGCGCTTGCCGATGCCGCGCAGCCGTACGGCGAGCTGCGCGGGCGGCGTCTCCGGGCCGGCTGTCATGGCGGTGCGGACCGGCGCCCCGGCCGCTACGGCTTCTTGGGGACCGTGATCTCGCCCGCGACGACGGCCTGCTTGGCCGCCTCGAGCTGGTCCTTGATGTCGTCGACGAACCCACCGCTGGTCGCGTAGCCGACACCGTCGCGCTTGAGGTCGTAGACGTCGAAGCCCGCCTTGGTGGTGCCGTCGTCGAACGCCTTGAGGAAGTCGAAGGTGGCCACGTCGACCCGCTTCAGCGACGAGGTCAGGATGTGCGGCTTCTCCTTGGAGCTGGCGGTGAGGTACTGGTCGGAGTCGACCCCGATGGCCAGCTTGTCGTTGGCGATCGCGGACTCGAAGACCCCGTTGCCGGACAGCCCGGCGGCGTGGAACACGATGTCGGCACCGTCTGTCGTACATGCCGTCGGCGGCGGTCTTCGCGCCGCTGGGGTTCTTGAACGCCTTGTCGTCGAGGGCGTCGGAGAGGAACTTCACGTCGACCTTGATGTCCGGCTTCACCGACTCGGCACCCGCCTGGTAGCCGGCCAGGAACGGGTCGATGACCGGGTCCGGGCGTGCCGCCGACGAAGCCGATCTCACCGGTCTTGGACTTCAGGCCGGCCGCGATGCCCACGAGGTAGGCGCCCTGCTCCGCGGAGAAGGTCAGGTTGGTGATGTTGCCGGCCCGGCAGGAACCCGTCGATGACCGCGAACTTCACGTCCGGGTACTCCTTGGCGACCGTCTGGGCCTCCTCGGCGTACGCCGCGCCGACCGCCATGATCGGGTCGAACCCGGCGTCGGCGAGGGTGCGCAGGCGCTCCTCCTTGGCGGAGTCCGGCTCGCCGTCGGTCGCCTCGGACTGCTCACAGGTCGGCATCGAGCTGCTCGACCGCCTTCTTCACACCCGAGGTGGCCGAGTCGTTGAACGACTTGTCACCCACGCCGCCGACGTCGTAGGCGAGCCCGATCTTGGGGCCCTTGCCGGTCGCGTCGCAGAGCGCCTCGGATGCCGCTGGCGGTCGAGTTCCTTCTTCGCACAGCCGGACACGGCGACGGTCAGGACCGCGGTGACGGCAACGATCTTGGTCAGCCGACGCAAGATGCCTCCTCGTGTGGGCGCGCCAGCTGGCCGGGCGCGATCGAGCACACCCTAATACCGCGCCGCCGACGCCGACCCGCACCGCCGACAGGGCCCGGGGCAAGTCGTTACCCGTTCGGTAGCAAGCTCGGCCGCCGTCAGCTCGCGAGCGTGGCGAGCACGGCGGCCGCCAGCACCTTCGCGCCGACGGCGACCGCGCGCTCGTCGATGCGCAGGTCGCCCTGGTGCAGGTCGTACGTCGGCCCGCCGGGGGTCCGGGTGCCCAGGCGGCCCATCGCGCCGGGGATCGACTCGAGGTACCACGCGAAGTCCTCGCCGCCGAGGCTCTGCGCGGTGCTGACACCACGCCGTCCGGCCCGAGGACGGCGACGACCGACTCCTCGAGCAGCGCGGTCGAGGCGGGCTCGTTGACCACCGGCGGCACGCCGCGCACGTAGCTGACGTCGGCCCCGACGCCGTACGGCGCGAGGACCTGGCCGATCAGCTCCCGGACCAGCACCTCGGCGTCCGCCCAGGCCATCGGCGTCGAGCATCCGCAGCGTGCCGGCCACCTCGCCGCTGGCCGGGATCACGTTCTTGGCGGACGCCGGCCCGCACGAGGCCCCACACCAGGCTGGCACCGGCCCGCGGGTCGAGCCGGCGCGACAGGGCGCCGGGCAGCTCGGTGACCAGCTTGCCGAGCGCGTAGGTCAGGTCCTCGGTCAGGTGCGGGCGGGAGGTGTGGCCGCCCCGGCCGGTCAGCCGCACGGTCAGCGCGTCGGCGGCCCCGGTCAGCGGCCCGACCCGCAGGCCCACCTCGCCGACGTCGATGGTCGGGTCGCAGTGCAGCCCGAAGACGTGGCCCGACGCCGTCCAGCACCCCGGCCGCGATCATCTCCAGCGCGCCGCCGGGCATGATCTCCTCGGCCGGCTGGAACAGCAGCCGCACCCGCCCGGGCAGCGGGTCGCGTGCGGTGCGCCTCGGCCAGCGCCAGGCCCGGCGCCGACCAGCAGCGCGGCGGTGTGCACGTCGTGGCCGCAGGCGTGCGCCACCCCGTCGACGCGTGGACGCCCACGGGTCGCCGGTCCGGTCGTCCACCGGCAGCGCGTCGAGGTCGGCGCGCAGCGCGACCAGCGGCCCGTCGGGCCGGGCCCGACCTCGGCGACCAGGCCGCTCTTGGGCAGCAGCCGCACCTGCGACGCCCGCGGCCTCCAGCCGCGGCGGCCACGATCGGCGGTGGTGCGCTCCTCGGTCCAGGCCAGCTCGGGGTGCGCGTGCAGGTCCCGGCGCAGCTCCACCAGCTCGCTCCTCCAGGCGGTCGACGGCGGCGACCACCGGGGTCAGCAGAGGGGAGGGCACGTGACGAGAGGCTACCGCAGCGGCTGGTTCAGAAGGCGTCCGGCGGGACGTAGCGGCCCCACACCGCGCGCAGCGCGTCGCAGACCTCGCCGACGGTGGCCCGGGCCCGGAGCGCCTCCTTCATCGGGTAGAGCACGTTGTCGGTGCCCCGGGCCGCCTCGGTCAGCGCCGCCAGGTGCTCCTCCACCGCCGACCTGGTCCCGCCCGGCGCGCAGCACCCGCAGCCGCTCGGCCTGCTGGGCCTCGATGGCGGGATCGACCACGCAGCCCCTGGAACGGCTCCTCGGCGTCGGCCGACGAAGCGGTTGACGCCCACGACCACGCGCTGGTCGGTGTCGATGTCGCGGGCGATCTGGTAGGCCGCCCGCTCGATCTCGGCCTTCTGGAAGCCCTGCTCGATGGCGGCCACGGCCCCGCCCATCTCCTCGACCTGGGCCATCAGCCGGCGCGCCTCGGCCTCGACGTCGTCGGTGAGCGCCTCGACCGCGTAGGAGCCGGCGAAGGGGTCGACGGTCTTGGTCACGTCGGACTCGTAGGCGATCACCTGCTGGGTCCGCAGCGCCAGCCGGGCGGCCTTCTCGCTGGGCAGCGACAGCGCCTCGTCGTAGGAGTTGGTGTGCAGCGACTGCGTGCCGCCGAGCACCGCGGCCAGGCCCTGGATGGCCACCCGGACCAGGTTGACCTCGGGCTGCTGGGCGGTCAGCTGCACGCCCGCGGTCTGGGTGTGGAAGCGCAGCATCTGCGACTTCTCCTTCCGCGCCCCGAACTCCTCGCGCATGACCTGCGCCCAGATCCGGCGGGCGGCGCGGAACTTCGCCACCTCCTCCAGCATCGTGGTGCGGGAGACGAAGAAGAAGGACAGCCGGGCCGCGAAGTCGTCGACGTCCAGCCCGGCGCGGACGGCCGCCCGGACGTACTCGATGCCGTCGGCGAGGGTGAAGGCGATCTCCTGCGCGGGCGTCGCCCCGGCCTCGGCCATGTGGTAGCCCGAGATCGAGATGGTGTTCCAGCGCGGCAGCTCGGCCTTGCAGTAGGCGAAGATGTCGGTGATGAGCCGCAGCGACTCCTGCGGCGGGTAGATGTAGGTGCCGCGGGCGATGTACTCCTTGAGCACGTCGTTCTGGATGGTGCCGGTCAGCTGGTCACTCGCCCGGCACGCCGTTCTCCTCCGCGACGAGCTGGTACATCAGCAGCAGCAGCGCCGCCGGTGCGTTGATCGTCATCGACGTGGACACCTCGTCCAGCGGCAGCCCGTCGAACAGCAGCCGCATGTCCTCGATCGAGTCGATCGCCACCCCGACCTTGCCGACCTCGCCGTGCGCGATCGCCGCGTCCGAGTCGTGGCCCATCTGGGTCGGCAGGTCGAAGGCCACCGAGAGCCCGCCGGTGCCGTTGGCCACCAGCTGCTTGTAGCGCTCGTTGGACTCCTTGGCGGTGCCGAAGCCGGCGTACTGCCGCATCGTCCAGGGCCGGCCGGTGTACATCGAGGGGTACACCCCACGCGTGAACGGGTACTCCCCCGGGGCGCCGAGCCGCTTCTCGGGGTCGAACCCGTCGAGCGCCTCGGGCCCGTAGACCGACTCGAACGGCAGCCCGGACTCGGTGCTGTTCGCGTCTCCCGCACCCGGCACGCCCGCGGTCGGGCTCTCGGCTTCGCTCATGCGCCGCAGCGTACGGCGGACCGACGCGGCAGGATGCAGCAGGTGACGACCCGACATCGCCGCAGCGGGTCGAGCAGGCCCGGGCCCGCTGGAGCAGGTCGAGCCCCTCGTGGCCTCCGTGTGCACCCCTCGACGGCAGCGCCCTCGACCGGGCCCGGTTCCTCGACGACGAGACCCGGCCGGGCCGCAGCCGCGGCCCGCTGCACGGCGCGGTCGTGCTGGTCAAGGACAACGTCGACACGGCCGGGCCTGCCCACCACGGCGGGATCGCTGGCCCTGGCCGACCAGCCACCGCCCCACCGGGACGCCACGCTGGTGCGCCGGCTGCGCGAGGCCGGGATGGTGGTGCTCGGCAAGGCCAACCTCAGCGAGTGGGCCAACCTCCGCGACGAGGAGTCGACCTCCGGCTGGAGCGCGTACGGCGGCCTGACCCGCAACCCCTACGCCCTCAACCGGTCCGCCGGCGGCTCCAGCTCCGGCAGCGGCGCGGCGGTGGCGGCCGGCATCACGCCGTTCGCGGTCGGCACCGAGACCGACGGGTCGATCACGTGCCCGGCCGCCTTCAACGGCTGCGTCGGGATCAAGCCCACCGTGGGCATGGTGCCCACCGACGGGGTCGTCCCGGTGTCATCCTCCCAGGACTCCCCCGGCCCGCTGGCGACGACGGTCCGGGAGGCGGCCGCGCTGCTGGACGTGCTGGCCGGCGGTCGGGCCGGCCTCACCGACGCACGCGGTGGACGGGCGCCTGGCCGGCAAGCGGATCGGCCTGCCCCGCGCGACGTCTGGGGGTACAGCGCGCACGCCGACGAGCACGCCGAGCACGCGGTGCGGCTGCTCGCCGCCGCAGGGCGCGACGATCGTCGACCACACCGACCTGGCCTCGCTGGAGGGGTTCGACGGCGAGGACGAGCTGCTGGTGATGCTGGCCGAGCTCCGCGACGGGCTCGCCCCCTACCTGGCGGGCCGGCCGGGCGACGGTCCCCGCGACCTCGCCGACGTGGTCGCCTTCAACCGCGCGAACGCCGACGCCGAGCTCGCCCACTTCGGCCAGTCCCTCTTCGAGCGGGCGCTGGCCGGGCCGGGCACGGACAGCCCGGAGTACGCCGCGGCCCGCGCCCGGTGCGTGGCCGCGTCCCGCGACGACGGCATCGACGCCGTGCTGGCCCGGCACGACCTCGACGTGCTGCTGACCCCGTCGTACCCGCCGGCCATGCCGATCGACCTGGTCAACGCCGAGCCGCTGCTGGGCTCCTGCACCGGGCCGGCCGCGATGGCCGGCTACCCGCTGCTGACCGTGCCCTCGGGCCTGGCCGGCGGGCTACCGGTCGCCGTCACGTTCTGGGGCGGTGCGGGCCGCGAGGCCACCCTGCTCGAGGTGGGAGCCGGCTACGAGGCGGCACGCGACCGGGACGCCGGCCCGCTGCCGCCCCCGACGTTCGCGCCCTTCGTCTGACGCGACCCCCACCCGCGGTGCCCTACGTCACAACGGGGCGGGGTCGAGAACCCTCCCGCCGCGGATAGGCTGGTGAGGTTGTCCGGGTCGTCGAGGTCAGGAAAGGGTGCGTAGTGGCCAGCTCACCGGCAGGGACGCTCTACCGAGGTCGCGAGGGCATGTGGTCCTGGGTGCTGCACCGCATCACCGGGGTCTCGCTGTTCTTCTTCCTCTTCGCGCACGTCGTGGACACCGCGATGGTGCGGGTCTCCCCCGAGATGTACAACACCGCGGTCAGCACCTACAAGAACCCGGTCGTCGGCCTCATGGAGGTCGGCCTGGTCGCCGCCGTCCTCTTCCACGCCCTCAACGGGATCCGCATCATCCTCGTGGACTTCTGGGAGAAGGGCCCGCGCTACCAGCGGCAGATGACCTACGGCGTCGCCGGGCTGTTCGTGGTCCTCTTCGTCCCCTTCGTCATCCGCCACCTCTCCCACGTCTTCGGAGGCTGACATGGCCATCGCACCCAGCATCGAGCCGCCGCGCTCCAAGGCCGCCAGCAGCGGCAACTTCGAGCTGAACAGCTGGCTGTTCATGCGCGGCTCGGGCCTGCTGCTCGTGGTCCTGGTCTTCGGCCACCTCTTCGTCAACCTGATGATGGGCGAGGGGATCAGCCAGATCGACTTCGCCTTCGTGGCCGGCAAGTGGGCCAACCCGTTCTGGCAGGTCTGGGACCTGGCCATGCTGTGGCTGGCCATGCTGCACGGCGGCAACGGCCTGCGCACGATCATCAACGACTACACGACACGGGCCAACACGCGCTTCGCCCTCAAGACGCTGCTGTACTTCGGCACCGCCACGGTCATCGTCCTGGGCACGCTGGTGATCTTCACCTTCGACCCCTGCATCGACCCGAGCTCCACGCTCGACGTCTGCCGGATCAAGTAGAGGGCGAGGCCACCATGGTCCAGCACCACAAGTACGACGTCGTCATCGTCGGCGCGGGCGGCGCGGGCATGCGTGCCGCGCTCGAGTCCGGCCAGCGCACCCGGACGGCCGTCCTCACCAAGCTGTACCCCACCCGGTCGCACACCGGCGCGGCCCAGGGCGGCATGTGCGCCGCCCTGGCCAACGTCGAGGAGGACAACTGGGAGTGGCACACCTTCGACACCGTCAAGGGCGGCGACTACCTCGTCGACCAGGACGCCGCCGAGGTGATGGCCAAGGAGGCGATCGACGCCGTCCTGGACCTGGAGAAGATGGGCCTGCCCTTCAACCGCACGGAGGAGGGCAAGATCGACCAGCGCCGGTTCGGCGGGCACACCCGCAACCACGGCGAGGCCGCCGTACGCCGCTCCTGCTTCGCCGCCGACCGCACCGGCCACATGATCCTGCAGACGCTGTACCAGCAGTGCATCAAGCACGACGTCGAGTTCTACAACGAGTTCTACGTGCTCGACCTGCTGATGACCGACGGCCGCACCAGCGGCGTGGTGGCCTACGAGCTGGCCACCGGCGAGATCCACATCTTCAACGCCAAGTCGGTGATCCTGGCCACCGGCGGCTTCGGCAAGGTCTTCCGCACCACCTCCAACGCGCACACCCTGACCGGTGACGGCATGGGCATCGTGTGGCGCAAGGGCCTCCCGCTGGAGGACATGGAGTTCTTCCAGTTCCACCCGACCGGCCTGGCCGGCCTCGGCGTGCTGCTCTCCGAGGCGGCCCGCGGCGAGGGCGGCATCCTGCGCAACGCGAGAACGAGCGCTTCATGGAGCGCTACGCACCGGTCATGAAGGACCTCGCCTCCCGCGACGTGGTCTCGCGGGCCATGTCCACCGAGGTCCGCGAGGGCCGGGGCGGCGGGCCCGACAAGGCCTACGTCTACCTCGACGTGACGCACCTGCCCAAGGAGCAGATCGACGCCAAGCTCCCCGACATCACCGAGTTCGCCCGGACCTACCTCGGCGTCGAGCCCTACACCGAGATGATCCCGGTGTTCCCGACCGCGCACTACGCGATGGGCGGCGTGCCGACCAACATCAAGGGCGAGGCGCTGGCCGACAACCACACGGTCATCCCCGGCCTGTACGCCGCGGGCGAGGTCGCCTGCGTCTCCGTGCACGGCGCCAACCGGCTCGGCACCAACTCGCTGCTCGACATCAACGTCTTCGGCCGCCGCGCGGGCATCAACGCCGCGGAGTACGCCCAGCAGGTCGACTTCGACGCCGTCCCGGAGGACCCGGAGGCGATGGTGGTCGCCATGATCGAGTCGATGCGCGACGCCGGCGGCAGCGAGCGCGTCTCGGTCATCCGGACCGAGCTCCAGGCCACCATGGACATCAACGCGCAGGTGTTCCGCGACGAGGGCACGCTCAAGCAGGCCATCTCCGACATCGAGGGCCTCAAGGAGCGGTACGCCGAGGTCTCCGTGCAGGACAAGGGCAAGCGGTTCAACACCGACCTGCTCGAGGCCATCGAGCTCGGCTTCCTGCTCGACCTGGCCGAGGTGCTCGTCACCTCCGCCCTGGCCCGGCAGGAGTCCCGTGGCGGCCACTTCCGGCTGGACCACCCCAACCGGGACGACGTGAACTTCATGCGCCACACGATGGCCTACCGCGAGGTCGGCTCGGACGGCCGGCCGAGCATCCGGCTGGACTACAAGCCGGTCATCGAGACGCGCTACAAGCCGATGGAGCGGAAGTACTGATGGACGTCACCCTCAAGATCCTGCGCTACAACCCCGAGGTCGCCGAGGCGTCGGAGTGGAAGACCTACGAGGTGCAGGCCGAGAACGGCGACCGCGTCCTGGACGCGCTGCACAAGGTCAAGTGGGAGCAGGACGGCTCGCTGAGCTTCCGCCGCTCGTGCGCCCACGGGGTCTGCGGCTCGGACGCGATGCGGATCAACGGCAAGAACCGGCTGGCCTGCAAGACGCTGCTCAAGGACGTCAACCCCTCCGCCGCGATCACCGTCGAGCCGATCAAGGGCCTGCCGGTGCTCAAGGACCTCATCGTCGACATGGAGCCGTTCTTCGACGCCTACCGCTCGGTGATGCCGTTCCTGGTCACCAAGGGCAACGAGCCCACGCGGGAGCGGATCCAGAGCCAGCACGACCGTGAGCGCTTCGACGACACCACCAAGTGCATCCTGTGCGCGGCCTGCACCACCTCGTGCCCGGTCTACTGGAGCGACGGGCAGTACTTCGGCCCGCAGGCCATCGTCGGCGCGCACCGCTTCATCTTCGACAGCCGCGACGAGGGCACCGACCAGCGGCTGGAGATCCTCAACGACCGGGAGGGCGTGTGGCGCTGCCGCACCACCTTCAACTGCACGGAGGCCTGCCCGCGCGGCATCGAGGTCACCAAGGCCATCCAAGAGGTCAAGCGGGCCCTGATCTTCCGGCGCTGATCTTCCGGGCGCTGATCTTCCGCCGCTGAGCCGCCCCGTCACGACCGGTCAGCGGTTGCGACGCTCGATGCTCGCGGTCAGCGTGGTCGCGAAGGCGACCCAGCCGGCGTACGGCGCCAGCAGCTTCGTCGTGGACGGGTCGACCCGGCGGGCGCGACGCACCAGGTCGAGGGTCGAGGCCTCCAGGACCACGATCTCGACCAGCGCCCAGCGCGGGCGCTTCGCGGTGAAGAACAGCCACGTCCAGCCCGTGTTGAGGGCCAGGTTGACGCCGAGGGCGGTGGCGAAGGACCGGCGCTGGGCCGGTGTGGCCCGGTCGAGCACCCGGGCGGAGCTCACCGCGATGAGGCCGTAGAGCGTCGTCCAGGCCGGCCCGAACGCCCAGCCGGGGGGTTGCCAGGAGGGCTTGTCCAGCCCCTCGTACCAGGCGGACTCCACGTCGGTGCCCAGCACCCCGGCCACGGCGGTGGCCGTGACGGCGGCCGCGGTCGCGGGCAGGTGGCGCCTCACGCGTCCACCCCGACCCGGTCGCGGGTGGCCCGGCGCACCTGCAGTCCGAAGCGGACCAGGGCGGCGGCGATCAGCAGGTTGACCACGATGAGAACGCTGTGCACCACCCAGTAGCCGGTCGACCGGTCCTCGCCGGCGGCGTGCGCGGCCAGCAGGTTGCGGGCGAAGGTCACCCAGACGAAGACGGTCCAGGCGGCCAGGGCGAGGATCCAGGTGGAGTGCTTGGGTTCGAGTCTCACGAGCCCATCATGCCCGGCGCCCCCAGGCCGTCACCGGGCGTCACCGTGGTGTGGTCAGGGCGTCGGCCACGACGAGGGCGCCGGGTCGGCCCATCACCACGGTGTAGTGGTTGACGCCGGGCACCTCGCGGACCTGGATGCGCGGGAAGCGGCCGACGTGCTGGGCGACCAGGTCCACCGGGTAGAGACCGCCGGGGTCGTCGAGCATCCCCCGCTCGGCCCGCAGGAACACGGTGCCGTCGGGCAGCGCGTCGGCCCGGCGGCTCGCGACCTCGGCGTCCAGCAGGTCGGCCGAGTCCTCCCGCACGGCGTCCCCGGAGACGCTGGAGCGCTGCCCGTCGAGGTCGTAGGCCAGGTAGGCCTCGACCTCCCCGTCCCAGTGCCCGGCGAAGGCGGGGTGCGCCCGCCAGAAGTCCAGGTACGCCTCGGTGCTCCCGAACGTCATGGACAGCCGCGCGGCCGCCGGACCGATGGCCGCGGCCAGGGCCTCGTCCAGGCTGGTGCCCGGGGGCAGGGGCGGGAAGGGCAGCCCGCCGTCGACGAGCACCGTGGCCGCGACCCGGCCCGGGTGCCGCTCGGCGAGGGCCGCGGCGACGAACCCGCCCATCGAGTGGCCGGCCACCCGGACCGTGTCCAGGCCCAGGTGGTCCAGCACGGCGACCAGGTCGTCGGCGTGCCGGTCCATCCCGGCCCGTCCCTCGAGCCGGTTGCTGCGGCCGCGGCCGCGCAGGTCGGGAGCGACCACGGTGAACCGGTCCAGCGCCGCCAGCGACTGCCAGGACAGGTGGTTGGCGGTCACGCCGTGCACCGCGAGCACCACCGGCGCCCCGGGGTCGCTCGCCGTCCACCGGCCCACCCGGAGGTCGCCCCCGGGCACCGCCACGTCGAGGGTGTCGTAGCGCGGGCTCACCGGCGGCCGCCCCGCACCAGCCAGGCGGCGGCCCCGCCCACGGCCGCCGCGCCGACCGCGACCCGCCAGGTGCGGGCGCCGTCGTCCGCGACCTCGCGTGCCGGGCCCCCGGCGACAGCGTGCACCGGGTCGGCGTCGCCCATCGTCTGCACCGCTCCCGGGGCTCGGGTGGCCTCGGCGGTGCGGACGGCCAGGGCGTCCGGCGAGGTGTAGGCCCACGCCGCGGCGTACATCACCAGCCGGGAGAAGTAGTTGATCCAGACCAGCAGCACCAGCGCGATGCCGAAGGCCTGGAAGGCGGGCTGCCCCTTGGTCTGGGCGATGAGCAGGTTGGCCAGCAGCTTGAGGACCTCGAAGCCGACCGCCCCCAGCAGCGCGCCGCGCACCAGGGCGTTGCGGGGCACGTGCGACTCCGGCACGAGCAGCCGGAACATCGCCAGCAGCAGCACCGTCGAGGCGGCGATGCCCAGGGCGTGCCCGAGCACCACCAGCAGCAGGGCGGCAGGAACGCGTCCTGGTCGATGCCGACCCAGCCCAGGATCAGTCCGGAGAAGCCGGTCACCGGCCCCGGACAGCACGACCGAGACCATCAGCACCACCCCGATGAGACCAGCGTGACCAGGTCGCGCAGCTTGCCGAACACGAAGTTCGGCCGCTCGGCGCGGGGGTACGACGAACATCACCTCCAGCGCCGCCCGCAGGCCCGACAGCCAGCCCAGACCGGAGTAGAGCACCCCGGCGAGGCCGACGAGCCCGGCCAGCCCGCTGAAGTCGCCGAGCGTGTCGAGGTCGATCCCTCGCCGCGGGCCGGCTCCCGATCGACCCCCGGGCAGCAGCTTGTCGATCTCGGCGGCCATCTGGCCCTGGATGTCGGGGTAGACCCTCGCGATCTGGCCGACCACGAAGACGCCGAGGGCGAGGATGGGGAACACCGACAGGAAGCCGAAGTACGTGACCGCACCGGCCTGGCCGCTGCCGTTCACCTGGCCGTAGTGCCCCAGCATCCGCAGCAGGTGGTCCAGCCACCGGCCAGCGCGCGCAGCCGGGCGACGAAGGCGGTGACCCGCTCGATCAGGGAGCCCATGGGGCCTTCTACCCCAGCGGGGCGGCGTCAACGCGAAGTCGCGGGTGGGCACCCAGCCGGCCTCGGTGTCGTGCACGTAGAGCGAGAACCGGTCGACGACGAAGTCGCACTCGAAGTCGGCCAGCTCCTCGAACGCCCGGTCCAGCACCGTCGTCGGGCTGGTGGTGGGCGACGGTGACGTGCGGGTGGTAGGGGAACTGCCGCTCGCGCGTCGAGCGGGCCCCGCTGCACCGACGAGGCCAGCGTCTCGCAGGAGGAGATGCCTTCGGCGACGGTCACGAAGACCACCGGCGAGACCGGCCGGAACGTCCCGGTGCCGCGCAGGTGGATGCCGGAAGCGCGCCGGTGCGCGGCGGAGGCCTCGGCGAGGTGCTGCTCGACCACCGGCTGGTCGGCCGGCTCGATGCGGTGCGGGGGCATCAGGGTCACGTGGGTGGGGATGCCGCCCGCGGTGTCGTCGCCGAGCGCGGTGCGGTAGTCCTGCAGCTGGGCGCCCCAGGGGTCCGGGACGGCGATGGCCACACCGATCGTCGTGGTCTCGGTGGACGTCGTCACGGGCCGACCCTAGCGGCCCGGCGCGGCACGAACCCGACCCTTTCGTACACCTCGGCCAGCGTGCGCTCCGCCACTGCGCCGGCCCGCTCGGCGCCGGCGCGGAGGATCGGCGTCGAGGCGGCGTCCGGTCCTCGAGCAGCTCGAGCGTCCGGTCGCCGGAACGGCGTCACGACGTCCACGACGACGTCGGCGAGGTCGCTCTTGAGGTCCCCGTAGCCCCGGCCGTCGTACGCCTTCTCCAGGTCCTCGATGCTGCGGCCGGTCAGCGCGGAGTAGATCGTCAGCAGGTTGGAGACGCCCGGGCTTGTCCTCCGGGTCGAACCGGATCTCGGAGCCCGAGTCGGTGACCGCCGAGCGGATCTTCTTCGCCGAGACCCGCGGGTCGTCGAGCATGCTCGACGATGCCGGCGGGCGAGGAGGCCGACTTCGACATCTTCGAGGTGGGGTCCTGGAGGTCGGTGATCTTCGCGGTCTCCTTCAGGATGTACGGCTCGGGCAGCCGGAACGTCTTCTTGTAGCGGTGGTTGAACCGCCCGGCGAGGTCCCGGGTCAGCTCGAGGTGCTGGCGCTGGTCCTCCCCCACCGGGACGTACTGCGGCCGGTACAGCAGGATGTCGGCGGCCTGCAGCATCGGGTAGGTGAACAGGCCCACCGAGGCCTGCCCCTCGCCGCCCTTGGCGGCCTTGTCCTTGAACTGCGTCATCCGCCGGGCCTCACCGACGCCGGTCAGGCACTGCAGCACCCAGCTGAGCTGGGCGTGGGCGGGCACCTGCGACTGGATGAAGACGGCGGACCGCTCGGGGTCGATGCCCATGGCGAGCAGCTGGGCGGCGGCCCGCAGCACCCGCTCGCGCAGCAGCTTCGGGTCCTGCTCGACGGTGATCGCGTGCAGGTCGGCGATGAAGAAGAACGGCTCGTACTCGTCCTGGAGGGCGACCCACTGACGCAGCGCCCCGAGGTAGTTGCCCGAAGTGGAACGAGTCGGCGGTGGGCTGGATCCCGGACAGCACCCGCGGGCGCGCGACCGTGGGCGCTGGGTCGGACATGGAGGGCATTCTTCCAGGCCATGGCCGCCAGGGCGCTCACAGGCGGCTCCTCCGCTACACCTGCTCCTGCGGCCCGGACCTGCTCCTCGGACGCACGACCTGGTCGCTCGCGGGCTCGGTCGCGACCGGGTGGTCCGGGCTCACCACGGCGACGGCGGGTACGGCGGTCACCAGCACCCGGCCCACCCGGCGGCCGTCGACCTCGCGGACGGTGATCCGCCGGTCGTCGTAGTCCACCCAGTCGTCGACCTGCGGCAGCCGGCCGAGCCGGGCCATCAGGAAGCCGGCGACGGTCTCGTAGGGGCCCTCGGGCAGCTCGAGGCCGGTCTCGTCCTCGAAGTCGTCGAGGTTCAGCAGGCCGTCGACCTCGACGTCGCCGCCGCGGTGCCGGGTGGTCTCCGCCTCGTCGACGTCGTACTCGTCCTTGATGTCGCCGATCAGCTCCTCGACGAGGTCCTCCATCGTGACGATGCCGGCGGTGCCGCCGTACTCGTCGGCCACGATCGCCAGGTGCATGCCCTCGCGCCGCATGTCCGCCAGGGCGGCGAGGATCGGGCGCGTCCAGGGCAGCACGAACGTCTGGCGGGCCAGCTCGCCGACCCGCACGGAGCGGCCGGCCATCTCCGGGTCGAGCAGGTCGCGGACGTGCACGAAGCCGATCACGTCGTCGGCCGACCCGCGGATCACCGGGTAGCGGGAGTGCGGCTGGTGCAGCGCCTCCTTGGCGGCCTTGAAGACCGGTGTCGAGGCGTCCAGGAAGTCGACCTCGGTGCGCGGGATCATCACCTCGCGGATCTGCCGGTCGCCGGCCTCGAAGACGTCCTCGACGATCCGACGCTCCTCCTCGCCCAGGGTCTCGTGGGTGTTGACCAGCTCGCGCAGCTCCTCGTCGGACATCTGCTCACGCTTGGCGCGGGGGTCGCCACCGACCAGCCGGACCACGAGGTTGGTCGAGACCGACAGCAGCCAGATCACCGGCCGGGAGATCGTGGCGATGCGGTCGACGGTCGGGCCCAGCGCGAGCGCGAAGCCCTCGGTGCGCTGCAGGGCCAGCCGCTTGGGGGCCAGCTCGCCGAGGACCAGCGAGACGTAGGAGATGGCGATGGTCACCAGGACCAGGGCGACCGGTCCGGCGGCACCCGGCGCGCAGGCCCAGCGCCTCGAGCCGGGGAGCGAGGTCACCCGAGAGCGTGGCGCCACCGAACGAGGCGGAGAGGAACCCGGCCAGCGTCACGCCGACCTGCACGGCGGCCAGGAAGCGGTTCGGGTCCTTCGCGAGCCGGGCCACGGCCTCGCCGCGACGGCCCCGGCCGGCCATCGCGCGGACCTGGCTGTCCCGCAGGGACACCAGCGACATCTCGGCGGCGGCGAACATGCTGCCGACGAGGACGAAGAGGACGACCAGGGCGATGTTGGCGATGCGTGCCGTTCACGGTCTGTCACTCTCGTCCATGGCCACCACGATAAAGGTTTGTGCCGGCTGCCGCACCGGACCGGAGCAGGGTGGCGCGATGAGGTTCCCCGACGACGTGCCCGTGCTCACCGACGGGGTGGTCACCCTGCGCGCCCACCGCCCCGACGACGTGCAGGGCGTGCTCGAGCAGTGCACCGACCCGCTGAGCCAGGAGTGGACCACGGTCCCGGTGCCGTACGCGCGCGACGGACGCCGAGGGCTTCGTCACCGCCGTGGTCCCGTCGGGGCTGGGCCGCAGGGCCGGTGGGCCTTCGCGGTGGAGGCGCTCGACGCACGGCACGCCCCGGTTCTGCGGCACGGTCGAGCTGCGCGACGCGGGCGGCGGGCGGCGCCGAGATCGCCTACGGCGCGCACCCCTGGGCCCGCGGCCGCGGCGTCGTCCGGAGGGCGCTGCCCCTGCTGCTGGGCTGGGGCTTCGAGGCCCAGGGCCTGCAGACGGTGGTCTGGTGGGCCAACGTCGGCAACTGGGCCTCCCGGCGTACGGCCTGGCGGCTGGGCTTCTCCTTCGACGGCACGGTACGCGGCTGGCTGCCGCAGCGCGGCGAGCTGCTCGACGGCTGGGTCGGCACGCTGCACGCCGGCGAGGCCCGGGAGCCCGGCACGCCGACTGGCGCGCGGTGCCCGAGCTGCATCGAGGGACCGCGGTCCGGCTGCGCCCGTTGCGGGACGGCGACGTGCCACGGGTGGTCGAGGCCTGCTCCGACCAGCGTACGGCGCACTGGCTGGCCCCGCTGCCCCAGCCGTACTCCGCCACCGACGCGCGGGCCTGGCTGGAGCGGCGGGCCGAGCGGCTGGCCGACCGGGTCGGCGGGTGACCTGGGCGGTGGCCGACCCCGCGACCGACGCGCTGCTGGGCTGCGTGGACGTCTTCGACCTGGCCCCGGACGCGGACGCGGAGATCGGCTGCTGGACCCACCCGGCCGCCCGCGGACGGGGCGTGGCCACGGCCGCCTGCCGCGCGGTGGTGCGGCACTGCTTCGCGTCGCCGCAGGACGGCGGCCTCGGGCTGGAGCGCGTCCGCATGCGGGCCGCGGCGGGCAACACCGCCTCCCAGCACGTCATCGAGGGCTGCGGCTTCACGGCCACCGGCCGTGAGCGCTCCGCCCTGCGGCTCGGGGACGGCTCGCTCACGGACCTCCTGACCTACGACCTGCTCCCCACCGACCCGCTCGTCGAGGAGCGCTCCGCTGGTTGAGGTGCGAACGGAGCGGGCCTCGAAACCAGCCCAGCCGCCCTCCCGCCTCACCCCGCCGCGCGCACCACCCAGCGCTGGACGCGGGTGTCGTGCCGGTGCACCAGCACCGAGGCGGCCAGCACCACCAGCCCGAGCACCGAGAGCCCGGCACCGACCAGGCTGGGCGCGGTGTAGCCGTACCCGGCGGCGATGACCACCCCGCCGAGCCAGGCCCCCAGCGCGTTGGCCAGGTTGAGCGAGGCGTGGTTCATGGCCGCGCCCAGGGTCTGGGCGTCGCCGGCGACGTGCATGAGCCGCATCTGCAGGGTGACGGCCAGCATCGAGCCCACCAGGGCGATGAGCAGCACGGTGAACCAGGCGGCCACCGGCTGCGAGGCGGTGACGGTGAAGAGCACCAGGAACAGCCCCATGGAGAGGTTGGCGACCACGATCGAGCGCAGCACGGACCAGTCGGCGCCGATGCCGCCCAGCGTGGTGCCGAGGATGCCGCCGACGCCGAAGGCCAGCAGGTAGACCGGTACGGCCGCGGCGGACAGGCCGGTGACGTCGGTGACCGTGGGCGCGATGTAGCTGTACATCGCGAACATGCCGCCGAAGCCGACGGCGCCGACCAGCAGCGTCAGCCACACCTGCAGCCGGGAGAACGCCTGCAGCTCGCGGCGACCGGTGGCGGCGCGGTCCCGCGACCACGCGGGGCACGAACGTTGCGACGAGCACGACGGTGAGCACGCCCAGCACGGTGACGGCGCCGTAGGCCGCCCGCCAGCCGAGGTGCTGCCCCAGCCAGGCCGCAGCGGGCACGCCGACCAGGTTGGCGACCGCCAGGCCGAGCATCACGCCGGCTCACGGCCCGGCCCTTGCGCTCGGCGGGCACGAGCCCGGCGGCGACCAGCGAGGCCACCCCGAAGTACGCGCCGTGCGGCAGCCCGGCCAGGAAGCGGGCCCCGGCCAGGGAGAGCGAACGAGGGCGCCAGCGCGGTGGCGACGTTGGCGAGCGCCGTAGGCCACCATCAGCGCCAGCAGCAGGCCCTTGCGGGGCAGCCGCGCGCCGAGGACCGCGATCAGCGGGGCGCCGACCACGACGCCGAGGGCGTAGGCGGAGATGACGTGACCCGCGCGGGGGATGCTGACGCCGACCCCGCGGGCCATCTCCGGCAGCAGGCCCATGGTCACGAACTCGGTGGTGCCGATGGTGAAGCCACCCACCGACAGGGCCAGGATCGCCAGCCCGACCAGGCGGGGTGGGAGGGCCGGGGCCGGTGCGGTGCCGACGGCGGGGCGCGGCGAGACGGAGGTGGTCACGGCGAGGTTCCTTCACGAGCGGGAGCGGGGCGGCTGACGTCGTGCGCAGCTCTCGAGGAGTCCAAGGACCCACCCCGCCAGGCTATTCCCTTGAGCGCTAAAGATCCGGAGATGTCGGAGTCGTCGACACGCCCCGTCCCGGGTCCTTGACGGGTCCGTGCGCACCCCCGAGGATCGGGGGCAGCCGAACACCCCTCGTCCCGGGAGCACCCATGGCCGGTCCCACCCGCGGCTTCGTCGGCCGTCGACGCCCCGAGCAGCCGGAGCGCCTGCCGCCCGGGCAGTACGACGTGGGCCGTGACTGGCCCGTGCTGACCGCCGAGGTCACCCCGCACCTGGACCCGGCCGGCTGGACGATGACCGTCGACGGCCTGGTCGAGAGCCCCACCACCTGGACCTGGGACGAGGCGCACGCGCTGCCGCAGTCGGACTACGCCGGCGACATCCACTGCGTCACGACCTGGTCCAAGTTCGACACCCGCTTCGGCGGGGTCAGCCTCGACGTGCTGCTCGAGGCCGCGCGGCCCGCAGCCGGAGCGACGTACGTCCTGGCCACCTCACCACCGGCTACACGACCAACCTGCCGCTCGCCGACGTCACCGACGGCAAGGCCTGGGTGGTGTGGACCTTCGACGGCAAGCCGCTGCCGCGCGACCACGGCGGACCGGTGCGGCTGCTGGTGCCGCACCTGTACTTCTGGAAGAGCGCCAAGTGGGTCACCCGGCTGACCCTGCTCGACCACGACCAGCAGGGCTTCTGGGAGCGCAACGGCTACCACGACCGCGGCGACCCGTGGCTCGAGCAGCGCTACCAGGGCGACTGAGGTGGACGCCCCCAGCGGCGGCTGGTGCACCGGCGTCGTGCGCGAGGTGCACGCACCCGACGCCCGGCGCCGTGCGGCTGCGGCTCGAGGTCGCCCGACCGGACCGACCACCTGCCCGGCCAGCACTACGTCGTCCGGCTGACCGCCGACGACGGCTACACCGCGTCCCGGTCGTACTCGGTGGCCTCCGCGCCGGCCGACCCGCTGCTGGAGTTCTACGTCGAGCGCCTCGACGACGGCGAGGTCTCGACCTACCTGGCCGACGTGGTCGAGGTCGGCGACGAGCTCGAGCTGCGCGGGCCCGATCGGCGGCTGGTTCGTGTGGCCGGCCGACACGTCCCGCGCTGGGCGTGGCCGGCGGCAGCGGGGTCGTGCCGCTGGTCGCGATGCTGCGGCACGCCCGCGACGTCGGCCGCCCCGACCTGCTGCGGCTGCTGGTCTCCGCCCGCACGCTGGCCGCGACGCCGTACGCCGACGAGCTCGACGGCCAGCGGCTCGTGCTGACCCGGGAGGCGTACGACGGACGCCCGCCGGCCGGCTCACCGCCGGCGACGTGCGGCCCCTGCTCGAGCGCGGAGCCCGCGACGTCTACGTCTGCGGTTCGGCCGGCTTCGCCGAGACCGCGAGCGGGCTGCTCGTCGGGCTCGGCGTGGAGGCCTCGACGGTCCGCGTGGAGCGCTTCGGCCCCGA
The DNA here is from genome assembly GCA_963750345.1 of uncultured Actinomycetota bacterium. Taxonomy (GTDB): domain Bacteria; phylum Actinomycetota; class Actinomycetes; order Propionibacteriales; family Nocardioidaceae; genus Nocardioides_B. The sequence goes on along the minus strand of CAVVQH010000008.1, from coordinate 63,043 downwards.
CCGGGTTGAGGTGCGCGCCCGCTGCTCGAGGTGGGGCGTGGTTCGAGGCTCGCTCCGCCGCGCCTCAACCAGCGGTTCTAGCCGAGGAGGGCCAGGGCCTCGTTGAGGGTCGTCGACGGCCGCATCACGGCGTCGGCCTTGGCGGCGTCCGGGCGGTAGTAGCCGCCGATGTCGGCCGGCGAGCCCTGCACGCTCGAGCAGCTCGGCGTTGATGGCGTCCTCGCCCGACTCGAGGGCGGTGGCCAGCTCGGCGTACTTGCCGGCGAGCTCGGTGTCCTCGGTCTGCGGGCGAGCTCCTCCGCCCAGAACAGCGCCAGGTAGAAGTGGCTGCCCCGGTTGTCGATCTCCCCGACCTTGCGGCTCGGCGACTTGTTCTCGTTGAGGAACGTCGCCGGTGGCCCGGTCCAGGGTGTCGGCCAGGATCTGCGCCCGCGGGTTGTCGGTCGTGGTCGCGCAGGTGCTCGAAGCTGACCGCCAGGGCGAGGAACTCGCCCGAGGCTGTCCCAGCGCAGGTGGTTCTCGCGGACCAGCTGCTGCACGTGCTTGGGCGCCGAGCCACCGGCACCGGTCTCGAAGAGCCCGCCGCCGTTGATCAGCGGTACGACCGACAGCATCTTGGCGCTGGTGCCGAGCTCGAGGATCGGGAACAGGTCGGTCAGGTAGTCGCGCAGCACGTTGCCGGTCACCGAGATGGTGTCCTCGCCCTTGCGGATCCGCTCGAGGGTGAAGGCGATCGCCTCCTCGGGCGCCATGACCTCGATCTGCAGGCCCTCGGTGTCGTGCTCGGCGCAGGTACGTCGCCACCTTCGCGATGAGGTTGGCGTCGTGGGCCCGGCCCTCGTCCAGCCAGAACACCGCGGGCATGCCCGAGGCGCGGGCGCGGGTGACGGCCAGCTTGACCCAGTCCCGGATCGGGACGTCCTTGGTCTGGCACATCCGCCAGATGTCGCCCGCCCCGACGGCGTGCTCCAGCACGGTGTCGCCGTGGGTGTCGACCACGCGGACGGTGCCGGTCGAGGGCATCTCGAAGGTCTTGTCGTGGCTGCCGTACTCCTCGGCCGCCTGGGCCATCAGGCCGACGTTGGGCACCGTCCCCAGGGTGGCCGGGTCGTAGGCGCCGTGGGCGCGGCAGTCGTCGATGACGACCTGGTAGATGCCGGCGTAGCTGCTGTCCGGGCAGCACGGCGAGGGTGTCGGCCTCGCGGCGCCGTCGGGCCCCCACATGTGGCCGGAGGTGCGGATCATCGCCGGCATCGAGGCGTCCACGATGACGTCGCTGGGCACGTGCAGGTTGGTGATGCCGTGGTCGGAGTCGACCATCGCGAGCGCCGGGCCCGTCCTCGAGGCCCTGGTCGACCGCGGCCTCGATCGCCGCCCGCTGGTCCTCGGGCAGGGCGTCGACGGCCTTGAGGAGCGCGCCGAGACCGTCGTTGGGGCTGACGCCGGCGGCGGCCAGCGCCTCGGCGTGGTCGGCGAACAGCGCGGGGAAGAAGGCCCGGACCACGTGCCCGAAGATGATCGGGTCGGAGACCTTCATCATGGTGGCCTTGAGGTGCACCGAGAACAGCACGTCCTCGGCCTTGGCCCGGGCGATCTGGGCGGTCAGGAACTCGCGCAGCGGACCGACCCGCATCACGGTGGCGTCCACGACCTCGCCGGCCAGCACCGGCACGGACTCCCGCAGCACCGTGGTGGTGCCGTCGTCGCCGACCAGCTCGATGCGCAGCGAGCCGTCCTCGCCGACCACCACGGACTTCTCCGTGGAGCGGAAGTCGTCGGCGCCCATGGTGGCCACGTTGGTCCGGGACTGCGGGCTCCACTCACCCATGGAGTGCGGGTGCGAGCGCACGTAGCACTTCACCGACGCGGGCGCGCGCCGGTCCGAGTTGCCCTCGCGCAGCACCGGGTTGACCGCGCTGCCCTTCACCCGGTCGTAGCGGGCGCGGGCGTCCCGCTCGGCGTCGGTGGACGGGGCGTCGGGGTAGTCCGGCAGCGCGAAGCCCTGCTGACTGCAGCTCGGCCACGACGGCCTTGAGCTGCGGGACGGAGGCGCTGATGTTGGGCAGCTTGATGATGTTCGCGCCCGGCTCCTGGACCAGGCGGCCCAGCTCGGCCAGCGCGTCGTCGACCCGCTGCCCCTCCTCGAGGAGGTCGGGGAACTGGGCGATGACCCGCCCGGCGAGGGAGATGTCCCGGGTCTGGACCGACACCCCTGCGGTGGAGGCGTAGGCCTCGACGACCGGCAGGAAGGAGTACGTCGCCAGCAGGGGCGCTTCGTCCGTGTGGGTGTAGATGATCGTCGAGTCCGTCACCGAGGCTCCGTTTCCGGGGGAACGCCCCCCTGGGTTTCTTGACGTCAAGATATCTCACGCCGCTCCGGGCGGTCCACCGGCCGCACCCGGGTAAAGGATCCCCCGGGGTGCTGGCCGAGCCGGGCCGGTCGCGCGCATCATGGGGCAGCCACCGCTCCCACGCCCGAGAGGCTCTCGTGAACCGTCGCACCGCCGCCCGGAGGTCCGCCCTGGGCCTCGCCGCCCTCGCCCTGCTCGCCCCGCTGACCCCGGCGCACGCCGCCGCTCCCGGGTCGCTGCGGGCGGCGGTGACCTCGGTCTCGATGAGCATCAGCGACCTCACGCCCAACGCGGCCCAGACGGTCACGGTCACCGGACGGGTCCGGCCCGTGGCCGCCACGACGGTGCAGCTGCAGCGCCGACGCGGGGACGTGTGGGTGCGCGTGACCCAGGGCGACAGCGGGTCGGACGGTCGGTACTCCCTGACCCTGCCCACCCGGCTCTACATCGGCTCGGCCCGGTACCGCGTCGTGGCGGGCGGCGTCGCGTCGACCCGCGCGACGGTGGACGTCAACGGTGCGGGCAGCCCGGCGTCGTACAAGCTGTTCGCCCGTACGCCCGGCTACACCTACGCGCACTGGAACCCCTGCGGGACCATCTCCTACCGCATCAACACCGCGGGCGCACCGGACACCGCGGTCGCGGAGGTCCAGGGGGCGATCAGGCGGGTCACGGTGCAGACCGGGGTGCGCTTCTCCTACGCCGGCACCACGACGTCGGCCCCGGCGACCCCCCAGGGCACATACCCGGGCGGCACCCAGCTGGTGTTCACCTGGCCCCGTGCCGGCCTGGGCGGCGGCGGCGTGGCCGGCTACGGCAGCTTCTCCTCCATCAGCACCCGTGACGTCGACGGTGCGTCGGTGATGGAGACGGTGCGCGGGCTGGTCGAGCTCGACCGCTCCGTCTACGGCCGGCTCGCGGCGGGCTACGGGACGGGGCCGGTCACCGGCCTGCAGGGCACCCGCCAGCAGCTGCTGATGCACGAGGTCGGCCACGTCATGGGGCTGGACCACAGCCTCAGCCAGCGGCAGCTGATGTACCCGTCGATGTCGCGCAAGCGTGCGATCTGGGGCGACGGGGACGCGGCCGGGCTGACCCGCCTGGGGGTCACCCGGTTCGCGTGCATCGCCGCCGGCGACAGCCACGCGCGCACCAGCGGCACGCCGGCCGGCGAGCCCCGGCGCGAGGTCACCCGCGGCCGGAGCTGACGCCCGGCCGGGGTCGGAGAGGACGGTCGGGACGCGCCGGGCCGCGCGCGCGAGCGGCGAGGGTCTTGCTAGCGTCGGGAGCCGACCGCAGTCCCCGGACCGTCCCAGGAGCCCCCGTGAGCACTTCCCCCGTCAAGGTCGCCGTCACCGGCGCCGCCGGCCAGATCGGCTACAGCCTGCTGTTCCGCCTCGCGAGCGGCGACCTGCTGGGCAAGGACACCCCGATCGAGCTGCGGCTGCTGGAGATCACGCCGGCCCTGGGGGCCCTGGAGGGCGTCGTGATGGAGCTGGACGACTGCGCCTTCCCGACCCTGGCGGGCGTGGAGATCGGCGACGACGCGGCCACCGTGTTCGACGGCGTGAGCCTGGCGCTCCTGGTCGGGGCGAGGCCGCGCAGCAAGGGCATGGAGCGGGCCGACCTGCTCGAGGCCAACGGCGCGATCTTCACCGCGCAGGGCAAGGCGCTCAACGAGGTCGCCGCGGACGACGTCCGCATCGGCGTGACCGGCAACCCGGCCAACACCAACGCCCTCATCGCGATGTCGAACGCCCCCGACATCCCGGCCGAGCGGTTCTCCGCGCTGACCCGGCTGGACCACAACCGGGCCCTGTCCCAGCTCGCGGCGCGCACCGGGTCGACGGTCTCCGACATCCGCCGGCTCACCATCTGGGGCAACCACTCCGCCACGCAGTACCCCGACATCTTCCACGCCGAGATCGGCGGCCGGAACGCGGCCGAGGTCGTCGACGACCTGGCCTGGGTGGAGAACGACTTCATCCCCACCGTGGCCAAGCGCGGTGCCGCCATCATCGAGGCCCGGGGCTCGTCCTCGGCCGCCTCCGCCGCCTCGGCCACCATCGACGCGGCCCGCGACTGGCTGCACGGCTCGCCCGAGGGTGACTGGGTGTCGATGGCGGTGCGCTCCGACGGCTCGTACGGCGTGCCCGAGGGCCTCGTCTACTCCTACCCGGTGACCACCCGCGGCGGGGACTGGGAGATCGTCCAGGGCCTGGAGGTCAACGACTTCTCGCGGGCCCGGATGGACGCCACGGCGGCCGAGCTCGTCGAGGAGCGCGACGCCGTCCGGGGTCTCGGGCTGATCTGAGCCCGGAGGTGCCCCTCGGGCCGACGGTGCACGTGGTCACGCACCCCGAGGTCGTCGTCGAGGCGCGGGTCCCGGTGCCCGACTGGGGCCTCTCGCCCGTCGGTCGCGAACGCCTCGCCCGGCTCGTACGGATGCCGTGGGTGGCGAGCGCGGCCGGGGTGGCCTCCAGCACCGAGCGCAAGGCGGTACAGACCGCGGAGGCGGTGGCGGCGGTGCGGGCGCTGCCCGTCCTGGTCGACGCCGGGCTCGGCGAGAACGACCGCAGCGCGACGGGGTTCCTGCCGCCCGAGGAGTTCGAGCGGGTGGCGGACGCGTTCTTCGCCGAGCCCGGGGTCAGCGTGCGCGGCTGGGAGACGGCGCACGACGCCCAGGCCCGGGTCGTCGCCGCGGTGGAGCGGGTCCTGGACGCCGTACCGGGCGAGGTCGTGGTGGTCACCCATGGCGGGGTCGGCACGCTGCTGCTGTGCCACCTCCTCGGCGTGCCGGTGAGCCGCACGCTCGACCAGCCCGGGCAGGGCAGCCACTTCGCCTTCGACCGGGCGACGCGACGGGTGCTGCACGGGTGGCAGCGCGTGTGAGGCGCTGAGACGCGCGCAGGACGGGACGCCTCGGTGGGGGGGTCAGGCGGGGTCGAGGGCGGCGGGCCGGGAAGCGGCCCCGGCGTCGGCACGGGGAGCGACCTCGGCCTCGGCCTGCGGGCCGGGGACCACGTGGGTGCGGGCCCTGACGACCGGCACGAGCACGGCGACCAGCGCGGCCAGGGCCGGAGGTGACGACCAGGACGCGCGAAGCCGTGGGTGTAGCCGGCCTCGACGGGCAGGCCGTCGGGCCGGGCGCCGGCGGTGACGACGCTGGCCAGCACGGCGCTGCCCAGGGCGCCGCCGACGGTGCGGATGTTGGCGTTCATGCCGCTGGCCACGCCGGTCTGCGACTGCGGGACGGCGTCGACGATCGAGGTTGGACATCGCGGCGAAGGCGAGGCCGAAGGCCAGGCCCGAGCACGGTGGTCTCGACCAGCACCTGCCACACCTCGTCGTGGGCCAGGACGAGGCCGAGGGTGCCGAGCGAGGTCAGGGTGGCGCCGACGACGAGCACGGCCTTGGAGCCGTAGCGGGCGGCCAGCCGGCCCGAGACCAGACGCCGGCCAAGAAGGTCGCGACGGTCTGCGGCAGCAGCATCAGCCCGGACTCGGTGACGCTGGCGCCGAAGCCGTAGCCGGTCGCGCGTCGGGGGTCTGCAGGAACTGCGGCAGGAAGGCGAACATCGAGTACATGCCCATGCCGAAGAGCAGCGCGACCAGGTTGACCGTCCACACGGTCGGGATCCGCATCATCTGCATGTCGATGAGCGGGCTGTCGCTGCGCGCCTCCACGACGACCCAGACGGGCAGCAGGACGGCGGCCGCCACGAACAGGCCGATCGAGTCCGCGCCGAGGCCCAGCCCCAGCTGTGGCCCTGGCTCACGGCGAGCAGCAGGGCGACCAGCCAGGCCGACATCAGCAGCGCGCTGGCGACGTTGATCCGGCCGGGCGTGCGCTCGGGCGACTCGGGCACGAAGAAGTGGGCGGCCAGCGCGGCCAGGACCGTCATGCACCATCGGGATCCAGAACAGCCAGTGGTAGCTCAGCGCGTCGACGATCGGGCCGGCCAGCACCAGGCCGACGCCGCCGCCGACGGCGAGCAGCGCGGCCGACGTGCCGACCGCGCCGGCGACCTTGTCGCGGGGGAACTCGTCGCGGATGATCCCGAAGGTCAGCGGCAGCACGCCGCCGCCGATGCCCTGGATCGCGCGGGCGGCGATCAGCACGCCGATGGTGGGGGCGAGCGCGGCGAGCAGCGAGCCGACGGCGAGCGCGCCGAGCGCGACGACGAGCATCCGCTCCTTGCCGACCTTGTCGCCGACCCGGCCGATGATCGGGGTGAAGACCGAGGCGGAGAGCAGGTAGGCCGTCAGCACCCAGGTCACCGTCGCCTGGTCGGTGTCGAGCGCGGCCTCGATCGTCGGCAGCACCGGGTTGACCATCGACTGCAGCAGCGAGAACGACGCGACGCCCACGCACAGCACCAGGAAGGTGACGCGGTAGTCGGTCCGGCGGTCGGTGCGTGACATCTCGGGTGGTCCCCTCTGCGCCGGGTGACGGCAGGTCGGTGGTGCCGACCGGGTGGACCGACCTCGGACGAACACCCCGACGAGGGCGGACATTCCCCCTCAGAGGGGTCGGGTCAGTGGCTGGGACCCACGTCACGCGCCCGCTCGACGCCCCGCTCCACCCAGTCGCGCAGGTCGTCGTCGGTCTCCACGACGTCGGCGTCGACCCGCAGCCAGCCGTCCAGCTCGCGGCCGCGCATCTCGAAGCGACCGACGCTCGGCTCGTGGACCAGGGCGTCGACGTCGTCGGGGTCCACCCGCAGCAGCAGCCCGCCGCGCCCGCTGGCCGCGACGGCCATCGCCCCCTCCACCAGGAAGGCCACGCCGCCGAACATGCGCTCCTCGGTCAGGCCGGGCTCGCCGGCCAGCACGTCGCGGATGCGGTCCGCGAGCTCGGGGTCGTAGGTCATGGGTGCGATTATGCGTCAGAGGGGCGGCTGGTCCGGCACCACCACGGTGAGCACGATCAGACCCACCCCGGCCACCGTCAGCATCAGCACGTCGGACCACCGGCGCCGCACCCGCAGCATCCCGCGCGCGCCGCTCCGAGAGCACCAGCCGGGCCCCGGCCGCCACCAGCAGGGCCACCCCGATCCAGCTCAGGCCGGTGCGCCACGCCCCGGCCACGACCACGCCGAGCCCGACCACCGCAGCCGCGAGCACGCCCAGGTAGACGACCCCGCCGATGGTCTGCGGCCGCCGCAGCGGACCGTCGGGAGGGGGCACCGGGTCAGGCCCGGGCCGCGGACTGCTCGGCGAGCGCGACGATGTTGGACAGCAGCATGGCGCGGGTCATCGGGCCGACGCCGCCGGGGTTGGGCGAGACCCAGCCGGCCACCTCGGGGACGTCGGCGGCCACGTCGCCGGCGATCCTGCCGTCGACCCGCGACACGCCCACGTCGAGGACGGCCGCCCCCGGCTTCACCATGTCGGCCGTGATGATCCCGGGCACCCCGGCCGCGGCCACGACGACGTCGGCGCGCCGTACGTGCGCGGCCAGGTCGCGGGTGCCGGTGTGGCACAGCGTCACGGTGGCGTTCTCGCTGCGCCGGGTGAGCAGCAGGCCCAGCGGCCGGCCCACGGTGATCCCGCGGCCGACCACGACACACGTCCGCGCCGGCGATCGGCACGTCGTGGCGGCGCAGCAGCTCGATGATCCCGTACGGCGTGCACGGCAGCGGCCCGGCCTCGCCGAGCACGAGCTTGCCGAGGTTGAGGGGTGCAGGCCGTCGACGTCCTTGCCGGGGTCGACCCGCGACAGCAGGGCGAACTCGTCGAGCCCGGTCGGCTGCTGGACGAGGTAGCCGGTGCACGCCGGGTCGGCGTTGAGCTCGTCGACCACGGCCTCCACGCTCGGCCTGCGTGGCGGTGGCGGGCAGGTCGCGGCGGATCGAGGTGATGCCGATCTCGGCGCAGTCCTTGTGCTTGGCCCCGACGTACCAGTGCGAGCCGGGGTCGTCGCCGACCAGCACCGTGCCCAGGCCGGGGACGACGCCCCGCTCGCGGAGCGCGGCCACCCGCTCGGTCAGGTCGGCCTTGATGGCCTTGAGGGTGGCGGTGCCGTCCAGGATCTGTGCCGTCACGGTGTCATCCGATCAGTCGTCCGCGGAGCGGTCGGTGGAGGTCAGTGGAAGAAGTGCCGGGTGCCGGTGAGGTACATGGTCACGCCCGCCGCGGCCAGGGCCTCGACGACCTCCGCGTCGCGCACCGACCCGCCGGGCTGCACGATCGCCCGCACGCCGGCGTCGAGCGAGGATCTGCGGCCCGTCGGCGAAGGGGAAGAAGGCGTCGGAGGCCGCGACCGAGCCGGCGGCCCGCTCCCCGGCCCGCTCGACCGCGAGCCGGCAGGAGTCGACCCGGTTGACCTGGCCCATGCCCGACGCCGACCGAGGCGCCGTCCGAGGCCAGCAGGATCGCGTTCGACTTCACCGCGCGGCAGGCCCTCCAGGCGAAGGCCAGGTCGGCGAGCTCCTGCTCCGAGGCGGCCGCGCCGGTGGCCAGCGTCCAGGTGGACGGGTCGTCGCCGCCGCCGTCGACGCGGGCGTCGACGTGGTCGACGTGCTGCACCAGCAGGCCGCCGCTGATCCCGCGGAACTCCACCGGGTCCGGGTGCTCGTCGAGGTCGCAGCGCAGCACCCGGACGTTCTTCTTGCGGGCCAGCACCTCGACCGCACCGTGCTCGTAGCCCGGGGCCACCACGACCTCGGTGAAGATCTCCGCGACCTGCTCGGCCATCGCCACCGAGACGGGCCGGTTGACCGCGATCACGCCACCGAACGCGGAGACCGGGTCGCAGGCGTGCGCCTTGCGGTGCGCCTCGGCGACGTCGGTCCCGACCGCGATGCCGCACGGGTTGGCGTGCTTGATGATCGCCACCGCGGGCTCGGCGAAGTCGTTGGCGGCGCGGCGGGCGGCGTCGGCGTCGACGTAGTTGTTGTAGGACATCTCCTTGCCGTGCAGCTGCTCGGCGCGCGGCCAGCCCGCCGCGCCAGTGCCGGTACAGCGCCGCCGGCTGGTGCGGGTTCTCCCCGTAGCGCAGCACCGCGGCCCGCTCCCAGGTCGCCCCCATCCAGGCCGGGAAGCCGGTGCCGTCGGAGGTGTCGGTCAGCACGCTGCCCATCCAGGACGCGACGGCCACGTCGTAGGTGGCGGTGTGCACGAACGCCTCGGCGGCGAGGCGTCGGCGCTGCGCCAGCGTCGTGCCCCCGGCGCGTACGGCGGCCAGCACGCTCGTCGTACTGCCCGGGCGAGGTGACGATGGCCACCGACGGGTGGTTCTTGGCGGCGGCCCGCACCATCGAGGGCCCGCCGATGTCGATCTGCTCGACGCACTCGTCCGGGGTCGCGCCGGACGGCCACGGTCTCGCGGAACGGGTAGAGGTTGGAGACGACGAGGTCGAACGGCTCGACGCCGAGCTCCTCGAGCTGCTCGCGGTGCGAGTCGCAGCCGCAGGTCGGCCAGGATGCCGGCGTGCACCTTCGGGTGCAGCGTCTTGACCCGCCCGTCGAGGCACTCGGGGAAGCCGGTCAGCTCCTCCACCCTGGTGACCGGCACCCCGGCCGCGGCGATGCGGCCGGCGGTCGAGCCGGTGGACACGATCGCGACGCCGGCCTCGTGCAGCGCCGGGGCCAGCTCCTCGAGACCGGTCTTGTCGTAGACGGAGACCAGCGCCCGGCGGACGGGGCGCACGTCCGTCTCGGCGGGCTGGGGGCTGGCGTCGGGCTGTGCGGGCATGGGCGCTCCTCGTCTCGGGGAGGAGCGCACCCAGGCGTTCGATGCACTCGGCTGGGACACTCCCTGGTGGTTGCCCACCTGCGCCAGTCGTGTGCGGGCAGCCTAGCCTCGTGCAGCCGGCCGAAGCGCACCTTCCGGTCCGGCGACGGTGAAGCCCTCCCGGGCCATCCGGCCGACGGTCGTCGACCAGCATCGCCCGCTCGGCCACCTTGATCCGCTCGTGCAGGGACGCCGACGTCGTCGTCGTCCTCGACCGGGACGGCCCGCTGCGCCACGATCGGGCCGGTGTCCACGCCGGCGTCGACGACGAAGAGCGTGGCGCCGGTGACCTTGCACGCCGTACGCCAGCGCGTCGGCGGGACCGCGCATCCCCGGGAACGAGGGCGACAGCGCCGGGTGGGTGTTGACGCAGCGGCCGCCGAACGCGGCGAGGAAGGCCGGCCCGGTGAGCTTCATGAAGCCGGCCAGCACCACCAGGTCGGGCCGGTGCTCGGCGCACGCGGCGGTCAGGGCGGCGTCCCAGTCCTCCCGGGTGGCGTGGTCGCCGACGCGCCGCACGAAGGTGGGCACGCCCGCCCGCTCGGCCCGCGCCAGCCCCTCGATGCCGTCGCGGTCCGCGCCCGACCGCGACCACCTCGGCGCCGTACGCCGGGTCGGTGCAGGCGTCGAGCAGGGCCTGCAGGTTGGTGCCGGCGCCGGAGACGAGCACCAGCAGGCGGGCCGGTACGCCGGGGGTGAGCACGCGCTGAAGGCTACCGACCCCGGCCGGTCAGCGCCGCCGGGCCCACCAGGTGGCGGCGACCCCGGCGAAGAGGCCGCCGACGCCCATCGCGACCGTCGAGGCGACCAGCGAGTCGAGCAGGTCGGCGCCCGACGTCGGCCATCCGACCGGGGCCCACCGCGCCGCCGGCGAGCGCGATGCCGGCGCTGAGCAGCAGCCCGCCCACGACCCCCGCTCCCAGACCGCGCAGCGCGCCCGCGTCGTAGGTCAGGACCGGGTGCCGGCGCAGCATCAGGACGGTGCCCGCCACCGCGGCCAGCACCGGCGCGGCGACCAGTGCGCCCACCCAGGCGGCGGGGGTGCCGGGTGCGGGCAGCGCGGCCAGCAGCGGGAAGGCCGGCACCGGGCCGAGGGTGACGGCCGCGGGGGAGACCAGCGTGCCGGTCCCCACCGCGAAGCCGGGCCCGAGCAGGTAGGACGCCGGCGAGCAGGACGGCGTTGGGCGCGACCGCCGCCACCAGGAGGGTGGAGAGCAGGCCCCCGGCCACGTCGGCGTGCAGCCGCGACAGCACGTTGGCCGCGGTCCCCAGGTCGAGCAGCAGGGCGGCGGTCAGCAGCAGCGCGGCGGCCGCGACCACCAGGAGGGTGCTCGCGAGCGCGCCCAGGGCGACGGCCCGGACCGGCTCCGGCACGTGCGCCCGCCAGTCCACGAGGTCCCGGCTGCTCCGCAGCAGGCCGGTGCCACCGCCCACGAGGGCGACGAGCGCTCCTCCGACCACGGGTCGCAGCAGCCCGGTCCCGGCCGACGGGGTGGAGGCGAGCACGGCGGCCACCAGCACCACCAGCGCGTGCACCCCGGCCAGCACGCCGGCACCGAGCAGCAGGGTGCGCCCGTCGGGCACCTCCGAGGTGGCCGCGGCCCACCGGCCGCAGCGGTGGGCCACCCAGAGGCACAGCAGCGTCAGCCCCAGCGGTACGACGGTCAGGGTCGCCGTGGCCCCGGTCACCGCGAGATGGAGGTGGGACCCCTGGGCCATCAGCCAGGCGTCGGTCCCCACGCGCAGCGCGTCGCGCGTGGTGCCGTGCCCGCCGGCGTCCGAGGCGAACCACCCGACGAGGCCGACGGCCATGCACCCGAGCAGCACCACGAGCGCGGAGGCCGCCCCGGCCACGGCCGCCCCCACGGCCAAGGGGCGGCGGCCGCCCGTCGCACCGGTCGGGGCCGGGACGTCGCGGCGCCCGCCGGTCGTCGTGGGGTCCAGGAGGTCGGTCATCGCGGCCATCCTCCCGCCGGTGGACGGGGAAGCGCTGCTCCCACGCCGGTTGGCCGCCACGACGGCCGAGCCGTACCGTGGACGGGCCCGCCGGCGACGGGCACGGTCGACGACAGGGGTGCGAGCAACCAGGCGGAGGAGGGACGGGCGGTGCCACGACGCGACGACGCAGGCCGGTCCCGGACCACCCGGGCGGTCGCGGGGGCGGTCGTGGCCACCGTGGTCGCGGTCCTGGGGGGGATCCTCGTGGTCCGGCCCGACGTGCTGGGCGGGGGCGCCGACGACCGCGCCGCCGGGGCCGGCGGAGCGGCGACCCCCGGCGGTCCCTCCAGCGGTGCGACGAGCGGGCCTGTCCCCGTGGACCAACGGCTCCCCACCGCCGACGACCTGCTGCCCGCGACGGCGCTGGGGACCCTGGGGACACCGAGCCCGGGGAACGGTCGCGCCTGGCGGGTGCTGGGCGCCGACGGGCCGCCGGCGCAGGGCGGCCCGGCCGGGTTCTGCCGGCCGCCCCGCCCCGCCGACCCCCGGGCCCTGGGAGCGCTGGTCCGCCGCTTCTCCGCGCCGGGGACGCCGGGGACGCCGAGGACGCCGAGCCGCACCGCCACGCAGACCGTGGAGGTCTCGTCCACGGCGGCTCGGGCGGCCGCCGCCGCGGCCGCTTCGGAGCGCCGCTACGCCGGGTGCCCCGAGGCCCACGTGCAGCTGCTCGCGACGCACCGGCTCGTCGGCGTGGGGCGGGAGGGACTGCTGCTGACCCTGCGGCGGTGGAGCCCGCCGGTGACGACGTACGCCGTCGTGGTGGCCCGGACGAGGGCGGTGACCACCTCGACGGTGGTCGCGACCGTCGGGGGCGCCGCACCCGGTCCGGCGGCGATGACCCGCCTCGCCGCGGCGTCCGTGACCCGGCTGTGCGCCCGGGCCGGTGCCCCGGCCTGCGTCCGGGGACCGGCGTACCGGGTGACGCCCCCGCCGCCGACCGGTGGCACGCCCGGGCTGCTGGACGTGCTCGACCTGCCCCCGGCCGGCCGGGTCGACCGGCCCTGGGTCGGCACCCGCACCACCACGCTGCGCGCCGACCCGCCTGCCACCCGGTGCGACCGGGCCGGCTTGCTCCGCGGCGGCGCCACCCGCGCCCGCGGCCGCACCTTCCTGGTGCCGCAGGCCACCCTGCCGGCCCGCTTCGGGCTGGCCGAGGCGGTGGGGACGTTCCCCGACGCCCGACGGGCCCGCCGGTTCGTGGCCGGTGTCCGGGCCGCCGTGGACGGCTGCGAGGACCGCGACCCGGCCACCGAGGTCGGTCGGGAGCGGCGCCGGCCCCGGCCCGCCGGCGCGGCGGGACCGGCGCTGGACACCTCGGCGTGGGACCTGCGCACGCGGGTCTCGGACACCGAGGAGGTGCGCTTCCGGCTGGGGCTGGTCCGTGCGGGCCGCTTCGTGGCCCGGGTGAGCCTGACGCCGGTGACCGGTGCGGACCTGACCACCGCGGCGTACGACGCCCTGCTGGTCCGGGCCGGCGACCGGCTGCGCGAGCTGGGCTGACCCGGCTGCCACCTCGGGGGGTGGGCGGCGCGACACTGGTTCCGACCCTGCCCGCAGCCCTCGGGCCCCCCGGGCCCCCCGCCCACCCAACCCCAGGACGCTGAGCGCACCGTGACCCCTCCCCCGCTGGACCGTGACGCGGCCCTGGACCTCGACGCCCGCAGCCCGCTCGCCGGGCGCCGCGACCTCTTCGCCCTTCCGGAGGGCGTGGTCTACCTCGACGGCAACTCCCTGGGCGCCCTCCCCCGCACCGTCCCGACCCGGCTGCAGCAGGTCGTCACCCAGGAGTGGGGTGACGACCTCATCGGGTCGTGGAACTCCGCGGGGTGGGTCGAGCTGTCCCGTCGGGTCGGGGACCGCATCGCCCCGCTGATCGGCGCGGACCCGGGTGACGTGCACGTCGGCGACTCCACCACCGTCACGCTGTTCAAGACGTTCGTGGCCGCCGCCCGGCTGCGACCCGGCAGGCGGGTCCTGCTGCTGGAGCCGACCACCTTCCCCACCGACGCCTACGTCGCGGAGGGCGTGGCCCGCACCGTCGGGCTCGAGGTCCGCTGGTGCGACCCGGAGGACCCGGCCGCCTCGCTGGACGAGGACGTGGCCCTGCTCGCGCTCACCCACGTGGACTTCCGGACCGGGTCCATGTTCGACCTGGCCTCGGTGACCGCGGCCGCCCACGCGGCGGGGGCGCTGGTGCAGTGGGACCTGTGCCACTCCACCGGGGCGGTGCCGGTCGACCTCACCGGCGTGGACGCCGACATCGCGGTGGGCTGCACCTACAAGTACCTCAACGGCGGCCCCGGCTCACCGGCCTTCAGCTGGGTGCACCCGCGCCACCAGGACGCCTGGGACCAGCCGATCACCGGCTGGTTCGGGCACGCCGCGCCCTTCGCGATGGACCGCACCTTGAGCCCGCCGCGGGCATCGCCAGGATGGCCTCCGGCACGCCGCCGGTGCTCGCGCTGTCCGCGCTCGACGCCGCCCTCGACGTCTTCGACGGGGTCGCCCTGGCCGACGTCCTGCGGCCGCGTCGCTGTCGCTGACCGACACTTTCATCGCCCTGGTCGAGGCGCGCCTGGGCGACGGCCGTCGAGGTGGTCACCCCCCGGGCGCACGAGCGGCGGGGCAGCCAGGTCTCGCTGCGCCACCCGGACGCCTACGGCCTGGTGCGGGCGCTGGCCGCTCGTGGGGTCGTCGGCGACTTCCGCACCCCGGACGTGGCCCGGTTCGGCTTCGCGCCCCTCTACGTCCGGCACGTCGACGTCCTCGACGCCGTGCAGCACCTGGTGGAGGTGCTGGCCGCCGAGGAGCACCTCGACCCGGTCCACGCCGTCCGCAACGCCGTCACCTGAGGTCTCGAGGCTCGCTGCGCTCGCACCTCGACCAGCGGGACCGCTCAGGCGGGGGAGGTCGGCACCCAGAAGCGCATCTTGCGGCCCCGGACGTCCTCGAGCACACCGCCGTTCGCCTCGATGACCCGGCGCGAGCCCGACGTTGTCGTCGTCGCAGGTGACCAGCACCGGGTCGATGCCGTGCTCGGCGGCGACCGGCAGCACCTGGCGCAGGGCCTCGGTGGCGTACCCGCGCCGACGGGCGGAGGGTCGCACGGCGTACCCGACGTGCCCGCCGACCTCCAGCAGCCAGGGGGTCAGGGTGTGCCGCAGCGAGATGCGGCCGACGACGTCGGGCCGTCGACCATCCAGAGGTAGGTGCCGATCGACCCAGCCCGGCCGGCAGCGGCGTGCCCGGGTCGCCCAGGGCCACCGAGTACGCGCAGAACTCGGCGAACGCGCGCGGGTCCTCCAGCGTCGGCAGGGTCCAGGTGCCGCCGGCGCACGCCCGGGGTGGACGGCAGCACCAGCTCGAAGTAGTGCCCGTTCGCCCTCGGCGACCAGCTCGCGCAGGGCCGCGACGTACGAGCGGTGGTACGGCCGGGTCGGGCGCCTGGAGACGGAGCGCCACGCCTCAGCCGTACGTCGGCGCGGCCAGGAACCCGGCGGCCCCCTCGGCCACGGCGACCACGTCGCAGGCCTCGATGAGCACGGGCGGCGAGCCGACGATCCGGGAGCCCGGCGAGGTGTCCGCGGTGGCGGTGAAGCCGCCTGGAAGGCGGAGCGCGCGGCGTCCGAGTCGAAGACGTAGCAGCCCTCGAACCACTCCCCGGTCGCGTGCGCCAGGTCTTGAACCGCAGGCCCTCCTTGGCGCTGAAGCGCGCGTGCGAGGTGTCGTGGACGTAGGCGGCCAGCGCCTCCCCGGCGCCCGCGGGGGCGTCGGCCAGCGACCAGCGGACGGTCAGGGCGTGCACGGCGACCTGCTCATGCGTCGGCGCCCAGGTCGAGCGGTGCGCGGCGTCCGAGAGCCAGTGCAGCAGCAGGCGGGCCCCGAAGCCGGTGGCACCGGGGGTGTACTCGAAGGCGTCGACCGGGGAGTCCCCGACCGAGGCGATGTCCAGGTGCGCCCAGGGCAGCCCGCCGGTGAAGTGCTGCAGGAACAGCGCGGCGGTGATCGCGCCGGGCGCGCCGCCGGCGTTGTCGGCGTCGGCGACCTTCGAGGAGATGCGGTCCTCGTAGTCGGGCGTCAGCGGCAGCCTCCACAGGGGCTCGTCCGCGGCCAGCGAGGCGGTCCGCAGCCGGTCGGCCAGCCGGTCGTCGGTGGCGAACAGACCGCCGGTGCGCTGCCCCAGCGCCATCTTGACCGCCCCGGTCAGCGTGGCGACGTCCACGAGGACGTCGGGGCGGACCTCGGCCACGGCGTAGGCCAGCGCGTCGGCCAGGACCAGCCGACCCTCGGCGTCGGTGTTGGTGACCTCGCTGGTCCGGCCCCCGTAGTGCCGCAGCACGTCCCCGGGGCGGATGCTGTCGGCGCCGACGGAGTTCTCGGCCAGCGGCAGCAGACCGGTGACCCGCACCGGGCAGTCCACCGCGGACAGCGCCGCCATCACCGAGAGCACGACCCCGGCCCCGGTCATGTCGCGCTTCATCGACATCATCGCGTCGCGCGGCTTGATGGAGAGCCCGCCGGTGTCGAAGGTGATGCCCTTGCCGACGAGCACCAGGTGGGGCGCCCTCCGGTCGGCCCGCCCGGCCCGGCCGGTGCGGGGCGCGGGGGGTGTGGTCGAGGCGGACCAGGCGCGGCGGGTGCACGGATCCCTGCCCGACCCCCAGGATGCCGCCGAACCCCTCGGCCGCCAGGCGGTCCTCGTCCCAGACGGTGACGTCGAGACGGTGCTCCCGGGCGACCTCGACGGCCCGGTCGGCCATCCAGGCCGGGTTCTTCACGTTGGAGGGCACCAGGGCCAGGGTGCGCGAGCGCCAGCCGGCCCCGGCCACCGCCAGGGCACGGTCCAGGACGGCCTGCCGGTCGGCGGCCTCGGGCAGCCCGGCCAGGACCACCCGGCCCACGGGGGTGCGCACCGGCCCGGAGGAGCGCCAGTGGAACTCGTAGGAGCCCAGCACCAGGCCCTCGACGAGCGCGGCCAGACCGGCCCCGTCGTCCCCGTCGCCCGCAGCGGCCAGCGAGGTCGCCACCGAGGAGCGGTCCCGCACCCGGCGCGCCAGCACCGCCCCCGCCCGGCGCAGCTCGCCGGGGACCGCCGGCCCCGACCCCCACCAGCAGGACCAGGCGGAGGTCGACGTTGGTCAGGCCCTCGGTGTCGCAGCACGACGCGCTCGGCGACCTCCCCGACCGCACCGGTGGCGCCGTCCGCGTCCAGCAGGGCCAGCAGGTCCTCGCCCAGCTCGGCGTCCAGGGCGTCGGCACCCGGGCCGAGCAGCACGCCGTCCTCGCCCGCCAGGACGGGGAGGGCGACGACCTCCGCCCCCGGGACCGCGGACGGGGGCAGCTCGCTGAGCACGACCAGCGGCGGTGACACCTGCGGGGGCAGACCCACGGTTCCTCCCTCGAGAACGACCGGGCCCGACCCTACCGTCGGCGCCCGGACGCGAAGGACCCCGCCCACTGCGGTGCAGGGGCGGGGTCGACGTCGGTGGTCCGGCCCGAGCGGGCCCGGACCTGGGGTCCTGGGGTCAGCCCACGACCTGGTGCAGCGCCGCCCCCAGAGCGGTGGCCTCGTCGGCGTTGAGCTCGACCACCAGTCGACCTCCCCCTTCGAGCGGCACGCGCATCACGATGCCGCGCCCCTCCTTCGTGACCTCGAGCGGGCCGTCGCCCGTCCGCGGCTTCATCGCCGCCATTGCGCACACCTCTTCCTGTCTCTGTGCGCCCACGTCCGCGGCGCCGTTGAGTTGCCCGGCCATTATTCCCTACGAAGCACCACGACCAACGCACAGCCCGGCGCAGCGCGTGAGGCAGACTCGCTGCGGGTGCACGCGCGGTCCGCCCTCTTCGACCTGTACGGCGACCACCTGCGCGCCCGCGGGGACCGGGCCCCGGTCGCCGCCGTGGTCCGCCTGCTCGCCTCCCTGGACATCGCCGCGCCCGCCGTCCGCACGGCCGTGTCACGGATGGTCCGCCAGGGCTGGCTGGAGCCGGTGCGGCTGCCCGGCGGGCCCGGTACGCCCTGACCGGTCGCGCCCGGCACCGTCTCGACGACGCCGCGTCGCGGATCTACCGCACCCGGGCCGAGCCCTGGGACGGCGGCTGGGACCTGCTGGTGGTGGACCCGCCGCGGCACCGCTCGGCCCGGGAGCGCGTCCGGGGCGGGCTGGCCTTCCTGGGCTACGCCCCGCTCTCGGAGAGCACCTGGATCAGCCCCTTCGTCTCGCCCGGGGTGGAGGAGCTGCTGTCCGCCGAGGACGCCGTCTGGTCCCGCCTGCGCGCCCTGGACGAGCAGGCCAGCACCCGCGCCCGGCAGGCCTGGGACCTGGACTCCCTGGCCGACGCGTACGTCGCCTGGCGCGACTTCGCCGAGCGGCTGCTGGCCGATCCCCGCGCCGTGCTGGGCGGGCTCGGCGGGGCCGACGACGACGAGGAGGCGTTCGCCGTACGCTCCGTGCTCGTGCACGAGTGGCGCAAGTTCCTGTTCACCGACCCCGGCCTGCCCGCGGAGCTGCTGCCGCCGACTGGGTCGGCGCACGAGGCGGCCCGCTTCTTCGCCGGAGGAGGCCGGCCCGGCTGCTGCCCGGCGCGTCGGCCTTCGTCGACACCTGCCTCGACGACGCCCGCACCACCGAGAAGACCGGAGCCCCCCGTGACTGAGCCCAGCACCGCCGCCGACCGCACCGTCCGCTACGACGTGTCGAGGACGGCGTCGCGACCATCACGCTCGACCGGCCCGAGGCGATGAACAGCCTGGACGTGGCCACGAAGGTGGCGCTGCTCGAGGCGGTCACGGCCGCCGCGGAGGACGACCGCCGTGCGCTGCGTCGTGCTCACCGGCACCGGCCGGGCGTTCTGCGTGGGCCAGGACCTCAAGGAGCACGTCCGCGATCCTGCGCGACAGCGTCCTCCGACGCGCTGTTCACGCACCGTCCCGGACCACTACAACCCGATCGTGACCGCGCTGGCCACGATGCCCAAGCCCGTGGTGGCCGCGGTCAACGGGGTGGCCGCGGGCGCCGGGGCCAGCCTGGCCTTCGCCTGCGACTTCCGGGTGCTGGCCGACACCGCCGGCTTCAACCTGGCCTTCGCCGGCATCGCGCTGTCCTGCGACACCGGCTCGTCGTGGACGCTGCCGCGGCTGGTGGGCCGGGCCAAGGCCCTGGAGCTGCTCTACTTCCCGCGCACCATCGGGGCCGAGGAGTCGCTGACCCTCGGCCTGGCCACCACGGTCGTCGCGGCCGACGAGCTGGCCGCCGAGGTGGCGCGCCCTGGCCCGCCGGCTGGCCGACGGGCCGACGCTGGCGTTCGGGGCGATCCGCCGTTCGGTGGCGTTCTCCGCGCCGGTCACGACCTCGTGTCGTCGCTGGCCTTCGAGGCCGAGATGATGGCGCTGACCGGGGCGACGCCAGGACCACCGCAACGCCGTCGACGCCTTCGTGGCCAAGCAGAAGCCGGTGTTCGAGGGCCGCTGAGCCGCTCCCGTCGCCCCGCTCGACCAGCCGCCTGCTCCGACCCGGTCGCGCATCGTCGCCAGGCCGCGGTCGATGAGCCGCTCCACCACGCGGCGGGCCACCCGCCAGCCCGAGCGCGCCCAGCCGGCCGAACGGCAGCACCACCATCTCGGCCCACACGAACCGGCTGCGGCCCTCGTCCGAGCGCGACGACCGCGAACTCGCCCTCGCCCCTGACCACCGCCCCGAGGTGCAGGACCTCGCACAGCCCGCCGCCGTCGGGGGTCCGCTGCCAGGCGGTGATCGTCATCGGGTCCCAGAAGCCGACCGCGAGGCCCCGATCCCGGTCCAGGCCCGGAAGGCCCGGCCGTCCGACGGCGTCGGCCGCGTCGACCCTCTCGACCCGGGTCGAGGGGATCCACTCCCCCTGCCGGGGCCAGTCGGTGACGTAGTCCCAGACCGAGCCGGCGGGCGCGGCGACGTCGACCTCGCCGCTGCAGCCGGATCCGCACCTACGCCGGTCCCGTCCGTGGACGCGCGGCGCGGCTCCAGCTCGGCGGCGAGCCGGTCCAGCAGCGCGTCCACCTCGGACATCCGGTAGCCCCGGAAGCGCGGTGCTGAAGTGCACCCGGCGCAGGTCCCGCGCGGCCAGCGGCCCGTCGGCGGGGACGAGGGCGTCGGGCCGGTCGTCGTACGTCTCGGCCATCGACCCGCCGCGACCGGTGGCGACCACCGCGACGCCGCCCATCACGAGCACCACGAGGACGGCGAAGAACCAGGTCATGGCTCGATGGTACGGACCGGGTCGTGCTTGGTCGGCGGGCCTCGACCATGACGGCCACCGCCTCGTCGACGTCGTCGGTGACCGGAACATGTCGAGGTCGCGCTGCGGAGATCTTGCCCTCGGCCAGCACGGTCTGCCGGATCCAGTCGACCAGGCCCGACCAGTACGCCGTGCCGACCAGCACGATGGGGAACGACGTGACCTTCTGGGTCTGCACCAGCGTCAGCGCCTCGAACAGCTCGTCGAAGGTGCCGAAGCCGCCGGGCAGCACGACGAAGCCCTGGGCGTACTTCACGAACATCGTCTTGCGGATGAAGAAGTAGCGGAAGTTCAGCCCGATGTCGACGTACTCGTTGAGGCCCGGACTCGAAGGGCAGCTCGATGCCCAGCCCGACCGAGACGCCGCCCGCCTCGCAGGCGCCCTTGTTGGCCGCCTCCATCACCCCGGGCCCGCCGCCGGTGATGACGGCGAAGCCGGCCTCGACCAGCGCCGCGCCCGACCTGCCTCCGCCTGGGCGTACGACGGGTCGTCGGGGTGGTGCGGGCGGAGCCGAACACCGAGATCGCCGGACCCGAGCTCGGCCAGCGCACCGAAGCCCTCGACGAACTCGCTCTGGATCCTCAGCACGCGCCACGGGTCGGTGTGCAGCCAGTCGGTCGAGCCCGCGGCGTGTCCAGCAGCCGCTGGTCGGTGGTGCTCGACTCGCACCTGGCTGCGGCGCATGACGGTGCCGCCGCGGAGCTTCTCCGGGCACCTCGGGGTCGTGCTCGTGCAGGCCGCTCACGCGGTCGCCCCCAGCCAGGTGCGCAGCTGTCGCTCGACGGTGGTGATGTGCTCGAACGGCACGAACTCGTCCTGCTTGTGGGCCAGGTGCGGGTCACCGGGGCCGAAGTTGACCGCCGGGACGCCCAGCGCGCTGAAGCGGGCCACGTCGGTCCAGCCGAACTTCGGGTTGGCGGTGCCGCCGACCGCCTCGACGAAGGCGGCCGCGGCGGGCACCGACAGCCCCGGCATCGCCGCGGGCGCGGCGTCGCTGAGCTCGACCTCGAAGCCGTCGAAGACCTCGCGGACGTGGGCGAACGGCCTCCTCCACGGACCGGTCCGGGGCGAAGCGGTAGTTGACCGAGACCGTGCAGACGTCGGGCAGCACGTTGCCGGCCACCCCGCCGGAGACGAACACCGCGTTGAGCCCCTCGTGGTACTCCAGCCCGTCGATGACCGGGCGCCGCGGCTCGTAGGCGTTGAGCCGGGCCAGCACCTCGCGCGGCGCCGTGGATGGCGTTGACCCCGGTCCACGAGCGGGCCGAGTGCGCCCGCTCGCCGCGGGTGGTGACGTCGACGCGCAGCGTGCCCTGGCAGCCGGCCTCCACGACCGCGTCCGAGGGCTCCATGAGGATCGCGAAGTCGGCCTGCAGCAGCTCGGGGTGGCTGGCCGCGAGCAGCTGCAGGCCGTTGCGCTCGGCCTCCACCTCCTCGCACTCGTAGAACAGGTACGTGACGTCGCGGTTGGGCTCGGGCATCGGTGGCGCAGCCGCAGCGCCACCGCGACCCCGCCCTTCATGTCGCAGCTGCCCAGGCCGTGCAGGCGGCTCTCGTCGCGGCGGGCCGGCAGGTTGGCGTTGAGCGGCACGGTGTCGAGGTGGCCGGCGACCACCACCCGCTCGTCGCGGCCCAGGTGGGTGCGGGCCACGACGGTGTGGCCGAACCGCTGCACGTCCAGGTGGTCCAGGCCGCCGCAGCGCCGCCTCGACGGCGTCGGCGATCTGCTGCTCGTCGCCGCTCACGGACTCGATGTTGACGAGGTCCTCGGTCAGCGAGACGGCGTCCCGGGTCAGGTCGAGGGAGTCGGGGAGGCCATGGCCCCCATCCAACCAGCCGCCCGTCGTGGCCGACGCTTCGGTAGCCTGGGCCCGGTGACCGACCTCGCTGCCACCGACCCCGCGACCGCCGCCCACCCCGCGCGCCTGGGGCTACGGCCTGGCGACCTACGCCGGGACCGAGGGCGAGGGCGGCCTGCTCGACACCTGGTACCCCTCGCCCCGCCTCGGCGACCCGGAGGACGACCTCGACGCGCCGCGGGAGCTGACGCTGCTCGAGGGCGTCGACGAGGTGCGCGGCGTCCGACGGCTCGTCGTGCTCGGACCGTCATCGAGGACCTGCAGGCGCCGCCGGCCGACCCGCAGGACGCCTGGCTGCGGCTGCACCTGCTCAGCCACCGGCTCGTGGCGCCCCGCTCGGTCAACCTGGACGGCATCTTCGGCCTGCTGACCAACGTGGTGTGGACCGACGCCGGGCCCTGCGCGGTCGACGACTTCGAGAGCCACCCGGCTGCGGCTGACCGAGGCCGCGCGGGGCCACGTCACCGTGCTCGGCGTCGACAAGTTCCCGCGGATGACCGACTACGTGCTGCCGGCCGGCGTGCGGATCGCCGACGCCGACCGGGTCCGGCTCGGCGCCCACCTGGCCGAGGGCACCACCGTGATGCACGAGGGCTTCGTGAACTACAACGCCGGCACGCTGGGCACCTCCATGGTCGAGGGCCGGATCAGCGCCGGCGTCGTCGTCGGCGAGGGCTCCGACGTCGGCGGCGGCGCCTCGATCATGGGCACCCTGTCCGGGGGCGGCAAGGAGGTCGTCTCGGTCGGGCGCCGCTGCCTGCTCGGGGCCAACGCCGGCATCGGCATCTCGCTGGGCGACGACTGCGTGGTGGAGGCCGGCTGCTACGTCACCGCCGGCACCAAGGTCACCGTGCTCGGCGGCGACGAGGCCCCGGGTGGTCAAGGCCGCCGAGCTGTCCGGCGCCAGCAACGTGCTGTTCCGCCGCAACTCCACCACCGGCGCCGTCGAGGCGGTGCCGTGGGGCGGTCGGGGCATCGAGCTGAACGCCGACCTCCATGCCAACTAGCGCCGCGGCGCGACGTCGCCGCGGCGGGCTCATCGCGGCGCTGGCCGGCCTGCTCGGCCTGGTGCTCGTGGCCGGCGGCTTCCTGCTCGTGCGACGGCGGCATCGGCCCCCTGCCCGACCCGGAGGGCTGCACCGCGCGGGTGGGCGGCACGGTGGTCGACCTCTCGACCGAGCAGGCCGAGAACGCCACCACCATCGCGGCGGTCGCCGTGCGCCGCGGGCTGCCCGCACGGGCGGTCTCGATCGCGCTGGCCACGGCGTTCCAGGAGAGCAAGCTGCGCAACCTCGACCACGGCGACCGGGACTCCGTCGGCCTGTTCCAGCAGCGCCCGTCGCAGGGCTGGGGCACCGCCGCGCAGATCCAGCAGCCGGTGTACGCCGCGAACCGCTTCTACGACGCGCTGGAGAAGGTCGACGGCTACCAGACGATGCGCATCACCGAGGCCGCCCAGAAGGTGCAGCGCTCCGGCTTCCCGGAGGCCTACGAGGACCACGCGGCCGACGGGCGGGCGCTGGCCTCGGCGCTGACCGGCTACAGCCGGGGCGCCTTCACCTGCGTCGTACGGCGAGGCGACGGACTGGCCGCCGCAGCGCGAGGGCGCCGACGGCCTCACCGCCCGCGCCGAGCGGGTCCGTGCGGCGCTGACCCGGGTCTTCGGCGACCTGTCGACCGGCGGGTTCGCCCCCGGCGGCGTCTCGACCGGCCACGTCGCGGGGTCGGCGCACTACGAGGGCCGGGCCGTCGACGTGTTCGTCCGGCCCGTCAGCGCGACCAACAGGCGCCGGGCTGGGCGATGGCCTCCTACCTGGTCGCCGCACGCGGGACGCCTGGACGTCGACCACGTCATCTTCGACGCCCGCATCTGGGGGGCCGGTGGCCGCTCGGAGCAGGGCTGGCGCGACTACGACGCCCCGGACGGACCGGGTGACCGGGCCGTCCTCGAGCACCGCGACCACGTGCACGTCGACGTGCAGCGGGGCGGCTGAGCCTCCCCACGTCTCACGAGGCGTCTAGTCCGCCCGGGCCATGACGCCGACGTTCGGCCACCGTCTCCAACACGGGCGACCGATGCCCTGCGCGCCGTCCGGCGGGCACGATGGAGCTCGACACGGTCGGACCACCGACCCGAGGGGGAGAAACCATGTACAGCGACTCGGTGCTCTACACCGTCGGCACGGCCCTCAACCGCGCCCAGTCCAACGGGACACCGGTCCAGGTGCTCGTCGAGGGCCAGTGGCTCAGCGGCCAGGTGGCGGCCGTCGACGGGCACGGCGTGGTGCTCACGTCCGACGACCGCCGAGCACGCCGTGATCCGGATGGGCAGCGTCTCGGCGGTGCGGATGTTCGCCGCGGCCCCGAACAGCCGGCGATTCCACACCCCGATCGGCGCCGGCGCGACGCCGATGCCGTCGTCGTACTCGTCGGCCTCCTGAGCGTTCGCTCAGGCCGACAGGCGGCGACGGCGGCCGCCACCCGCTCGTCGGTGGCGGTGAACGCGACCCGCACGTGCTCGGCGCCGGCCGGCCCGTAGAACGACGCCGGGCGCGACGAGGATGCCCCGCTCGGCCAGCGCCGCCACGGTGTCCCAGCAGGGCTCGCCCGCGGGTCATCCACAGGTAGAGCGACGCCTCGGAGTGGTCCACCCGGAAGCCGGCCGCCTCGAAGCGCCGGCCGCAGTCGACGCGACGGGCGGCGTAGCGGGCGTGCTGCTCGTGCGACGTGCGTCGTCGTCGTCGAGCGCCGACCCGCATCGCGTGCTGCTGCGGGCCGGGCATCATCAGCCCGAGGTTCTTGCGGACCGCGAGCAGCTCGGCCACCACCGCCGGGTCGCCGGCCACGAAGGCGCACCGGTAGCCGGCCAGGTTGGACCGCTTGGACAGCGAGTGCACGGTGAGGAGGCCGGTGTGGTCGCCGCCGCACACGTCGGGGTGCAGCACCGAGACCGGCCGCGCCCGCTCGGCGGCTCCCAGGCCACTCGATGTAGCACTCGTCGGAGACCAGCAGCGCGCCGCGCTCCCGGCACCAGTCGACCACCTTGCGCAGGTGGTCGACGGGCAGCACCCGCCCGGTCGGGTTGGACGGCGAGTTCACCCACACCAGGGCCGACCCGCTCGGGGCCCAGCGCAGGTGAGCGAGTCGGTGGCCACGCGTGCGCGCCCCGGCGAGCCGGGCACCCACCTCGTAGGTCGGGTAGGCCAGCTCGGGCTGCACCACCAGGTCGCCCGCGCCCAGACCGAGCTGGCACCGGCAGCGAGGCGATCAGCTCCTTGGAGCCGATCACCGGCAGCACCCCGTCGAGGTCGAGGCCGGTCACGCCGAACCGGCGCGACAGCCAGTCCACGCAGGCCTGCCGGGTCGTCCGCGCGGCCCGACGGTGGTGGGGTAGCCGGGCGAGTCGGCGGCCGCGCGCAGGGCCTGCTGCACCACCGTCGGGAGTGGGGTCGACCGGGGTGCCGACCGAGAGGTCGACCACGCCGTCGGGGTGCGCCCGGGCCCGCGCGGCGTGCGCCGTCAGCTGGTCCCAGGGGAAGTCCGGGCAGGGCCGCGGACACGGAACGCGCCGCCCACCTCGGGGAGGTGGCCGGCGCGTCGGTGCTGCTGCGTGCTCATTCCTCGTTCTGCGGGAAGGACAGCGCCGCGACGAGCGGGTGGTCCTTGTCGATGACGCCCATCTTGGCAGCGCCGCCCGGGCGAGCCCAGGTCCTCGAAGAAGTCCACGTTGGCGTTGTAGTAGTCCTTCCACTGCTCCGGGGTGTCGTCCTCGTAGAAGATCGCCTCGACGGGGCACACCGGCTCGCAGGCACCGCAGTCGACGCACTCGTCGGGGTGGATGTAGAGCATCCGCTTGCCCTCGTAGATGCAGTCGACGGGGCACTCGTCGACGCAGGCCCGGTCCTTCAGGTCGACGCAGGGCTGCGCGATGACGTAGGTCACCTTGTTCCTCCAGATGGTGGTGCTGAGCGGTCCTCCACAGCCTAGTATCTCGACCGACCCCGCTCGAGGCGAGCCCCGCCCGGCAAGACGGAGACCCCTCCGCATGCGCCTCCCCCCCGGTCTCGGCCCGCACTGCGTCGGCCTGAGGGTCGTCGTGCGCCGGGTGCTGCCGGGCCTGACCGGGCCCTCCGGCGGTCCGGCCATGACCGACCTGCTCGGCGTGATGGAGTCGTGGGACGAGCACGCGACCGTCGTACGGGCCGAGGACGGCACGGACACCGAGATCGCCCTGGCCGACATCGTCTCCGGCAAGCCGGTCCCGCCCCGCCCACCTGCACGGATGCGGGTCTCGCCCGAGCAGGCCTGCCGGCGCTCGAACGCCTCGTGGCCGGCGGTGCACACCGAGCCGGTCGGGGACTGGCTGCTGCGGGCCTCCGGCGGCTTCAGCGCTCGGGCCAACTCGGTGATGGCGGTGGGCGACCCGGGGGTGCCGTTCGAGGACGCCGTCGGAGCGAGCGCTGGCCTTCTACGCACGCCAGGGGCTGGCGCCGTGGGCGCAGGTGGTGGTGGGTTCCGCCACCGCCGACCTCTTCGACGACGCCGGGTGGACCACGGCCCGTCCCGGCGAGGCCGACTCCGAGCTCCAGATCGTCTCGGTGGCGCAGGCGGCGCGCGCCGTACGACGCCTGCTGCCGGACCGCGCGCCCGCGGTGGTGCTCGAGCCGACGGCGTCGGAGGCCTGGCTGGCCCACGACGCCCGGGCCGCGGCGCACCGCGACGACGCGCTGGCGGTGCTGCAGGGGCCCGCCGAGGTCGGGTTCCTCGGCGTGCCCGCCTCGACCGCGGTGCTGGCGGCACCGACGCCGCTGCGGGCACTGCTGGTGACGAGGGTGCCGTGGTCGCGACGGGGCGGGTGGCGGCCGACGGCGACTGGGCGGGGATCACCGACGTGTGGGTCTCCCCCGACCACCGGCGTCGCGGCCTGGGCCTCGTGGTCGTCGCCGGCCTGCTGGAGTGGGCCGCCGAGCGGGGCGCCACCACGGCGTACCTGCAGGTGCGCGGCGACAACGCGGCCGGCCTGGCGCTGTACGCCGGGCTGGGCTTCCGGACCCACCACGCCTACCGCTACCTCGCCGCCCCCACCTGACCCCGCCTCGCCAGCACGTGACCTGCGGAACGGAACCGGCCTGAACGGTCGCCTCCCAGGCCCGAACCGTTCCTCAGCGTGGGTGGTGAAGCGCTCGCTCTGCGTCCCGGCGGTCGAGCAGGTCGTCGAGGCACTCCCCCGGCGCCGGCCCCAGCACCCAGTCGCGCTGGTCCGCGGGCAGGAGCCGGGCCCGTGCCCGGGTGCTCAGCATCCGCTCGACGACCCGCCTGCGGCCGGAGCAGGTCGGGGCCGGTCACCGTGAAGTACTCGAGCCCGGCCCTCCGGAACGCCTCCTGCCGGGCGACGTCCCGGCTGTGCCGCGCGGCGCCGCGGTGGTCCGCGCCGTCGAACTCGCCGACCACTCCGGCGTCGGCGTCCAGCAGGTCGGCCACCCCGACGAGACGGCCGCCCGTGGTGAGGACCTGGCGGTTCACCAGGGGACGGGCAGCCCGGCGTCGAGCACCCACAGCAGCCGCATGCGCGTCTCGTTGGGCGACCGGCTCAGCTCGCTGGCGTACGGCA
Source organism: uncultured Actinomycetota bacterium (assembly GCA_963750345.1). Taxonomy (GTDB): domain Bacteria; phylum Actinomycetota; class Actinomycetes; order Propionibacteriales; family Nocardioidaceae; genus Nocardioides_B. Next base: position 35,212 of record CAVVQH010000008.1, on the reverse strand, counting down.
GGGCCCGACGCACCTGCCGGGACCGACGCCACCGGGAACGGCTCGCGAGGTACGTCGCCATCCGGCGGACCGAGACCGAGGTCGGCCGCCGCGGTCATGTCCAGGGCGACCACCGCCTCGCGCCCGTCGCGCACGCGCCGCATCTCGTCGAACAGCGCCCGCTCCACCCGGGTGCACGCGATGCCGTGCCGGACCACCACCTCGTCGGCGCTCGAGCGGCTCGCGCGAGACGTGCGCCGCGTCGTCGGCACGGACCTTGCCGGCCGAACCCACCGCGAGCAGCACCGGCTGCAGGGTGCGGCCGTCGGGCTCGACGCCGTCGAAGAAGGTGGCCCCCGCCAGCCGCAGGGCCGCCCATCCCGTGACCGCGCCGTCCGGGGGCAGCCGCACGGACTGCTCCATCACCCGCTGCTCGGGTGAGGCGGTGGTCGTCGCGGCCGGCACGTGGAAGCCCCACGACGTACGCCGCCAGCGGGGTCCACCCGCCTGGTCAGGGGTGGGCCCGGTCCTGCCCGAGGGGTCGACGCGCACCGGGCGGACCAGGTCGCGCGGGGGCGGACAGGTCGGCGCTCCACCGGTGCGAAGCCATGCGGCACAGCCTGCCCGGGTGGCGTCCCGGGTGCCGTGGTCCGTCCACAGGTCCGCCGTTCCCGTGAGCTGCGGAACGGAACCGGCCCCAGAGGAGGCGTTCCGGGCCGGAAGCGTTCCTCAGCGGGGGTCGTGGCGGCGGCTGCCCCCCAGGGCCACCACGGCGACCACCACCAGCACGAAGCCCGCCGCCATCAGCGCAGCCCGTCCACGTCGCAGGCGAGCACGTAGTCGCCCTCGGGCCGTCCCGACGACCACGACGGCGAACAGCGCCAGCCAGCCCAGGACGTACGACGCGGCGGTGCGCGTGGCCACCGCGAGAGCAGCAGCCACCACGGCACGGCGCACGCTCGTGGCCACCGCCAGCAGCAGCCCCAACGGGAACGCCGAGCGGTGCACGCCGACGGCGGCCAGCGAGACCAGCACGCCCAGCAGCAGCGCAGCCGGCGTGCCGGAGCAGCCCGCCACCGGCGGTCAGTCGAGCCCGGCGAACAGGTCCGTCTCGAGGCCGTCCTCGTTCGTCGGACCCTGCACGCCCTTGGCCAGCCGGTAGTACTCGGTGCCCCAGACCTGGTTGCCGAGGTTGTTCGACAGCGCGAAGAACGGGCCGTCCACGGCGATCTGGGTGGCGTGCGCCTTCATGGCCCGGATCTTGGCCTCGGCGAAGTCGTTGGCCTCCACGACCGCGGAGAGCTGGTCGTCGGGGACCATGAACGGCGGCATCTCGCCGTCGGGGTCCATGCCCTCGAACGTCGTGGTGTCGCCCGGCCGCGCGCAGCGCCCGCAGGCCCTCGCGCATCCGGTCCATCGACATCGCGCCCCAGTAGATCTTGGCGACGTCCCAGGCCGCGCCGAGGTCGGGCCGGTAGGACGGCACGCGCGGCCAGCGCGGTGGCGTACGTCGCGACGCGGTGCGCCTGGATGTGGTCGGGGTGGCCGTAGTTGCCGTACTGGTCGTAGGTCACCAGCACCTGCGGGCGGACCTCGCGGATGATCTCGACCAGCAGGGCGGAGGCCTCCAGCAGGTCGGCCCGCCAGAAGGTGCCCGTCGCGGGTCTCGGCGCGGGCGACGGCCCGGTGCTGCTCGTCCCACGCCATCCCGGAGTCGCGGTAGTGCCCGGCGCCGCCGAGGAACCGGTGGTCGGTGACGCCCAGCTCGCGTCATGGCGTTGGCGAGCTCGGTGATCCGGTGCTCGCCCAGCGCGTCGTCCTGGTCGGCGGCGAGGTGCGCCAGCTCGGGGACGAGCACCTCGCCCTCCTCCCCGAGGGTGCAGGTCACCAGGGTGACCTGGGTGCCGCGGGCGACGTAGCTGGCCATCGTGGCGCCCTGGCCGATCGTCTCGTCGTCGGGGTGGGCGTGCACGAGCATCAGCCGTTGGTCCATGGCCCCATGCTAGGGCGCGGCACCCCCACTCCGAAGCCGCGCGGTCGTCGCGCAGGCCAGCGCCCGCCGCAGCGCCGGCAGCCGCTCCTGCAGCGCCAGCAGCGCCACCTCGGTCCGCTCCGGCTCACCGAGCAGGATGAGGTTGCGCATCTGCTCGTCCCCGGCGGCCACCGCGGTGCGGATGCCGTCCACCGCGAGCGCGGACCCGCTCGGGCACCGCCCCGAGGACCTGCGAGCGCGCGCCACCCCGCCGTACGCGTCGGCCAGCAGCCGCAGCCGAGCAGGCGCGCCGCGGGCGGCACGCGGCCGGCACAGCGGCACGCCCGTCCAGGCCAGGTGGGCCAGCTCCATGCAGCGGGGTGGAGGGCCCGGCGAGGTCCCAGTCGAAGACGCCGACGAGCCGGTCGCCCTCGAAGCACACGTTGTACGGCGCCAGGTCGTTGTGCCCCACCACGGTCGGGACTCGCGACGCCGAAGAACCGCCAGCGGGCCGTCGTCGGGCGAGGTCCGGCCACCGCCTCGTGCAGCGACCGGGCCCACGCGGCCAGGTCGCCAGCTGGGCGTCGGTCAGCAGCTCGCCGTCGACGTCGACGCACCACGCCCGGGCAGGTAGGTCGAGCACCTCGCGGCCCCGGGCGTCGAGTGCCGAGCACCTCGGGCACGGCCCGGCAGGCCCGCTGCGCGCAGGTGGTGCAGCAGCCGGTGCACCGCCGGCGTCCAGGCGCCGGTCGGCACGCCGCACGGTCCGGCCGATCCGCACGGCTCCGCCCACGTTGCCGCCCGCGCAGCCGCTCGCCCGTCGAGCAGCAGCTCGCGCAGCTCGGCCAGGAACGGCCGGTCGGGGTCCAGCCAGTCGACCTCGTCGAGCTCCTCGGGCCCGAGCCAGCGCAGCACGTCGTGCTCGTGCGGGCACGGGCTCGCCGTCGACGAGCTCGGCCAGCAGCACCCGCAGCGATGTAGCCGGCCCCGACCGCCTGCTCGCCGGCGAGCGCGGCCGATCACCTCGACCCGGCAGCCCAGCTCCTCGACGACCTCGCGGACGACGGCGGCCTCCGGGTCCTCCCCCGGCTCGACCTTGCCGCCGGGCAACTCCCACCGGCCCGGCGGCCGCGGACGGGTGGGTGCGCCGCGCCGCCAGCACCCGGCCGTCGCGGACGCACGGCGGCGCCGACGACCAGGAGCACGCGCGGGCAGTCTGCGCAGGCCACCGCGGTCCGCGGCACACTGGGCGCATGGAGCCACGCCACGGGCTGCACCTGCTGCGCACCGACGACCGGGTCGCCGAGGTCGACGCCCTCGTGGACCGGCGTCGGGCGGCCGGGTCGGCCTGGCCGGGGTGCTGGCCGACCTGGACCGCACGGGCGCGGGCGCGTGCGCGGTCCCCGCGCCGGCCGCGACCTGGGGCTTCCGGTGGGACCACGAGGACCACGCGTCGGCGCGGTGGTGGCCCCAGGGCATCACCACCTCGCGCCGACGCGGACGGCGACGGGCTGGTCGACGGCCGGTCGGTGCTGCTCACCAGCGCCTACTCCCACGAGGTCGACGGGCTGCACATGGGCGCCCGGCTGAGCGTCGTGGACCTCACCGACCCCGACGCGATCCGCTACCGCCACGTGCTGCTGGTGGAGCCGCACCTGGGCGAGGACGGCTCGGTCGACGTACGCCCGGTAGGTGCACGCCGGCGGCATCGTCTGGCACGGCGACCACGTGCACGTCGCCGGGACGGCGCGCGGCTTCAGCTCCTTCCGGCTCGACGACATCGTGCGGGTGCCCACCGGCGACGCCTCCCGGATGCGGGTCCGCGACGGCGCCGCGGCCGTCGACACCTTCGGCTACCGCTACGTGCTGCCGGTGCGCTTCACCTACGACGCGCACGCGGCGGACGGCGTCGCGCCGGATGCGCTACTCGTTCGCGTCGCTCGACCGCAGCACGACACCGCACGCGCTGGTCGCCGGGGAGTACGGCCGCGGCGAGCAGACCACCCGGCTGGTGCGCTACGAGATCGACCCGGAGACGGCGCTGCTCAGCGCCGGACGAGGACGGCCGCGTCGCGACCCGTCGTGCTCGAGGAGCGCGGCGTGCCCGGCATGCAGGGCGCGGCCGTCGTCGACGGCACCTGGTTCGTCACCACCAGCCGCGGGACGTTCCGGCTGGGCAGCGTGTGGGTGGGCCGCCCCGGGCGAGCTGCACGAGCACCGTCACGAGCTGCCCGTCGGCCCCGAGGACATCGCCTACTGGCCGCAGCGCGACCAGCTCTGGTCGCTCAGCGAGTACCCCGGGGCGCGCTACGTCTTCGCCATGCCCCGCGTCCACGTTCCTGCTGAGAGGCTCGCGCGGCCGTCAGGACCGGGGCAGCCGCGCCAGCTGCCGGGACTGGGCCACCAGCCGTCCGGCGGAGTCCCACACCTCGGCGTCCTCCTCGAGCATCCCGCCGGCGACGTTGCGGGTGGCGTGCCGCACCCGCAGCCACCCCGGCGCCGGCGCGGCGCGCACGTGCACGGTCAGCTCCAGGGTCGGCGCCCAGCCGAACGCCCGAGGTCGAAGGTCACCGGCGGCAGCGCGTCGGCGGCCAGCAGCAGCAGCAGCGGGTCGGGCTCGCGGCCGTCGGCCATCCGCAGCCAGCCCTGGATGACCCCGCGTCCGGAGGGCCGGCCGACCGCCCAGCCGACGCAGGCCGGGTCCAGGCGCAGGTCGAGCCGCTGCCAGGAACGCGGCGTGCTCCATCGCCGTCGGGCGGCGCGTCCGCGGTGGACACGCAGCGCTCCGGGCGGCGGCAGCTCGGGCGGCTCGGCCGTGGTCCGCACGTCGTCGGCCGGCCCGCCAGCGCCGGCCAGGTCGCCGTACGTCGCGAGCGCCGCGATCCGCTCGACCTCGCCGGTCGCCCTCGACCTGGCTCAGCGACGCCGACCCGGTGGACATGCTGCGCCCGGTGCGCAGCACCTCGGTGCGGACCACCGCCGGCCCCGGGCGCGCGCGGAGAGGTAGTAGCCGCTGACCGAGACCGGGTCGCCGTGCCCGTGCGCGCCGAGGGTGGCGCGCAGCGCGTTGCCCAGGACGGCGAGCAGCAGCCCGCCGTTGACCCCCGAGCCGATCTGCCAGCCTTCCCCGAGGTCGGCGTCGTACGTCGTGGGGTCGTCGGCACGGGCCGTGACCGCGATGCCTTCGTCGAGCTCCGGTGCTGCCACCCGGCGACCCTACCGGCGGGCGGCCCTCAGTCCGAGGGCCGCCGCTGCGCCGGGACCAGCGGCGCTGGACGACGAGGTGCACGGTGACGTAGTGGCCCTGCGGACCGACGCGGGAGGCGGCCTCCAGCTCGACGTGGTCCGGCTCGGCCAGCACACCGTGGGCCTCCCAGAACGGGTAGCGGACCCGCTCGGACCAGAACTCCTCCAGCCGGGAGGCGCGTCGCCCTCGGAGTAGAAGGGGTCGTAGGTGCACAGCGCGATGACCAGGGCGTCCGGGTCCTCGGTGCGTCCGACCTCGACGGTCACGAACAGGCCGCTGTCCAGCAGCGCGTCGCGCAGGTCGGTCTCGACGGCGACGAGGTCCGCACCGGCCCCGGGAGGGGCGCTGACCTGGACGGCCGTGCGCAGCCGGTGGAACTGGACGAGGTTCATGGCCGTGATCCTGCCCCGCCGGCGGCGCGACGTCAGGGGCCGGCGGGTAAAACCTCGCGGCGGACGGTAAAGAATCGCTCCCGCCCCTCAAGTCGGGCGTGTGCTCAGCCGAGGGCCCGGTCCAGGTTGATGGCGGCGCTGATCAGCGCCAGGTGGGTGAACGCCTGCGGGAAGTTGCCGAGCTGCTCGCCGGTGAGCGCCGACCTCCTCGGCGTACAGGCCCAGGTGGTTGGCGTAGGTGAACATCTTCTCCAGCGCCAGCCGGGCCTCGTCGAGCCGGCCGGCCCGGGTGAGCGCCTCGACGTACCAGAAGGAGCACAGCGAGAAGGTGCCCTCCTCGCCGTCGAGGCCGTCGTCGGTGGCGCCCGCGTCGTAGCGGAAGACCAGGCTGTCGGAGACCAGCCGGTCCTCGACCGCCGCCAGCGTGGACAGGAAGCGCGGGTCGGTGGGCGAGAGGAACTTGACCATCGGCATCAGCAGCACGCCGGCGTCCAGCGTCGTCGCCGCCCTCGACCTGCACGAAGGCGCCGAGCTCGTCGTTCCAGCCGCGCTCCATGATCCGGTCGTAGATCTCGTCGCGGACCTCCGACCAGTCGACGAGGTCGCCGGGCAGGCCGCGCTGGCGGGCGGTGCGGATCATCCGCTCGACCGCCACCCAGCACATCAGCCGCGAGGTGGTGTGGGCCTGCGGCTCGCCGCGGATCTCCCACATGCCCGCGTCGTCGCGCTCCCAGTTGTCCAGTCACCCAGTCGAGGATCGCGGGTGAGGTCCGCGCCAGGCGTCGTGGCTGATCCCCGTCGCCGTACTTGTTGTAGAGGTAGACCGAGTCGATCAGCTCGCCGTAGATGTCGAGCTGGAGCTGGCCGACGGCGGCGTTGCCGACCCGCACCGGACGCGAGCCGCGGTAGCCGCTCAGGTGGTCGAGGGCTCGCTCCTCCTTCGGCACGCGCCGTCGATGTCGTAGAGCACCCGCAGCGGGCCCAGGTCGTCGTCGTCGACTGCCTCCTCCCGCCAGGCGCTCGGACAGCCAGCGCATGAACGCGCCCGCCTCGTCGGTGAAGCCGAGCCGCAGCAGGGCGTACAGGCTGAAGGCGGCGTCGCGGATCCAGACGTAGCGGTAGTCCCAGTTGCGCTCGCCGCCGATCCGCTCGGGCAGGCTGGTGGTCGGGGCGGCGACGATCGCCCCGCTCGGCTCGTGGGTGAGCAGCTTCAGGGTCAGCGCGGAGCGGTTGACCATCTCCCGCCAGCGCCCCGTGTACGTCGAGGTGCGCCAGCCAGCCCCGCCAGAACGCCGTCGTCGCGGTCGAACAGCGTCGTCGCGTCGTCCGGCGGGGCGCACGCGTCCGGCTCCTCGCCCCTCGGCCAGCACCTCCAGCACGAACAGCGCCGTCTCGCCGCGCGCCAGCGCGACCTCGGCCGTCACCTCGCCGTCGGACGACCTCGCAGGTCCACGGTGGCGCCGAGCCCCAGCCGGACGCCCGTCGCCCCGTGACCGAGCACGAGCGCCGTCGCCCGGAGCAGCACGCCGCCGTCGGACCGCTCCGTGCGCACCCTCTCGGGCCGTGCCCGGCGAGCCGCCACGGGGTCGCCACCCGGGCACGGCCGCGCACGCAGGTGACCCGCCGGACCAGCCGCTGCCGGTGGTGGGGGTCGTGGGCGCGCAGCACCGGCATGAAGTCGTGCACCTCGACCACGCCCTGCTCGGTGAGGAAGCGGGTGACCAGGATGGCGGAGTCCGGGAAGTAGAACTGGTGCGTGCGCGGTGACCCGCCCCCGGGGCGTCATCCGCCAGCGCCGCCGCCGCTCCGGGTCCAGCAGCGCCGCCGAACACGCTGGGCGAGTCGAAGCGGGGCGCGCAGAACCAGTCGACGGTGCCGTCGGTGCCGACCAGCGCGCGGTCCGCAGGTCGCCGACCATCCCGTGGTCGGCGATGGGCAGGGCCTGCGCGGTCATGCCGGGCGGCCGGCTCCAGCCGCCAGCCCCAGTCCCCGGTCAGGTCGAGAGCGGCCTGCGGGCCCCACGACCCCTGCTCGTAGGGCTGCGTGGGCGGCGGCGGTCTCGAGCACGGGCTGGCAGACCTGCCAGAGCCGGTCGACCTCGTCGGAGCGGGTGAACAGCGTCTGGTCCCCGCGCAGGACGTCGAGCAGCAGCCGCTCGTAGGCCTCCAGCGGCTCGTCGTCGGCCAGGTCGTCGGCGAAGTCGAGCCGCAGCGTGGCCGGCGCCAGCTCCATGTCGGGGCCGGGGCGCTTGCCCCGCAGGTCCACGCTGATCCGGGCGGCGTCGGTCAGCTCCAGCACGAGGTCGTTCGGGACGCAGTCGACCGCCTCGAAGAGGCGGGTGGGCGGCGTCCGGAAGCGCAGCGTGATGGTCCGGCGGGTGGCGGCCATGGCCTTGCCGGTGCGCAGGTAGAACGGCACCCCCTGCCAGCGCTCGTTGTCCACGAACGCCTCGAGGGCCACCAGGGTCTCGGTGCGCGAGTCCGGGTCCACGTCGTCCTCGTCGCGGTAGCCGTCGTACTGGCCGAACACCACCCGCTCGGGGTCCAGCGGCCTCAGGGCCTGGAACACCGCGGACTTCGCGTCGCGCAGGGAGGTGGCGTCGAAGGTGCCCGGGTCCTCCAGCGCGACCAGCCCGAGGAGCTGGCACAGGTGCGTGGAGATCATGTCGCGGAAGCACCCGGTGCTCTCGTAGAAGCTGCCCCGGCCCTCCAGGCCCAGCTCCTCCGGCACGTCGATCTGCACCGACTCCAGGTGGTCGCGGTCCCAGGCCGGCTCGAAGAGGCCGTTGGCGAAGCGCAGGGCCAGGATGTTCTGCGCCGACTCCTTGCCCAGGAAGTGGTCGATGCGGAAGACCTGCTCCTCCTCCACGACCTCCTTCAGGGCGGCGTCCAGGCTGCGGGCGGACTCCAGGTCGGTGCCGAACGGCTTCTCCACGACCAGGTGCGCCCGCTCGGTGAGCCCCTCGCGGCCCAGCATGGCGATCATCGGCTCCATGGCCGAGGGCGGCACGGACAGGTACACCAGCCGGCGTACGCCCTCCCCGAGGTCGGCCTCGGCGGCCCGGACCCGCTCGGCGAGCTCCGACCCGTCGTCGGCGTCGGAGGTCTGGAAGGTGACCCGGTCGAGCAGGTCGTCGGCGACCGTGTCGTCCAGGTCCTCGACGGTCTCCTCCAGACCTTCCCGCAGGTGCGCGCGGAACTCCTCGTCGGTGCCGGGCGAGTGGCGTCCCGAGCCGATGACGACGTACTGCTCGGGCAGCCGGCCGGCGCGCGACAGCTTGTAGAGGCCGGGGAAGAGCTTGCGGGAGGCGAGGTCGCCGGTGGCCCCGAAGAGCACCAGGACGTGCGGGGGCAGGGTGTCGGTATCGGGCATGGGCGGTTCGTACCCAGCGGGCCGCCCGGTCACGCGTCGGACGCGACGAGCCCCATCCGCCACCGGGGTGCCCCGGCCGGGCGCCGCGGCCACCTGCAGCAGGGCGCCCTCCTCGCGGGCCAGGTCGGCCAGGATGCGCAGCCCGAAGTGGCCACCGGTTGCTGTCCACCAGCCCCGTGCGCACCATGGCTCCTCCGTCCCCCTGTCCTCGGACCCCGATCCTCGCCCCTGCCCCTGCTCCTGCCCCTGCCCCTGCCCGGCGCCATCGCACCTTGGTCCTACGGCCACCTCGCCCGGCGGGGCCGGTGTGACGGCGACCACGCCGGGGTAGTTCCCAGCACCCGTCCCGACCCCGGCACCACACGCCCTGGAGGCGCCCGTGACCAACCTGGCCCAGAACCTGACCGCGACGGCCGAGGAGCACGGTGACCGGCCGGCCGTCCGGCTCGACGACCTGGTGCTGACCTACGCCGAGCTCCTGGACGGGGCCCGCCGGGTCACCGCCCTGCTGCGCTCGAAGGGGGTCGGGCCGGGTGACCGGGTCGGGCTGGTGCTGCCGAACGTGCCGGCCGTTCCCGGTGCTGTTCTACGGCGCGGTGGCGCCGGGCGCGGTGGTGGTGCCGATGAACCCGCTGCTCAAGGCCCGCGAGGTGCAGTACTACCTGGAGGACTCCGGGGCCTCGGTGGTCTTCGCCTGGCACGCCATGGCCGACGAGGCGGGCAAGGCCGCGGCCACGGTCGGCATCGACTGCATCGCCGTCGACCCCGAGGAGTTCACCGGGCTGCTGGCCGAGCACGAGCCCGAGACCGAGGTGGCCGACCGCGACGACGACGACACCGTGGTGCTGCTCTACACCTCGGGCACGACGGGCCAGCCCAAGGGCGCCGAGCTCACCCACGCCAACCTGGCCACCAACGCCGCGCTGAGCTCCGAGACCCTGGTCGAGCTGACGCCGGAGGACGTGGTGATGGGCTGCCTCCCGCTCTTCCACTGCTTCGGGCTGACCTGCGGGCTGAACGCCGCGGTGCTGTCCGGCGCGTGCCTGACGCTGGTGCCGCGGTTCGACGCGCGCAAGGCCCTGGAGGTGATCGGCCGCGACCGGGTCACCGTCTTCGAGGGCGTGCCGACGATGTACGCCGGGATGCTGCACGTCGAGGACTCCGCGTCGTACGACGTCTCCAGCCTGCGCACCTGCATCTCGGGCGGCTCGGCCATGCCGGTGGAGGTCATGAAGAACTTCGAGGAGGCCTTCGGCTGCATCGTGCTGGAGGGCTACGGCCTGTCCGAGACCTCGCCGGTGGCGTCGTTCAACCAGCCGCACCTGGAGCGCAAGCCCGGCTCGATCGGCGTGGAGGTCCGCGGCGTGGAGATGAAGCTGGTCGGCGACGAGGGCGGAGACGTCGCGCAGGGCGAGGTCGGCGAGATCGCCATCCGCGGCGAGAACGTCATGAAGGGCTACTGGGGCCGTCCCGACGCGACCGCGGAGGCCATCCCCGACGGCTGGTTCCGCACCGGCGACATGGCCCGCGTGGACGAGGACGGCTACTTCTTCATCGTCGACCGCAAGAAGGACCTCATCATCCGGGGCGGCTACAACGTCTACCCGCGCGAGGTCGAGGAGGCGCTCTACGAGCACGAGGCCGTGGCGGAGGTCGCGGTGGTGGGCATCCCCCACGACGACCTGGGCGAGGAGGTCGGCGCCGCGGTGGCCCTGAAGAAGGGCCAGGACGTGGGCGAGGACGAGCTGCGCGCCTTCGCCAAGGAGCGCCTCGCCGCGTACAAGTACCCGCGGCACGTCTGGATCGTGAAGGAGCTGCCCAAGGGACCGACGGGCAAGATCCTGCGCCGCGAGGTCAGCGCGCCGGAGGCCGGGTCGTGAGCACCACCGCGCCGCACGCCGTCGACACCAGCGCCGAGGACCAGGACGGGAACGACGGCACGGGGTCGGCCACCCCGCTGGACCTGCTGCTCGGGGACGCCACCCGCAGCCCGCTGCGCCGGTTCCTGCCGGGCATGTCCGGGGTGCGCTTCGGCCGCGCCCTGGCCCAGCACCCGGTGCGGGTGGCCGGCCGCACGGGCCACCTGGCCGGCGAGCTGGTGAAGGTCGGGGTGGGCCGCTCCGAGCTGGCCCCGCACGAGAAGGACCGTCGCTTCGCCGACGAGGCCTGGGCCAAGAACCCGTTCCTGCGCCGCACCCTCCAGGGCTACCTGGCCCTGGGCGAGGCGGCGCGCGGGCTGGTGGAGGACGCCGAGCTGGACTGGGGCGACGACCAGCGGATGGGCTTCATCGTCGACAACCTGGTCGAGGCCTCCGCCCCCAGCAACAACCCCTTCCTCAACCCCAAGGTGCTCAAGCGGGTCATCGACACCGGCGGCGGCAACCTGGTCGCCGGCGGCCGGCGCTTCGTGCGCGACTTCGCCACCCCGCCGCGGGTGCCGTCGATGGTCGAGCCGGACGCCTTCGAGGTCGGCACCGACATCGCGGTCACCCCGGGCGCGGTCATCGCCCGCACCGAGATGTTCGAGCTGCTCCAGTACACCCCGCAGACGCCCAGGGTGCGCACCGTCCCGCTGCTCATCGTGCCGCCGACGATCAACAAGTACTACGTGATCGACCTGGCCGAGCAGCGCAGCCTGGTGGAGCACCTGGTGGCCAGCGGCCAGCAGGTCTACTGCATCTCCTGGCGCAACCCCGACACCCGGCACTCCGACTGGGGGGTGGACGCGTACGGCGCCGCGATCGTCGAGGCGATGGACGTGGTGCAGAGCATCGCCCGCAGCGAGCAGGTCGCCCTGTTCGGCATCTGCTCGGGCGGGATGCTGGCCTCGATGGTGATGGGCCACCTGGCCGCCACGGGCGAGCTGGGCCGGGTCGCGGCCTTCAGCCTGGCCGTGACCGTCCTGGACCAGCAGCAGGCCGGACTGCCCAGCGCGCTGCTGTCCCGCCGGTCGGCCGAGGCGTCGGTGCGCGCGTCGCAGGAGAAGGGCTACCTCGACGGCCGACAGCTGGCCGAGGTCTTCGCCTGGCTGCGGCCCAACGACCTGATCTGGAACTACTGGGTCAACAACTACCTGCTGGGCCACCCGCCCAAGGCCTTCGACATCCTCTACTGGAACGCCGATCCGGTGCGGATGACCGCGGCCATGCACCGCGACTTCATGGAGCTGGCCCTGTCGCAACGGGCTGACCGAGCCCGGCGGCTCGCGGATGCTGGGCAGCGAGGTGGACCTGGGCAAGGTCGACACCGACGCCTACGTGGTGGCCGGCATCGCCGACCACCTCTGCAAGTGGGAGTCGTGCTACCGCACCACGCAGCTGCTGGGCGGCACGACCAGGTTCGTGCTGTCCACCAGCGGGCACATCGCCTCCATGGTCAACCCGCCCGGCAACCCCAAGGCCAGCTTCCAGACCGCGTCGGAGAACCCGGACTCGGCCGCGGAGTGGCTCGAGGGCGCGCACAAGGTGCGGGGCAGCTGGTGGGACGACTACGTGGGCTGGCTGGCCGAGCGGACCGGCCCGGAGCGCGGCAAGCCGCGTCGGCTGGGGTCGGCTGCGTTCCCCGCGATCACCGACGCGCCCGGCACCTACGTCCTGGACCGCTGAGGCGTGGACACGACGGGCGCCGCCACCCGGGGCACGGGCTCCCGGGACCGGATCCGCACCCTCGCCGTGCGGGGCGTGCAGGTCCGCGTCAGCGTGCGGCCGGCCCGCGGCGCGCTGGTCGACGCCCCTCCCCTGCTGCTGTGCAACGGGATCGGCGTCAGTCTCGAGGCGCTCGCGCCCCTGGTCGCGCAGCTGCACCCCGACCGTGGCCTGGTGCGCTTCGACGTGCCGGGCGTGGGCGGGTCGCCGCTGCCGCCGTTCCCCTACACCCTGGCCGGCCTGGCCTCGTGGGTCACCGCGGTGATGGGCCGCCTGGGCCACCCGGTCTTCGACGTCCTGGGCCTGTCGTGGGGCGGTGCCCTGGCCCAGCAGCTGGCCGTGCAGTCGCGGCGTCACGTCCGAAGGGTGGTGCTGGCCGCCACGGCGACCGGCACGCTCATGGTCCCCGCCCACCCGCGCGTGCTCTCGATCATGATGACGCCGCGCCGGCACCGGGACCCGGCGTACGCCGCCCGGGTGGCCGCCCGCATCTACGGCGGGTCCATGCGCACCGACCCGCTGCGGGGGGCCGAGCTGTTGCACGCCACCACCCGGTCCGGTCCCCGCCGGGGCTACTACTACCAGCTGGCCTCGGCCACCGGGTGGTCGAGCCTGCCGTTCCTGCCGCTGCTGCGGCAGCCCACGCTGGTGCTCGCCGGGGACGACGACCCCATCATCCCGCTGGTCAACGCCCGGATGATCGACCGGCTCCTGCCGCACTCCCGGCTGCACGTCTACGACGGCGGCCACCTCGGGCTGCTGACCGAGGCCGACGTCCTGGCCCCGGTCGTCGAGGACTTCCTGACCTCCCCCACCCCCACCGAGACGGAGCACCCCCATGCCTGAGGCCACCCTGCCCGACGACGGGTCGGACTTCCTCGCCTTCGACCTGCTGCTCGACGACGACGACCGCAAGCTCCTCGCACCGGGTGCGCGAGTTCATGCTGACCCACGTCGAGCCGGTCATCAACGGCTTCTGGACGCGGGCGGAGTTCCCGCACGACCTGGTCCCCGGTCTCGCCGAGCTCGGCATCGCCGGCCTGCAGTACGACGGCCCGGGCTGCCCGGGTCGCAGCAGCCTGCTCGACGGCATGACGGCCATGGAGATGGCGCGGGTGGACTGCTCGATGCAGACGTTCATGGGGGTGCACGGCGGCCTGGCCATGGGGTCGATCCGGCTCTGCGGCTCGCCCGAGCAGCAGGAGCGGTGGCTGCCCGCGATGGCCCGCATGGAGCTCATCGGCGCCTTCGGCCTCACCGAGCCCGACACCGGCTCCGGCATCGCCGGCGGCCTGTCCACCACCGCACGGCGCGAGGGCGACGAGTGGGTGCTGGACGGGGAGAAGAAGTGGATCGGCAACGCGTCCTTCGCCGACCTCGTGGTCATCTGGGCCCGCGACGTCGAGGACGGCCAGGTCAAGGGCTTCGTGGTGCCCCAGGGCGCGGAGGGGATGACCTTCGACGTGACCCGGGACAAGATCGCCCTGCGGGTGGTGCAGAACGCCGAGATCCACCTGCGCGGGGTGCGGGTGCCCGAGGCCGACCGGCTGGCCGGCGCGAACAGCTTCGCCGACACCGCCAAGGTCCTCAAGGTCACCCGGATGGGCGTGGCCTGGCAGGCGACGGGCTGTGGCCGGGGCGCCTACGAGCACGCCCTGCGCTACACCCGCGAGCGCGAGCAGTTCGGCCAGCCCATCGCCGCCTTCCAGCTGGTGCAGGACCTGCTGGTCAAGATGCTGTCCAACGTGGTGGCCTCGACCGCCGTGTGCGTGCGGGTCTCGCAGCTGCAGGACGCGGGGCTGCTGCGCGACGAGCACGCCTCGATGGCCAAGGCCTTCACCACCACGCGGATGCGCGAGACCGTCGGGTGGGCCCGCGAGGTGCTCGGCGGGAACGGGATCCTGCTCGAGCACCACGTGGGCCGCTTCGTGGCCGACGCCGAGGCCATCTACTCCTACGAGGGCACGCGGGAGATCAACACCCTCATCGTCGGCCGGGCGATCACCGGCCACAGCGCCTTCGTGTGAGGCTCAGCTGCGGAACAGCGCGAAGTGCGGGCGGCTGATCGCGCCGTCCTTGAAGGTGGTGAAGGCACCGCCCACCACGACGGAGTGCGTGGCGCGCGACGCGGTCATGGCCAGCACACCGGCGTTGGAGTTCGCGGCCGGGACCCAGCTCTGCCGAACGCCGGAGCCGTCGAACGCCGTCAGCCGCGGCGAGCGCACGAGCTGGTTGGCGCAGTTGCCGGTGTTGATGGCCACCGAGTCGTCGCTGCACTGGTAGACCCAGTGGCCGCCGACGTACAGGACGCCGTCGAGCAGGGCCAGCCCGTCGACGTCGCCGTCGAAGGTGCGGTGGTAGATCTCGGTGCCGGCCAGGTTGGTGACGTAGAGGTGACCGCCCGCGCCGGCCGCACCGACGTACACGCGGTACCTGGTGACCAGCATGGCGGTCACCGGGGCGGCCTGACGGATGCGGAACGACGAGGAGACCGTGCCCGCGCCCGGGCGGATCGCGGCGACGTGGAAGGCGTTGGTGTTGCCGTTGATGGTGTTGAAGAAGCCGCCGGCCCAGACCAGGCCGTGCCGCACCCGCAGCACGGTGACGCGGCCGTTGGCGCGGGGGGCCCAGCCGAGCAGGCGACCGCTCAGCCGTCCGTACGCCGCGAGACGGGTGCGCGCGACTCCGCGCGAGACGGTGAAGTCACCACCGAGGTACATCCGCGTCCGGGTGACGGCGATGGAGCGCACCGCGCCGTTGGTAGCCGGACGGAACGACCGGTCGACGGCTCCGGTGCGGGCGTTGATCCGCACGACGCGGCGGGCAGCCCGGCCGTCGACCGTGGTGAACGTGCCACCGGCGTACACCTTGCCGCGGTAGGCCGCCAGGGCGTAGACGCCGTGGTTGGCCCGCGGGTGCCAGCGCAGCAGCCGACCGGTCACCGCGCTCACTGCGGCGAGGTGGTAGCGGCGGAAGGTGCCCCGGTCGTCGGTGGCCCGGGTGAAGTTGCCGGCCACGTAGATGGTGTTGCCGTAGCTGGCCACCGCACGCACGGTGCCGTTGAAGGTGGCCGCGGTGGCGGGCGTGTCCACCGCGACGGCGGAGGCTCCCCCGGCGCCGGCGAGCAGGGCGGCGAGCGCCGTGGTGGTGACGGTCAGGGTGCGCAGCAGGCGCATGGCGGTGTCCTCGAGGGTGCGGAAGGCGTCGCGCGCCGGGGCGCTCCCGGGCCGATCAGGGCACGGGCGGCCTCGGGGGCGCTGGGGAACCCGGATGTGTCCCCCCCTCATGGAAGCATGGATACGTCCAGATCGCGGCATTTGATCCAAAATCTCTGCACGCTACACGGCGAGGAACCCGGTGACGTCCATGACCAGCTCGCCGGCCTCGTCGGAGGCGGCCAGGTCCACCGTGGCGGTGATGCGCCAGTCGTGGTCGCCCTCGGGATCGCCGATGATCTGCTGCACCTCCCAGGTGCCGGGTCGCCGGTCGACCAGCAGCATGGCGGGGCCGCGCGCGTCCGGGCCGGTGTCGATGGAGGCGTGGTCCTCGAAGTACTCCGCGAGCGCCTCCCGCCAGTCCAGACCGGTCATCGCGGAGCCGGCCTCCTCCTCCAGCTCGCCGAGCGGACCCCAACGGCGCAGGGCCGCCAGCTCCACGCGCCGGAACAGCGCGTTGCGCACCAGCACGGTGAAGGCGCGCTCGTTGGCGGTGATGTTCTCCGGGGTGGGCGGCAGCACGTCGGCCTCCGCGGCCCGGCTGGGGTCGCTGAGCCGCTCCCACTCGTCGAGCAGGCTGGAGTCGGTCTGCCGCACGACCGCCCCCAGCCAGGCGATGATGTCCTCGAGCTCCTCGGTGCGCACCCGCTCCGGGACGGTCTGGCGCAGCGCCCGGTAGGCGTCGCCGAGGTACCGCAGCACGAGCCCCTCCGAGCGGGTGAGGCCGTAGAGCGCGACGTACTCCCCGAAGGTCATGGCCCGCTCGTACATGTCGCGCACCACGGACTTCGGCGAGATCGCGGTCTCCCCCACCCACGGGTGGCTGCGGGCGTAGACCTCGTAGGTGTGCTCCAGCAGCTCCTGCAGCGGCTTGGGCCAGGTGACCTCCTCGAGCAGCTCCATCCGCTCCTCGTACTCGATGCCCTCGGCCTTCATCTCGCCGATCGCCTCGCCGCGCGCCTTGTGCTCCTGCGCGCCGAGCACCGGTCGCGGGTCGTCCAGGGTCGCCTCCACCACGGAGACGACGTCCAGCGCGTACGTCGGCGCCTCGGGGTCGAGCACGTCGAAGGTGGCCAGCGCGTACGTCGAGAGCGGCTGGTTGAGCGCGAAGCCCAGCTGCAGGTCCTCCACCAGGCGGACCGTCCGGCCGTCGGCGTCGGCGGGGTCGACCCGCTCCACCACCCCGGCCGCGAGCAACGAGCGGTACTGCGCCACGGCCCGGCGGACCAGTCTCACCTGGGCCCGGGCGTCCTCGTGGTTGTCGCGCAGCAGCTGCCGCATCGCCGCGAAGGGGTCGCCCTCGCGGGCGATGACGTTGAGCAGCATCGAGTGCGTCACGCGCATCCGCGAGACCAGGGCCTCCGGCTGCGCGGCGACCAGCCGGTCGAAGGTGTCCTCGCTCCAGGTGATCTGACCCTCGGGAGCCTTCTTGCGCTGCACGCGCTTCAGCTTCTTGGGGTCGTCGCCGGCCTTGGTCACCAGCCGGTGGTTCTCCACGACGTGCTCGGGGGCCTGCACCACGACGGTGCCGGCGGTGTCGTAGCCCGCGCGCCCGGCCCGCCCCGCGATCTGGTGGAACTCCCGGGCCTTCAGCATCCGCTGCCGGCGCCCGTCGTACTTGGACAGGCCGGTGAAGACCACGGTGCGGATGGGCACGTTGATGCCCACGCCCAGGGTGTCGGTGCCGCAGATGACCTTGAGCAGCCCGGCCTGCGCGAGCTGCTCGACCAGCCGGCGGTACTTGGGCAGCATGCCGGCGTGGTGCACCCCGATGCCGTGCTTCACCAGCCGGGACAGCGTCTTGCCGAACCCCGGGCTGAACCGGAAGCCGCCGATCAGCTCGGCGATCCGGTCCTTCTCCTCGCGGGTGGCCACGTTGACGCTGGTGAGGGCCTGCGCCCGCTCCAGGGCCGCCGCCTGGGTGAAGTGGACGACGTAGACCGGCGCCTGGTGGGTGTGCAGCAGCTCCTCGATCGTCTCGTGCAGCGGGGTCAGCGCCCACGCGTAGGTCAGCGGCACCGGACGGGTGACGCTGGTGACGCACCGCGGTGTCGCCGCCCGGTACGCCGGGACAGGTCGTCGACGAAGCGGGTGACGTCGCCGAGCGTCGCCGACATCAGCACGAACTGCGCCTGCGGCAGCTCCAGCAGCGGCACCTGCCAGGCCCAGCCCGCGGTCCGGCTCGGAGTAGAAGTGGAACTCGTCCATCACGACCTGGCCGACGTCGGCGCGGGCGCCCTCGCGCAGCGCGATGTTGGCCAGCACCTCGGCGGTGCAGCAGATGATGGGGCGCCTGGGCGTTGACCGACGCGTCGCCGGTGATCATGCCGACCGAGGCGGCACCGAAGATCTCGACGAGGGCGAAGAACTTCTCCGAGACCAGCGCCTTGATCGGCGCCGTGTAGAAGGTCCGCTCCCCCCGGGCCAGGGCCGCGAAGTGCGCACCGGTGGCCACCAGGCTCTTGCCGGTCCCGGTGGGGGTGCTGAGGATGACGTTGGCGCCGGTGACGACCTCGAGGATCGCCTCCTCCTGCGCCGGGTAGAGCGTCAGGCCCTGCTCGCCCACCCAGGCCTCGAAGGACTCGAAGAGCGTGTCGGGGTCGGCGTCGGAGGGGGTGGCGGGCAGTCGGTCGAGGAGAGGCATGTCGCCTCCCATCGTCCCCGAACGCCCGCCGTTCACCCAATCGCGGACGCCCCGGCTGCAGCGGGGTCAGTCGTCGGAGCCGTGACCGCCGTGCCGACCGCCGTGGTCGTCGCCCGGCTCCACGTGCGTGCCGTGCCGGCCGTGGTCGTCACCCGGCTCGACGTGGGCCGACCGCGTCGACCGGACGGCGCGCTGCCCGCCGTGGTCGTCACCCGGCTCCACGTGCGTGCCGTGCCGGGCGTGGTGGTGGGACGCGTCCTGGGCGGCGGCGCTGGGGCGGGTGGCCGTGGGCGCGTCGTCGGAGCCCGACGCGACGGCGGCCGTGGAGCCGCCCGCGACGAGGACGGCGGTGGTGGCGAGGAGAGCGAGCTTGTTCATGGTGGGCACCTCAGGGGGTCGGGGATCGATAGGTCCTTTATCCGCCGACACGAGGGCAGCCCACCATCGAACGATGGTCCTAGCACCTCACGCCGGCCCGTATCAGTCCTCCACCCGGGCGGCTCCTCCCAGGGGCAGAGAACCCCACCACGAAGGAGTCACCATGTTCGGCAAGCACTTCTGGCAGGCCACCGGCGAGCGGGCGCTGCGGACCTTCGCCCAGTCCTTGGTGGCCGTGCTCGGCGCGGCGCAGATCGGGCTGCTCGACGTCGACTGGGTCACCACCCTGTCCACCGCGGGGATGGCCACCGTGCTGTCGCTGCTCACCTCCGTGGGTGCGGCCGGCGTGGGCGTCCAGGGCGACCCGTCGGCCCTGCCCGCACCGTCGGACACCGCGTCCACCGGCCCGGGGCAGGCCGCCGTCGCCTGATTTTGCTTGAATACTGCACCAGACATACCGGACATCAGGCACACTGGAGATCGCTGGCTCGTAGCGTGCAGCACAGGGAGGGACCATGACCAGCACCACCAGCTCGACGACGCCGGGGGCGGCGCCCGAGCACGACCACGCGTGGCGGCGTGTGTCCCCGGGCCCGGACTGGAAGGGCATCGTCGGGGAGTACCACTGCGACCTGTGCCCGGCCGTCTGGTCGATGTGACCTGACCCGGGCCCGGTCCTCTCGGGCCGGGCACCGGAGCGACGGCACCCGTCGGACGGGCACTCCCGGCCGGTCGCGGCTCGGCTCGGGCGTGGACGGCGCCCGCGGAGGCATCGAGTGCCCGTCCGACGGGTCGCCCCGCTGCGGCAGGACGCACGGACGGCGTGGCCCGGCTGGCTAGCCTGGCAGTCCGACCGGCCGCCGACCCGGAGGTGACGATGCGTCCACCGCTGCGAGGACTCACCGCGCTAGCGAGCGGCCTCGTCCTGATCGCCGGGTGCAGCGGCGGACCGGACGCCCGCGAGGACGCTGAGCGGGAGCCGAGCGGGTCGTCCTCCGCCGAGACCACGGGTCCGACGTCCGGGCAGAGTGCTGGGCCGACCGCGACCCCGGCGCCCACCACCACCCCGACGGCCGAGCCCTCGTCGTCGAGCACCGGCACGACGTCGCCGCGCACGGTCCGCCCGGTCCCGCCGGTGTCCGTCCTCGGCCTCGCCCAGCAGCGGCACCGCGGGGACCGGCTGCGCCTGGGGGCCGTCCGCGAGCGCACCGCGCGCTACACCTCCTACGACGTGACCTACCGCAGCCGTTCGACCACCCCGGGCGGCGAGGAGTCGCTGCGGATCTCCGGTGTCCTCAACGTGCCCCGGGGGCCGGGTCCCTTCCCGGCGGTCGTCCTGGCCCACGGCTACATCGACCCGGCCGTCTACGTGCGGGGCCAGGGCATGACGCGGGAGCGGGGCTACCTGGCCGACCGGGGCTACGTCGCGCTGCACGTCGACTACCGCAACCACGCCGAGTCCGACGACGACCCCCGTGCCGCCCTCCGGATGCGGCTCGGCTACACCGCCGACGTGATCAACGCGGTGAAGGCCCTGCGCGCCGCCCGGCTCCCGGTCGACGACGAGCGGGTGGCGCTCTTCGGCCGGTCCATGGGCGGTGGGGTCGTCCTCAAGGCGCTGGTCGCCGAGCCCGGCCTGGTGCGGGCGGCGGCCCCGTGGGCGTCGGTGTCCTCGCTGGAGGGCCAGAACTACGACCGGTTCATCCGCCCCGACGACGGCGACGCGGACCTGCGCGAGCGTCTCGCCCGACGCTGGGGCACCCCCGAGCGGTCGCCACGCTTCTGGCGGCAGAACTCCTCGCGGCCGTACTTCGACCGCATCACCGAGCCGGTCCTGATGGTGCACGGTCGTCGCGACGACACCTGCCCGCCGGGGTGGGCCTCGGCCACCGAGCGGGCGCTGGTGCGGGCCGGGGTCGACACGCGCCTGGTCTGGTACGACGACGGGCACGCCTTCGGGCCGGCGTTCACCGCGGCGATGGACCGGACCGTCCGCTTCTTCGACCGACAGCTGGCCTGACCGAGCACCTCAGCGACACCGGGTCCCGGGCGGGCCGGCCTCACGGCTCGCGGCGGCTGCTCACCGAGCCCCGCCGGGCGAAGCGCCCCAGCGCAGCGGGCACGGACCGCGGGCGGAGCACGGGCGAGCGGTCGGAGGCACCGTCGCGCATGCCCTCGACCGTCTCCGCCAGCACCGAGAGGGCGTCGTGCGTCGGTGACCACCCGAGCTCCGCGGCCGCGGCCGAGGTGTCCATCAGGGGCACGGCGTGGCCCAGGTCGATCCACCCCGCGTCCAGGGGCTGCAGACGGGCGTGCCAGCTGAGCGAGACCGCGGCGCGGACGGCGGCGGCGGGCACCGGGACCAGACGGGCCCCCAGCACGACCGCGATGTCGTCGGCCGTGATCGCCGGCGGGGCCGCGAGGTTGAACGCGCCCGGGGCACGGGACTCCAGGACCCGCACGACCGCCTCCGCCACGTCGTCGGCGTGCACGAGCGGCACCACCAGGCCACGGTCCAGGGGCAGGAGCGGCACGGCCCGCAGCACCCCGGCCGGCACGAGGGCGGGCAGGGCGTAGCGCAGCAGGGCGCTGCCCGCGTTGCGCTGCCCCACGAGGCCGGGCCGCAGCCGACTGACCACCATCTCGGGGTGGGTGGACTCCAGCCGGTCGAGCAGCCTCTCGGCGGCGGCCTTGTGGCGGCTGTACATCGAGCTCGGCACGCCCCCGGTCGGCCAGGTCTCGTCGACGGGGACGTCGTCGCGCTTCGGGGAGTAGGCGCCGACCGAGGACATGTGCACCAGGTGCGGCACCCCGGCGCCCGTGGCCGCGGCGATGACACGACGGGTGCCGCCCACCCCGAGCTCGGCCAGGTAGTCCTCGCGGTGGGTCGGCTGGAAGCCCCAGGCCAGGTGCACCACGGCGTCCGCGCCGGCGCACGCCGCGGCCAGCTCGTCCAGGTCGTCGTCGCGCGAGAGGTCCACGAGGACCCACCGCGCCGTACCGAACGGCTCGACGTCGGCCGGACGGCGCCGGGCCACCCCGGTCACGTCGTGCTCCCCTGCGCGGGCCAGCCGTCGGAGCAGGGCCGACCCCACGTTCCCGCTGGCGCCGGTGACGACGATGCGCATGACGACCTCCCTGTCCGTGGTGCCCGAGTGACCCCGGTGCCCCACGGGTGGAGGTTCAGACCGGGTCAGTACGTGACGCGGAAGTCCGCGTCCCCCGCCGTCGGCACGTCGCGGACCTCGACCCGGGCCACCCGCGCGGCCGGCGACCCCCGGCCGCACCAGTCCAGCATCTCCTGGACCGCCTCGGCGGCTCCCTCGAGGTGCGCCGCCACCGAGCCGTCGGGCTCGTTGCGCACCCACCCGACCAGCTCCAGCCGGACCGCCTCCTGCGCGGCGTACGCCCGGAAGGAGACGCCCTGCACCTCGCCGGTGACCCGGACCTCGACCGATCGGTGCACCGCTCCCCGCCCTACTGCTCGGCGGCCGGCTTCTCGGCGAACAGCTGCACGAGGTTGCCGCAGGTGTCGTCGAGGACGGCGATGACCGCGGCGCCCACGTCGGTCGGCGGGACCGTGAAGACGACCCCGCGCGCGGTCAGCCGGGCGTGCTCGGCGGCCACGTCGTCGACGTCCAGCTGCACGACCGGGATGCCGTCGGCGAACATCGCCTCCCGGAACGGCCGTACGGCGGGGTGGCCGGACGGCTCCAGCAGCAGCTCGGGTCCCTCGGGTGACTCCGGGGAGACCACGGTCAGCCAGGAGTCCGCCCCCAGGGGGACGTCGCGGCGCACCCGGAAGCCGAGCACCTCGGTCCAGAAGGCCAGGGCGGCACGCTGGTCGTCGACGAACACGCTCGTCAGCTCGATCCTCATCCCGGTGAACGTAGTCGCGACCGCGCCCCGCGTCGAGGCACCCGGGAAGACGTGCTCCTAGGATCGGCGGGTGGACGTCCACTCCCGGATCGCAGCGAATCGGCACCGGCTGGCCGACTTCTTCGACGGCCTGGACCCCGATGAGCTGGAGACGCCCAGCCTGTGCGACGCGTGGACCGTGCGGCAGGTGCTCGGCCACCTGGTCATGCCCCTGGTCACGGGCACGGGTCCCCTGCTGCTGCAGGTGGTACGGGCCCGCGGCTCGGTCGACCACGCCAGTGAGGGCATCGCGACCCGGTTGGCCCGACGACCCGTGGGCGACCTGACCGGACTGCTTCGCTCGCGGGCGGACCTGCACCGGTGGGCTCCCGGGGTGGGGCCGATGGGCCAGCTGACCGACGGCTGCGTGCACCTGCGCGACTGCGCGCGCCCCCTGGGACGGCCCGACGACGTGCCTGCGGAGGACTGGCGACGGGTGCTGGACTGGCTGGTCACCGGCGTGCCGGGTCTGGTACCCCGACGTCGCTCCGACGGCCTGAGCCTGGCGGGCCACGGGCCAGGACTGGGCGTGGGGGTCCGGGGCGGAGGTCGCCGGCCCCGGGGAGGCGCTCGCCCTGGCGCTCTCCGGCCGCCCGGTGGCGCTGGCCGACCTGGACGGGCCGGGTGTCCCGCTGCTGGCCGGGCGGATCACCGGCGCCGGAGCTCGTCCCTGAGCCGCTCGTTGTCCGCCTCGAGGTCGAGGACGCGCGCGATGCCGGCCAGGTTGAGCCCGTCCTCCAGCAGCGCCAGCACGCGTCGTACGCGGTCCAGGTCGTCCTCGCTGTAGCGCCGGGTGCGGCCGTCGGTGCGGCTGGGGGCGACCAGCCCCCGCCGCTCGTACACGCGGAGGTTCTGCACGCCGGCGCCGGTCAGCTCAGCCGCCACCGAGATGGCGTACACCCCCCGGGACCGTGGTGTGGCCACCGTCACCTCCAGGAAGCTCGTGGTCCGGTCTTGCCTGGCCACGCTACACGCGCTATAAAAAATGTGTAACCGCCAGTACAGCACTGGCCCCCGACCACCGAGTGGAGGTAGATCGAGATGCTGATGCGCACCGACCCGTTCCGTGACTTCGACCGACTGGCCCAGCAGGTGCTGGGGGCCGGTACGACGTCCCGTCCGGCCGTCATGCCCATGGACGCGTGGCGCGAGGGCGACACCTTCCGGATCGAGTTCGACCTGCCCGGGGTCTCGCCCGACACCCTGGACATCGACGTGGAGCGCAACGTCCTGACCATCCGCGCCGAGCGCCCGGCCCGGACCAGCGACTGGGAGCCGCTCGCCTCGGAGCGCCCGACCGGCCTGTTCAGCCGCCAGCTGGTCCTCGGCGACAACCTGGACCTCGACCGGCTCCAGGCCAGCTACGACAACGGCGTGCTCCGGCTGACCGTCCCGGTGGCGGAGCGGGCCAAGCCGCGCAAGATCGACATCACCCAGGGCTCCTCGTCGAGCCAGCAGGAGGCCCTCACCTCCTGAGACGTGCCCTGACCACGACGGACGCGGCCCCCTCACTCAGGGGGCCGCGTCCTCGTGCGTCCAGGCCTGGGACGCCCGCATGACGGACGTGTTTGCGAACACTCTTGACGTTCGAATGAACATGCACCATGTTAATCGATGTCACAGCACGCTCTGTGGCCCGATCCGAGGAGCATGTCGTGACCGTTCAGGATTCAAGGTCGACCGTGGCCGGCGCACCAGCGGCGCACACGGAGCTGAGGAGCGGGACCATCGGTCCCATCGGTGTCCTCATGCAGTCCATCGCGCAGATCTCCCCCACCTTGGGTGTCTTCTACACGATCGCCTTCACCACGGGCCAGGCCGGCCGCGCGGCCCCGCTGACCTACCTGGCAGCGTTCGTCGTGTGCCTGATGCTGGCCGTGCCGATGGTGGGGCTCGCCCGGCACCTGCCGTCGGCCGGCGGCTTCTACACCTTCGTGTCCGCCGGCATCGGGCCCCGGGCCGGCTTCATCACGGGCTGGCTGTACGCCGTGATGGTGACCATCGTCCCGGCGGCGCTGGCCGCGTTCACCGGCGCGATCGTCGCCGACGAGCTCGAGGGCCAGTTCGGCTTCCGACTGCCGTGGTGGGTCTTCTCCCTGGTCATCCTCGCCATCTGCTCTGGCGGCCGCCTACCGCGGCATCTCCATCTCCATCAAGGTCACTGGTCGTGATGACGACCTTCGAGATGGCGGTGGGCCTGGGACTGGCCCTGACGGGGATCGTCGAGCCCGGACCGGGCGGGGTCAACGCCTCGGGCTTCAACCCGGGCAGCATCACCGACGGCTCCGGCTTCTTCCTGGCGATCGTGCTGTCGATCTTCGCGTTCACCGGCTTCGAGAGCGCCGCCGCGGTGGGCGAGGAGTCGCGAGACCCCAAGCGCCTCGTCCCCTTCGCCATCGTCGGCTCGTTGACCCTGATCGGCGTCTTCTACTGCCTGACGGCATGGGGGCTCCAGATCGGCTGGGGCACCGACGACCTGAAGGCGCTGGCCGACAGCCCGAGCGCTCCCGCCTTCGTGCTGGCCGACCGACTGTGGGGCGACCACGCGTCGTTGGTGGTGCTCGTGGCTCTGGTCAACTCCGGCCTCGGGGTCTGCATCGCCTGCACGACCAGCTCGACCCGCACCCTGTACGGCATGGCCCGCACCGGAGCGCTGCCGTCCGCCCTGGCCCGGGTCCAGTCCCGCCACGGCACCCCGGTCGTCGCCGTGTACGTCCAGAGCGCAGTCACGACGGTCGTCCTGCTGGCCGTGGGGCTGCCCCTGGGCCCGTTCAACCTGTTCAACCTGTTCGGCACCACGGGCACCTTCGTCTACATCCCCATCTTCGTGCTGATGAACGTGGCGGCGTACCGCTTCATCCGGCTGAGCCACCCCGAGGAGTTCTCCGTGGCCCGGTACGTCGTGGCCCCCGTCATCTCCACCGTCGCACTCGGCCTCATTGCGTACTACAGCCTGAACCCCCTGCCCGACATGCCGATCCGGCTGGCGCCGCTCATCGCGTTGGCGTACCTGCTGCTGGGCCTCGCCGTCCTGTACGGACGCAACCTCCGGCCCGGCCGCACCGGTTGGATGGCCCGCGCCGGCCAGCTCCCGGACGTGGACTGATGGGATCGGGCACGATGACCTCGACGACGGACGTGAGGAAAGGCGGGGACGTGAGCGCGGACTCCCGGCACCAGGAGATCCTGGCGCTGCTGGGTGAGCGGGGCACCCTCTCCATCCCCGAGCTCGGCGAGCTGTTCGCCGTCTCGGACATGACCATCCGCCGCGACCTCAACCAGCTCGCCGCCGAGGGCCTGCTGGTGCGCACCCGCGGGGGTGCGGCCGCTCCGGCCAGCGGGAGCTTCGAGCCACCGTTCGCCCTGCGCGAGCGGACCCGCCCCCAGGTCAAGCAGCAGATCGCGGTGGCAGCGGCCGAGCAGGTCGTCGACGGACAGACCATCCTGCTGGACGGGGGGTCGACCGGGTTGGCCATCGCCCAGGCTCTCGCCGGCCGCAGCCTGACCGTGTGCGCCCTCAACGTGCGCATCGCCCAGCTGCTCTCGACGGAGTCCTCGATGCGGGTCATGGTGCCCGGCGGGACCATCCGACCGGGAGAGTTCAGCCTCGTGGGGCCGGAGGCGACCGAGATGCTGGCCCACTTCCGCTTCGACCTGTACCTGATGACCGCCTCGGGGTTGTCGGTCGACGCCGGCATCACCGAGTGGAACAGCGACGACGCCGCCGTCAAGCGGGCCGCCCTCGGGTCGGCCCGCAGGACCGTGCTCGTGGCCGACTCCGGCAAGTTCGGGGCGGAGGCGTTCGTGCGGGTGTGCCCGCTCTCGCGCATCGACCAGCTCGTCACCGACGACGGCCTGGCTGCGGAGCACCGTCGTGAGCTCGCCGCGACCGGTGCCGAGCTGGTGGTGGCATGACCAGCGCCGTGCAGCCGGGACCGGTCGGAGCCGCCGGGCCGGTCCTCCCGGACCGAGTCGACACGGTGGTCGTCGGTGCCGGTGCAGGAGGAGCGGCGTTCGCCGCCACCCTGGCCCGGCACTCCGAGGAGCAGGTGCTGCTGCTCGACGCGGGCCCCGACTACGGTCCGCGCGACTCCGGGCGCTGGCCCCAGGACATGCTCGACGCCCTGGCCATCCCCACCTCGCACGACTTCCACCTCGCTCCTGCAGGCGGGAGCGCCGGTCGCACCGTCGACACTCCGCGTGCCCGCATCGTCGGCGGCTGCACCGCCCACAACGGGTGCACCGCCTCCATCAGCGCACGGGACGACTACGACGAGTGGGCGGCTCAGGGCAACCCCGGCTGGGGCGCCCAGGAGGTCCTGCCTCTGCTGGAGTGGGTGCACGGGCGCTTCCGGGTCAGCCGATACCGCTACGACGACCTCACCCCGCCGCAGAAGGCTTTCGTGGACGCCGGGTTGGAGGTCGGGCTGCCCTTCGCCGACGACCTCGACGCCATCGAGGCCGCCGAGGGCATCGGGCCCATGCCGGTCAACATCGTCGACGGGGTCCGGTGGAACGCCTCCTTCGCGTTCCTCGACCCGGTCCGGCACCTGCAGCACCTCACGATCGCGGGTGACTCGCCCGTCACCCGGGTACTCGTCAGGGACGGCCGCGTCCTCGGCGTGACCGTCGTGCGCGGGGGCACCGAGCACGAGGTGCGCGCCGACCGGGTGGTGGTCGCCGCGGGTGCCTACCACTCACCGGCGCTCCTGCTCGCCTCCGGTATCGGCCCTGCCGACGAGCTGGCCCGCCTCGGCATCACCCTCCGGGCCGACGTGCCCGGGGTGGGCCGGCACCTGCTGGACCACGCCTGCGTGGCGCTGGACTTCGCCGGCACGCCCGAGCTGCCCGGCCAGCTCGCCGCGATGGCGTGGGGACCGGACGAGCAGAGCCTCGGCCGGATGCGGTCGACTCTCTGCGCCGACGGGCCCTACGACGTGCACGTCTTCATGGTGGCCGGCTCCAACAGCGGGCACCCGGGCCTGCCTCCCATCAGCCTGTACGGCGGCGCGATGCGCGCCCGGTCGGAGGGGACCGTCACGCTCGGACCGGACCTGGACTGCACCCGGCCGGTCATCGACCACGCCTATGGCAGCGACCCCGAGGGCCACGACGTCGCCGTCCTGCGCGAAGCACTCGACCTGCTGAGGAAGCTGACCCAGCAGCCTGTCCTCGCTCGCCATCTCGGTGACGCCGTCGACCGCGGGCTCGACCCGTTGGACGACATCGCCAGCTACTGCCACCCGGCCGGGACCTGCAAGATGGGGCCGTCCTCGGACCCCGCGGCGGTCGTCGACCACCGCGGCGAGGTGCACGGCGTCCAGGGCCTGCACGTCGCCGACGCATCGGTCATGCCGGCCATCACCCGCGGCAACATCAACCTGCCCACCGCCATGATCGGTGCTCGCATCGCCGCGGGACTGGCCGGCGTACCGGTGCGCACGGTCGCCACCGACGTTCCCGCACCCACGACGAGCCGGGATGGACGATGACCACCCTCAGGACCCCCTTCGAGCAGGACATGCACGACCAACCGGCTGCACTGCTCGAGCTGCAGGGCCGACGGGATCGGGGCCGCGGCCACGGCGTTGGCGGCACGCCGGTGGGAGCGGGTCGTCCTCACCGGCATGGGCAGCTCGCACTACGCGGCCCTCCCCACCTGGCGCGCGCTCGTGGCGGCCGGGATCGCCGCCTGGGCCGTGGACACCGCAGACCTGCTCGAGAGCCCCGGCCTGCTCACCGCGGACACGCTCGTCCTCGCGACCTCCCAGTCCGGTGCGAGCGGCGAGATGGTGGAGCTCCTGGACCGAGCCGAGTCCGGCGAGGCCCGGGTGGGCGCGGTGCTCGGCGTCGCCGCTGACGAGGACAGTCCCCTGGCTCGACGTGCCGACGCGTTCGTGCCGCTGCGCAGCGGCACCGAGGCCACCGTCAGCACGAAGAGCTACCTCAACAGCCTGGTCGTGCACCACCGTCTGGTCCGGGCGTTCCTCGGTGACGACACCGCCCTGGACCTCGCCTCGGTGGTGGACGACGTCGCTCGCGTCCTCGCGTCGCTCGAGACCATCGGCGTCGGGGACCAGGCGCTCGCCAACACGTCGCCGCGCGTGGTCGCGGTCGGCAAGGGTGACTCCTCCACCACGGCTCTGTACGCGGGCCTCATCACCAAGGAGAGCGCGAAGGTGCCGATGGAGGGGTACGTCGGCGGCGAGTTCCGTCACGGGCCCTACGAGCTGGCCGGGCCGGGGCTCACCGCCTTCCTCTACGACGCCGGGGCACCGGAAGGTGACCGGACGCTGCCGGCGCTGACCCGCGACCTGGTGGCCAGCGGGTCGACGGTGTACTCCGTCGGTGGCCCCGGCCTGCCCGGTGTCCACCGGATCCACGTCCCGACCTCCAGCCCTCTGGGCACCCTGGCGTGCGGAGCGGTGGTCGCCCAGCAGGTCGCCGTGAGCCTCGCCCGCGCCAACGACGTGGTGCCCGGCGACTTCCTCTACGGCAGCAAGGTGACACGGTCGCTGTGACCGGACCCGGACCCACGTTCCTCGGCGTCGACCTCGGAGGCACGGGGACACGGATCGTGCGCACCGACGCGCGTGGTCAGGTGCTCGCCCGACGGTCCGTCGTGACGACCGAGGACCCCAGCCGTGTGCCCGGGGACCTCGCGGCGGAGCTCGGTCGGCTCGTGGACCCCTCGACGACCCTCGGCATCGGTCTCGGGGTGTCCGGCCCGGTGGACACCGAGGGGGTGATCCGCAACCCCGCCACCCTGCCGGCGTACACCGGCGTGGACCTGCGCGCCCTCCTCGGCTCCGCGCTCACCCTGCCCGTCGTCGTCGAGAACGACGCGCTCACCGCGGCCCGGGGCGAGGCGCTGGCCGGGGCGGGTCGAGGAGCGGCCAGCGTCCTGATGGTCACGCTCGGCACCGGGGTCGGGGTGGCCCTGCTGGACCACGGGACGCCGCACCGCACCCGGGCCGGGACGCACCCCGAGGCCGGCCACCGTTCGGTGGCCGCGGGCGCGCCCTGCTACTGCGGCCGGTCGGCCTGCTGGGAGCAGGTCGCGTCGCGAGCGGCGCTCGAGCGCGCGTCACACGACCTGGGGCTCTCCCTGGACGAAGCCGCGGACGCGGCGGAGGCCGGCGACAGGGCGGCCGCAGCGCTCTTCGAGCAGTACGGTCGGGCCGTCGCCGACGGCATCGCGGACCTGCTCACGCTCTTCGGGCCCGCCCGGGTCGTCCTGGGTGGTGGCGGCTCCCGCTACCTCGCCTCGTACGCCGGGTACCTGAGCGAGCGCCTGGACACCATCCACGGCTGCTACGACCCCACCCCGGTCGTGGCCGGGGAGCTGGGCGACCTGGCCGGCGCCGTCGGGGCCGCTCTCCTCGTCTCCGACCATCTCGCCCTCACCGCGGCGGCGGGTCGCCCACGGCAGGCCCGCGAGGGCTGAGCCCGTCGACCGTCGAGCCGCCGGGGTAGTCCAACCGGTCGAGCAGCTGCTCGTGCAGGTGCGCGTTGGAGTAGAGGCCACCGCCCCGGTCGGCGGCGTGCCCGCCGGTGCGGTCGGTGAAGCGTCCGCCCGCCTCCTCGACCAGCAGGACCCACGGAGCGTGGTCCCAGACGTGGAAGCCCTCGGCCAGGAACGCGTCGACCTCCCCGCGGACGAGCTCGACGAGCCCGAGGGGACTGGCCGCTGCCCGCGCGGCCTCCGACGGCAGCCGAGCGCGCGAGGCGTCGCCGGCCGCGTCCACCACCGCGGCGGCCAGGGCCGAGGTCGTGCTCACCGCGAGCCGCGCCGCCCCACCGTCACGCCTCGGCCAGGCGGCCTCGAAGGCCCCACCACCACGGGTCGCCCACCAGCACCGCCCGAGCGCCGGAGCGGTCACGACAGCGAGCTCCAGGACGTCACCGACGGCGAGGGCGAGGTGCACCCGCCAGTTCGGGTCCCGCCGGCTGAAGAACGACGTGCCGTCGATCGGGTCGATGATCCACACGCGTGCGGAGGTGCCCCGCTCCCCCAGCTCGTCACCCTGCTCCTCCCCCAGCTCCTCACCCAGCAGCGCGTCGTCGGGCCGGGCCCGCGTCAGGGCGTCGCGGACCAGGTGCTCCACCGCCCGGTCGGCCTCGGTGACCGGCGTGCCGTCGTCCTTGAGGGTGGCCGTGACGCCCGCCTCGAAGTGCTCCAGGGCCAGCCGGGCTGCTCGGTCCGAGACGTCGAACGCGAGGCCCAGGTCGTCGACACCGTCCATGGTCCCCGGACGCTAGCAGGCGCTGGCGGACCGGACGCCCGCACGAGGTCAGGTGGCCCAGCGGCGGAGCAGGAGGTCGAGCCCGTCGATGATCCGGGACCAGCTCTCCCCACCCGAGGGCTCGCTGTGCTCGAAGCCGCCACTGAGCTCCAGGTCGATGAACCCGTGCAGGACGCTGCCGATGAGGCGTACGGCGTGCGTGGCGTCGAGACCCTCGTGGCCGTAGCCCCGCAGGACGGCGTAGGACAGCTCGGCGTGCGCCCGGCCGGCCTCGACGGCGTGCGGCGGCAGCCGGTGACGGGTGGCCGCGTACCGCCCGGGGTGCTCGCCGGCGTAGTCGCGGTAGGCGTCGGCGAAGGCGCGGAGAGCGTCGCGGCCGGACCGTCCGGCCAGGGCTGCGGCGGCCCGGTCGGCCAGCTCGTCCAGCGCCACGACGGCGATGCGGGCCCGCAGGTCGTCGGTGCTGTCCACGTGCGCGTACAGGCTGGCCGTCCGCACGCCGAAGCGACGGGCGAGGCCCGCCATCGTGACCGTCTCGAACCCCTCCCGGTCGGCCAGGTCGGCACCGGCGAGCACGAGCCGCTCCGGAGTCAGTCCGATGCGGGCCACGGCGATCTCCTACAGGACGTAGTCATTTGCCTACACTCTATAGGCAACCTACCCTGGTCCGTGTGACGCCTCTGACCCAGCGCGAGATCCGCGCGTGCTTCGTGAACTGCAGCAAGGGCGAGGCCACCCGGATGTCGCTGCCGCACGAGCTCGACGAGCTGCCGTGGTCCGAGCTGGACTACCTCGGCTGGCGCGACCCGCAGTCGCCCGCCCGCGCCTGCATCGTCGCCGAGGTCGGCGGCGCGGTCCGGGGCATCGTGCTGCGGGCGCCGCACGCGGCGGTCGGCGCCGGTCGCACGAGCATGTGCTCGCTGTGCATCACCACGCGCGCCGGCGGGGTCACGCTGATGGTCGCCCCCCGGGCGGGGAGGGCGGGCCAGAACGGCAACACCGTCGGCACGTGGATCTGCTCGGACCTGGCCTGCTCGTCGTTCGTCCGCGGCACGCAGCACGCGGGGGGCGCGAGCGTCCCGGAGACCCTGGGCGTCGAGGACCGGGTCGCCCGCCTCCGCAGGAACCTCGAGGACTTCGTGGGCAAGGTGTCGGCGAGGGTGTGACCCGTGCCCGCTGTCCTCGCGCCCACGGCTCGGGAAGTCGACGTCGACCGATTCGCGGAACTCACCGTTGGCGAGGACGATCGCGGTGCCACCTCCGAACCAGCAGTTGTGCTCGGCCAGGAGCGGTGCGTCGAGCGTCGACAGCACCTCAGCCACCTGTTGGTGGTGCCGCCGCCTGAACAAGCAGCCTCCCGTTGCTGTACGTGTCAGCCAGGTGCTGGATGAAACGCCTTTTCGTGATCGGTCAGCGCCTCATGGTCGAGGTGTCGCCAACCGCGTTCGTACAGGTTGAGTGCCTCTGTCTCGGTGATGGTGGTGCCGGCGTCGGTCTGCCAGGCCAGCGTGCGCAGGCCGGGGTAGTCGCCGACAGTGATCGTCGTCGCTTCCGCTGCTGGCGCGTCCAGGATCGGGACGACGAGGTGAAGTCCGAGAGCGGCTGCCACGTTGACGTAGGCGCCGATCGTGACCGAGGGGTTGCCTGCCTCGATCCTGTGCAGGGTGACCCGCGAGACGCCAGCAGCTTCGGAACAGGCGACTGCCGTGACACCGAGGGCCTTTCGGCGTTCGCGCAGCCGGGCGCCCAAGCGTTCGAGGTCTGCCTGCTGCTCGGGGCTGGTGTACGGGCTAGCGGCTGGCACGTTTCTCATTTTGGTTGTTTGGTCCCTCACATCAACAATGAGAAACGCTTCACGTAGTCCTTAGCTCAAGCGGGCCAGCCCAGCGCCAGGCCGGCACGCCCGCGGTTGCGGTCGAGCAGATCCCGAAGCCCTACACGTTGAAGCGGAACGATCAGGCGGGGTTTCGGCTGTAGTTGGTCATCGTTGGTTGAGGTCGGAGAACACGGTCTGACCTGCGGAAACGCGTCTTTGGGCTCGTTGGGAGTCGCCGGCCGATCGTCGGTCTCGGCTGGGCTTCTTGCGGACTATTTGCGGACCGACCAGAAGTCCTGGGCGTCCCCCGGCATCCCGACGGGCTGGAGAACAGAGACACGACCTGCGGCACATAAGCCTCTCCGCTTCGGCTTTCGCTCGCCTGCTGGAAGACCAAGGAGTCAGTCGCTCCCCCGCGTCGTCCAAACCCTTGCATGAAAACCACGTCCTCGCCTTCGCGTGGAGGTCGCGGGGGCCGGCACGTCGTGCCTAGTCCCTGCTGACCGGTGTGTTCACCGAGGTCACAGGGAACCCAGTGGCCGGCAGGGACGCCATCCCTGACCTCCGCGCCGGCGGATGGTGTTCCGCCGCACGAGCGATCGCCACGGCCCAGTGCGCCGGATCGATGCCCGCTGGCGCGGGAGGCGTCGGCAACTTGTATGGCTCCCGGGAGGCCCGCTGTTCCGCGGACATGGCCGGCGGCGGTCGCTGGGGGAAGTCACTCGCTTTGAAGGCGAGCCCATGCCCACGAGCAGCAACGCCAAGGCTCGTGATCGCTAGGTCCAGCCCGACGAGTTCGTCCAGCGCGCCACAGCTTTTCAGCCAGGCATCGGGGAGAGCGCGCTTTCCCGCGATGGCATCACTGACGCCCCTGCCGAAGCGCTCAAACATGTACTTGGCATCAAGCGCCTGTGCGGCCTCGCCGTAATCGGCCCTGACCATCGACTCTTTCAACTCGTGAACCATCTCGTCGGCCGGAACGCCGGGCAGCCACTCGAGGTCGAAACGACAGCTGGACGATGCTGGGTGGTGCTCGTAAACCACTTCTAGTCTGGCAACGAGATTGTCTGTGTCTGAATCGCCCTGGGTCTGATGGAGGCTCGGGCTATTGGATTTCGACCAGGGTCTGGTCGGTCCGTTGTGGCAGCGTAGAACGTCTTCTCGAACTCTGCTGGCGGGATGTCGCCGAGGTAGCCGTGCAGGCGTGCGTGTGTTGTGCCAGTGCACCCAGCCGAGGGTGGCGAGCTCGACGTCCTCGACGGTCCTCCAGGGCCAGTGCGGGCGGGGCCGCGGATCAGTTCGGCCTTGTAGTAGCCGTTCACGGTCTCGGCCAGGGCGTTGTCGTAGCTAGTCGCCGACGGTCCCGATCGAGGGCACTGCACCGATCTCGGCGAGCCGTTCGCCGTAGCGGATCGAGGTGAATTGCGACCCCGCATCGCGGTGGCAGCGCAGCCCCGTGCAGGCGGGTGCCGCGTGACCAGCGGGCCATCTCGATCGCGTCGAGCACCATCGTCGGTGCGCATGTGCGCCGCGACCCGCCAGCCCACGATCATCCGGGAGTAGGCGTCGATGATGAAGCAGACGTAGGCGACGCCGGCCCAGGTCGGCACGTAGGTCAGGTCGGTGACCCACAGTTGGTTCGGCCCGGTCGCGGTGAAGTCCCGCTCGACCAGGTCCGGGTGCCGAGCGGCGCCCGGGTCCGGCCGGGTGGTGCGGACCCGCTTGGTCCGCCGCACGCCTTCGATCCCGCGGCGCGCATCAGCCGGGCGACCTGGTCACGGCCGACGTCGTGGCCGGCCCGCCGGGCGGCCTTCCACAGCTTGCGGGCCCCGTAGACCCGGTAGTTGTCCTCCCACAGCTGCCGCAGCGCCGGGCCCACACCGCATCGCGCGGGCCCGCGCCGACGGCGGTCGGGTCTTGGCGGCGTAGTAGCTGCTCGGAGCCACCTGCAGCACGCTGCAGATGCGCTCGACCCCGAGCCTGCGCCCTCGACGACGTCGTCGCGGTTGGCGTCGATGAACGCGACTATTTCTTGTGTTGGCGGTCGAGCTCCGCCCCGAAGAAAGACGCCGCCCGCTTCAGGATCTCGTTGGCCCGCTTGCAGTTCTCGGTTCTCCTGCTCGAGCTCCTTGACCCGCGCCGCCTCGGCGGTGCTCACCCCGGGCGCGTGACCGTCGTCGATATCGGCCTGGCGGACCCACGACCGCACCGACTCGATCCCGTACCCCAGCTGGCGGCGACCCGCTGCACCGTCCCGTGCTCGGTCCCCAGCTCGGCCCGCAACGCCCGGACCATCCGCACCGCGGCGGCCTTCTCCTCCGGGCTGTACCGCCGCGTCGTCGGCTTCCCAGGCGACTGTTCCTTCGGCATGACTCCATCCTCGTTTCCA